>NZ_JALXOZ010000001.1 GCF_025147465.1 Dermabacter sp. p3-SID358
TCGGAGCGGATGACGGGACTCGAACCCGCGACCCTCACCTTGGCAAGGTGATGCTCTACCAACTGAGCCACATCCGCGTGGGCGATACTGGGATCGAACCAGTGACCTCTTCCGTGTGAAGGAAGCGCGCTACCACTACGCCAATCGCCCGCATGAGAGGTTGGGAAAAGTTCTCCTTCGCTCTCAGCGACTAGACAACACTACACCACTGCAGCCCGGCCCGAAACTCCTATGGCCCTCGCGGATGCTATTTGTGGTGAGCCTCGCAAGCGGAGCTGAGCCCGCACTAAGTGAAGCCTCGCCCTCCAAGCGCAGCTTCAGTGAAAATTGCCCGCCGATGGCCTCCGCTGCCAGGAGTGTTTCGATTCGGCCCCATAGAGGTGATCTGGGTCAAAAGCGCACCATTCGCTTTGCGCGGCGTGACTTCCTGACGTAAAGTATCTACTCGTTGGTCCGAGCGATCGGCCAAAAATGCGGATGTGGCTCAGTTGGTAGAGCATCACCTTGCCAAGGTGAGGGTCGCGGGTTCGAGTCCCGTCATCCGCTCTGGAATCTCAGGTTTCCACGTGGTGGGTTGGCCGAGAGGCGAGGCAGCGGCCTGCAAAGCCGTATACACGGGTTCGAATCCCGTACCCACCTCTCGTGTGGCTCATGACCACGCAATAAGACCGCACGGTCTCATAAGGGCGATTGGCGCAGTTGGTTAGCGCGTTTCCTTGACACGGAAGAGGTCGCTGGTTCGAGTCCAGTATCGCCCACTGATGAAGGCGCCCCGAGGGGCGCCTTTTGTTGTTCCCTTCCTGCTCTCACCGTGAGTTCTCTTTCGCGTGAGAGGGTGGTGGCATGAGCGAACAGCACGCACTCTTTCTCGACTTCGATGGAACTCTCGCCGACCACGGCATCGTCCCCAAAGCCCACGTCGATGCCTTGAAGCGGGTGCGAGAAGCAGGCCACCTCGCCTTCCTCTGCACAGGCCGACCCCACTCTCTCATCCCGCACGACGTTGAGGCCGCACTCGATGGCGTGATCGGCTCCGCGGGGGCCTACGTGAAAATCGGGGACACGATCCTCGAGGATGCGCGGTTTCCCGACGAGCTTGCCGAGCGCACACTGCGCGTTCTCGAGGAAGCGGGCACCTTCCCCTTTGTACTCGAGTCTCCCGAGGCAACCGTCGGAAATAGTAATGCTGAACGGTACATTCGCGAGCGCCTCACGCGTTCCCTCCAAAAGCCAGGGAAACTGCCCGCAAAAGAGAAGGGGACTCTCGGTGGGGGAGCGTCGGAACTGCTCGATGCCTTCGTTTTGCGCGAAGACCTCGCGGGTATCTCGTTCGCCAAGGTCGTCGCGTGGCAAATCCCCGTGAGCATCACCGAGCTCGCCCGCAAGATTGGCCCCGAAGTGCGCGACATGCCCTACTCGATCGGCGACGACAAAGAAACCTCCGGCGAACTTCAGCTCGCGGCGATCGACAAGATCGACGGCGTCAGGCGCGTACTCGAACACGTAGGAATCCCGCTCGAACGTGCCGTGGGATTCGGCGATGGCATGAACGATGTCGGGATGCTCAAAGGCGTGGGCCTGCCCGTGCCGGTTGAAGGGTCCGACGCCTCCCGCGCGATCACCGACCCCGCATTTGTCATGCGTGGCCCGCGCAAAGGCGGCATCGCCGATGCCATCGAAAAACTCGGGCTTGTGTAACTCCTAGTTGGACTTTTAGCCCTAGGCGTGAGCGGCAACGAGCTGTGCCGCGAGTTCGCGCATGCGGTTGCGTGCGTCACGTGGATGGAGCACTTCGATGTGGTCGCCAAACTGCAAGAGCTGGCGCACAGACTCGATGTCAGGGTAGGAGATCGTCACTGTGCTCCAGCCATCGTGCCCCTTTGTCGCCGAAATCAGCCGGGTTCCAAGAATGCGCGATGCAAGATCGAGGCGGTTTGAGCGTAGCCGAGCTCTTACGGTGACATCGGGGCGGGTGGTGAAGCTGTGGACAAGTTCTTTCCACACTTGACTCAAAGTCCAGCCCTCGCGCAACTGTGCGGGAAAGTCGAGAACGTCCACCTCTAACAAACGAGCAGTATTGAACATTCGGGCTTTGCCTTCGACGTCTCCGACTAAGTACCACTGAGACTGCTTGCAGGCCAATCCGTATGGATCAAGGGTGTAGGTCCTAGCCGAGTCTGTTCCGCTATGGCGGTACTTGATGATGAGGCGCTTGCCTCCCCGCACCGCGGACAATAGCTCGGAAAGATCAAATGACTTCGGTGTGGTGAACCAGCTGGAATGATCAATCACGATCACATCGTCGAGTGCAGGAGCATGGGATTCAGAGTGACGGGATCGCGCCTCGAGCTTTTCGAGTGTGCGTTGCCCTAAGGAGCGGAGTCCAATCTGCGAAAGATGATCGGCGTCGAGGCCTATGGCCCGGAGTAGTTGCCGCTCGTTCGGTTCTAACTTCGTGAGGTCGAGCCGTAGGGACTGGTCTAACACGATTGCTCCATGACGGCCCCGCTCAGCGTAGACGGGAAGACCAGCTGACGATAGGGCCTCGATGTCACGCAGGATGGTGCGCCTAGACACCTCAAAACGCGAAGCCAGTTCCTTTGTTGTCAACCGTCCGTGGCTCTGAAGTACGAGAGCGATCGAGAGGAGTCGTGACGCTTTCATGCTCACATTTTAAAAACATGACACAAGATGTCACGTATCGCATGCAAAGTCATCCTTACCAACGCATTTTCTAGAAGGAGGCACCATGCCGGCACCTAATCTGTTCATCGTTTACGTAAGTGACATTGCGCGAGCAGCGGAATTCTATAGTGATCTCTTTGAGATGGCGCCACGGTTCACGAGCCCGAGATTCGTGGAATTCGACGTTGCGCCTGGGGTTGGATTGGCTCTGTGGACGGGGCATGCAGAAAACCTTGAGTCTGCTGAAGGGCACAGAGGTGAGATTTGCTTGAACGTTGAAAACGCCCCGCAGAGTACCGAAAACTATTACCGCAGATGGGAAGAGAAAGGTGTGACGATTGTGCACAAGCCTTACGACGATATCTTCGGCCGAACCTTTGTCGCTCAAGATCCCGACGGCAATCTACTGCGGGTCGCTCCCGTCGATCCCTCCTGAGGGCTCACACTGGGCCACTGCCACATTTAGCCGCACCTGCGTGAGACCCGGGGCGAGGCTCGCCCCTGTTGAGCTACTCGAGCTCGAGGCCCAGCTTCTCCTGGGTCGCACTGAGCTGACCGGCAGAAGCGCGGAACTGCTGAGCCTCGCGTTCATCGAGTGGAATGTTAAGTACACGTTCGACGCCGCCTCGACCAACGATGCTCGGCACGCTCATGGCGACGCCGCTGACACCGAGGTAGTTATCGAGCACGGTGGAAACGGTGAGAACGGCCTTTTCGTCGTTGAGGATCGCCTCGCAAATGCGGGCGGCCGAGACGCCGATTGCGAGGTTCGTCGCGCCCTTGCCTTGGATGATGGCGTAGGCCGAGTTCGCGACCTCGTCGCGCACCGCGTCCAAATCAGCTTCGGTAAAGGCGAGGGAACCGTCGGACCCCCTCCATTCGCGAAGGGGAATCCCGCCCACGTTTGCGTTCGACCACACCGCAAACTCGCTATCGCCGTGCTCTCCGATGATGCGCGCGTGCACGCTTCGGGGATTCACGCCGATCTTCTTGCTTATGAGGAACTTGAGGCGGCTCGAATCGAGCACGGTACCCGAGCTGAAAACTCGAGACGAATCGAGCCCGGTTGCCTGCTGGGCCGCGACCGTGAGCACGTCGCACGGGTTCGTGACGAGCATGAACATCGCCTCGGGGGCCTGTTCAAGCAGCTGAGGCATGAGGGAACGCAGGATCCTGACGTTGGTGTCGGCAAGGTCGAGGCGAGATTGGCCGGGCTTCTGCCGAGCTCCCGCGGTAATAACAACGACGTCCGCACCCGCGATGCACGAGATATCGCTACCACCGATCACGTTAGCGCCCGAACCGAACTGCGAGCCGTGTGCAATATCGAGAGCTTCGGCCCCCGCTTTCTCGCCCGAGAGGTCATAGAGCGCAATTGTCTGGGCGCTTCCCCGGAGCATAGCGGCGTAAGCGACAGACGAACCCACGCTACCGGCGCCGACAACCGCGATTTTGGTGGGACGGATAGATGATTCACCTGAGACATGCTGAGCACTCATGGTTTCATGGTTCGTCACTCGGCGGTGGTTCGCAAGAGGCTGATCCTCTTTTCACACCTGAGCAGAGGTGTGAGCGGGCGCAGCAACGATGCGCGAGTTCTCGTTAGACTAGACGCTGGAGCCGGCACCGTAGGTCGGTTCGCACCCGAGATTTATAAGGAGTAACCCCGTGACCCAGCTCAACATCGTCCTCGATGGTTCGCCCACCACGATCGAGCAGGGGACCACGGGCGAGACGCTTTACGAGGGTCGCCGCGAGATCGTCGCACTTCGCATTAATGGCGAACTCAAGGATCTGTACATCGCCCCCGCTGAAGGCGACGAGGTCGAAGGCGTCGATATTGCGAGTGAAGACGGCCTCAACATCCTGCGTCACTCGTGCGCGCACGTGCTCGCGCAAGCCGTGCAACGGCGCGATGAGAACGCGAAGCTCGGCATCGGCCCGTTCATTACCGACGGTTTCTACTACGACTTCGACGTGGCTGAGCCGTTCACGCCGGAAGATCTCAAGGCCATCGAGAAAGATATGCAGCGCATCGTCAAGGAAGGCCAGCGCTTCCAGCGCCGCGACATCGACGATGCCGACGCGCGCGAAGAGGAAAAGGATGAGCCCTACAAGCTCGAACTCATCGGCCTCAAGTCGAATGCCGATACCGCTGCCGAAGGCGCGAGCGTCGAAGTGGGTGACGGCGGCCTCACGATGTACGACAACGTGAACAAGAAGGGCGAGGTCGTGTGGACCGACCTGTGCCGCGGCCCGCACCTGCCCTCGACCCGTCTCATCGGCAATGGATTCTCGCTCATGCGCTCCGCTGCCGCGTACTGGCGCGGAAGCGAAAAGAACCCCATGCTCCAGCGTATTTACGGCACCGCGTGGGCGACAAAGGATGATCTGAAAGCTTACAAGTTCCGCCTCGAGGAAGCGCAAAAGCGCGATCACCGCAAGCTCGGCAGCGAGCTTGACCTGTTCAGCTTCCCCGACGAGATCGGCTCGGGCCTCGCGGTGTTCCACCCCAAGGGCGCCATGGTGCGCATGGAAATGGAAAACTACTCGCGCAAGCGCCACGTCGAGGCGGGCTACGAATTTGTGTACACGCCGCATGCAACCAAGGGGCAACTCTTCGAGACTTCGGGCCACCTCGACTGGTACCGCGAGGGCATGTACCCACCCATGCACCTCGACGAAGAGCGCGATGCCGAAGGCAACGTCACGAAGCAGGGCCAGGATTACTACCTCAAGCCCATGAACTGCCCGATGCACAACCTCGTGTTCGCAGCCCGCGGGCGCTCGTACCGCGAACTGCCGCTGCGACTTTTCGAGTTCGGCACCGTGTATCGCAACGAGAAGAGCGGCGTCGTGCACGGTCTCACTCGTGCGCGTGGTTTCACCCAGGACGACGCTCACATCTACTGCACGCGCGAGCAGATGCGTGAGGAGCTCACAACGCTTCTCACCTTCGTGCTCGACCTGCTCAAGGACTACGGGCTCGACGACTTCTATCTCGAACTTTCGACGAAGAACCCCGAGAAATTCGTGGGGAGCGACGACGTGTGGGAGGAAGCGACTCGCACGCTTGAAGAGGTCGCGACAGCCTCGGGTCTCGAGCTAGTTCCCGACCCGGGTGGTGCTGCGTTCTATGGCCCCAAGATCTCAGTCCAGGCAAAGGACGCGATTGGCCGCACGTGGCAAATGTCGACCATCCAGCTCGACTTCAACCTTCCTGAGCGCTTCGACCTCGAATACACGGCGCCAGACGGTTCGCGCCAGCGCCCCGTCATGATCCACCGCGCGCTCTTTGGCTCGATCGAACGGTTCTTTGGCGTGCTCACCGAGCATTACGCGGGTGCGTTCCCGGTGTGGCTTGCCCCCGTGCAGGTCGTCGGGATCCCCGTGGCTGGCGAGTTTGTGCCGTACCTTGAAGAGGTCGCCGCGAAGCTGCGCGCCCAAGGCGTGCGCGTCGAAGTCGATTCTTCCGACGACCGCATGCAGAAGAAGATCCGCAACCACACCAAGGAAAAGGTGCCCTACATGCTGATCGCGGGCGGCGAGGATCGCGACGCGGGCGCCGTGAGCTTCCGCATGAGGGACGGCAGTCAAGATAACGGCATCCCCGTGGACGAAGCGGTTGAGCGCATTCTCGAGTCGATCCGCACGAAGGCTCAGGTCTGAGCGACATGAGCACCGAGCAGGAGAGACAAGTCGGGGAGACTTTCGAGTGCGCCCACGCATTCGCGGGCACCCCAGATGCGCTCCAGCGGCTGTGGACACCGCACCGTGTGGCGTACATCCAGGGCGAGGGCAAGCCTTCGACCCCGGACGCGACCGACGAGTGCCCATTTTGTGCGGGGCCGAAAAAGACCGATGAGGACGCGCTGATCGTCCACCGCGGTGAGAGTGCCTTCGTGATCCTCAATCTGTTCCCGTACAACTCTGGGCATCTGCTCGTGTGTCCATATCGCCACGTGAGCGACTACACCGACCTTACGGTTGAGGAGTACACGGAGATCGCTGAGCTGACGCGCACCGCGATGCGTGTGGTGCGCTCCGTATCGAAGCCCGCGGGTTTCAATCTCGGCATGAATCAGGGAGAGGTCGCGGGCGCTGGCATTGCCGCGCACCTTCACCAGCACGTTGTGCCGCGCTGGCTTGGCGATGCAAACTTCCTTCCGGTCGTGGGGCGTACGAAGGCGCTGCCCTTCTTGCTCTCGCAAACTCGCGATATGTTTGCCGCCGCATGGCCCGCAGCCGCAGAGAAAGGCACGAAGGAGCGCACGTGAGTAGTACAGGCGGATCGTTCGGCTACGGCTACGACGTTGAACGCGAGGTTCCCGCGAACATCGCGCATGTCATGCCTTCGTTTGCCGAACGCGCGAAGGAGAAACCTCGCGGCAAGATCGCGACGTGGATAATTTTTTCGCTTGCCTTTATCGGCCTCGCCATTACCGCGACTCTCCTCTTCTACTTCGTGATCCTCCCGCAGGGAATCGGGACGAGCCTCGTTTCACTCACTGCGGCTCTTGTGCCGTTCGGCATTGTCCTTTTTGCCGTCTGGTGGCTTGACCGGAACACTCCGCAGCCTCGATTCACCATGGCCTATGCCTTCTTGTGGGGAGCGATTGGGTCGATCGCCATGACGTTCATTTTCGGCTTCGCCGTTGAGCTCATGATTGCCCTCCAGGCCAAGGATGCGACCGCGCAGCAGTTCCTCTCGGTAGCGCTCCAGGCACCGGTGGTCGAGGAAACGACGAAGGCTTTTGGTCTCGTGCTGCTCCTCCTCTTTGGTCGGCGCTACATTGCGGGAACGATCGACGGCGTGATTTACGCGATGCTCATCGCGGCTGGTTTCGCCTTCACCGAGAACATCACCTATTTCGCGCGCTCATTCGCCGAGGCGCAGGTCGTGGGCAACTCCACGGTGTTTTGGCAAACATTCTTCATGCGCGGCCTGCTTTCGCCTTTCGCGCACGCGAGCTTTACGTCACTTGTGGGATTCGGTATTGGGATTGCGGCGGAGCGGCGCAGCCTTCCGCTCTATTTCTTCCTCGGCGCCGGTGGCCTAAGCCTCGGCATGGGCCTCCACGCCTTGTGGAACGGCGGCTCAATGCTCCTCGCGTTGAGCGGGGTGACCACCCTTAAAGGGCTCCTTTTTTGGTATGCCGTGATCGAGGTGCCAATTTTCCTCACCCTCGTATTGATCTTGGTTCTATTGCGGTGGCGCGAACGGCGAATGTTGCGCAGAAGACTCTCCGATTATGGCCGCGCTGGGTGGTTTACGCCCAGTGAGGTCGACATGCTTGTGAAGCTGCGCGGGCGGCGGCGTGCGAAAGCGTGGGCCGCGAGCTACGGCGCGGTTGCGGCATGGACCATGGCGGAGTTCCAACGTTTGGCATTACGACTTGCAGCTCAGCGGCAAGCCGCACTCGCGGGACACACGTCCTCGAGAATCAAAGAAACCGAGGCACTGTTGCTTTCGCAACTCACCGAAACACGTCGCGGGCTTGCGGCACTGACCAACCCCGTCGCGCCGGCGCGTACAATGGTGCAGCGATAATTGACGACGAATGAGGGAAACCGATGTCAGGTCACTCTAAATGGGCAACCACGAAGCACAAGAAAGCGGCGATTGACGCCAAGCGTTCTAAGCTCTTTGCGAAGCTCATCAAGAACATTGAAGTTGCGGCGCGCATAGGCGGCCCCGACCCCGCCGGTAACCCCACGCTTTACGACGCGATCCAGAAAGCGAAGAAGAGCTCGGTTCCGAACGACAACATCGATCGCGCTGTCAAGCGCGGTGGTGGCCTCGACGGCAGTGGTGTCGACTATGAAACTCTCATGTATGAAGGTTATGCACCCGGGGGAGTCGCGCTTCTCGTCGAGTGCCTTACCGACAATAAGAATCGTGCAGTGTCGGAGGTCCGCGTGGCCTTCACTCGAAACGGCGGCAACATGGCCGATTCTGGTTCTGTGTCGTACCTGTTCAACCGCAAGGGCGTCGTGACCGTCGCCAAGGCTGGCCACACAGAAGACGAGCTGCTTGAAATCGTGCTCGATGCGGGCGCAGAGGAGATTGACGACGAGGGCGAGGTTTTCGAGATCATTTCGGAGGCCACCGACTTCGTGAACGTGCGCAAGGCGCTCCAGGATGCCGGAGTGGACTACGAGAGCGCGGAGGCGTCGTTCGTGCCCACCATGCGCACGGCCGTCGATCTCGAGGGCGCCCACAAGGTCCTGCGTCTCATCGATGCCCTCGAGGACAGCGACGACGTTCAGAACGTTTACTCAAACCTCGATATTCCTGAGGACGTCGCTGCACAGCTCGAGGCTGAATAGGCTCCTTTTCGGGGATTTATGCGAGTTCTGGGTATCGATCCCGGTCTCACGCGGTGCGGTTTCGGGGTCGTGGACGGCGGCCCCGCCCGCTCCGCTCGTCTCGAAGGCGTTGGCGTCATCACCTCGCTCAAGGATCAAGGTGTAGACATGCGCCTCCTCGAGATCTACCGGGGACTCACGCACGTGATCGAGCAATACGCCCCCGATATGGTCGCGATCGAGCGTGTGTTTTCCCAGAACAATGTCTCGACGGTCATGGGGACCGCACAGGTATCCGGCCTTGCGATTGTGCTTGCGGCCGAGCGGGGTATTCCGGTGGCGATGCACACTCCTTCGGAGGTCAAGCGTGCAATCACGGGCAACGGCCGCGCCGATAAGGCTCAAATCCAGAACATGGTGCAGAAACTTTTGCGCCTGGACGCGCCTCCGAAACCTGCGGATGCAGCCGATGCCGTGGCCATTGCGATTACACAGCTCTGGCGCGGCTCGGGCCCGGTCAAGTTAGGGTCCGACGGTGCCCGGCGCACAAGCGCCCAAGCCCAGTGGGCCGAAGCCGAGCGTCAAGCTCGACGCGCCCAGGAGAACTCGACCTCCCGTCTGTAGTCGTACGCGTGTTCTAAAATCTAGGGCGTGATTGCTTCCCTTCGCGGCGCCGTGAGCGCCATCGCTCTCGATTCGTTTGTACTCGACGTCGGCGGTGTCGGCTATCTGGTTCACACGTCGCCCCAGACTCTCACCGCCGTTCGCACGGGGCAAGAAATTCTCGTGCACACGGAACTCGTTGTGCGTGAGGATTCGATGACCGTTTACGGCTTCCTCACGAAAGAGGAAACGGACCTCTTCCGCACGATTCAATCGGTCTCGGGCATTGGCCCACGCATCGCCATTGCCGTACTTGCGGTGATGGATCCTGCGCGGTTCGCGCGCGCCGTGCTTGACGAGGATCTCAAGACCCTCACGTCGGTCCCGGGGATCGGGAAGAAGGGCGCGCAGCGGATGACTCTTGAACTGAAGGATAAGGTCGCGCCTTTTGCCGCGAACGCCGCCGCAGGGGAAGAGCCCGTGGCTGCGGAGGTCGAGAGCTCACAGGAGTCGGTTCTCGATACGCGCGCCGCGAAGGACGTCGTGCAGGGTCTCCAAGGGCTCGGCTGGCACGAGAAGGGCGCGCGTGAGGCCGTAGAAGCGGTTCTTGTGAGTTACGAAGAGGAAGAGAAAGGCTCGAGCTCGAGCCTCGATTCGGGCGTGCTTTTGCGCCTCGCACTACGACACCTAGGCGGCCGTGCATGATCGAGCATTCGAATGTGAGCGGCACGGAAGACGAGCCGAACGAGACACTCCAGCGGATCGTCGGGGCCGAGGCAGGCGCGCTTGATCGCGCTGCCGAAGGAGCGTTGCGGCCGCGCGAGCTCGCCGATTTCGTGGGGCAAAAGAAAGTGCGCGAGCAACTTTCGCTCGTTCTTGACGCTGCCTCTATGCGTGGAACACCGCCCGAGCACATGCTTCTCTCGGGCCCGCCCGGGCTCGGGAAGACGACTCTCGCGATGATCATTGCCCACGAGCTCGGGGCGCCGCTCAAGATCACTTCCGGGCCGGCCGTCCAACACGCGGGTGACCTCGCCGCGATTCTTTCCTCTCTCGAAGAGGGAGAGGTGCTCTTTATCGACGAGATCCACCGGCTCGCGCGGCCCGCCGAAGAAATGCTTTACATGGCAATGGAGGACTTTCGCGTCGACGTTGTCGTGGGCAAGGGCGTTGGTGCCACGGCCATCCCCCTTGAGCTTCCACCTTTCACCGCTGTCGGCGCGACGACGCGAGCGGGGATGCTGCCATCGCCCCTCCGGGATCGCTTCGGCTTCACAGGGCATCTCGATTACTACACGGCCGACGAGCTCGCGCGCGTGATTGCGAGGAGCGCGACACGGCTTGAAATCGATATCGATCCGAAGAGCGCCCATGAGATCGCCTCGCGATCACGTGGAACCCCCCGTATTGCGAATCGGCTCTTGAGGCGCGTGCGGGACTACGCGCAGGTGCGGGGTGGAGGCACGATCACCATGGATTCCACACTCGAGGCACTCACCGTGTACGAAGTTGACCCTCGCGGGCTCGACAGACTTGACCGGGCAGTGCTTAAGGCGCTGTGCACAAAGTTTGCGGGAGGGCCCGTGGGGCTCTCGACCCTTGCGATCGCCGTTGGCGAGGAAACTGAAACAGTAGAAACTGTCGTCGAACCGTTTCTCGTGCGCGAGGGCCTGCTTGGTCGTACGCCCCGGGGCCGCATTGCTACGCCCGCCGCGTGGGAGCACCTTGGAATCGAGGCACCGCCCTCGGACTCCCCGCAGGGTGCGACCCTCTTCGACGATTCCGGACGTGAGGACCGTCGCTTTAGCTGAATGGGGGCTAAAGCCGATTGCGCGAGTAGAGTGGAAAAGATCGTTACTTCAACGGAAGGCATCTCCCGTGGACCCCATGATTCTTATGCTCATTTTCCTCCTCGTCATGGCCGTGCCCATGTTTCTCATGTCGCGCAGTCAGCGGAAGAGGGTTCAGCAGCATCAGGAGCTCGTCAAGTCCCTGGGCGTAGGTGATGAGGTGCGCACGCACTCGGGCTTTTACGGCATGATCGTCGAGGAGGACGGCGACACGGTGATCCTCGAGACTGAGGACGGATCGCAACTCAAATGGAACCGCAATGCTATTGCGGAGCGTGTCGAGAGCTTTGCTGAAGAGCCCGTCGCTTCCGTGGAAAGCGAGGCCCCCGTGTCCGACGCTGACCTGCGGAGCGATTCGGAGAAGAGCTCCGACTTCCTCGCAGACGACAACAAAAACTGACCTAAGTAAGGCGTCGCGCGAAGAACGCGCGTCGCCTTCGTGTGACATAAAGGACCGTTCATGCCAGCACGACGCATAGCGCTTTCGGCGCTCACCGTCCTGATCCTCGTCCTCGGGGGCGTCCTCGGCTTCGGCGTCGCGAACAACGGGTGGAAGACCACCCCGAAACTCGCACTTGACCTCGAAGGTGGCACTCAGGTGATACTTCAAGCCAAGTCCCACGGGGGCGAGGCCATCACGCCTGAACAGATGGAGCAGGCGCGACAGATCATCTCCCAGCGCATCAACGCGATGGGAGTGGCGGAAACCGAGATTTCGGTCCAGGGCGGCACCAACATCGTCGTGAACGTGCCTGGCAAGATTGACGAAGCCACGAGCAATGCCCTCCGCCGTACCGCGACCATGAGTTTTCGGCCCGTGCTCCTGCAGGTGGAACCCAATGCGGGGGTTTCGGATGCGGGTGGTGCGAGCGATGGTTCTTCGCAACACGATGCGGAGTCGCTCGGTCCCGTTGCCCAGGACGTTTCGCAGACATCGGATGGCGGGGGAGAGTCTTCTGCTTCCGCAGGTAAAGGCGTTAACACCTACAAAGGTGAGAAGGCTTGGAACCAGGCATGGTTGAACACTGTCGATCAAGAAGAGTTTGCGAAGCTCGATTGCACCGATCCCGACACGCTCAACAATCACTCGATCACGGACCGAGATGATGAGGCAGTTATCGCTTGCGGCGCGGGAGGTACCTCTAAGCTCATCCTCGGCCCCGTTGTCGTCTCGGGCGAGGCGATTAAGGACGCGAACGCCGGTGCGGACAAAAACCAAACCGGTCAAGCCACGGGCTACTATGCCGTCAATCTGACATTCAACGACGAAGCCGGCAAAGCCTTTGGCGAAATGAGTTCCGCTCTTTACAGCGGTCAGGGCGCGACCAAGCAGTTCGCGATCGTCCTCGATTCAGTGGTGATCTCCGCTCCACAGGTGCAAGCAGTGACGACGACCCAGTCGACTATCACCGGCAATTTCACGGCGGATCAGGCGAAGGAACTTGCCAGTCAGCTGAAGTTCGGGGCGCTCCCGCTCGAGTTCACTGTGCAGTCGGAACAGCAGATTTCTGCGACCCTAGGTTCCGATCAATTGACGTCTGGCCTCATCGCGGGTCTTATTGGTCTTGTACTCGTTGTCATTTACGCAGCCTTCCAGTACCGAGTGCTCTCGATCGTCACGACAGCGTCACTCGCCATCATGGGTGTACTTGCGTACCTCGTCATCACGCTCATGTCGAACATGCCGGAAATTGGCTACCGTCTTTCGCTTGCCGGTGTTGCCGGCCTCATCGTGTCGATCGCCTTTACCGCGGATTCGTTTATCGTCTATTTCGAACGTGTGCGCGACGAGATACGTGATGGCCGTGGCATCGTCGCGGCAATTGACCACGGATGGAACCGCGCAAAGCGCACCATTCTCGCCTCCGATGCCGTCAACGTCATCGCAGCAGTCGTGCTCTACCTCGTGAGCGCGGGTAGCGTGCGAGGATTCGCGTTCACGCTGGGTCTCACGACCATCCTCGACCTTCTCGTGGTCTTCCTCTTCACGCATCCGCTTCTTCAAAGCCTTGGCCGCACAAACTTCTTCGGCAAGGGGCATCCGGCTTCGGGCCTCGACCCGGCCTTGCTTGGGCGTAACGTTCCTGCGTACGCGGGACGTGCGCGCTTCCGCAGCCCAGACGAGCGCGGGAAGAGCCGCAAGAAGAAGGGGAGCGGTAAGGGCTCGGCAAGCGTCGGAACTGAAACTCTCGCGGAGCGAAAGGCGCGCCTTGCGCGTGAAGCCGCGGAGGGCACCCCGCCTGTCGAGGCAGCTGAAGAGAGCTCAGGCTCGCACGCATCGACGACCGAAGCCTCTTCGGCCGAGGACACGACCCCGAAGGAGGACCGCTGATGTCGCGCTTTTCCACGTTCGGTAATGACCTTCACTCCGGTAAACGCACGCTTCCCATCGTGCCCCGCCGCAAGTGGTGGTACATCGGCTCCGCGCTCATTCTCGTGGCCCTCGCGGCGATCACAGGAGTGCGAGGCGTCAACTGGGGAATCGAATTTACGGGTGGAAGCGAATTCCAGATTTCGCACGTGCAAAACCCGGACCAGGCGCTCGCACGCGACGTCGTGCGCGAACACGTTCCCACAAATGAACCGCGCATTTCGCAAGTTGGCGGCAACATCCTTCGCGTGCAAACCGAGGAGCTCTCCACCGACGCCACCAAGGCCCTTAGCGCGGACCTCGCGAAAGCCTATAGCGTCCCTCCGGAGGACGTCTCGAGCTCGTTCGTAGGGCCAAACTGGGGCGGCGATGTCACCGCTAAGGCCATCCAAGGCATCGTCATCTTTATGCTCCTCGTGACCATCGTCATGGCGCTCTACTTCCGCAACGTGAAATCGTCAATCGCCGCGATGGCGGCTCTTACTCACGATTTGCTTTTCACGGTTGTGGCCTACGGTGCGATCGGTTTCGAGGTGACACCCGCGACGGTGATTGGCTTCCTCACGGTGCTTGGCTATTCGCTCTACGACACGGTCGTGGTTTTCGATAAGGTGCGCGAAAACACCGAGGGGTTCCTCGAGAAAATGGATTCGACTTTCGCGTCACTCGTCAACCGCGCCACGAACCAAACGCTTGTGCGCTCGATCAACACTTCGGTTGTGGCGCTCCTCCCCGTTGGGTCGATCCTCATCATCGGCGCCTTTATTCTGGGAGCCGGCACACTCAAGGACATTTCGCTCGCGCTCTTCGTGGGCATCATTGCCGGCACCTATTCCTCCATCTTCCTCGCGCCGAGTTTCCTCGTGGACCTGCGCAAGGGCGAAAAAGCTATCAAGGACCACACTGCGCGCGTTGAGCGCAAACACGAAAAGGACGTTGCCACGGCATGAACACCACGCCTATTCCCCCTGAAATCGCGGAAATTGAGCGCACCCATATCGGGCTCTACCAGGACTTCCCGCAACCCGGCGTGCTGTTTCGAGACATCACGCCGCTCCTGCGCGACCCGAAAGCAATGAAAACCGTCATCAAGTACTGGGCGAACACCGTTCCCGACGAGGTTGATCTGATCGTGGGAACCGAAGCTCGCGGCTTTGTTTTCGGCGCACCGCTCGCGTACGAAATGGATCGCGGTTTCGTGCCCGTGCGTAAGGCGGGCAAGCTTCCCGGCAAGCCCACGTCGCTCACTTACGAGCTTGAGTACGGCACTGCGACGATCGAAATTGCCGAGAACGCGGTGCCTAAGGGGGCACGCGTGCTCGTTCTCGATGACCTCCTCGCGACCGGCGGGACCGCAGCAGCCACGATTCAGCTTGTTGAGTCCCTCGGCGCGGAAGTTGTCGCGGCGAGCTTCCTCATTGAACTTCTCGGCCTCGGTGGTCGAGAAAAGCTCGGCGACGTTCCCCTTCACACGGTGTGGAGCGTTCAGAACTAAGCCATCCATGTCCGGTGGAGACCGCGAGAAAAAACGGTCTAGACTGGGATAATTCCACAACGATGAAGGCGGTGAACGGCATGGATAAGGACCGTGAAGACTCTCGCCCGCGCAGCGTATGGGGAACGAAAGACGATCCTTTTCTCGTGCCGCTCGTCGATGCGATTCGGGAGCTCCACCCCGATGCCGATCTCTCTCTCGTGTACCGCGCGTATGAGACCGCCGAATATTGGCATCGCCCGCAGTTTCGAAAGAGCGGCGAGCCCTACATTACGCATCCAATCGCGGTGGCGACGATCCTCGCGGGGATGGGGTCTCCGCCGGATGTCCTCGCTGCCGCCCTTCTTCACGACACCGTCGAGGATACGGATTACACGCTCGACGAGCTGACTGACGATTTCGGTGAAACGGTCGCGGTCATGGTCGATGGAGTGACCAAGCTCGACAAGGTGCGTTACGGGGAAGCTGCTCAGGCCGAGACCGTGCGCAAAATGATCATCGCGATGAGCCGCGATATCAGGGTGCTGCTCATCAAGCTTTCTGATCGCCTCCACAACGCCCGCACGTGGAAGTACGTCTCGAGTTCGAGCGCCGAGCGAAAGGCGAAGGAGACGCTCGAGATTTACGCCCCTCTCGCTCACCGCCTTGGGCTTAACGCGATCAAGTGGGAGCTTGAAAACCTGAGCTTTCAGGTGCTGTACCCGAAGCTGTACGACGAAGTAGTGGCGCTTGTCGCCGAGCACGCTCCCGCTCGCGAGGAGTATCTCGCAGGGGTCATTGGCACGATCCAAGAGGACATGAAGTCCGCGCACATCGAGGGCACCGTGACAGGTCGACCAAAACACTATTACTCGGTCTACCAAAAGATGATCGTGCGGGGGCGTTCCTTCAGCGACATCTACGACCTTGTGGGAATTCGCGTGCTCGTCGACACGGTGCGGGACTGCTATGCGGTGCTCGGCATCCTTCATGCACGCTGGAGCCCCATGCCCGGGCGTTTCAAGGACTACATCGCGCTTCCAAAGTTCAATCTCTACCAGTCGCTTCACACGACCGTTATTGGCCCGGGCGGAAAGCCCGTCGAAATCCAAATTCGCACGTGGGACATGCATCGCCGCGCCGAGTACGGCGTTGCTGCGCACTGGAAGTACAAGGCTGCGACGGCCCGGGGCGAGAAGATTGACGACTCGCCTCAGAGTGCGGATGTGGGCGGAGGAATGTCGTGGCTGCGCCAGCTTCTCGACTGGCAAAAGGACACGACTGATTCCGACGAGTTCCTCGATTCGCTGCGTTACGAAATGGCCTCGAATGAGGTGTACGTGTTCACCCCTAAGGGCGATGTGGTCGCCCTCCCGCAAGGGGCAACTCCCGTGGATTTCGCGTATGCAGTCCATACCGAGGTTGGACACCGCACCATGAGCGCGCGGGTCAACGGCAAGATGGTTTCGCTCAAATCCGAACTCGCGACCGGGGACGTCGTCGAAGTATTTACGTCTAAAGCGGAGGGTGCCGGCCCGAGCCAGGACTGGCTGAACTTCGTGGCCTCGACTCGGGCCCGCACGAAGATTCGTCAGTGGTTCTCGAAGGAGCGACGCGAGGAAGCGCTTGACCGCGGGCGCGATGAGCTCGCGCTCCAGCTACGCAAGCAGAACTTGCCGCTTCGCCGCATGCTCACGCACGAGATGCTTACAAACGTCGCAGCGGATCTCAACTACGACTCGGTGGACGCTCTCTACACGGCTATTGGTGAGCACCATGTGAGCGCCGAGAACATCGTGGGCCGACTCATTTCGGAGGTGGGCGGCGCTGAGGGGTCGCAGGATGACATCGTCGAGTCGGTCGTGCCTTCGAAGGTACTTGCGAAGCCACGTCGATTGGCCCACGCTGATCAGGGCGTCGTCGTTGATGGCCAGCGCGATCTGTGGGTCAAGCTCGCGAAATGCTGCGCTCCGGTGCCGGGAGACCAGATCGTGGGTTTCGTGACGCGCGGTAATGGAGTGAGCGTTCACCACGCTGCTTGCGCGAATGCGATCCAGATGCGTGAGCAGCAGGCCGATCGCTTTGTTCCCGTGAGGTGGTCGGGTGCCACGAATCATGCCTACCTTGTGCATATTAAGGTCGAGGCTCTTGACCGCGCGAGGCTTCTCACGGACCTTGCGGATGTGATTTCCGAGCTCGAGGTGAATATCCTCTCGGCGTCGGCGCATTCGCTTCCCGACAGCATTGGTGTCGCCCTGTTTTCATTTGAGCTTGCGGATCCCTCGCATCTGCGGACCGTGCTCACGCAAGTGAGGAAGGTGTCGGGCGTATTCGACGTCTATCGCGTAACGAGCGACGGCAAGCCGATGGGAACAACGCTCTAAGCTTGAGTTTCTAAGGGCTGCGCTTCGAGCTTGGATTCAATTGCTCGAGCGAGCGCTGCGAGCTTTTTGTACTGTGCGCGCCCTGTTCGCGGGCCTGAATAGCCCCGCCCTCGACCCGAACGGCGAGCGCGAAAGGCGATTCGTAAGAGATCGCTACTTGTGACCCAGCCTTGTGCGACGAGCCTTTCGGCGAAGCTTCGCGCGGATTCGTCGGCTCCCGTACGCGTGAGCTCTGCGAAAGCGCGGTGAGGTGCGAGTGTGGGGACTCCGGCAGGGTAGGCGACGTCGCCTTCTACCAGGGTGATTCGGCGAAGGACGAGGTTCTCGTGCGTTTGCGTGTGCCGTTCGGAGGCGACTATGAGACGCGGGTGAGGCACGCCCCCGCACCAGATCCACGCGGCTGTGTGATCTGCAAGAACGGCTCCGGGGGCGGTGGCTGTTTGGGGAGTGCGTTCGAGGGCAATTCCGACGGCTGCAGCCCTTTCGCGGACCCCCATGTCGTGAGTGAGGGCAACGGCATATCCCGAGCCGATTGGAGCAAGCGGCACGTCACGTGCGTAAAAGGGGAGCGAAGCACCGAGAGCAACGAGGATCTCGTTCCCGGCTTCATAGGCAAATGGTGAGCGGCCTGGATTCTGGATCACGGGAGCAAGCGAGTAGCTCTTTGAGGTGCCGTGTGAGGCGAGAGTCATGGCTCAAGGCTGACATGAAAGGCGAGGGCCCGCTGGGCCCCCGCCTTTCATTGTGGAGAACTTTCGCTATGGAGCGTGCGAAGCACCTTAGCCGAGATCCTTCGCGCTGCGTTCGATCACTTCGAGCCATTCGCGGCGCGCATCGAGTGCAGCTTGAGCCTTCTCGATCTTCTTGGCATCGCCGGTCGCCTGTGCTTTTTCAAGGTCCTCTTCGTAGCTCGCGATAGCTGCGTGCAACTGCGAAGAGGCGCCCTCGACGCGAGCCTTCGTGCGCGGATCGGTGCGGCGCCATTCGTCGTCTTCCGCCTTCTGGAACGCCGCGCGGACCGCACGTATGCGCTCGTCGACGCGGCGCATGGCGTTTCGCGGAACGCGGCCCGCGGCATCGAATCGATCTTCGATCGAGCGGAAGAGTTCCTTTGCCTTCTCGAGGTCGGTGATGGGCAGGAGCGCCTCGGCCTCCTCGAGGAGAGCTTCCTTGACCTTGAGGTTTTCCGATTGCTCGGCGTCGATCTTCTTGAGATCCGCGTTGCGGCGTTCGAAGAATGAATCCTGCGCGGCTTTGAATTTCGCCCACTGGGCGTCGTCCTTCTTACGGTTGCCTCGCGGAGCGGCGCGCCACTGATCCATGAGAGAGCGGAATTCACGCGCAGTGGGCCCGAAGTCTTCCGAGTCCTGGATCGCTTCGGCCTGCTCGATGAGGCGCGCTTTGATCTTTTCCGCCTCGGCGTGCTGCTGATCGAGCTCGCTGAAGTGGGCGCGGCGTTTGCGATCAAATTCGCTGCGGGCCGCAGAAAGACGCTTCCAGAGCTTGTCCTCTACCTCTCGTTCGAGCGATGCCTCGTTCTTCTGCATCTCTTTCCAGTCAGGAACCATCGAACGCATGCGTTCGGCGGCCTTCTTCCAGGAGATGCGGTGCGAATCGGTCGCGACGAGCTCTTCGATTCCTTCGACGAACGCGGTGCGCTTCTTGGTTGATTCTTCGCGGGCCGCAAGGCGGGCCTTCTCGAGCTCGCCGATGAGTTCTTTGGCCTTCTCCCGAAGCTCATGTGCTCTCTCGCGTAGCGCCGGGATGTCACCGACGACCTTCGGTTCCTTCATGTTCTTGCGCATCTGCTCGAGGATGCGGTTGAGGTCGGCTTGAGTGAGCCCGGGAACTTGAAGCTTTTGCTCAACGACGTCGAGGAACGCGCTCAAATCGAGGTAGGCGTGGGCGAACGGCGTGAGGGCTTTCTCGCGCTCGGTCCCCTTTTCCACCGTGCCGATTTCACGGACCTGGGTGCCGTCTTTGACAGTGACGGTGCCTTCATCGTTCACGTCACCAAAGGTGAGCGCTTCGGTGACTTTGGCGTCGTCGTAGCTCGTAGCGGTGGGAACGATGGGAACGAGAGGCGTGCGCGGGGTCTTCCCCTTGAGCTGCGCGGGGGAGCCGGGCTTCGGTGCCTTGGGAGTCGGGGGCTTTGGAACACCCGGCTTTGGTGCGTGGGGTTTTGGGGCCCCTTCCGACGCCTCCTGGGCCTGAGGCGCTTCACCTACCTGTGCCGCGGCGGGCGTCTCGGGTGCAGCTTCCGAATCCGTCTTCGTCGTCTCAGGGGCCTCCGTAGCCGTGGCCGATTCGGTAGTCTCGGATACTTCAGCGGTTCCGGGGATCTCGGCGACTTCGGGAGCCTCGGGTGCGACGGGGGTCTCGGGGGTGTTCTGGTCGTTCTCGTTCACGAGCTTCTCCTAGGATTCGAGGGCACCGAGGTGCCTCGGACAGGGGGCGAGGCGAATTGCCTCGCACCAACGGCGCCGCTTGGGCCACGGCATCAGGTAAAACTGTATCGCGGATAACACTGCGAACGGAATTTCATGTCTCCTTCTGGGAAAAGCGGCACGATGGGAGTATGACTTCTGAGCGCGCCACTCTCGATTTTGTCGTTTCTCCTTACCTCAGCGCGACCTGCTCGCTTCTCTACAGCGGGCGTGATGCGCTCCTCGTCGATCCCGGCCTTGAAGTCGCGAGCGAAGTGAGCACGTTGCTCGAAAAGAACGAACTTGAGCTGCGCGCGATTCTCGTGTCCCACGGGCATCTTGACCACGTTGGCGATGTCTCGAGTATTGCCGAAAAATACGAGGTCCCCGTCTATGTGGGCAAAGCGGATAAGTACAGGCTTGAGGACCCCATGGGCCAGCTACCGTCGGCCTTCACAAACCAGATCCGCCCGCTCTGGGACGAGCGCGGGTGGGCTGAGCCCGCGACCGTGCACGCGATCGGCGACGGTGACGTGCTCGATGCGGGGGCGTTGCGTCTTCGCGCGCATTCTTACCCCGGGCACACCGAAGGCTCAACGGTGTACTTCTACGAGGGCGAGGTCCAGGTGAATCCGCTCGTGGGCGTCACCCCACGCGCTCTTGCGGCGCCGGGGCTGGCTTTCACGGGCGACGTGCTGTTCAAAGGCACGATTGGCCGCACAGACCTCCCCGGCGGGAACCCGGAGGATATGAAGGCCTCGCTCACAAAACTCCGCGCATTCGCACTTGCACACGCGGAGATAGTGGTCGTTCCAGGGCACGGTCCGCTCAGCACTTTCCGCGACGAACTCGCAGATAATGGATACCTGCGCACCGCCTTCTGAGGAAGGTTCGCGCATATGACACCACGACCACACAAGGAGAAGTGCCCATGGCGAAAGTGACGCCACTTTCTGGATTCCCCGAATGGCTTCCCGCCGAACGACGCATCGAGCAGCACGTGATGGACACGTTCCGCGAGGTTGCTGAGCTGCACGGTTTCTCCAATATCGAGACGCGCGCGGTTGAGCCGCTTGATCAGCTCCTTCGCAAGGGCGAGACGAGCAAGGAGATCTACGTTATTTCCCGTCTCCACGCAGACGAAGAGGAGGGGGAGAAGGAGGGCCAGAAACTCGGCCTCCACTTCGACCTCACTGTTCCGCTCGCGCGCTACGTGCTCGAGCACCAGAACGACCTCGCGTTTCCGTTCCGCCGCTACCAGATCCAGAAAGTGTGGCGCGGAGAGCGGCCGCAGGACGGCCGCTTTCGCGAGTTTTACCAGGCTGATATCGACATCATTGGGCAGGATTCGCTGCCCTCGCACATGGATGCAGACGTCGCGATCGTCATGGCCGAAGTGCTCGGCAAGCTCCCGATTCCCGGGTTCACGATCTCAATTAACAATCGAAAGCTCTCCCAGGGCGTGTTTGAGGCGCTCGGCCTGAGTGATATCGAAGGCGTATTGCGCCAGCTTGACAAGCTCGCCAAGATCGGCGAGGCCGAGGTGCGCAAGCTTCTTATCGAGCAGGTGGGGGCGAGCGAGGAACAGGCCGACGGTTGCCTTGCTTTTGCGAGCATCAGGGCAACTCACGAGGACCTCGCCGACAAGGTCGAGTCGCTCGGGGTCTCGAGCGAGGAGATCACGAGCGCACTCGAGGAGCTGTGCTTTGTGATTCGAACCGTTAATGCCTCCGTGCCGGGTGCGTGCATCGCCGACCTCTCGATTGCGCGCGGCCTCGACTACTACACGGGTACCGTGTTCGAGACATTCGTCGAGGGGCACGAGGATCTCGGTTCTATCTGCTCGGGCGGCCGCTACGACACGCTCGCAACCGATAACCGTCACTCCTACCCGGGGGTTGGTCTTTCGATCGGCCTCTCGCGCCTCGTTTCGCGGCTCGTCACGCGTTCGCTCGTGACGTCGACGAGGGCTGTGCCGACCGTCGTTCTCGTAGCTGTCACGGATGAGGAGCACCGTGACACAAGTGTCGATGTGGCGCGCATGCTGCGCGCGCGTGGCATTTCAGCCGAGGTCGCCCCGAGCGCCGCGAAGTTCGGTAAACAGATCAAGTACGCGGATCGACGCGGCATCCCGTTCGTGTTCTTCCCCTCCGAAGGAAGCGCGGGGGAAGTGAAAGACATTCGAAGTGGTGAGCAAACTACTGCGGACGCGCGCACGTGGCAGCCGGATGAAAGCGATATGACCGCCCGTGTGGTGGCGGCCACGCCGAATAACTAGCCAGAAATAACAGAACCGATAAGGAAGTTGGAACAAGCATGGCTACCGTAGAGATGACCAAGGACAACCACGACGAACTCGTCAAGGACGGGATCGTCTTCATCGACTTCTGGGCGGATTGGTGCGGCCCTTGCCAACGCTTTGCCCCGATCTTTGAAAAGGCTTCGGAAGAAAATCCGGACGTGACATTCGCAAAGGTCGATACCGAAGACCAGACCGAACTTCAGATGCAGTACGGCGCAACCTCGATTCCTACGATCGTGGCTTACCGTGACGGCATTCCCGTTTTCGGCCAGCCCGGGGCGCTTCGCCAGGCCGAGCTCGATTCGCTTATCTCACA
Organism: Dermabacter sp. p3-SID358; assembly: GCF_025147465.1. Taxonomy (GTDB): domain Bacteria; phylum Actinomycetota; class Actinomycetes; order Actinomycetales; family Dermabacteraceae; genus Dermabacter. The sequence continues at coordinate 22,721 of NZ_JALXOZ010000001.1, forward strand.
GGTGCGCGGTCTCAACATGGACGAGGTACGCAAGGCTTACGAGGAGCAGCAGGCGAAGCAGGGCAAGTAAGCACTCGCTTTCCGTATAAGGGAAGAGGTTCGCCAGGAACGGCGACCCTCTTCCCTTTTTTGAAAGTTTGCGGTTTTGAAAATGGGGAGCAGTCGGTATAGTGCTGCGCATGACATCGGAAAGCGCCGCAGTTCCAACCCGTAGCAAGCCCAAGCGCCAGCAGGCGGTGCTCACCGTTCAGGACAAGACGCAGGTGAGTGAGAATCTCGTGCGCCTCTGCCTTGGTGGCGCGGACTATGCGAAGCTCAATCGCAATGAGTGCACAGATGCGTACGTCAAGCTCCTTCTTCCGCAGCCGGGAAGCGGCCTCGCGGCACCATTCGATTTGGAGCGGTTACGAGAAGAGGCACCGGAGCTCTTGCCCGCTCGCCGCACATATACGGTTCGACGCTGGGACGATGCGAATGAGCGCCTATGGATCGACGTGGTCGTGCACAACGCCCCCGGCCAAAACGGCATCGCGAGCGACTGGGCCGAAACGGCTTGCGAAGGTGACCGGATCGCGCTCATGGGAGCCGGCGGTGGCTACGCGCCACGGCGCGAAGCTGACCTTCATATCCTCATTGGCGATCACGCGACGGTCCCAGCGATCGCCGCGGCGCTTGAAGCGATGCAGCCCGGCGCACGGGGATATGCCCTCATTCACGTCGACGACGAAGCTGACGTTCTTTCTCTCACCCACCCCGAAGGCGTCGTCGTTTCGTGGGTGAGCGGCCCTCATGAGAATCTCCTCACGGCCGTCGAGGCGCTCGACGTTCCTCCAGCCTCGATTGAGAATCGCAGCGTTCACGTTTTTTGTCACGCCGAGCGGGGGCTCACCAAACGACTTCGTTCACACCTCGTGAGGGAGCGCGGCATTGCGCGCGAAGACATCTCGATCTCGGCATACTGGGCGCTCGGCCGTGTGGAGGATCGTTTCCAAGCGGAAAAGCGCGAAGCGATTGGCCGCATCGATCCCGATTAATGGCGGATGCGCCACAGTTCCTGCTCCACACCATCGTGTTCCCCAAAGTTTCCCGCCAGGGCAGACGCTCCACAACGAATCCTCGCTAGCCTCAAAACATGAACAGTACAGTCACACAGCTGCCAAGCTGGGCCAGTGCAAGTCCACTCATGGAGCGCTATTACCTCACGGAATGGGGTTTGCCCGTCACCGATGAGACCGGAGTGTTTGAGCGCGTAAGCCTCGAAGTCTTCCAGTGCGGGCTCTCCTGGTCCACGATTCTCGCGCGGCGTGAAGCTTTCCGCGAGGTTTTTCACTCCTTCGAGGTCGACCGGGTCGCAGCAATGGGGGAGAGCGACGTCGAGCGCCTCATGGGGGACCGGCGGATCATTCGCAATCGTCGGAAAATCGAGGCGACCATTGGAAATGCTCGCGCCGCACTGGCCCTGCGCGAGGAGGGCAAGGACCTCGCCGAGCTCCTGTGGGGGTACGTTCCCGAAACGACTTACGCCCCTCGCACGCACGAAGAAATACCCTCGCGCGATGAAACTTCGACGCAAATGTCGAAGGAGCTCAAAGCACGAGGGTTCTCATTCGTGGGACCGACAACCTGCTTTGCCCTTATGGAGGCGATAGGGATTGTGGACACGCATCTCGTGACATCGCCCCGCCGAGGAAGCTCAGGTGTATTTGATTCCGACGGTTGCCGCGTTCGCGCCGTGGCGCGATAAAGAAACCTGAGTTCAGGCGGGGTTTTTGGAATCGAGGTCGACTTCGATCACGCCGTCAGTCACGCGTGAGGCGTACACGGGGAGGGTGTAAGCGTCGTTCGCGTAGCACTTGCCGGTCTCGAGATCGTAGACCTCTTTGTAGATGGGGCTCGCGAGCGTCGCGCGAGGCGTGCCGTCGACTTCGCGGTCGCCAACGATGCCACGCGACATGACACCCTGCTGGGTGCGCGGATCGACGTTCGAAACGACGTAGATCTTGCCGTCCCAGGCCTTCACAACGGCAACCTGCTCGGTGCCAAAAAGCGCCGCCTCGGGCAGATCTTGGTTGATGTCGGTCTCCTTGCAGATGCTCTGCCAGTTGCTCATGGTTGTCCTCGCTTGTCGGGTCAAGTGGCGGGCAATGTCGATCGCAGGGATCGCGGCCAATACGGTATTTGGCCTGCGACTTCGCGGACCAAAGTCCCCCGTGGGGGTGATGCGGTTGGTCGCGAAAAATCCCTCGCTTTTGTGGCTCCACTGTACTCGAAAACGGGTGGTGATTTTGTGTAGGGTGAGACCACGTCTACACCCCTAAGCCTCAAAGTAGGAGCTGCCGTGAGCACTGCCGACGTTGCCCCCAACTCTGAAACCGCTAACGAGGAGACCCTCGTCAAGCACGTCGTTGTCGTGGGCGGTGGCCCCGCCGCGCAGCGCTTCGCCGAAACGATGCAGGCGCGCGATAAAGCCGGCGCCTACAAGATCACCGTCATCTCGGAAGAAAAGGTCGAGCCTTACGATCGCGTGAACCTCGCGAAGCGCTGGGACAAGAGCTACGACCTGACTCTCGGTGATCGCTCACTGTGGGAAGATCCGCACATTGACCTGCGCCTCGGCGATCGCGTCAATTCGATCGAAACCGACTCGAAGCTCGTCCGCACGTCCTCAGGAACCGTTTACGGCTACGACGAGCTCGTGCTCGCGACCGGATCGAACGCCTTTACGCCTCCCATCAACGGCTGGGATACGAAGGGCGTGTTCGTATACCGCACCGTCGATGACGTCGACGGTATGGGCGCGACAGTCGAGGGCCTCAAGAATGACGAAAAGCGCACGGGCAAGGCGGTCGTTCTCGGCGGTGGTCTCCTCGGTCTTGAGGCCGCCGGTGGTCTCGCAAGCGAAGGCTACGAAGTGCATCTCGTTGAGCTTGCCGGCTGGCTTATGCCCGCGCAGCTCGATGAGGGCGGCGGCAATCTCCTCAACCGCCTCATTGAACAGCGAGGAATCGTTCTTCATACGGGCGTGAGCCTCGAGCAGGTACTGCCGCGCATCGAATACCGCAAGGGCAATACCGCGGATGAAGAAGCCATCAACGCGGCCGCCTCCAACGTGCGTGGCGTCAAGCTCTCCGACGGCACCGAGCTTGACGCCGACCTCGTGTGTCTCGCCGTGGGCATTCGACCGCGAGATGAGCTCGGCAAGGTGAACGGCTTCGAAATGGGTCCGCGCGGCGGCATCATGGTCGGCCAGGATTGCCGCACCTCGGTCGAACACGTGTGGGCGATTGGTGAATGTGCCGCGATGGAAGGCCGCACCATCGGCCTCGTGGCGCCCGCGAACACGATGGCCGAGGTCGTCGCCGATCAGCTCCTCGGCGGCGACAAACTCTTCGGCGAGATTGACGGCTCGACCAAACTCAAGCTTTCGGGCATCGACGTCGCGAGCTTCGGCGATGCGAAGGGCGCCGAGAAGGACTCGCTCGACGTGGTCTACGCCGATCCCACCCGCGGCATCTATCAGCGCCTCGTCATGAGTCCTGACGCGGCCGTCCTCCGCGGCGGCATCCTCGTGGGCGACGCTTCGAACTACTCGACGCTTCGCGCCTACATCGGTCGTGAACTTCCGGGAGATCCGGCGGCGTATCTTGCAGCCGGCGGCGGCGAAGTTCCCGATTCCGGCGACATGCCCGACGACGTCATCGTCTGCTCGTGCAACAACATTTCCGCGGGTACCATCAAGGCAGCGATTAACGGTGAGGGTGACTTCGCCGAAGCGTGCCACGACATTCCGTCGATCAAGGCCGCAACGACGGCTGGTACTCAGTGTGGTTCGTGTGTTCCGCTCTTGACCAAGATCCTTGGAAACGAGCTTGCGAAGTCCGGCATCGCCATGTCGCGCGGCCTCTGCGAGCACTTCTCGATGCCTCGCGCCGAGCTGTTCCAGATCGTTAAGGAACACGACCTCAAGAGCTTCCCCGAGGTCATTGGTCGCTACGGCAAAGGCAATGGCTGTGACGTGTGTAAACCCGTCGTCGCATCGATTCTCGCGTCGCTCCGCGACGACTACATCCTCGGCAAAGGCCTCCAGGAGCTTCAGGACACGAACGATAGATTCATCGCGAACATGCAAAAAGACGGCACCTACTCGGTGATCCCGCGCATGCCCGGTGGCGAAGTGAAACCCGAAGCCCTCGTGGCGCTCGCCGAAGTTGCCCGCGACTTCAACCTCTACACCAAGATCACCGGCGCGCAGCGCATCGGCTTGTTCGGTGCCCGCCTCGAGCAGCTTCCGAACATTTGGACACGTCTCGTCGAGGCAGGCTTCGAATCGGGCCAGGCTTACGGCAAGAGCCTCCGCGCAGTAAAGAGCTGTGTCGGAACCGACTGGTGCCGCTTCGGCCAGCAGGACTCGGTTGGCATGGCCGTGCTCCTCGAGAACCGCTACAAGGGCCTTCGCTCACCCCACAAGTTCAAGCTCGGCGTTTCGGGCTGTGCGCGCGAATGTGCCGAGGCGCGCGGCAAGGACATCGGCGTGATCGCGACCGACAAGGGATGGAACCTCTACGTTGGCGGTAACGGTGGCTTCACGCCCCGCCACGCGGACGAGTTCGCGCAGGACCTGAGCGATGAAGAGCTCGTGAAGTACGTCGATCGTTTCCTCATGTACTACATCTCGGATGCCGACAAGCTCCAGCGCACCGCATCGTGGGTCGAAGCACGCGGCATTGACCACGTCAAGGAAGCCGTGCTCGAGGATTCGCTCGGCATGGGCGAGCAGTGGGAGCACGAGATGCAGAAGTTCGTGGACAACCACAAGGATGAATGGGTCGAGGCCGTCAAGGACCCCGAAAAGCTCTCGCGGTTCCGCTCATTCATCAATGCCCCCGAGGCGCCGGATCCGCTCTTTGCGCGCATGCCGATGCGTGACCAGAACCGTCCGGCGACGCTCGAGGAGCGCGAACAGGTCCTCATCTCAGGTCCGGTCATTTCCTTCCGTGACGCGCATGGCCAGGAGGTTCCTGCCGAGCAGGTCCTCGAACGTCAGTAGCTTCGTGAAAGCCTCTGACCTTTCAGTTGCGCATCAGTGGCGGGGTCGTGTCGTTGATCTCTCGGATCACCGCGACTCCGCCGGCTGGCGCGCGGCGCAGGCTCTTGCACTCGAGGGCGCTGAAGTTTTCGTAGGCGACTCGCCCGCTCGCGATCGCGCGCGGCGTTTCGATCAACTTGCGAAGGCACGCGGCCTCGAGCACCTCACCCTTCAGTGGGCGGGTGAGTCCCGTGGGGAGATCCTTTCCGGCCTTTGCCCGCCTCACGCTGAAAAAATCGCGCTCAAGGATGCCGAAGTACCGTCGGAAGGTCGTGAGAACCCCACGGGTGTTGTGACGCTTGTGGGCGGTGGCCCGGGAGATCCGAGCCTTTTGACGATCGCCGCGCTCACCGCGATTGCGCACGCCGACGTGGTTCTCCTCGACCGCCTCGGCATTGCGCTCAATGTTGTGGAGCTCGCGCCCGCTGCGCTCGTGATCGACGTGGGTAAGGCGCCCGGGCGTCACAAGATGCCGCAGGAAGAGATCCATGAGACGATGCTCGCCTTCGCCCGCGAGGGAGCTCGGGTCGTGCGTCTCAAGGGCGGGGATCCCTTCATTTTTGGCCGCGGAGGCGAAGAATGGCGCTTTCTCGCGGAAAATGGAGTTCGTGTAGAGGTCGTCCCGGGCATCACGAGCGGCCTGAGCGTACCAGCTCACGCAGGTGTTTCCGCAACGTATCGCGAGGTCACACGCGCGGTCACGATTATCTCGGGCCACCAACCCTTCAACCAGTCCGAATTGTCCTCACTCGTGTCCCTTGGTAGCACGATCGTGATCCTCATGGGGGTCGCCACCTTTCCCTCAACGGTTGCGGGGCTCCGCGAGGCTGGCCTGCCAGATTCAACTGGTGTCGCGCTCCTCGAGAAGGGGTATACCTCGAACGAGCGCCACACCTTCACAACGCTCGGCACCGCGATCGAGGACGCACGCAGCAGAAAGGTCACGAATCCGGCGATCATCGTGATCGGCGACGTTGTGGGCGTCAGGGAAGTGTCAGCAGAAATTTCTGAAGCCCAAGGTTAGCCCGACCCAAGGAGAAGACGCGTGAGCACCTCAAACGCCGCAAACGTGACCGAACCAAACGAGCGCCCCCTCGAGGGGATGCGCGTGGCCGTGACAGCCGCACGCCGCGCAGACGACCAAATCGCCGCTCTCGAGCGCGCCGGTGCAAGCGCTGTGCACGCTCCGACGATGCGAATTGTGCCGGTGGAAGACGACACTGCGCTCATTGACGAAACGCGGGCACTACTCGAAGCAGCTCCGCCTACGTTCTTCGTGACGACCGGGCAGGGCATCAACTCGTGGCTCGAGATTCTCGAAGAGCCCCTCAAACAGCAGGTTCTCGACTACCTCGCCTCGACGCAGATCATTTGCCGGGGTGCCAAGGGACGTGGCACGGTGCGAAAGTGGGGCCTTCCCGACGCGCCCAGCAGCGAGAAGGAAACGAGCACGTCAATGGTCGAGCTCGCGCTTGAACTTGGCATCGCCGATGGACCCGTGGGCCTTCAACGTCACGGCTACGTACCTGAAAAAGCCCTCGCACCTCTCGGCGAGCGCGAAATTTTCGTCGTTGCGCCCTACCGCTGGGAGCTCGCAGAAGATCTCGCGCCGGTGCGCGACCTCATCACGAGCATCATCAGCCGCGAGGTGGACGCCGTGACCTTCACGGCGGCGCCAGCGGTCGTCGCCCTGTTCGACGTCGCCGATGAGCTGGGGGTTCGCGAGCAGCTCCGCGAGGCCTTCGCGAGCGACGTGTGCCCGGTCGCCGTCGGACACGTGACGGCCGAGCCGCTCGAAGACGAGGGACTCAAGCCGCTCTACCCCGAACGTGAGAGGCTCGGGGCGATGGTGAAACTTATGGGGGAGAAGCTGAGCCCTCGCGCGCGCTGAACTCTTTAAGCGCGCTCTCGTAGCGTGCCGCGACGATTGGAGCGAGCGCGTCGCCAAGATGGCCGAGCACGAGCCAGCCGGCCTCTTCGGCGCGGCCGCGAGCCTTGTCGAGTAAAAGCCCCGGCGCGGCGAATAGGGGAAGAACCGTGCCCGGGGTCGTGCCAGCCTCGAGGCGATCACCGAGGCGCGGCGCGCACGTCGCGAAGCGCGCATGCACGTCCCTGCTGATGCGTGCGGAAAGCTTGCGAGCGAGCGACTCGACGGCCTCGTTCGCACCGGGACGGGAGGATCCCACCCCAAGGAGGATGATCTCGCCGCGCGATCCTTCACTCTCGCCACGCGCCAGGTGCGAGGCGAGAACCGTGACGAGATCCTCGCCTGTGCCGATCACCCCGGTTTGCGCGAGCGTAATGTCGTGAGCCTTTTCCGCCTCGTGAAGGCCGCCCGGAGCATCCTCGGTCGCGTGGTACGCCTCGGTGAAGAGGAGCGGCACGGCGATCGCTGAAGAGTAACCGTGTTCGGCGAGTGCACCTACAACCTCCGGAATTGACGGCGAAGCGAAGTCTTCGAGATAGGCCGCGTGAGCCTCGACCCCGAGAAGCGCTCCAGCGGCGGCCACGAGCGATTCGGTTGCTTCTGCGGCAGCGGGGTTGCGGCTTCCGTGGGCGATGCCAATGAGGGCTGGGGCAGCGGGCTTCATCATGCTGGAAACCCTACCCGAGGCGCTTTTTCTTCTCGCTCTCGGCACGCGCAGTTCGACAACTCGCAATGGGATCTGAGCCCCACATCACGAGCGCCGCAGCAATTGTGCCCGTCGCCATGATGCCCGCGAGCACGAGGAGCTGGAAGCGCCCCGCTTCGAGCGGCGAAGCTCCCGCGAAAACGGCACCGACAAACGCACCCGGCATGGTGACGATGCCCGTCACGCGAGTCTGATCCACGTTGGGAATGAGCGCCTCGCTCATGGCCCTCGAGGCGATCGGGCGCACCGCCCTGCGATTAGTCGCGCCGAGCGCGAGCCAGCCTTCAATCTCACCCCAGTGCTCACCCGCATCTTGCGTAAGGCGGCGGCCCGAAAGTGTCACGATGCTCATTGCGTTCCCGGTAATAATTCCGCCGAAGGCAAGGAGGTTCTGTCCGGTGAACTCCAGCGCCCCCGTGAGAAACACAGCGCTCACCGAGGCTGCTACGGCGGCGCTCATCGATAAGGCGACGAGAAGCACCGTGCGAGCATCGGCACCTAACCTTCGTGAAGACGTCCACACGCCGAAGCCAAGCATGACGAGGAGCGCAAGAAACACATAGCCGATGTGCGTAATCGCGATGCTCAGAACGCTCGAGAGGATCGCGAGCTGCACGAGCGCGCGCAGGAGAGCGACGGCGGGATCAGCCCACTCGGCTACACCCCACACGCGCCGGAGCACGAGAGTGAAGGCAAGGCACAGCGCGAGAGCAATCGCGGTGGAGATAAGAGAAGCGGTACTCACCCCTCGCCTCCAGAATTACTCGTTTTCGACACCCAGACGCTCGAGCTCCTCTTCGATAATGCTCGGATCAAGCTTCTGGAAGATCGGCTTGGGCTTCGAGACCGGAGCACCCACCGCGACCTCGCGATGGCCCCACGCCGGGACATTCGTGTAATCGCCTGTAATGATCGGGTAGGAACCGTCGGCATCGAGATCCTCGACCTCTTCGATACGCGGCATCGGCGCGATCTCAAGAGTGCCGCCGAGCGCCTTTTCAACCTCGTTGGCGGAGAACGGCAGGAACGGCGAGAGCATCGTATTGAGGTCGGTGACGGCTTGTGCGAGCACGTGCAGGATCGTGAGAAGACGGGGTCGCTGCTCCTCCGCCTTGAGCTTGAACGGCTCGGTCGCCGAAACATACGCGTTCGCTTCTCCCACGAGGTGCATGACCTCGGCGATCGCCTGGCGCTGACGGTGGGTGCGAATGAGGTTTCCGACGGTGTCGAAGCCCTCGGTGATCTTCGTCAGAAGCGCGTTGTCGGCATCCGTAAGCTCGCCGGCGGGGGGAATCTCGCCCACGTTCTTGGCAATCATGGCGGCAGTGCGGTTCACGAGGTTCCCCCACCCCGCAACGAGCTCATTATTTGTGCGCGAGACGAATTCGCTCCACGTGAAGTCCGCGTCCTGGTTTTCGGGGCCCGCCGCGGAAATGAAGTAGCGCAAGGCATCGGCCTGATACCGCTCGAGAACGTCGCGCACATAAATCACAACGCCCTTCGAACTTGAGAATTTCTTCCCCTCCATCGTGAGGAACTCCGAGCTCACGACCTCCGTCGGAAGATTGAGCGTGCCGAGCCTACCCGGCTCACCGCCCTTGCTGCCGCCGCCGTTGTGAGCGATGAGCTCGGCCGGCCAGATCTGCGAGTGGAAGACGATGTTGTCTTTGCCCATGAAGTAGTAGGAGAGGGCTTCGGGATCGTTCCACCACTTGCGCCACGCCTCGGGATCGCCCGAGCGGCGTGCCCACTCGATCGACGCGGAAAGATACCCGATCACGGCATCAAACCATACGTACAGGCGCTTGGTTGGTTGATCCTCCCAGCCGGGAACGGGGATGCCCCAGTCGATATCGCGCGTCATCGCACGCGGCTTGATTTCCTTGAGGATGTTCTGGCTGAAACGGATGACGTTCGGGCGCCACAGGCCCGTGGCCTCGCGCTCATCGAGCCATTCGCCGAGCGCATCGGCGAGGGACGGAAGGTCGAGAAAATAGTGGGTCGTCTCGATGAACTTCGGGGTTTCACCGTTGATTCTCGAGACCGGGTCGATCAGGTCGGTCGGGTCGAGCTGGTTGCCGCACGCATCGCACTGGTCGCCGCGTGCTCCCGGAGTTTTGCACAGAGGGCACGTGCCCTCGATGTAGCGGTCGGGGAGGGTGCGGCCGGTCGAGGGCGAGATTGCGCCGCTCGTGACTTTCTCGATCATGTAGCCGTTGTCACGCACCGTTGTGAACATTTCGCGAACGATCGCGTAGTGGTTGCCCGAGGTCGTACGAGTGAAAAGATCGTAGGAAAGCCCGAGGTTGACGAGATCTTCCACGATGATGCGGTTGTTGCGATCAGCAAGCTCGCGGGCCGTGATGCCCTCGGCATCGGCAGCCACGAGAATCGGGGTTCCGTGCTCGTCGGTTCCAGACACCATGAGCACGTCGTGCCCGGCCATGCGCATGTAGCGCGAGAAAACATCGGAGGGGACACCGAATCCGGCAACGTGGCCGATGTGGCGGGGTCCGTTTGCGTAGGGCCAGGCGACAGCAGAAAGCACAGTACTCATAGGGCTCCAATTCTACGACGTTTTATGAGGGAAGCGCCCTATCCTGGAGGCATGAGTTACGACAACGACACGAAGCCCACAGGTCTTGCCCTCGCTCAGCAGAAAATGCGGGGTGCAGGCGTAGCCGAAGCCGCCATCAATGTCTTCAGCGATTTCTACCATCAACTCGAAAAGGGGGTGACGGGCTCGATCCCGGAAGAGACCATCTCGCCGCTCACTGAGGTGGACCGTCTCTCGGATGTCGAGGTTGACCCTGAGGTCGCGAAGGATGCCTTCTCGAAGCTCGTTGTCATCAACCTCAACGGCGGCCTCGGCACGTCGATGGGCATGGATCGCGCCAAGTCGCTCCTTCCGGTTCGCGACGGCAAGAGCTTCCTCGACATCATCGTCGAGCAGGTACTCGCGGCCCGTAAGAAGACCGGCGCGCGCCTGCCGCTTTTGTTCATGAACTCGTTCCGTACGCGCGAGGACACGCTCGAGGTGCTCGCGAAGTACCCGGATCTCCAGGTGGGCGATCTCCCGCTCGACTTCCTTCAGAACAAGGAGCCGAAGCTGAGGCGCGATGACCTCACGCCCGTCGAATTCCCGGAGGATCCGGAGCTCGAGTGGTGCCCACCCGGTCACGGCGATATTTACACGGCGTTGCTCACGTCCGGTGTGCTCGATGCCCTTCTCGAGCAGGGCTTCCGCTATGCCTCGATCTCGAACTCCGACAACCTTGGCACGGTCCCGTCTCCCGAGATCGCCGGCTGGTTCGCGGCCTCGGGTGCCCCGTACGCCGCGGAGCTTTGCCGCCGCACAGCCGCGGATCGCAAGGGTGGTCATCTTGCGATTCGGAATTCCGACGGTCGCCTCATCCTGCGCGACACCGCCCAGACCCCGGCGGAGCAGATGGACTACTTCACCGATGAGCACCGCCACCCGTTCTTCCACACGAATAACCTGTGGTTCGACCTCGTGAAGCTCAAGGAGATCCTCACTGAACGTGAAGGCGTGATGGGCCTGCCGCTCATCCGCAACGAGAAAACAGTCGATCCTTCCGACAAGTCGAGCACGCCGGTCTATCAGATCGAATCGGCGATGGGTGCCGCGATCGAGGTCTTCGAGGGCGCAACCGCGATCGTTGTGGATCGCTCTCGCTTCCTTCCCGTGAAAACCACGAGCGACCTGCTACTCGTGCGCTCTGACGTGTACGACCTCACCGAGGACTACGCGCTCGAGAAAGTCGTGGAGAAAGCCCCACTCGTGAAGCTCGCCGACGCCCCCTACAAACTTGTGGCGGACTTTGAGAAGCGCTTCCCGGGCGGCGCGCCGAGCCTGAAGGGCGCGTCTTCGCTCACCGTCGAGGGCGATTGGACGTTTAACGAGGGCGCCCGTATCGAAGGCGACGTGACGCTCGGAGCTGAGGGCGGAACCCTTCCCTAACCTCCACCTAGATTGCCTAGAGGTTGTGGGGGTTTGGTGCCGACACAATGCGCGGATCCAAGCCCCCGCGACCGTCTCGCCCACGTCTGCTCTCTTCTCTACCCTCGTTTCCCCTCCTACCTTCTCTCTCTCCCCCCGGATTGACGTACCGAAACGTACGTAATCAGAGTCCCGATTGAAAGGCTCGGCTTGAATTCGCCCCATTTGCGCTTACTTCGCCTTTCCGATGCTCCTGGTGTTCTCGCCGCGTTCAAATCTTCACCCGAGATGTCGCGTCAGGGAGACGTCACAGACGAAACAAGTGCGTGCAGGTACGTCGAACGCCTCCTCGATCCGGAGTTATCACACCGCCCGTGGGCCGTTGCCCGGCCAGATGATTCTCTTGCTGGACTCGTCGCCGTGAGCGTCGATGAACAAAACCGAAACGGGTGGTTCTGGTACTGGATGAATGCAGCCGACAGGGGTCAAGGCTGGATGCGGAGTGCGGCGACGACTATCGCCGATTGGGCTCTCGATCAAGGTGGCTTGTACCGCCTCGAACTCGGTCATCGAGCGAACAATCCAGAAAGCGGGGGAGTCGCCCGAGCAGCGGGATTCATCCGCGAAGGATTGGAGCGAGAGAAGTTCCTCGTCAATGGGGAACGCATCGATGTGCTCACCTATGGTCGACTCGCGACCGACCCCGTGCCGGAGGGTCCTCGTCTCCCCATCGTGTCGCCAAGCGCCGCCTAGCTCGAACATCGCAGTTTCCACAATCTCGAAACATCCGTTACGTGGGGGCTGGTGTTCTGGTTTGCTAGGTGATGTGGGCCTCGCTCGGGTGTGGAGAGCTGATGGGGGAGCGTATGTGGAGCGGGCGGGCGCGGGTTTTTGGTGCTTGTGGTGTCGCGGTTGTGGTTGTGGCCGGTTTGGTTGGTTGCGGTGGTGGGGGCGTTGAAGGGGAGTCCGACGCCTGCCGCGCATTCGCCTGCTTCTTCGGCTCGTAGTGATGCTGGCGGGGCTGAAGTGAGGGTGTGCCTGAGGAGTTTGTGGGTAATCCTGTGCGGGGTGTGGGCACGCTTGGCCCGGTGAATCCGGAGGCGAAGAAGGAGACGTTGACGGAGCCCATGAAGAAACGCTGAAGCTCGTGTGGGCGGCGCGGCACGCACCCACTGTGAGGTGAGGGTGGAGGAAACAGGCTGGGCGTCCCAGTTTTGGCGTGTGGTGTCGGTTTTGTCCACCCTAGTTTTTGATTGCGGCGGGGTAGCCGCACGGGTGAGGTCCGTTTAGCTACGTCAATCCGGTCCGGGGAGGGGAGGGGCGAGCGGAGTTAAACCCCCACAACCTCTATGCAATTCAGCGGGAGAGGGGGTGGGCCTTGAACTTCGTGTCGGGATTGACGAACGCGTCCTGACTCTCGATGATCAAAAGCTCGCGCGCATCGACCTTGAGAGTGCGTTCGATGAGTTCGAATACCGACGCGGCTGTCTTCTCTAGTGCCTCGACGGGGCCAGCGCCGCCGAGCAGATGCGCAGTGAACAGCGCCGTGGTGACATCGCCACTGCCGTGGACCTTGCGCTCCAGGCGGGGCGTCGCGAGGAGGTACGCGCCGGAAGAGTCGGCCACGAGAAGCTCGAGGGTGCCGGTTTCGGTTTCGTTGGTAATCACGCTCGTGACGAGCACGGTTTCGGGGCCCTCGGCGCGTAGCTGTGCGACCGCCTTGAGGGTGCCCTCGCGCGTGGACACGTCGATCCCGGTGAGAACGCCGAGCTCGAAGTGATTCGGTGTGAGAACATCGGCGGCGGGAACAACCTTATTGGTCATGAGCGGCGGGATGTCGGAATCAACGTAGAACCCCTCGCCGGCATTGCCCATGACGGGATCGGCAATATATACGGCGTTCGGGTTGTGTTTTTTGACCCGCTCAACGGTATCAAGGATGACGTCGGTGACCGGGGCGGAACCCTGGTACCCACTCAAGATGGCGTCGGCCTCGCTAAGAACGCCGAGCTCCTCGATCCCAAGCACCACCTCGTGCACGTCCTTCGCATCGATCACGGGGCCGCGGAACGTGGGGTGTCCCGTGTGGTTGGAGAAATTCACCGTGTTGACGGGCCACACCTCGTGGCCGAGTCGCTGAAGAGGAAATACCGCAGCGGAGTTGCCCGCGTGGCCGTAGGCGACCGCGGATTGGATCGACAGGATTTTCATGCGTCACTCCTTGACGACGTTTGGACGGTGCACATTGTGGCTAGAAGAGGGAGGGGCCGAGTGCCTTGGATTTCTCGGCGAGGTAGCACGTGCCGCACAGTGATTCGTAGGTCACGCGGCCTGCGCCGTCGATCGCTACTTGGTCGCCCTCGAATACGAACATGCCGTTTACGCTGCGGCAATTAAACTCTGCCTGTGAGCCGCAGCGACACATCGTGGGCAGCTTTTCGAAGTTGTCGGCTAATTCGAACAGACGCGAAGAGCCGGGAAACTGGCAGGCGAGAAAGTCGGTGCGAAGCCCGTAGCAGATCACGGAAATTTGGTCGTTCTTCGCGACGAGGAAAAGCTGATCGATCTGGTCGCGGTCGAGAAACTGGCTCTCATCCACGAGAACGACGTGGAAATCTAGCTCGGGGCGCTGGGCAATGAACGCCTTGATCTCTTCGCGCAGGTCGTGCCCCGATTCGATGAGCACGTCGACGCGCCTCTTCGCGCCGCCGCGGGCAAGAACCCAGTCCTCGCCCTTTGTATCAATTGCGGGCTTCACGGTGATGGTGCCGAGGCCACGTTCTTCGTAGTTGTAGGCGGTTTTGATGAGGGTGTCGGACTTTCCCGAGTTCATCGCGCCGTATTTGAAGTGGAGCTTCGCCATCGGTTCCTCCTGAGCGTCCCTTCGCCGTGCGCGATTATGTCCTCCACAACTTTAGTGCACCTCGCCTTGCTAGCGTGAAGTGGTGACGACACGCGAAAAACACGGCGGCGGCCGGAAGGCTTTCACGCGCAAAAACCAAGCGAGGAGAAACTCGAGAGCGTGGCGCGAGAAGAGCCGAGCAGGCGTCGGCCCCCGCGATTCCGGGCCCTGGAACGGGGCGGAGCGCACCGATGGGAAAGCCGACGGCGGTCAAACGGTCAGTTCGGGGCGTACGATTCCCGTGGGGCTTTCCACGTCGTCGCTGTTTCCGCTAGGGCTCGAGGAGACGTTCAGGGCAGCGCAGATCACCGGCTACGACGGCGTCGAGATCATGTGTTCGCTCGAGTCCGCAACCCGCGACGTCATGCGCCTCGAGACCCTTAGGCGAGTGTACGACCTGCCGATTTTGTCTCTCCATGCCCCAACGCTCTTCTTCTTACAGTTCGCGGGTGGTCTCGACCCGAAGAAGAAGCTTGAGGATACGATGCGCCTTGCCGTGGATCTCGGGGTTCCGACGGTTGTTGCCCACCCGCCGTTTCGGTGGCAGGGACGCTATGCCCGGGACTTCGTGAAAATCGTTGCCGAACTGGAGGCGCAATACGGGATCGCACTCGCCGTGGAGAATATGTATCCGTGGCGCCTCGGGCTTCGCGAAGCGCTCCCGTACTATCCGGATCATGACCCGACCGATGAGGGCTACGCGCATCTCACGATTGATCTCTCGCACGCTTCAACCGCGGGCGATGACGCGTTGGCGATGATCGAACGCGTGGGGGATAGGCTCAGCCACCTGCACCTGACCGACGGGTCCGGTCACACGCTCCGTGACGAGCATCTCGTCCCGGGGGATGGTGATCAGCCGGTTGCCGAAATTCTTCGCACTCTTGCCCGCAGTAATTGGGGTGGTTCGGTCATTGTGGAGATCGCGACGGGCGCAAGTCGGAAGTTTGAAGCGAAGCTTGCGCCGATTGAGCGCTCGCTCGCCGTTGCTCGCCGAGAACTCAGTCACGTTTGAGTGCCATCAAAGGCTGAACTGGCCGTTCTTTCATTGAATCTCCAGTGCTTCAGTGGACAATAATGTGGCGCTTTGAGAGGCGCGAACCGAGACCGAAAGCGATTTGTAGTAGTGATCCCCAACACCGCGTTTGACCATAGAAACGCCGCCATTCTCTCCGTTGCCGCCGTGGAGGCTCAGGTTCCAGTCACGTCCGACTCGATCGACGAGATGCTTTCCCCGGCCCGCAAACGCCTTCGCCTTCCGAAAGGCACGCTTCAACGCGTCGCCGGAGTTTATGAACGTCGATGGTGGAAGGATCCGGAAAACGGCTGGAAGCAGGGCGCAGTGATTGCCGCTGAGCGAGCAATGGCGAGCGCCGGCATTACCCGTGAGGACGTCGGCGTTCTTATCAATGCCTCTGTTTCCCGCCAGCACCTCGAGCCGGCAATGAGCGCGCACATCCACGCGGCGCTCGGCATGCCTGCCTCGTGCATGAACTTTGACATCACGAATGCGTGCCTCGGTTTCGTCAACGCGATGACGCTCGCTTCGGGACTGATTGATGCGGGCCAGATCGACTACGCCCTCATCGTGGGCGCGGAGGACGTTGAAGAGGTTCAGCGCCGCACGATCGCACGCCTCAACGATAAGAACTCGACGCGCCAGGACTTCAATAACCAGTTTGCGTCGCTCACGCTTGGTTCGGGCGCCGCCGCTGCGGTTGTGGGGCGCTTCGACAAGCACCCTGAGGGGCACAGGATCACTCATACACAAACGCGTGCAGGCACCGAGCACCACGAACTCTGCATTGGCGACATGGACGACATGCGTACCGATACAGCGGGCTTGCTCGAAAACGGTCTCGAGCTTGTGACGCAGACGTGGCGCGCCGCGGAGGAAAGCGGCCGGGACTATTCACATAAGCAGTGGTACATCACCCACCAGGTGTCGATGGTCTACACGCGCGCATTCGCAAAGGCCATGGGGATCGATCCCGAGATCATCCCCGTGACTTTCCCCGAGCTCGGCAACATCGCCGCCGAGGCCGTTCCGCTCACGCTCGCCCTTAACCAGGACCGCTTCAAGAAGGGTGATGAGCTGCTCCTTCTCGGCGTGGGATCGGGCCTGAACACGGCGATGATGGAGGTTCAGTGGTGAGCGCGAAAAGCGTGAAAGACGTGGAGGAAGTCCCCAACCTTCCCGGTGTGGATCCCGAGCTGAACCACACTCTCGAGGTACGAGATTCGTTCGGCGACATGCGTCGCTGGCACTATCTCGACAACGCTCGTCAGCTAGAGGAAAGGCGCATTGAGGCTCGAGGCACGCTCCTGTGCGTGCACGGCAACCCCACCTATTCGTTCCTCTATCGCAGCCTTTTTAAAGAGGAGATACTCGAGGCCGGTTGGCGCGTGGTTGCAGTTGATCAGCTTGAAATGGGCTACTCGGAGCGCACGGGCCGCGATCGCCTTCTGCAGGATCGGATCACCGACCTCTCGCTCTTCACGGATGCACTCGGCCTCGCGGGCAACGTCGTCACGGTGGGCCACGATTGGGGCGGTATCGTCTCGATCGGGTGGGCGCTCGATAATCGCCACGACGTGATCGGCATGATCCTCACGAACACCGCGATCCACCAGGGACTTGGCGAGTCGCTTCCGGCTTCGCTGCAGCTTGCGACGGCGCCCGGCTTCCTGCCGTTCTCGACGTCCCGCACCGACGCCTTCCTCCGCACAACCGTCAACCTTTCCAAGCCACCGCTGCCCCGTGAGGTGCGCGAGGGCTACTACGCGCCCTACCGCTCGAAGGCACGCCGCCGCGGCATTGAAGCCTTCGTCGCCGACATACCGGCCACCGCGGATCACCCTTCACGCGCAACCCTTGAGCGTCTCGCCGAGGGAATCACCACCATGGACGTTCCCACCCTCATGGTGTGGGGGCCGCGCGATGTGGTGTTCTCGGATCGCTACCTGCGTGACCTGCTCGAACGCGTGCCCCATGCGGATGTGCACCGTTTCGAGGGGGCCTCGCACCTCGTGTGGGAGGACGCTCCCGTTGCGGGCGTTGTCAGCCGATGGCTGCAAGACCGCCTCGTCAAGGGCGAAAACCTGGGCGATCGTTCCGTGTCGAGCTTTGCCGAACAGCCGGAGTACAAGCGCCTGGGTTCCCTCATTACGGAACGTGCGAACGACCCGGCGACGGCCTTTGAACCAGCGGTCGTCGAGATGCTCGCCGAAGGCCCTCGCACGATTACGTGGAGCCTTCTCGAAAAGCGCGTGTCGCAGCTCGCAAGCGGTATGCGCGCGCACGGCATCAAGGCTGGCGATCGCGTGAGCGTTCTCGTGACGCCCGGTGCCGACCTCACTGCAGTGCTGTACGCGTGCTTGCGCATCGGCGCGGTTGCGGTTGTCGCTGATGCCGGCCTCGGCATCAAGGGCCTCACGCGGGCGATCGTAGGTGCCCACATCGACTACATCGTGGGCATCCCCACCGCCCTCGCGGGTGCGCGGGCGCTCGGCTGGCCGGGCGAGCGCATCTCCGTGCGTACGCTCCCCACGATCGATCGCGCCGTGTTCGGGGTGAAAACGTCGATCGATGAGCTCATGCACGAGGGCGAGCAGATCCATGCCCTCGGTGGCGGTGATGACACTGTTGATGTTGATCCGGATGCGGACGCCCTCGTGCTCTTTACGTCCGGTTCGACGGGGCCCGCGAAGGGCGCCGTGTACACGCACCGCCAGGCGAGCGCGATGTTTGCGGCCGTTGGCGACACGCTTCAGCTTCGCCCGGAGCGCGGCCTCGTTGCAGGATTTGCGCCGTTCGCGCTGCTCGGACCGGCACTCGGTGCACCGAGCATCGTCCCCGACATGGACGTGACGCGCCCCGGCGAACTCACGGCAGCGGCACTTGCCGACGCCGTTGACGAACTCGGCTCGCCCGCGGTTTTCACAGCCCCGGCGGCCCTTCAAAACATCATCGATACGGCAGGCGATCTGGACAACCGCCAGCGCGAGGCGCTCTCACGCGTGCCGAGCTTCTTCAGCGCCGGGGCGCCGATCCCCGCGTCGCTCCTTCGCGCCCTCCGTGACGTTCTGCCAAACGCGCACTCGTACTCGCCGTACGGCATGACCGAGTGCCTCGCGGTCGCCGCAATTGACCTTGAAGGAATCGAAGCCGCGGGCGAGGGCAGCGGTGTGTGCGTGGGCGCGCCCGTCCCTCGCGTGGAGCTTGCGATTGCGCCGCTTGAGTCCGACGGTCGCGCGGCTTCCACCGTGACCACAGAGCCCGGCGTCGTTGGCGAAATCATGGTGCGCGCCGCGCACGTTCGCGATCGCTACCTCATGCTGTGGGACACCACGCGAGAGTCGATGCGATGCGAGGGCTACCACGCAACGGGCGATGTCGGCCAGCTCGATGCGCAGGGCCGTCTGTGGGTCGAGGGTCGCCTCGCGCATGTCCTTACGACTTCGGTAGGTCCCGTGACTCCCGTGCAGATCGAGAAGGCTGCGGAGAACCTCGAGTTCGTGCGACGCGCAGGCGTGTGCGGCGTGGGTCCCGCGGGCACGCAGCAGGTTGTCGTGATCTATGAGGATCCGGCGACGTTCCGCCCGGGCAAGGGACAGACCCCCAAACCGGCGACGCCTGAGCGCCAAGCCGCAATCCGAGAAGCGGTTGAAGCAGCGACGGGCGTTGCCGTGACCGCCGCATTCGAAACAACAACCCTTCCGACCGATATCCGCCATAACTCGAAGATCGAGCGGGCGCGTCTCGGCGCGTGGGCCGCACGCGAACTTGCCGGCGAAAGGAGTGCGCTGTGAAGGTTCTCGTGACCGGTGCGAGCGGCATGCTCGGTGGCGAGGTCGCGAAGCGGCTTCGCGACGCGGGGCATGAGGTGAGCGCGTTCCAGCGCCGCCCCGCGGGCATCGACGGCGTGAAGGACGTGTGCGGTTCGCTCACGGAAGCAGGCGACGTGAACCGTGCCGTTGAGGGCAACGATGCGGTCGTGCACCTCGCTGCTAAGGTCTCGATTTCTGGCCCCGAAGAGGAATACCGCGCCGTCAACATTGAGGGAACGCGCAACGTGGTGAACGCGCTGCGCGCCCAAGGCGGCGGAAAGCTCGTGAACACCTCTTCACCGTCGGTCGCACACTTTGGCAAGGCCATCGTCGGACTCGACGCTACGGCCCCCGAACCCACGCGCGCCCGCGGGCCTTACGCCCGCACCAAAGCCGCCGCTGAGCTCGTGGCGATGGAAGCAGACGGCAAGGACGGTCTCCTCGTGACAACCCTGCGCCCGCACATCGTGTGGGGCCCGGGCGACACGCAGCTTGTCGAGCGCATCGTTGAGCGAGGGCGCAAAGGCACCATGCCGCTCCTCGACCGCGGCATGGCGCTCATCGACACGACGTATATCGACAACGCCGCTGAAGCTTTCGTCGCCGCACTTGACCGGATCGAGGACGTTCATGGCGAGAGCTTCGTGATCACCAATGGTGAGCCGCGCACGGTTCGCGACTTCGTCGTGGGGCTGTGCGATGCAGCAGGGGTTTCGCGCCCGCGCATCACGATTCCCGGGCCGGTTGCGCGCGTGGCCGGTCGCGTGATCGAGAAGGTGTGGGAATTTCGCCCCGGTTACGACGAGCCGCCCATGACCGAGTTTCTCGCGGAGCAGCTTTCGACTGCCCATTGGTTCGATCAGCGCCGCACGTGCGAGCGTCTGCAGTGGAAGCCGCGCGTAAGTATGGACGAGGGCTTCGCGAAGCTCAAGGTGTACTACGATAAGCAGCGTGACTGAAGATTTAACCACCTCCTCCGCTCATGACGCGGAGATTGCTGCCATTGATGCCGAGATCCGTGCCGAGCGGGATGCGAAGCCTCGCGCGTCGAGATTGACCGTAGGGCTCGTGTTGGTGCTCGGATCGACTCTTGGCCTCATCGCGTCGTTCGCGCTCATGCAGGATAAACTCGCGATTCTCGAAGATCCGAACGCGTCGCTGGCCTGCGACATCAACCCGTTCATTTCGTGCGGGACGTTCCTCCAAACATGGCAGGGGCAAACGTTCGGCGTACCCAACATGTACCTCGGCTTTTTCGGCTTTTCGATCATGGGGGTTGTGGGGGCGCTTCATCTTTCGCGCGTCGAGCTTCCCCGCTGGTTTCATTGGGCAACGTTTGGTGGTCTCGCGTTTGCTTTTGCCTTCGTGATCTGGCTTGCGAGTAACGCCCTTTTTGCCATTCGTGCCCTGTGCCCGTGGTGCCTCGTGGTGTGGGCCGTCGTGGCGCCCATGTTCTTCAGTTTCGTGACCTACCTCGTTGAGGAGGGCGTGATCGAAGTGCGCGGCGTTGCACGTGCCGTGCTCCGTTCATGGGTGGTGCTTTCGCTTGCGTGGTATGCGCTCGTGATTGTCGCGGCTTTCTTCGTGTTCCTTCCCGAGTGGCAGGCGATGTTTTTCTAGTCCTCGCGGTGCCTTAGCCTCCACATGCCCCGGTTATCCCCAGCGGATGGCCGGGGTATTTTCATGGTCGCTTCTTGTTTCTAGCGTGAGGCTATGAACACTGACACGGGGCGCGAGGGGCGGCATCGCGCGGACATCAACGGGAGCACGGGCACGCGCTCGTGGGATGAGATCGAGGAATGGTCCCGCGAGAGTTCCGGGGAACGCAGAGGGTTTCGATGGTCGGCGCTCAAGGAGCCTCGCGTGCTTCTTGGGGTCCTTACGGCCTGCGTGCTCGCCCTTGGCGGTGCTCACATGGCGACGTCGATGACACCCCGCGCCGACACGGTCGCGATTGAGGCGAACGGACAGGGGGCGACGGGCGTGCCTGACGCGCCGAGACCACCTCGTGACCCCGTGAGCGAAGGCCCCGCGGCGGCGAGCGCACCGGCGGCGGTTGGCAGCGAAGCTCCATCACAAGCGCAGTCCCAGGCCCCCCAAAAGATCGTCGTGCACGTCGTGGGAGCGGTAGAGAAACCGCGCGTAGTGGAACTGCCCGCCAATGCGCGAGTAGGAGAGGCCCTTCAAGAAGCGGGCGGTGCCACGGGAGAAGCGGACCTCAGCCGCCTCAACCTCGCGCGAGTGGTCAGTGATGGCGAGCAGGTGTACGTGCCGAAAGAAGGGGAGGAATTGCCGGCAGGTGCGCCAGCGGTAGCGCCACAAGAGGCTGCCGAGGCGGGCGAGAAGGCGGGTACCCATGCCAGCGAGGGCGGGACCATCAACATCAACACCGCCTCGGAAAGCGAACTCGACGAACTCCCAGGTGTCGGCCCCGCCATTGCTGCGCGGATCGTCGAACACCGCACCGCGAACGGTAGATTCACGAGTATCGAGCAGCTTCAGGACGTCAAAGGTATCGGCCCCGCAATTTTCGAGAAACTTCGTGAACGCATCACCGTGTGAAAGTTTCAGCGCGGTCATCGGTGGCTATGGAGAAAAGCCCGTACGTGGATTGAGCCTGATTCCGCATGCAGTAGCCCTCTGGCCCGCGACGATCGCCGGGGTAGCGTTCGGTCCCGTTGTCCTCCTCGCCGTGGTTCTCCCGGGTCTCATGCTGTTCATGGTTCGAGAAAGGCGCCTGCGAGCGCACGCGCTTCTTGCCGTCATTCTCGGTGCCGTTCTCGCAGGGCCAGTCGCGCACGTGCACGCCGCGGAGCTGAGCCTCGAGGAAGCCCTTCGCGAAAGGAATGTTGTGACGCAGATGCAGGTGGTTCTGCGCGAGCAACCGTCGGAACCCGCAAAAGCCAGAGCATGGGATACGGCCACCGCACGCGCCACCGCCAAACCAGCGGTGCCCACGATCAAGGTGGGGGTGGGCGAGAAGGATCTTCCCGGCGACGTGCTCGTTGTTCTCACGTGGAGCGGGAGTACGCGCGGCGAAAGCCCCATGGGGCTCGCTCGAGGTGAAGCTCTCGGCGTTCGCGGTCACGCTGAAAAGGACGGCTCAACACTGTTTCTTGAGATCACTGAGTGGGAGAGGTCGAAGACCACCAACCACGAGGGCGAAGGGGTGAGCGCGCAGTTTGGGCGCTTCCTCGAAGAGTGGCGCGAAGAGCGCAAAGAACTCGTGCGTGAAACTTCCTCATTCTTGCCGCCAAACGAAGCCGCACTTGTTCTCGGCATGACACTCGGAGACGTCACCGGACTCGAGAAAGGCACCAAGGATGCCATGGCCACTTCGGGTCTCACGCACCTCGTTGCCGCTTCAGGTGCGAACATCGCCCTCACCTACGCGTTTGTGACTCTTCCGCTGCTGGCCTTTGGCGTTCGGCGAAAGCACCGGGTGGTCGCGGGGGCGGCGGGAATCGCGATGTACGTGGCGGCGGTGGGTCCCGAACCAAGCCTCCTGCGCGCGGCGTTCATGGCCGCACCCCTCATGATCGGCCGATACTGTGGCTTTCGAACGCCGCCGGTGAACGCCCTCGCCCTCACCGTGCTCGCGTGGTGCATCTTTGACCCTTCACTCGTGGGGGAGGTGGGCTTCGTTCTCAGTGTCGGGGCGACGTTGGCGATTCTCACTCTCTCGGTTCCGCTTGCGAGGCTCATCCAGAAAATCAGTGGTGGGAGGGTCTCGCGGAATCTTGCGCTTGTCCTTTCGGTTCCGACGGTAGCCCAGGCCGCATGTACGCCCGTTCTCCTTTTGCTCGCCCCCGAAACGTCCGTGTGGGCGGTTCCGGCGAACATTGCCGCGGAAATCGTTGTTGCTCCCGCGACGGTGATTGGTTTTACTGGCATCCTTGTCGCCCATGTGTGGCCACCGCTCGGGCTGCCGTTCTTCGCCGTATCTGGCGCGGGCGCGCACGTGCTTGTGCTTATCGCGACGGTGAGTGCCGGCCTTCCCGGTGCCCACATCGCGCTTCCGGCAGGGGCGAGCGGTGCGCTCCTGGTGAGCGGGGTCCTCGTGCTCGTGGGCCTCACGCTGTGGCTCCGCAACCGTCGCGAGGTGCGTTTCGCGCTCGGCTTTGTCGCGGTGGTACTGCTCATAGCCGGTGGCGCACGGCTCGCGAGTCGCGACGTAGGGGAGTGGGACGTCGTCATGTGTGATGTGGGGCAGGGGGACGCCATGCTTGTGCGCGCGGGCAAGCAGACGGTGCTCATCGATACGGGTCCCGATCCCGAGTTGCTTGCGCGTTGTCTTGACCGCGCGCGGGTCGAATCAGTTGATCTGCTCGTGGTGACGCATCCTCACGCGGATCACGATGGCGGTCTGTCCGCGCTTACGGGGCGGTGGGTGCCGAAGGCTGCCTGGGTATGCCCGCTCGATACCTTCACGGGAGCGAAACTTCCATACACCGAGGTTGAGACGGTGCTCGCGCCCCGGGCGGAAACCGTCGGACCGCTCTCGTTCGAGGTCGTGTGGCCTCGTACGGCCGAAGAGGCACGTGTACTCGGCGCGAGCGAGGGTGGTGGAGAGGAATCCGCGCTCAACGACTGCTCGATCTCGATGCTCATCAAAGGGGCCGAATGGGATGCACTGACGCTAGGGGATCTAGAGCCCGACGCGCAAGAGCATCTAGCGAGATCTGGGTCCGTAGAGCCGGTTGACCTGGTCAAGGTTGCGCACCACGGCTCCCGCCGGCAGGCACCGGAGCTTTACGAGGCAGCTCGCGCCCCGCTTGCCGTCGTTGGCGTTGGCGAGAACACCTTCGGTCATCCCCACCCCAAGACGCTCGCGATGTTTGAGCGACAAGGGGCAGTGCTCAGGCGTACCGACGCGGAGGGGATGCTGGTGTTGACGAGAACGGACGCGGGCTGGACGGTGCGCACGAAGTGACGCTCAACAGGCCGATGTAGCATGGCCTGTGCTCATGCCTATGTAGCGGGATTCTGCTGCTGATCTTTGAAGGAGTTCTGCGTGTCTGACGCCGCGGCGAAGACCGTGACCGCCACTCTCCGTAAGCGCATTATTGCTGCCCAATACAAGGCCGGCACGCCGCTTCGCGAGGTTGCTCTCGCAAAGGAGTTCGAGGTGTCGCGCGTTCCTATCCGTGAGGCGTTGCGCATCCTTACTGCCGAAGGGTTCGTGGAGACGCGGGCAAACGTCGGATCTCGTGTGGCCCACCCGCCGTTTGACGACGCGCGCGAGTTGTTTGACCTTCGCATCACGCTCGAGACGTCCCTTGTGCGTGACGCTGCCGCACACTTCGCCGAGTTCTCTGCCCCTGGTGCCGCCCATGTGGAGCGCTCTCGGCGCCTGTGCGACGACATTGAAGAGGCGCTTGCGCAAGGCGATGAGGCATTTGCGAATCGTGATGGCGCGGGCATTGCCGAGGCGAATCTTCGCGTGCACCAGGGTCTCGCGGATCTCGCGATGCGCCCTGTGCTGAGCAATATCCTTCAGCAGATCGGAGGGCGCGTGGAGTGGCTCCACAGCGCTCATCACGGTTTCACGCTTACGCGAAATACCTCGGCGTGGGACCAGCACAAACAAATTTTTACTTTTGTGCGCTCAGGGGACGCGAGCAAAGCGGAGGCACTCATGGCGGAGCACCTCAAGGCCTCGCGCGATTCCTTTCTCGCAAGCCTCGAGAATCTCGCAGATGAGGATCGTTAAGCGGCCCCGGCACGCCGCTCACACGAATTGGCGCACGAGCGCCACGAGCGCGACGACGACGATCGTCGCACGCAGCACCGAGTTCGGCAGGCGTTTTGCGACGTGAGATCCCACGTATCCCCCGATCATGCCGCCTGCAGCGAGGATCGCGACACCCCACCACCACACGTGCGCGTCGAAGAAGAAAAACGCCGCGAGATATATAAGCGCAGCCGTCGCGTTGACATACAGCTGCATGAGGTTCTTCACGGGGTTCACGGCCTTCATACTGCGTGACGTTGTGATGCCGAGGATCCCCATGTAGAGCACACCCTGGGCGGCGGTGAAGTACCCACCGTAAATTGCTGCGGCGCCCATGGGTGCCACGAGCCACGGGCTTTTGTAGACCTCTCCCACGGGACCGGCCTGTTCTCGGGGCTCGGCTTCACGGCGCTTGTTGAGCCATGTCGTGAGGTGGGGCTGGCCTATCACGAGGATAAGCGCGACGATGATGAGGATCGGCACGACGACGTCGAGCGCGCTCGAGGGGGAGAGGAGCAGAAGGATCGAGCCGGCGCTCGCACACAGAATCGTTGTGATCGAGAGCGGGCCGAGGTGCGTCTTTTCTGCGGCGATTTCTTTGCGGAAGCCGAGCACGGAGGCAATCGTCGCGAACGACATGCCAATCGTATTGGTGCGCACGGCGACGCCGGGCGGAACACCGAGGGCAAGCAGCACCGGGAGCGCGAGGAGCGATCCGGATCCCACTGCGGCGTTGACGATGCCCGCGAGTATGCCCATGACGAACAGCAGCAACAGGCTTAGGATCTCCACGCGCTCGACCTCCAGTTCTTTGTATACATCGTAACGATACGCGTTACGCTAACCGGCCTGTGGCGCGTAGGCGCATGGCGTTCGCCATGTGGTCGGTAGACTCTCCCCATGGCCGAAGTCCAGTGGCACAGTATCGAACCCGCGCCCGTTGTGCTCATCGCGGGCAAGGAGGCTCTGCTCGCGCAGCGTGCGCTCGAACGCATCGTTGACCTCAGTCGCGAACGCCACGCGAATCTGGAGATTCACCGCTTTACTTCGACCGAGCTCACGAAGAGCGATCTGCTCCAGTACACGGCGCCCTCGCTCTTCGGCGAGCCGCGGCTCGTGATTATCGATGAGGTCACACGAGGATCAGAGCCGCTTATCAACGCCCTCATGGAGTACGTGAAGAGCCCCGAGCAGGACGTCACGCTCGTGCTCATCGATCGAGGAGATCAGCGCGCGAAGAAGCTTCTGGATACCGTGAAACAATCCGGTGCGCCGTGGATAAATGCTGCAGAGATCAAGACTCAAAAAGCGAAAATGACGTTCGCGATGAGCGAGTTCTCTCGCGCGCGCCGCCGCGTCAATTCCGATGCCGTCAAAGCACTCGTCGATGCGTTTGGAACCGATCTCATGGAGCTCGCAGCCGTGAGCACTCAGCTCATGCGCGATACCGAACCGGAGCCGGGGGAGCAAGCGGGACCCATCACACTCCGCCACGTGGAGGCTCTCACGGCCGGGCGCGCG
This sequence comes from Dermabacter sp. p3-SID358, assembly GCF_025147465.1. Lineage (GTDB taxonomy): Bacteria > Actinomycetota > Actinomycetes > Actinomycetales > Dermabacteraceae > Dermabacter. Next base: position 49,388 of record NZ_JALXOZ010000001.1, read on the forward strand.
GAAACCACCGGGTTTGCGATTGCCGACGCCTGCCTCGCCGGCAAGGAGCGCGAAGCTCTTGTGCTTCTTCGCCAAGCAGAACTTTCGGGTTTACCTCCCGTGGCGATTGTGGCGACGATAGTGCGCAAAGCACGCCAGATCGCGCAGGCGGCGATTCCAGGCGCGACGGCGAAAAGCGCGGGCATGCAGGACTGGATGTTCCGGAACAATGCGCAGCTCGCCCGCCACTACACGGAGCGTGCGCTCGCTTCAGTGTTCGAGTCTCTCGCGAGGGCTGATGCTGCCGTCAAGGGAAACGACCGAGACCCGGTGTGGGCGCTCCAACGCCTCATCGTGGAGATCTCACGTGCAAGGAGGGGACGAGCATGAACCGCTTCGATTGGCGCACAGCACTCTGGGTCATCGGAGGAGCACTTCTCACCATCCTCATGGTGCTGCTTCTCGCAAAGGATCTCGTTGCTCAAGTGCACGCGATCTTCGGCTGATTGAGGCCGCAGTCGCGCCGCCTCTGGAACTCAAGGTCCTGGTGTTGCCTTTTTTCTCATGGCTGACCGTCACACAGGCACAAGCACGGCTAAGGGCTTGTCTTACGCTGCCCCGTTTAAAGCGCCTGGCAACCGTCGGACCGCTTGAGCTTAATAAAGGGCAACGAAAAAGGCCCCGCCGAAGCGGGGCCTTCAGTCTCGCTAGAGCGCGAGAGTTACGCTCACTTATCGAGAGTCGCCACAAGCTTCGCGAGACCCGACTTGCGGTTCGCGGCCTGGTTCTTGTGGATAACGCCCTTCGACACAGCCTTGTCGAGCTTGCGCGAGGCCTCACGAAGAGCCTTGGCCGATGCATCAGCATCGCCAGCGGCAACCGCCGTGCGAACCTTACGCACGTAGGTCTTGAGCTCGCTGCGGTACGCCTTGTTGCGCTCCTGAGCCTTCGCGTTGGTCTTGATGCGCTTGATCTGGGACTTGATGTTTGCCACGAGGTGCCTTTTCTAGATGTTGAGGTGAAACGTCGCTCATGAGAGGTGCTCGCGCTCGACGGGGACGGGCGGTGGGGTATCGCCTGGAGACGTCAAACGTTCGCATCACGAACGGAAAAACTCACGCCGGCGCATGCAGCACCACGCCCCAGAGACACGAAAGGGGTGAAAGTGCGCCGCACGCAGCGCAGTATGTTCACACATACAGCGGACAACTCTACCAGCGGCCGCAGCGAAAGCCTAGAGCCTCAGCTCACCAACCGTGTTCGTCGCGTGTGGCATTAGCCACCCGATCGAAACGTGCCTTGTCAAGCTTTCCTCCCTCGCGGCGCACCTTCGTGGCCTCGAGCCTGATGAGTCGATCGACTCGTACCTCTGAGGGACGCTGCTTGGAGTCCCACGAACCGGTGCCGATATCCACCCAGCGACTGCCGTGTTCATCGGTGTGATCACCCTTGCCGCGGTCGCGCGAGGTGAGCATGAGTGCCACAATCACACCGTCGCCCTCCTCGGCGAGCACGAGCACGGGGCGGTCTTTCCCCTTCGAATGGTCCTCCTCGAAAGGCACCCACGCCCACACGATTTCGCCCGGATCGGGGTTCCCGTCTGCCGCGGGCGCATACGTGATGTTGAGGGGAGCGTTGCTCGCGCGGTCGGGCAGGGCTGAGTGCACTTCGTCTGCGGCTGCATCGTGAGAGTGTGGTCCGACGCTTGCCGGGCGACCGTCGGACCCTTTCTTTTTCTTGTCGAACGCGCGCATACCTTCTCGGGCGAGGCGGCCCGCGGCTCGCTGCACCTGACGGTTTCGGGCAAGAGAGCCCGCAATGGATTTGAGTGAGGAGAGAACGCTCATGGTGTGACCGTATCAACCCGGGCATGAGCGAGGGGGAACGGGCCAAAATCGAGTGTGCATGGGAGAATAGGAAGCATCTGTGCCCGTCGAAAGGATTCCCGTTGACTAGCGACCCCGCGAACATGCGCGAGATCGAGCCAGCCGCGACCTCCATGGAGAGGATCCGCAACTTCTGCATCATCGCGCACATCGATCACGGAAAATCGACCCTGGCCGATAGGATGCTGCAGCTCACCGGCGTGGTCGATGAACGTGCGATGCGGGCCCAGTACCTCGACCGCATGGATATCGAACGCGAGCGCGGCATTACGGTGAAAAGTCAGGCTGTGCGCATGCCGTGGGTTGTGGATGGCGAGGCGTATGCGCTCAACATGATCGATACGCCGGGTCACGTGGACTTCACCTACGAAGTTTCGCGCTCGCTCGCGGCGTGTGAGGGCGCGATCCTCCTCGTGGATGCAGCGCAGGGCATCGAGGCGCAGACCCTCGCAAACCTGTACCTCGCGCTCGACAACGACCTCGAGATCATCCCGGTGCTCAACAAGATCGATTTGCCTGCTGCCGACCCCGAAAAATATGCGGCGGAGATCGCGCAGCTCGTGGGGTGCGAGCCGGAAGATGTGCTCAAGGTTTCGGGCAAGACCGGCGAGGGTGTCGAGGCGCTCCTCGACCACGTTGTGCGCACGATCCCGAAGCCCAACGGGACGATCGATGCGCCTTCGCGCGCGATGATTTTCGATTCCGTGTACGACACGTACCGCGGTGTTGTGACGTACGTGCGTGTCGTCGATGGGCAGCTCGACCCGCGCGAAAAGATCCAGATGATGTCGACGGGCGCGACGCACGAACTCCTCGAGATCGGTGTGATCTCGCCCGAACCGAAGCCCACGAAGGGCCTTGGCCCCGGCGAGGTCGGCTACCTCATTACAGGCGTGAAGGACGTGCGCCAGTCGAAGGTCGGCGATACGGTGACCGCCGCGCTCCGCGGTGCAGAAGAACCGCTTCCCGGCTATTCAGAACCGAAACCCATGGTGTTCTCGGGTCTCTTCCCGATCGACGGTTCTGACTATCCGGCGCTGCGCGACGCGCTCGACAAGCTCAAACTCAACGACGCTGCGCTCAATTACGAGCCCGAAACCTCGACCGCTCTGGGCTTCGGCTTTCGCGTGGGCTTCCTTGGCCTGCTCCACCTCGAGATCGTGCGAGAAAGACTCGAGCGAGAGTTCAACCTCGATCTCATTTCGACCGCGCCGAGCGTCATCTACCACGTGACGATGGAGGATGGCACCGAGGTCGAGGTACTGAACCCCTCGGATTTCCCCGAGGGCAAGGTCCACGAGATCCGCGAACCCGTTGCGAAATCCACGATCCTCGTGCCGAAGGAATTCGTGGGCACCGTCATGGAACTGTGCCAGTCCAAGCGCGGCACGATGAAGGGCATGGACTACCTGAGCGAAGATCGCGTTGAGCTTCGCTACATCCTTCCCCTTGCCGAGATCGTGTTCGACTTCTTTGATCAGCTCAAGAGCCGCACGAAGGGGTACGCTTCACTCGACTACGACGTGCAGGGCGAGGAAGCGGCCGATCTGGTCAAGGTCGACATGCTTCTTCAGGGCGAGACCGTGGACGCGTTCAGCGCAATTGTGCACCGCGACAAGGCCTACCACTACGGGGTCGAGATGGCGGGCAAACTCAAGAACCTCATTCCGCGTCAGCAGTTCGAGGTGCCCATCCAGGCGGCGATCGGCTCGCGCATCATTGCGCGCGAGAACATCCGCGCGATCCGCAAGGACGTGCTCTCCAAGTGCTACGGCGGCGACATTTCCCGTAAGCGCAAGCTGCTCGAGAAGCAGAAAGAAGGCAAGAAGCGCATGAAGTCGATCGGTTCGGTCGACGTGCCGCAGGAAGCCTTCATCGCGGCGTTGCGCTCGGACGGCGGCTCGTCCGACGGCAAGAACAAGTAAGGGCGGCGAATATGAACGTCGAACCGCTTTCGGTCACGATCACTCAGGGGCCCGCGCGCGTGACTTCGACGTGCACGGTGGAATCACTGTTCCACGTCGAGGAAACGGGCATCCGCTCGGGAATCGGCAAGATTCCGCGCAAAGAAGGCATCAAGCTCCTCACGCACGGCGTGCTCGGCGACGTGCAGGGCGATACCGAACACCACGGCGGACTCTTCAAAGCGGTGTACGCGTTCGCGCGCGAAACCCGCGAGGAAATTGCGCGCAGGGAGGGCTTTAGCAGCCTGCCCGACGGCGCCTTCGGCGAAAATCTGGTCACGGAGGGCATCGATACCGACGAGGTCGTCATTGGCTCGCGCTGGCGGATCGGCGGAGCCGAGCTTGAGGCGAGCGTGCCGCGACAACCCTGCAAAACCTTCGCCGTGTGGATGGGGCGCTTCGCCGAGCGGGCAGGTCTTGAACCCCGAGGGCCGTGGGGCCGCCGCTTCAATGCCTACGGAAAGTCGGGCGCCTACTTCCGCGTTGTGCACGAGGGCGTTGTGCGCCCGGGTGACGAGATCGAGGTGCTGTCGGTTCCCGAGCACGGCGTGAGCATCGGCGAGATTTTCCGCGGTCTCTCGAGCGAGATCGATCCTCAGAGCGCGAAGGCCCTTCTGAGCTGGGCCCGGCAAACCGAAACTCCCGTGTACACCTCGATGGCGAGGGGATGTCTCGCGGCGCTTGAAAGCGCCGGTACAGCATTCGAATTCCCCGCTTCGCTCATCACCGATGGCCGCGGGAATTAACGCTCGTCGCCGAGGACTCTCGGTCTACATTCACGTGCCGTTTTGCGCGGTACTTTGCGGGTACTGCGACTTCAACACCTACACCGCGAAGGAACTTGGTGGGGGAGGATCGCAAGCCGAATATCCCGCCAACGCGATGCGCGAAATGGAGCTTACGCTTGCGGACGATCAAGCGTCGGGCTTTTCCTACGACCAGATCGACACTGTGTTCTTTGGCGGCGGGACCCCCACGCTCCTGCCCGCCGATGACCAGGCGCGCATGCTTGCGCACCTTGGCACTCTCCTACCTCTTGCTGATGGCGCAGAAGTGACGACCGAAGCGAACCCCGATTCGGTCACGCGCGATTCGCTCATGCGCCTCGCCGATGCAGGATTCACGCGCGTGAGTTTCGGCATGCAATCGGCGGTGCCGCGCGTGCTTGCGACGCTCGATCGCACGCACGACCCTGAATCCGTTCCTCGGGCAGTTCAGTGGGCGCGCGAGGCCGGTCTCCAGGTGAGCCTCGACATGATCTACGGAACGCCGGGGGAGAGCCTCGCGGACGTCCAGGCCACGATCGACGCGATCATCGCGATGGAACCAGATCACGTGAGCGCCTACTCGCTCATCATCGAAGGCAACACAAAAATGGCCCGCAAGTTGCGCCGCGGCGAACTGACCGAACCCGATCCGGACTTCATGGCCGATGCCTACGAGCTCATTTCCTCGCGTGCCGGCGATGCAGGTTTCGAGTGGTACGAAGTCTCGAACTTTGCGCGTGGCAAGGAGTATCAATGCCGCCACAACCTCGCCTATTGGCGCGGTCGCGACTGGTGGGGGATCGGGCCGGGTGCCCACCGTCACCGAGAGGGCTATCGCTCGTGGAACCTCAAGCATCCCTCGCGCTACGCAGCGGCTCTTGCACAGGATCGACTTCCCGTGGATGACTTCGAACAGGTCTCAGATGCGGAGCGCGCGCTCGAGCGGCTCATGCTCGAGATGCGCATTCGCGAGGGATTCCCCGCGGAAAGCAACACGCTCACCTCAACTAAGGAGGCGCGCGAAGTGCTCGAGCGACACGTGGGCGCGGGGCGCTTGGATGCAGACGCGTGGGATAGCGGGATCGTGCGGCTTTCCGACGCCGGCCGGCTTCTCGCCGATGCCATTACTCGCGACGTGGCAGCTCTTTAGTTCGCGGTTGACGTGGGCGTGGCAGCCGTCGGATTTGCTCCCGAGCTCAAACCCCCACAACCCCTATGCAATTCATTGAGGGGCGGTGACGAAGTCGATGAGCTCCTCTATGCGTCCGCTGAGCGTCGGCTCGACGTCGGCGTACGAGCGCACGCGAGAGAGGATCTTCTGCCAGCCCTCGGCGATATCGGCTTGGGACTCGGCGGGGAGGCCGAGCGCCTTAAGTGATCCCACCTTGATATCGGTGCCTTTCGGAATATGCGGCCACTTCTCGAGACCCACGCGTGCGGGTTTCACGGCTTGCCACACATCCACGTACGGGTGGCCGAGAATGAGCACGTTGCCCGCAACGCCCTTCTCCCGCATGACGGCCTCGGCGATCCGCGTCTCTTTCGATCCGGGAACGAGGTGGTCCACGAGGATTCCAAGCCTGCGGCCCGGCCCGGGGTTGAAGGCCCGCACGCGCTCGAGGAGATTATCGGCGCCATCGAGCATCTCGACGGCGACCCCCTCGATGCGTAGGTCATGCCCCCACACCTTCTCCACGAGCTCCGCATCGTGCTTGCCTTCGACCCAAATCCTCGAACCGCGCGCCACGCGAGCGCGCGCCCCTTCAACGTAGGTCGAGCCCGAGGCGCTGCGCTTTGGTGCCGACGGTTGCCTGGTAGCCGTCGGACCGCCCTTCGTGGGGGGAACCAAGCGGACGGGCTTCCCATCGATCAAGAAGCCCGGGCCGAGGCGGAAGGTGCGCAGGCGACCGTTCCGATCTTCGAGTTCAACGACGTGGAGGCCGCCGGACTTTTCGATGCGCGTGATCGCGCCGACCCAGCCGGTCTGCACGTCCTCGACGACGAGGCCGCGCTCGGCAGGGACATCCCTGCTCGCGGGGCGTTTCGCGTGAAAGGAGTCTCCCGTCCCGGAGAGGACGTCGTGGCCGTAGCGATCGATATTCACGGCGCTCCACGCTACCAGGGGCGTGTTCGCTCACAGGGAATCGCCACACCGTGCGAGGGGCGCCTACTCCGCGTAGTATTGGCACTCGAAGCCCGTGACTGCTAAATCGCGAAAGGATGAGACACATGGATGAGCGCAAGCTCAGCATCCTCGGCGCGATCGTGGAAGATTACGTGGCCACCCGCGAACCCGTGGGTTCGAAGTCGCTGCTCGAACGCCACGAGCTCGGTGTGAGTGCCGCGACCGTACGCAACGATATGTCGGTGCTCGAAGAAGAGGGGCTCATTATGCAGCCCCATACCTCTGCGGGGCGCATCCCCACCGATAAGGGCTATCGCGTGTTTGTCGATTACGTTGCGCAGGTGAAGCCGCTTTCGGCTCCCGAGCGGCGCGCGATTCACACGTTCTTCGACGGTGCTCACGACCTCGACGATCTTCTCTCCCGCACGGTGCGGTTACTTTCACGGCTCACAAACCAGGTCGCGGTTGTCCAATACCCCGCGCTGCGCCAGGCGCACGTGCGCCACGTCGAGCTCGTGAAAACCTCCGAAACACTCCTTCTCGTGGTGCTCATTACCGACGCGGGTCGAGTGGACCAGCAGACCATCTCTCTCCAGCACCCGCAGGATGCCGTGTTTTACGAGAGGCTTCGCGAACGCATCAACCGAGTGTGCGCCTCGAGGCCCGTGACCTCCGTTGGCGCGGATCTCGACGCGCTCCTCGAGGAGGAATCTGAACCGACCCGCGCCGCCGCCACCGAAGTTCTCGAGGCACTGGGGGAATTGCTCGCCTCGCGCCGCGAGGACCGTATGATCGTTGGCGGTGTTTCGAACCTTGCCCGCGGCGAGCAGTTCTCCCGCGAGGTGGGGCCCATGCTCGACCTTCTCGAGGAGCAGCTCGTGCTCTTGCGCCTTCTTGGCGAAATGCACTCGAACTTCGGCGAGGTCGATGTGCTGATCGGCGAAGAGCTCAGCACGCTCTCGGGTGATGCCCTGCAGCGCGCGGCCCTCGTGGGAAGCGCCTACACGGAAGCGGCGGGGGGAAGTTCTTCCTCGTCGCGCGTCGCGATCCTCGGTCCGTCGAGCATGGACTACGTGACTTCCATTTCTTCCGTGCGCGCCGTCGCCCGGTACATTTCCCGTTTTATCGGTTAGCAACTAAACTCAACTCTCAAGGAACCACACTTCGTGAACGACGATTTTTACGAGATCCTCGGCGTTTCTAAGGACGCTAGCGCGGACGAGATCAAGAAGGCCTACCGCAAGAAGGCCCGCAAACTTCACCCCGATGTGAACCCCGATCCCTCTGCGGCTGATCAAATGAAGAAGGTCTCGCAGGCATACGAGACGCTCTCCAACCCAGAAAAGCGCAGGATGTACGACATGGGTGGGCAGAGCCCGTTCGGCGGCGCTGGTTTCGGCGGCTTCGGTGGGGGAGCGACGTTCGACTTCACCGACTTGTTCGATGCGTTCGCGGGTGCTTCCGGCATGGGCGGGCGCGGGCGTGGCCCGATCCCGCGCGAGCGGCGCGGAAACGACATCCTCCGACGCATGACTCTCGAGCTCGACGACGTGGTGTTCGGCTCCGAGAAGGAGATCACGTTCCCGACGGCTGTCACGTGCGAACGCTGCCACGGCAACTGCTGCGAGCCGGGCACGGGAACGAAGAAGTGCTCGGTGTGTAGCGGGAGCGGCCACGTGCAACGCACCGTGAACTCGCTCCTTGGGCAGATGGTGCAACTCGCGCCCTGCTCGGCATGCCAGGGGCACGGCACGACGATCGAAAACCCCTGCGCCGAATGCCAGGGCCACGGCCGTGTGCAGGAAGAGCGCACGATCACGCTTCGCGTGCCCGCAGGTATCGATACCGGCCGCCGCATTCAGCTTCGTGGCGAAGGCGAAGCGGGCGAGGCCGGCGGCCCCGCCGGCGATCTGTTCGTCGAGGTTCGCGTCAAAGAGCATGAAATCTTCCACCGCGAGGGCAACGATCTGCTCGCGCGCCTCACGATCTCGATGGTCGCCGCGGCGCTCGGCACGAAGGCCACGCTCACGACCTTTGACGGTGAGCGCGAGGTCGAAATCAAGCCGGGCACTCAGCCGGGCGATGTGATTCGCATGCGGAACCTCGGTGTGACCTCGCTTCGCGGCGATTCGCGTGGCGACATCCTCATCGAAGTGGGCGTCGAGATCCCGAAGAAGCTTTCCGGTTCTGAGCGGGACCTCCTCGCACAGTTTGGCGAGATGCGCGGCGAACCGGATCTGCGCGAAGGTGCGAAGAACGCCCAGCACAGCGACGGCGGAGTTTTCGCTAAGATCCGCGAAAAGTTCCGCGACCTGTGAGCCTGAAAAACTTCCTTCTCTTTGAGGGCACCCTTGCAGGAGCCAGCGCCGGGGCAGAGTTTTCGATTGGCGGGGACGAGGGCCACCACGGTGCGCGCGTCATGCGCCTACGTGCGGGCGAGCGAATCCTCGTCACCGACGCATGCGGGCACCAGGCAGAGGCCTCGGTCGTGAGCGTGTCGAAATCGGGCTTTGACATCGAACTCAGTGAAGCGCCGCGGCACGAAGAAGAACCCGCGACTCAGCTCGTCCTCGTCCAGGCCCTCGCGAAGGGTGGCCGAGACGAGTCAGCCATCGAAATGGCAACTGAGCTCGGCGCGGACCGCCTCGTTCCGTGGCAAGCGGAGAGAAGCGTTGTGCAGTGGAAGGGGGCGAAGGAGAACAAGGGCCTCGAAAAGTGGCGGGCACGCATCAACGCGGCGGTGAAACAATCGCGCCGCGCTCGAATCCCCGAACTTGAGAGGGCCGTGACGAGTGCGGAGCTTGCCTTACTTATTGAGAGCGCGGTCTCCTCAGGTGCGAGAGTGCTCGTCCTGCACGAGAATGCGCATGAAAGACTCGGTCCCATCGTTCGTGACCTTGCCACGAGGGCCGAACAAGCCGCTGAAACGCCGAAGGACGTGTGGATCATCGTGGGGCCGGAAGGTGGAATAACCGGCGAGGAGATTGCTCAGTTCACCGATTCCGGCGCAATCCCTCTCGTGCTCGGCAAGGAGATCCTTCGCGCCTCGAGTGCGGGGCCCGCGGCCCTTGCTGCGTTGTGCGCAGCACTCGGCCGATGGCAGTAGGGGCGAGCATTGACTCCTGTGGCAGCACGTTCATGCTGGCAAGCGTCGGACCCGCACACGTGCACCCCGGCCGACCACTAGACTGGTGGAGCCAGAGGGCTAATGCACCCGAGCCGCCCTTCACGCCCCGTTCACACGTCAAGGCGGCACCACCGAGGAGGAGCCGATGACCACCACCGACCCGAACTGTATTTTCTGCAAGATCGTTGCCGGAGAGATCCCGTCGACCAAGGTCTACGAAGATGCCGACGTCGTGTGCTTCAAGGACCTCGAGCCCAAAGCGCCCGTGCACGTGCTTGCCGTCCCGAAAGAACACTACGAGAACATCGTGGAACTTTCCGCCAATAAGGACATGCTCGCCGCGGTCGTGAAGGCCGCGGGTGCCGTGGCGAAAGAGCAGGCCAAAGGCGAATTTCGCTTCATTTTCAACACCGGTGAAAGCGCGGGCCAAAGCGTTTTCCACGTGCACGGACACATTCTCGCCGGCACGCCCCAGTCAGAAGGAGAGCTCTTCTAACCGTGCAGGAGACCACCGAAATCCTCGAGCGCTACGTCGCGATTCCCGACCATTTGCGCCCCGTTGCCGTCCTCGGCGCGAACGATCAAGCTCTGAATGTCATCGAAAAGATCATGCCGGACATCGACGTGTCGATGCGCGGGCACCAGATCACGCTGCGGGGGCCCGAAGGCTCGCTCGGCCGTGCTGCCGCGATCATGAACTCCCTCATCGAAATCGCCGCGAGTGGCGAAACCGTGACGGGGGAGGCGGTGCACCGCGCCGCGGAACTTTATGGCGATGATCGGCGCCGCGACCAGCACGTATCGCAGATTCTCAGTCAGGCTGTGCTTTCCACGCGCGGCCGCACGATTCGCCCGAAGACGGTCGGGCAAAAAGAGTACGTGGACGCGATCGACGAGAACACGATCGTCTTTGGCATCGGGCCCGCAGGCACCGGCAAAACCTATCTCGCGGTGGCCAAAGCGGTCAGGGCCCTGCTCAATAAGCAGATCAACCGGATCATCCTCACTCGCCCCGCGGTCGAAGCGGGAGAGCGGCTTGGTTTTCTCCCCGGCACGCTCAACGAAAAGATCGATCCGTACCTTCGCCCGCTCTACGACGCTCTTCACGACATGCTCGATCCCGAGTCGATCCCGCGTCTCATGGGGGCAGGGACAATCGAGGTTGCCCCTCTTGCGTACATGCGCGGTCGCACTCTCAACGATGCCTTCATCATTCTCGACGAGGCACAAAACACGACAGCCGAGCAAATGAAAATGTTCCTCACGCGTCTCGGTTTCAACTCGACGATGGTCATTACCGGTGATGCAACTCAGGTCGACCTTCCAGGCGGAACAAAGAGTGGGCTCAAGGTTGTCGAGCGAATCCTCGGTAACGTCGACGACATCGCTTTTTGCCACTTGAGTTCGAAGGATGTCGTGCGTCACCGCCTCGTGAGCGACATCGTTGACGCCTATTCGCGGTGGGATCTCGCCGAATTCTCTCCCAAAAAGAAGGGTGCGCGATGAGCATCGACGTCAATAACGAAACGACCGCGAAGATCGATGCGCGCGAATTCGTGGATCTCGCGCGCTACGTTTTCGATGCGATGTTCCTGCATCCCGCCACAGAGCTGTCTATCACCTTTGTCGACGAAGCGGCCATGAGTGACCTTCACAAGGAATGGATGGATCTTGAGGGCCCCACCGACGTCATGAGTTTCCCCATGGATGAACTCCGCGAGGGTCGTGAGGGCGAACTCGCTCCCGAGGGGCTCCTTGGCGACATCGTCATGTGCCCCATCGTTGCTGCGCAACAGGCGCGTATCGCTGGACATAGCGCTGAGGAAGAGATGCTCCTCCTTCTCACGCACGGCATCCTTCACCTCCTCGGCTATGATCACGTCGAGCCTGAAGAGGAGCGCGTGATGTTCACCCTTCAGCGAAAGCTGCTTCTCACCTTCCTCGCGAACCGCGGTTCGCACGTGGGTATTTCCGACACCGGAGGGTCCCGCGCTTGAACACCATCGCTGTTCTCGTTCCCCTCGCGATTGTCGCGATCGTCCTCGCGGTGTGTTTTTCGGCAGCGGATGCTGCCCTCAGCACGCTTTCGCGCCACAGTATCGAGCGCTACTTTGAGGATGACGACAACAAACGCGAGCGCATCCTCACGATGCACGACGACACGCACACGACGTTCGCGACGATTGCGCTCGGGCGCGTGCTCGCCGAAGCAACCTACGCCGTGATGATTACGGCATGCATGTTCGAGAGCCTCGAGGGCCTCTGGCTGCCACTGCTTCTCGCGATCATCGTGACGTTCCTCGTGTCCTTCATGGGCGCCTCGGTCTCACCTCGAACGCTGGGGCGCCGTGCCCCCGAGAAGACAATCTCGTTCCTTGCTCCCCTTGTGCGCTTCGCTCGCATCGTGCTTGCCGTGCCTTCCAAGGTTCTCATTCACATCTCGAATGCTTTCACCCCCGGAGGCAAGGTTGCGGGCGGCCCCTTCGCGACCGAAGAGGAACTGCGTCACTTCGTGGATCGCGCAAGCGAAACCGAAGCGCTCGAGGATGATGAGCGCAACATGATCAAGGGCGTGTTCGACCTCGACGATACGATGATTCGCGAGGTCATGGTGCCGCGAACCGACATGGTGACGATCGACGCGGACGCAACCGCGAATAAGGCCATGCGCCTGTTCGTGCGCTCGGGCTACAGTCGCATTCCCGTGATTGGCGAAGAGGGAGTCGACGACTTGAAGGGCATGCTCTACTTCAAGGACGTCATGCGGGCGATCCACTCGCCGTGGAATCCCGGTGGGGACAGGCCCGTTACCGAGATCATGCGTCCCGTGAAGTTTTACCCCGAATTCCTCACCGCGGACCGCGTGATGGAGGAAATGCGCACCTCACGCGTGCATGTTGGCATTCCCGTCGACGAGTACGGCGGCGTCGCCGGGATCGTCACGATCGAGGATATTCTCGAAGAGATCGTAGGAGAGATCGCCGACGAGCACGATCGGCGCGAGCAGGAAGCCGAAAAACTCTCCGAAGGCGAATATCGCGTATCTTCGCGCATGACGGTCGTTGAGGTTGGCGAACTCTTCGACCTTGAGATTGAAGACGAAGACGTCGACACGATCGGCGGCCTCCTCGCAAAGACCATCGGGCGAGTGCCGATTATCGGGGCCGAAGGCGACGCACACGGCATTCACATGGAAGCAGATCGCACGAGCGGGCGGCGCAAGCAGGTCTCGACGATTCTCGTGAGCCGCACACCGCGCACGGCCGAGAACGACACGGGCGAGAGCGACGACTAGGAGAGCAAGAGTGGTAAGTGTGCATCGAAGTGGCTTCGTCGCGCTTGTGGGTAGGCCGAACGTCGGCAAATCAACCCTCACGAACGCTATGGTGGGCGATAAGGTCGCCATCACGAGTTCGAAGCCGCAGACGACGAGGCGCGCGATCCGAGGGATTGTGAGCCGCGAAAACGAACAGATCATCATCGTCGATACCCCGGGTGTGCACCGCCCGCGGACCCTCCTCGGCAAGCGCCTCAACGACCTCGTTCGCGAGACTCTCGCCGAAGTCGACGTCGTGGGCTTTTGCTTGCCTGCGGACCAGAACATTGGGCCGGGCGACCGCTTTATTGCGGAGGATCTTCGACAATTGCGCGGCAACCGTCGGAGCCCCGCGATCGTGGCGATCGTGACGAAAGCTGATCTCGTGAGCCGCGACGAACTCGCCGCGCACCTCATGGAGGTCGAGCAGTTTGTTCAGGCCGAAGATATCGTGCCGATCTCCGCGCGCGAGGGAGAGCAGATCGACGTGCTCATGGACGTGATCGCGGCGCATCTTCCCGAGGGACCCGCGCTTTACCCCGACGATCAACTCACCGAGGAGAGCGTGAGTGATCGCATTGCCGAACTCGTGCGCGAGGCTGCCCTCGAGGGCGTACGGGATGAGCTGCCGCACTCGCTTGCCGTCGTGGTCGAAGAGATTGTTGAGGAGTCTCTCGACGGTGATCCGTTCGCGGAGGTCGCGCCGGGGGAGGGGCGGCTCGTCGTTCGGGTGTCGCTCTTCGTGGAGCGCGATTCGCAAAAAGGCATCGTCATCGGCAGGGGCGGCAAGCGACTCAAGCAGGTTGGTACGAGAGCGCGCCGCGGCATCCGCGACCTCATGGGGCGCCCCGTGCATCTCGATATCCGTGTGAAGGTCGCGAAGGACTGGCAGCGTGATCCGAAGCAGCTCGGCCGCCTGGGCTTTTAGCAATGTGGGTGGGTTCGTCTCACAGTTCGAAAGTCCGACGGTAGCCTCCCTCGGGTCTGAGGCCGCCGGTGTATGGTGACGGCCATGAACCGTCACGCTCGTACAGTCTCCGCGACCGAAGATCCCAGCACGCCCGTCGTCGGGCAGCATGGCGATGCCCCTCAGAAGCCTTCCAGGATGCCCGTGGGGCGCTACACGCCCTTCCATGAGCAGATCCCGTTCACGCTTGAGGATCGCCAGTGGCCGAACCGCGTGGCGACGCGAGCACCGCGCTGGTGTGCGGTGGATCTTCGCGATGGCAACCAGGCCCTCATCGATCCCATGAACACCGAGCGCAAGCTCCGAATGTTTAATCTGCTCGTCGACATGGGCTACAAGGAGATCGAGATCGGTTTCCCTTCGGCCTCGCAAACGGATTTCGACTTTTGCCGCACGCTCATCGAGCAGGATCTCATCCCCGATGACGTGACGATCCAGGTTCTCGTCCAGTGCCGCGAGCATCTCATCGAGCGCACGTACGAGGCGCTCCAGGGCGCGAAGCGCGCGATCGTGCACTTCTACAACTCCACCTCGATCGTGCAGCGCGATGTCGTGTTCCGCGCGAGTGAAGACGAGGTGCTCGACATCGCCGTGCAAGGCGCACTTCTCGCGAAGAAGTATGAGGAATCGCTCGATGGCTGCGACATCACGTACGAGTACTCGCCCGAGTCGTTTACGGGAACGGAAGTCGAGTACGCGGCGCGCGTGTGCAACGCGGTCATCGACATCATCAAGCCCACCCCCGAGAAGAAGATCATCATCAACCTCCCCGCGACCGTGGAGATGGCGACCCCGAACGTGTACGCCGACTCGGTTGAGTGGATGGACAGGAACCTTCATTCTCGAGAAAGCGTCGTGCTCTCGCTTCACCCGCACAACGACCGCGGCACGGGCGTTGCGGCCGCGGAGCTCGGCTACCTCGCCGGCGCTGACCGCATTGAGGGGTGCCTTTTCGGCAACGGTGAGCGCACGGGCAACGTGGATCTCGTGACACTCGGCCTCAACCTCGCGACCCAGGGGGTCGACCCCCAGATTGACTTCTCGAACGTCCCCGAGATCCGCCGTACCGTTGAGCACTGCAACCAGATCGGCGTGCACGAGCGTCACCCGTACGGCGGCGACCTCGTGTTCACGGCGTTCTCGGGCTCGCACCAGGACGCGATCAAGAAGGGCCTCGAGCGCATGGATGCCGACGCCGCGAAGGCAGGCGTCGAGGTGAGCGATGCGACTTGGCGCGTACCGTACTTGCCCGTCGACCCGAAGGACATCGGCCGTAGCTACGAGGCCGTCATTCGAGTCAATTCGCAGTCCGGCAAGGGCGGCATGGCCTACCTCTTGCGTACCGAGCACGGACTGGACCTCCCGCGCCGCTTGCAGATCGAGTTCTCGAGCATCGTGCAGCATCGCACCGATACCGCGGGCGGCGAGGTCACTCCGGCCGAGCTGTGGGAGACGTTCGTCGACGAGTACCTGCCGCACCCGGATACGGCGAAGCGATGGGGCCGCTATGGCTTCCGCGGCGTTACCCAGCATTCGGAGGGCGACGGTGCTGACCGGATCGCCGTGCAGCTGCGCGTCGAGGACCATGAGAGCACGATCGAAGGCCTCGGCAACGGCCCCATCGACGCGTTCGTGAAAGCACTCGCTTCGCGAGGGGTGAAGGTAAGGATCCTCGACTACGCCGAGCATGCACTCAGCGAGGGCGATGATTCGCTCGCGGCAGCGTACATCGAGGCGGAAATCGGTGAATCGATCTATTGGGGCGTTGGCGTCGATGGTTCGATCACCCGTGCCTCGCTTCAGGCGCTCGTCTCGGCGCTCAACCGCGCCGCGCGAGCCGGGATTCTCTAGGGGTTCGGGGCAGGTGGCCTCGAGACTTTACCGAGATGATGCGATCGTTCTTCGCACCCAGGATTTGGGGGAAGCCGATCGCATCGTTACCCTCTATTCGAAGAACCACGGAAAGATCCGTGCCGTCGCGAAGGGCGTACGGAAAACATCCTCGCGCTTCGGGGCGAGGCTCGAGCCTTTCCAGCGCGTCGACGTGCAGTTCCACCGCGGCCGCTCGCTCGATACCGTCTCCCAGGTCGTGACGATCACGGCTTATGCCGAGCACATCGCTGGCGACTATGCGCGCTATACGGCCGCTGCGGCGATGGGAGAGGCCGTCGATCGCCTCACGAACGAAGGGTTTGATCCCACGAGCGCGCACTACATGATGCTCGTGGGCGCGCTCCATGCGCTCGTGCATTCGGAGCACCCACCCGTGCTAATCCTCGATGCCTTCCTCCTTCGGACGATCGCGATGGCGGGCTGGCGGCCGGAGCTTCGACGCTGTGCCGTGTGCGGTGCCGAAGGCCCTCACCAGGCGTTCGATGTGAGCCAAGGGGGAGTGGTATGCCGCGAGTGCCGGCGTCCCGGCGCCGTTGCCGCGCGCCCGAGCGTGACCGAGCACATGATTTTCCTCCTCGCAGGCGATTGGGACGAGGCTCTCGCGACCGATCTCGCCGCCCAAGGCGAAGCGGGTAGACTCATTGCGCGTATCCTCGCCTATCACCTGGAGCGGCCGCTTGCTGCCCTAGACTTGGTGGATCGATCCATTGAGAGCGCCGCGGCGCTGAAGGAGCACGCGTGAATTCCTCGTATGTGAAGCCCCCTGAGCATCCCTCGGGGGAGATCGCCCCGCGTCTCGAGGATCGTTTTATCCCGAGGCATGTCGCAGTTGTCATGGACGGCAACGGACGCTGGGCGAATAGGCGCGGCTTGCCGCGAACCGAGGGGCACGCCGCAGGTGAGGCCGCGCTGCTCGACGTTGTCGCGGGTGCGATCCAGGTGGGCGTCACCCACCTGAGCGCCTACGCATTTTCGACGGAAAACTGGTCGCGGTCGCCAAGCGAAGTGCGCTTCCTCATGGGGTTTTCGCGCAGCGTTCTACGCCGGCAGCGCGACACGCTTAATTCGTGGGGCGTGCGCATCAAATGGATCGGCCAATCCAAGCGTCTGTGGCCGAGTGTCATCAAGGAGTTGCGTGAAGCCGAGGAGCTGACGAAGCACAACACAGGTCTCACGCTCTACATGTGCGTGAACTACGGAGGCCAGGCAGAACTTGCGGATGCGGTGCGCGAGATCGCCGCGAAGGTCAAGAGCGGCAAGCTTTCGCCCTCGCGCGTGAATGAGAAGACCATCCGCGCGCACCTATACGATCCGGACATGCCCGACGTCGACCTTTTTATCCGCACCTCGGGAGAGCAACGCACCTCCAACTTCCTCCTGTGGGAGGCAGCGTATGCCGAATTGCTTTTCGTTCCCGAGCTGTGGCCCGATGTCGATAGGCGAACGCTCTGGCGCGCGATCCTCGACTACGCGAAGCGCGACCGCCGATTCGGCGGCGCGGTCGATAAGGTCGCGAGTTCCGCTGAAAGCGATGCGTAGGGTGCGCTAGTTTTCGCGTGTCTCGACCTCGTGCGCACGACCATCTGGGAGAAGGGGAGCCTTTTCCCCCGTGATATTGCGTGTGCGCGCGAGCTCACGTGTGGCCCGGTTCCGCTCGGCACGCTTGCGAAGAATATAGAAGGTGAGGAGTCCGACGGCTGCCACGGCAATCGCCGCCGCAACGTAGGGATTGGTGAGGGCCACCTCCCACCACAGGGCGAAGGCGGCGAGGCCCACTGTCGCGTAGATGACGGCCCACGCGAATCCACCGACGATGAGCGCGGGGATGTAGCGCGTAAGAGGCATACGGGTGATACCCGCGGCGAGATTGGCGGCTGTTTGGAACCCGACTGTGAGGAAGCTCAGGGCAACGATCGGTGCACCCCATCTATTGACTTTCTCGGCAGCACTTTCCACACGTGGGCTCGTGAGGATGGCGTGGAAGCGCCCGCGGTCGGCAAGCTTGTAGGCGAGACGGCCTAATAGGTAGGTTCCTCCGGCGCGGCAATAGATCACGACGAGGAGAAACGCGATCGCGGGGATGAGGGGGAGAGAGTTAATCCAATCAAGCATTCGAACGGGGCGCGCCTACTGTGATGTGCCAGCGGCCGAGCATTCGGGGCAAAGCCCAAAGATCTCCATTGTGTGCTCGATTTCGGTGAAGCCATTCTCGTGGGCAATCGTGTTCGCCCATTCCTCAAGTTCGGGCGGCAGAAACTCGACGGTTTTGCCACAAGCGCGGCATACGAGGTGATGGTGGTGCGATTCCGTGGTGCATTGGCGATAGATCGCCTCGCCGGAATCGGTGATGATCACGTCCACGAGACCGGCGTCAACGAGTGGCTGCATGTTGCGGTACACGGTCGCGAGGCCCACCGACTCGCCGTCGGCCCTCAAGAGATCGTGAAGTTGCTGCGCCGTCATGAAATCTTGTGCCGATTCGAGCGCCCGCAGAATCGCGGTGCGTTGCTTTGTGGTGCGGAGTGGTTTCGCCACGTCAATCACGTGCCCTTCGGTTCATGTGAGACTCGCGCGCGGCCAAGAAACGTTTGCGCGAGAACCCCCAGGATATAGAACGCAATTGCAATCAGCACGATGACTCCGCCGGGCGGAAGGTCGACGTACACGGTGAGAAGTAGACCGCTGACGGCACACACCACACCGAGGAGCATGCTCACGCGCATCGTGCGGGCGAAGCCACGAACGACCTGCTGTGAGGCGGCGACGGGAACGATCATGAGGGCGGAAACCATGAGCGCGCCCACGATTCGCATCGCAAGCGTGACGGTCAGCGCTGCCATGATCGCGATGAGCACGTTCACGGCACGCACGGGAAGCCCGATCGCACGTGCATGTTCCTCGTCGCTAGTGACAGCGAACAGGAGAGGGCGTGCCCCCACGCCAATCACGAGAATCGCGAGGGCGAGCGCGAGAGCCACCCATAGATCGGAGTGCGTCACGGTCGCAAGCGAACCGAAGAGGTACGCCATGAGGCTCTGCGAGGTGCCGCCCGCGAGCTGGATGATCACGACCCCTCCGGCGATACCGCCATAAAAGAGAATCGCGAGAGCGGTATCCCTGCTCGTGTGCCCCACTTCGCGCACGTATTCGATGAGGACCGCACCAATAACGCTTGCAAGGAGCGCGCCTGGGATCGCGAGTGCATCGCTGCTCGAAAGCTGGAAGATTGAACCCGCGAGCCATCCAAGGGCAACTCCCGTGAGTGCGACGTGACCGAGCCCGTCGCCGAGAAGCGAGAGACGCTTTTGCACGAGGTATGTCCCAACGACGGGGGCGGTGAGGCCCACAAGAACCGCGATGATGAGCGGGTAACGGACGATCGGTGAAAGGAGAAGGTCGATAGGGCTCACGGGTGAATCTCATTCCCTAGGCACTGGTCGATGGTCGCATTCACGTGATGCTTGCCATCTTCGCTCTCACTCGCAGAGGCGTGAGGATCGTCATGGGGCAGCGGCCCGTCGTGAACGATACGCCCCTCTTCCATGACGATCGCCCGCGTGACGAGGTCCCGCAGGGGGTCGAGGTCGTGGAGAACCACAACGACAGTTGTGCCGCGCTCGTGGAGCTTTGCGATGAGACTCGAGATGTTTTCCTGGGTAGCGGAATCGACACCAGTGAACGGCTCGTCGAGGACGAGGATGCGCGGTTCGCGCGCAAGGGCGCGGGCAATCATGACGCGCTGGCGCTGGCCCCCGGACATTTCCGTCACGGCCCGGGAGCTGAGATCCGCGAGCCCCACGAAGTCGAGAGCACGTTCAACCTTCTGTTTCGAAGCCCTCGCGAAAAGTCGACTGCTCGTGAGGAGGCCGCTCGACACAGTTTCATAGGCGCTCGCAGCGATGTTGCCGCTAAACGCCGCCATCTGCGGGACGTAGCCGATCGCATCGTGGACGCCTCGAGTCGACGATGGCCGCCCGAGAATCTGCGCGCTCCCGCTCGCCATGGGAAGAACCCCGATCATCGCCTTGAGCAAAGTCGATTTGCCCGAGCCGTTTGGGCCGAGGATCGCGACGACCTCGCCCTCGCTAATGCGAGTCGTGACGTCTTTGAGCACGACGGAACCGCCGCGCACGAGGTTCACATGGCGAACCTCAAACGCGGCGGCGTCGTGAGTAGTAGCGGTGCTCACTGCCAGGAGGCAACGAGCTTGTCGGCATTTTCTCGCATGACCTGAGCATAATCTTTCTTCGCATCGAGCTGCGTCTCAAGATTGTCGAGCTCCTCGGCCTTTGCACCCGTGCGGCTCGCGAGTGCCTCCGCTACCGCGGGAGTCGCGGATGTCTCGAAGAACACGGTCGTGAGCTTTTCCTTCTTCACGAGGTCTGCGAGCTCGAGCAGGCGCTCCGTCGACGGTTCATTCTCGGGGTCGATGCCCGCGATACCGATCTGGTGCAGGTCGTAGGTGTCGGCGAGGTAGGCGAAAGCAGTGTGGCTCGTGATGAACGACTTCTCGCGCTTCACCGACTCGTACTTCGTGTGAAGCTCCTCGTCGAGTTCCGTGAGTTCCTTCTCGAGTGCCTCGTAGTTCTTGGCGTAGTCCTCGGCGTGGTCGGCATCGATCTCAGACAGAGAATCGGCGAGTGCCTTTGCTGCCTTGATCATGCGGTGGGGATCCTGCCAGAAGTGAGGATCGATGCCGCCGTGATCGTGGTCGTGTCCCTCGTGGCCGTGATCGTCGTGCTCGTGAGCGTGATCTTCGCCGTGCTCATGGTCGTGCTCATCGCCACCGGCATCGCTTGCGCCATGTTCATGTTCGTGCTCATGTTCGTGCTCGTGCTCATGCTCGTCGCCGCTCGCGGGAAGGATGTCCACGAAATCGTTGAGGTTCACAAGGTTCTTCGGCTTGTGTGCCTTGATCGCGTCGTCAACCGCGTTCTGGTAGTGCTCGATCTGCACCACGAGATCGGCGTCGGCCATCTGCGCAACCTGCTGCACCGAGAGCTCAAGGCCATGCGGGTCGATGCCCGGCTTGACCGGGTTGATGATGGAGACGTGCTTTCCGCCAATCTTCTCGGCGAGGTACTGGGTGGGGTAGCACGTGATCATGACCGAGACATCGCCGGATCCCGAGCTACCGTCGGAATCCTTGCCCCCGCCCGAGGTGCCGCCGCAGCCCGCAAGGAGGGCGGCGAAGGTGAGTCCGCCGCCGAGCGCGAAAGCGCGACGCGAGACCGGTGTGGAAAGGCCGTGAGAAGAACGTGAAGTACTCATGAGAACTATTATCAATGATGGTTGTGGGATGCGGCAAATCTGAGGCCGTGCATGTGAAAGAAGGAGCAACGATTCGGTGGTTTCTGGTTAGGGTGGAAGAAAGCGCGCAAGCCATGTGCGCCAAGCGTTTCAAGGAGATCTCGTGGCGAAGCCCCAACCGTCGAAGCTCGATAACGTCATCGCCCTCGCAAAGAAGCGTGGATTCGTATTCCCCGCCGGCGATATCTACGGCGGCACGCGCTCGGCGTGGGACTATGGCCCGCTTGGCGTGGAGCTCAAGGAAAACATCAAGCGCCAGTGGTGGCGCACGTTCGTGACCTCGCGCGCCGACATGGTGGGGCTCGACTCCTCGATCATCTTGCCCACGCGCGTGTGGGAGGCCTCTGGCCACGTAAAAACCTTTACCGATCCGCTCATTGAGTGCCGCAGTTGCCACAATCGCTTCCGCGAGGATCACCTCATTGAAGAGTTCGAAGAACGCAAGGGCCGCAAAGCTGAGGGCATGAGCGAGATCCCGTGCCCGAATTGCGGCACAAAGGGTGAATTCACCGAACCGCAGCAGTTCTCGGGCCTCATGAAGACCTACCTCGGCGCTGTGGATAACGAAGAGGGCCTGCACTACCTTCGACCCGAGACCGCGCAGGGCATCTTCGTGAACTTCCTCAACGTCGTTAATGCCGCGCGCGTAAAGCCGCCGTTCGGCATCGGCCAGGTGGGCAAATCTTTCCGCAACGAGATCACCCCCGGCAACTTTATTTTCCGCACGCGCGAATTCGAACAGATGGAAATCGAGTTCTTCACGCAGCCCGAACGTGCCGGCGAGTTTTTCGACGAATGGGTCGAGGCGTGTGAGAAATGGTTTTTCGATCTCGGTATCAAACCGGAAAACATTCGCCGCTTTGACGTTCCGGAAGAGGAGCGTGCCCACTATTCGGATGCCACCATCGACCTCGAGTACCGGTTTGGTTTTCAGGGCAGCGAATGGGGTGAGCTCATGGGCGTCGCTAACCGCACTGACTTCGACCTCGCAAGCCACACCGAGGCTTCGGGCACGAAGATGCAGTACTTTGACCAGGCAAGTGGCGAACGCTACACGCCCTACGTCATTGAGCCGTCCTTTGGCCTTACTCGTTCGATGATGGCCTTCCTGATCGACGCGTACGAAGAAGACGAAGCCCCCAACACGAAGGGCGGCGTGGACAAGCGCACCGTGCTCAAGCTCGATCCGCGTCTCGCGCCGGTCAAGGTTGCCGTGCTTCCGCTCTCCAAGAGCGAGGATCTTCAGCCCACCGCGCACAAGCTCGCCACGGAACTTCGCGGGCTGTGGAACATCGAGATGGATCTCTCGGGCGCGATTGGCCGCCGCTACCGCCGTCAAGACGAAATCGGCACTCCCTATTGCGTCACGGTGGACTTCGACACGCTCGAGGATCAGGCCGTGACAGTGCGCGACCGCGACACGATGGCGCAGGAGCGTGTGGCACTTTCTCAGATCAAGGGCTACCTCGCCGAACGCCTCGCAGGCTGCTAAGGAACGCCCTTCACGTATGAATCGTTCCCTCACGATCGGCCCCCACACGAGCGACACCCCCGTCGTTCTCGCCCCGATGGCGGGGGTCACGAACATGCCGTTTCGACTTTTGTGCCGCGAGTTTGGTGCGCGCCATTCGGCGAATGACGGTGGTTTTTTCGTTTCCGAAATGGTGACAAGCCGCGCGATTGTGGAGCGGCACCCGGAGACGATGCGTCTCGTGACGATGGGGCCGCGCGAAACGCCGCGCTCAATCCAACTCTACGGGGTGGACCCCGCGACGATCGCTGCCTCCATTCGCGTACTTCGCGAGCTCGACCTCGTTGATCACGTGGACCTCAATTTCGGCTGCCCCGTTCCCAAAGTCACTCGCAAGGGTGGCGGTGCTGTGCTTCCGTGGAAAACGGAACTGTTCACCCGCATCGTGACCGAGGCAGTGAAAGCAGCCGAGGATGTACCCGTGACGGTCAAGACTCGCATGGGGGTCGATGATTCGCACCTCACCTACCTGGACGCAGGCCGCATCGCGGAAGAAGCGGGTGCTGCCGCGATCGCTCTTCACGGCCGCACCGCGAACCAGCACTACTCCGGGCATGCCCGCTGGGAGGCAATCGCGAAGCTCAAGCAGGCCGTGACGAGCATCCCCGTGCTTGGCAACGGCGATATCTGGAGCGCAGAGGATGCCCTGCGAATGGTTGAGGAAACCGGATGCGATGGGGTCGTCGTTGGCCGCGGCTGCCAGGGGCGCCCGTGGCTCTTCGCCGACCTCGCGGCAGGATTCGCCGGCAAGCCAGACAGGGTGAAACCCACGCTCGGCGAGGTTGCCCAAGTGCTCATTCGCCACGCGGAGCTTCTCATCGATTTCTTCGAAGACGAGGGCCGCGGTGTGCGGGATCTTCGCAAGCACGTCGGCTGGTACTTCAAGGGATATCCGGTGGGCGGCAAGGCTCGACATGCCCTTGCGACGATGGCCTCTCTCGACGACCTCAAGGAAAAGCTTGCCGTGCTCGATTGGGATGCCCCGTATCCAGGGGAGCCGGTCGAGGGGCCACGCGGGCGCGCGGGCCACCCGAAGCGCACGCATATGCCCGACGGCTGGCTCGACTCCCGCGAGATCTCCGATGAACATCGCGCCCGTTTGCACGAGGCGGAGTTGTCCGTCTCTGGAGGGTGAGTCATGCCGCCGCACATTCCCGCCCCTTACCATTCACGCGATATCGAGCGGTTTTACACTGAACCGCCGAAGTCGCAAGCGCGCACTCCGTTCCAACGCGACCGCGCCCGCATTTTGCACTCGTCGGCGCTTCGGCGCCTAGGCGCAAAGACACAGGTGCTCGGTGCCGGCTCGAACGACTTCTCGCGCACGCGCCTCACGCACTCGCTCGAAGTCGCGCAGGTGGGGCGCGATATCGCGCACGAACTTGGATGCGACCCGGACATTGTGGATGCCGCGTGCCTCTCGCACGATCTTGGCCACCCGCCGTTCGGCCACAACGGTGAGCGCGTTCTCAACGACCTTGCGGGCGATATCGGCGGGTTCGAAGGAAACGCGCAAACTCTGCGCTTGCTCGCAAGGCTCGAGCCGAAGGTGCTCGGGGGCGAAAAGAGCTATGGACTCAACCTCACGCGCGCCGCTCTCGATGCCGCTGTCAAGTACCCGTGGCGCCGGGGCGAGGGCCCGAACCCCGATTCCCCCAAGTTTGGGGTGTACGAGGACGACTTGCCCGTGTATGAGTGGGCACGCGAGGGCTCACCCGAGCACCGCAAATGCCTCGAGGCTCAGGTCATGGATATCTCCGACGACATCGCCTATTCGGTCCACGATATTGAGGATGCCATCACGGGCGGCTCGATCACGCTCAGTGCACTGAAGGATCCACAAGAGCGCGCGGCTGCACTCTTTGTTGTGCAGGACTGGTATGCGCCGCATCTTTCACTCGAAGAACTCGATGTTGCCCTCAGTCGCCTCGAGAAGGAGACGGTGTGGCAGTGGGAATATTCGGGCGATCCATTCTCCGCGGCAGCTCTCAAAGACATGTGCTCGCAGCTGATCGGCCGTTTCGTCGGTTCGGTCGTCGAGGCGACCCGAGAAGCACACGGCTCGCACGCCCTTGCCCGCTTTGAAGGAAGCGTTGTGGTGCCAGAGGATACCGAGCGTGAGATTGCGGTGCTCAAGGGGCTCGCTGCCGCGTACGTCATGTCGAGCAGGGCGCAGCAGGGAGTGTACGCCCTGCAGGAGCAGATCCTCACTGACCTTTTCGCACTCTTTCGCCGCACGGGTCCCGCGCATCTCGACCCGATTTTTACCGTTCTCTACGAGCGGGCGAAAACTCTCGAGGAACGCGAGCGGGTTATCGTTGATCAGATCGCTTCACTCACCGACGTCTCTGCGGTGCGCCTTCACTCCGAG
The DNA here is from genome assembly GCF_025147465.1 of Dermabacter sp. p3-SID358. Lineage (GTDB taxonomy): Bacteria > Actinomycetota > Actinomycetes > Actinomycetales > Dermabacteraceae > Dermabacter. Next base: position 74,624 of record NZ_JALXOZ010000001.1, read on the forward strand.
TTCTTCTCGGGCGCCTACTCAGACGCGCTAGCGGGCGATGTGCCGCTTCCAGGGTTCGGCCCCGAGATCCCGTTATAGAGAGCGAGGAAAGTTCGCGTGAAAGGCCTCATCAAGCGCGAGGACATCGTTGCCGTGCGCGAGCGCGCGAACCTCGAGGAGATCGTATCGGAGCACGTGACGCTCAGGAGCGCGGGCCTAGGCTCCATGAAGGGGCTGTGCCCCTTCCACGATGAAAAAACACCCTCGTTCAACATTCGCCCCGCGATCGGCCGCTACCACTGCTTCGGCTGCGGCGAGGGCGGAGACGTGATCGAATTCGTCCAGAAAATCAACCACATGAGCTTCACCGAAGCGGTCGAATACTTGGCGTCGCGCTACGGTATCCATTTGCGATATGAAGAATCCTCTTCCCGCGCTGACCGCGATTCCGGGCCGCGTACCGATTTCGGCACTCGCCAACGTTTGCTCGCCGCGCACGAGGTCGCGGAGCAATTCTTCCGCGAGAATCTCACGAGCCCCGAGGCGGAGATCGGCCGCCGGTTCCTCGCCGAACGTGACTTCGGCCCTCGCGCCGCCGCGCACTTTGGCATCGGCTTCGCTCCTCAGGGCTGGGACAATCTCACGAAACATTTGCGTGGGCGCGGATTTACGGAAAAGGAACTAACTCTGAGCGGGCTCGTCTCTGAGGGGCAGCGCGGCGTGTATGACCGTTTTCGCGGCCGCCTGATCTGGCCGATCCGCGATGTGACGGGCAAAACGATCGGCTTTGGAGCGCGCCGCCTTTTTGACGACGACAAGGGCCCGAAGTACCTCAACACCCCCGAGACCCCGATCTACAAGAAGTCGCAGGTCCTCTACGGTCTCGACCTCGCGCGAAAGAACATTTCCTCAAAGCGCCAGGTGGTCGTCATGGAAGGCTACACCGACGTGATGGCGGCGCATGCGGCCGGAATCGACACGGCCGTCGCCTCGTGCGGCACCGCGTTTGGTTCCGAGCACGTCACGCTCGTGCGCCGCATCATGGGAGATACGTCGGCGCTGAGCTCGCTGAACCTCGCGAGCGGCGCGGGCAGTGCTTTTGCCGGTGCTGGGGGAGAGGTGATCTTCACCTTCGACGGAGATGAAGCGGGCCAGAACGCCGCCCTCAAGGCATTCCGCGAGGACCAACGCTTTGTTGCCCAGACCTATGTCGCCGTGGACCCCCAAGGAATGGATCCGTGCGATATTCGCGTCAAGCGAGGGGAAGAAGCGCTCAAAGACGTGATCGCTGCGCGCATTCCCATGTTCGAATTCGCGATCCGAGCGGCGCTGCGAAGCGTGGACCTCGATACAGCCGAGGGGCAGATCGCGGGGCTGCGCATGGCCGCGCCGGTCGTGGCACAGATCCGTGATCACGCGCTTCGGCCCGAATACGCCCGCAGACTTTCGGGCTGGCTTGGCCTCGACGAGAGGACGGTGCAACGAGCGGTTCAAGACGCGGGCAAGGCGGTCTATGAACAACGCCGGATTGCGCAGCAGGCGTCGGAAAACGCCCCGGAAGGCCCGGGTCACGGCAGTTCCGACGCTCCCCACGCACCCGAGGAGTCTGAACCGTTACTGTCGCCCATTCGCCTGCGGGATATCACGCAAACGCGCGACCCGATCGAGGCGGCCGAGGTGCAGGCGCTCGCGCTCATGCTCCAAGCACCCTGGGCTGTCAGCATTGAAGACGTCCATGCTCTTCCCGATGAGCCTTTTCGCACCGTGACGCTTCAAAGTGTGTGGGATTGCGTGATTGCGACCGGTCTCTTTGACGACGCAGCCGAGAACAAGGTGAGCGTTCGCGCATTCGTCGAGGCAGTTATGGAAATCGCAGGGGAGCCGCTCAGGCCCCTCATCGGTGATCTTGCCTCATACCCGCTTCCCGCGCGCGACGAGCAACAGCTCAATCGCCTCGGTCCCGCGCTCATGCGGCGTCTCCAGCAATTGAGCTACACGCACGAGATCTCGGAGCTTCGCCGGAAACTCGGCAGGCTTACACCCGATCGGGATGCCGAGGAATTCCGCGCGACGATGACCGCGCTACAAGTAGCGCAGCAACGGCTCCGGGCGCTCAAGGAGTAGGGGAGACGCGCAGTCGTCGGCCAACTCACAACTAGCCGACGAGGTGGAGGCGGCGAGGCTCCTCACCGCTTGCGGCGGCGCGGAAGCTCTCCAGTTCATGATCCCAGGCCTCGCCGAGGGCCTTACCGATCTCATGGTCGATGCGGGCGGCGTCGCCAGACCCTGCCGCGAGGCAATAGCGGATGCGATCCTCGGTGAGGGTGACGTTGCCCGCGGCGTCGATTGCTGCGTGGTGAATGCCGAGCGAAGGCGTGTACATCCAGCGCGAGCCTTCTTCCCCGACGCTCGGTTCTTGCGTGACTTCGAAGCGCACGCCGTCCCACCCTCGAAGCGCAGTCGCGAGGCGTGCGCCCGTTCCTTCGGGGCCGGTCCAGTTGATCCCCATGCGCAGCTGCGAGGGGTCGCCTTCGTGGCGATGCCACTTGACGCGCACGGGCACGCCAAGAACTCCGCTGACGGCCCATTCAAGGTGAGGTGCAAGGGCACGCGACACGGAGTGGATTGTGAGGGTTCCACGAGCCATGGGCTTACCTTTCGTATCAATCGAAACGTCTTCCCCACGATTCGCGTTGATACCTGTTGCGGCCTGGCTCGGGCCTCTGAACAGTCTAGAGGGTTTCGCGGATTGCCCGCAATGCCTTCTTCTTTTCGCTCTTCTCGAGGCCATCGATGTAGAGGGCGCCATCGAGGTGACCAACCTCGTGCTGAATGAGGCGCGCGACGATGCCTTCGCCTTCGAGCGTGACCTTCTTGCCGTCAAGGTCGATGCCCTCGCACGCGGCTTTCGCCGAACGCTCACGTTCGAACCAAAGCCCAGGCACGGAGAGGCAGCCCTCGTCGCCGCCTTGCTTCTCGTCCGAAAGGTACGTGATGACGGGATTGAGGATGTATCCGAGCTCGCCATCGATATTCCATGAGAAGGCCCTGAGGCTCACGCCAATCTGATTGGCGGCGAGGCCGGCGCGGCCCTCCTCGTTGACGTTTTCGAGGAGATCATCCACGAGGGCACGCACGCCGGGCGTGATCTCCTTAATCGGATCGCATTCGGTGCGCAGAACCGGATCGCCAACGACGCGGATATCGCGTTTCGCCATTACTTCTCCTCCTCGTGAGACGCAGTACCTACCGAGCCGCCTGCGTCGCTAATTGCGTGGCGCACCTCAGCACCCGGAACGACAGTGCGCTGAATCGTGCACGCAGCGTCGATGACGCGGTCAATCACGGAAGCGAGCTTTTCTCGCTCACGCTCGTCAAGCCCCGAAAGGTCCAGCTGGATCGACTCGTCGATCTCATGGTAGCGGTCGTCCTTCTCGTCAGACGTGCCGTGTGCGTAGAGACGGGCTGCAAAATCTTCGCCGAGGCGCCGCGCGACCGCGTGATCCATCGACATTCCAGCACAGCCGACGAGCGCGAGCTTCAAGAGCTCGCCGGGGCTCACACGCCCGTCCTCGAGTCCGATTGGGATTTCTACCCCGCTTTGAGTGTGGCCGACGAACTGGCGCGTCGCGACCCTATCGACCCATACGCTTCCCGGGCCGAAGCCCGCGGGGCGTTCAAACGATTCGGGTGAGTGAACGCTCATGGATTCTTCCTCTCCGGTCACGGCTGGTGCTTCTGCACACGAGAAAAACGAAGGCCCCGGGTCTTCCCGAGGCCTTCTCTTGCTCCCCCAATTGGACTTGAACCAATAACCCTTCGATTAACAGTCGAATGCTCTGCCGATTGAGCTATGGGGGATCGACTCGAAATACATTAGCAGCGACCGGGATCAGATCGCCAATTCAAGCGCCGGATCCGGCCGCGATGTGCCAAAGGACACGCAACTGCACTTCGCGCGCGCCGAATTTTCCAAGGAGGCTCACGAGTGGCGATAATGGAGTGCGCATACGGGCCCGTAGCTCAGTTGGTTAGAGCACCGGACTCATAATCCGTCGGTCGCGGGTTCAAGCCCCGCCGGGCCTACTTACGTCCCTCACATGCAGCACAAGCGGGGCCCGACAACCGTCGGACCCCGTTTTTGTGTGTGCATAAAGTGCGCGAGTTACGCGCTTGCGAACACGACCGACATGTCGTGGCCGCCGAAGCCGAAGGCGTTGTTGATCGCGGCGATGTCGCCGCTTGGGAGCTCGCGCGGCTTGCCGTTAGCGACGTCCATCGTGACGCCCTCGTCGAGGTTCTCGATGTTGATCGTGGGCGGCGCCACCCGATTGTGGAGGGCGAGGATGGTGAAGATTGATTCCACGGCGCCCGCGCCGCCGAGGAGGTGGCCCGTCATCGACTTGGTGGAGGTGACGACGACCTGGTCGGTTTGGCCTTCGAGGGCGATCGAGATGGACTCGAGTTCGTTGAGGTCGCCGAGCGGGGTGGAGGTGCCGTGCGCGTTGACGTGAACGACGTCGCGTGCGGCAAGGCCGGCATCGGTGAGGGATTCGCGGATCGCACGCGCCTGGCCTTCGGTGCTCGGTGCGGAAATGTGGTGGGCGTCCGACGCCATGCCGCGGCCCGCGAGGTAGGCGTAGATATGCGCACCGCGTGCTTTCGCGTGTTCCTCGGTCTCGATGACCATGATTCCGGCGCCTTCACCGAGCACGAAGCCGTCGCGATCACGGTCGTACGGGCGAGAAGCGGTCTCGGGCGAATCGTTGCGAGTCGAGAGAGCGCGGATGTTCGCGAAGCCCGCGAGGGGGAGCGGGTGCACGCAGCCTTCGGTGCCACCAACAATGGCGATATCGGCGCGGCCACTGCGCACGAAGTCGAGGCCGTGTGCAAGAGCCTCGGCGCCCGAGGCGCACGCCGAAACGGGGGTATGGGCACCGGCCTTCGCTCCGAACTCGATCTCGATGTGCGCGGCCGCGGAGTTCGCCATGAGCATGGGGACGGTGAACGGGTTGACGCGGCGCGCACCGCGTTCTTTCACGGTGTCCCACTGGTCAAGGATCGTCCATACACCACCGATGCCGGTGCCAACTACGACTCCCAGGCGAAGCGGATCGACCTCGGGGCTACCCGCGTCCTTCCAAGCTTCGCGGGCAGCGATCATCGCGTATTGGCCGTTCGGATCGAGCTTCTTCGCCTCGGGTTTTGAAAGGTGATCGAGCGGATCGCCCGCAACCCTGCACGCGAAGTTCACAGCGAGCCCGTAGCGCTCGGCCCAGTCGTTCTCGAGCGTATGAGCGCTCGAGGTTCCCGCAAGGGCGGCTTCCCAGGAGCTCTCGATGTCGACTCCAAGCGGGTTGAACGTGCCGAGGCCAGTGACAACTACGCGAGGGCTCTCGCTCATGGGTTCTCCTTGCAGGCGTGAGGGAAAAGGGCGAAAAGACTACAGTGCGCGCCCACCACAAACGGGCGAGCGCGCACTAGCAAAAAATCAGGCCTGAGCGTTCTCGATGAACTTCACTGCGTCGCCGACGGTGACGAGGTTCTTGACTTCTTCATCGGGGATGCGAACGTCGAACTTCTCTTCGGCGTTCACGACGATGGTCATCATCGAGATCGAGTCGATGTCGAGGTCGTCGGTGAACGACTTGTCGAGCTGAACGTCAGCGGTCTCAACACCGGTCTCCTCGTTCACGATCTCGGCGAGGCCGGCGAGGATTTCGTTTTCGGTGTGTGCCATGGAGGCTCTCCTTTGTGCTTTACGAATTAAATCAGCGGCATTAGCCTACAGTGCAAAACCTGAAGGTTCAGGTTCCGACGGCTGCAAGTTTGACGCGTGTCTCGCTACTGCCGGTCGCTTCCTGCCCCGTGTTCTTTTTCAAGGAACCTTTTCTTTGGGCACGGCTTCGACCAAACAATACGGGGCACGCGTTACGGCAAAACGACGATCTGGCACGCGTATGCGAGACCGGCGCCGAAGCCGATCTGCACGCACACGTCACCGGACTTCGCCTGTCCCTCGTCGAGGAGGCGATGCACAGCGAGTGGAACGGAAGCCGCGGAGGTGTTGCCCGTATCGGCGATGTCGCGGCCGATCACGACGCTCTCGGGAAGCTTGAGCTGCTTAGCAAGCTCATCGATGATGCGCATGTTCGCCTGGTGGGGGACGAACACGTCGATGTCGCCGACGGTGAGCCCCGCTTCGTCGAGCGCTTTGCGGACGATTTCGGCGGTGTGCCACACAGCCCAACGGAACACGGTGCGGCCATCCTGCTCGAGTGTCGGGAAGCCGAGCTCCGGCTTGTCGCGGTACTCGAGAAGCGAGTGCGTCATACGGATGGTTTCCCAGTGTTCGCCGTCGCTTCCCCAGATCGTCGGGCCGATCTTCGGCTCGTCACTTGTGGAGACGATTGCGGCGCCCGCCCCGTCGCCGAGGAGGAAGGAGATCGAGCGGTCAGTGGGGGAGATGAGGTCCGACAGTTTCTCGGCACCGACGATCAAGACGTTCTTCGCGGCGCTCGAGCGTACAAGGGCATCGGCCTGACCTACCGCGTAGCAGAAGCCCGCGCACGCCGCCGAGATATCGTACGCGACGGCGTCCTCGATGCCGAGGCGTGCGGCAAGCAGGGTTGCCGCCGACGGCGTCTGATACTCGAAGGAAATCGTCGAGACGATCACCGTGTCGATGTCGGCAGCTTTAAGCCCTGACTTCTCGATTGCTTCCCGCGAGGCAGTCTCGGCGAGGTCGATCATGTGAATGCCTTCGCTCGCGCGCTTACGGGTCACGATGCCCGTGCGGCGGCGAATCCATTCATCTGAGGAGTCGATGGGCCCGGCGATGTCGTCGTTCGTGACAACCAGGTCGCCGCGCGCAGCTCCGTAAGAAAGAATTTTCGAGCCCGCAACGGGCTTCGAAGGGCGAAGATTGACCACTGAAACTACGCCTCCTTCGGAGCTTGGCCGGCGTGCTCGCGCACGAAGTCTCGCGCGGCGTCAAGCTGATCGGGAGTATTGAGGTCAAATCGCGCAAGGGACTTAGCGTCGCGCTTGACGAGGCCAGTGAGCGTGCCCGCAGGCGCAAGTTCAAGCAGGCCCGTAACGCCCTCGGCTTCGAACGCGCGCATGCACGAAAGCCAATCAACGGTGTTCGCCACTTGGGTGACGATCGAGTTGAGGAAAGCCTGGCCGTCGCGAACCACGGCACCGTCGGCGTTCGAAATCACGGGAATCTGCGGCTGACGTACCGAATAGTCGCTCACGCGCGCGGCAAGCACCTCACGGGCACTCGCCATGAACGGCGAATGGAACGCACCGGCAACCTGAAGCGGGATCACGCGCGCCTTAGCTGGCGGATTCTCCTTGAGAGCCTCAAGCTGCGCGAGTGAACCTGCGGCTACGACCTGTGCAGCTCCGTTGATGTTCGCGGGAACGGCACCGGCTGCCTCGATCTTCGCAAGCACCTCTTCGCGTACGCCACCTACGACCGCGGCCATGCCTGTCTCCTCCGCAGCAGCGGCATCGGCCATGGCCCTCGAGCGATCACGAACGAACTCCATGGCGTCGGTCTCCGTAAGCGCTCCACTCAGGCCCGCGGAAGCTACCTCACCCACCGAGTGGCCGACATAGAAATCGGGGCGGGGAACATCGAGGGCGCCAAAGAGAACACTGTGCACGATGAGGCTCGACGCGACGAGAAGTGGCTGAGCAACAGCCGTGTCGCGGATCGTGTCGGCATCCGACTCGGTCCCGTGCTTCACGATATCCACGCCCGCAGCTTCACCGAGGGAGCCCGCGTATTCAGCGACACTATCGATCTCGAGCCACGGGGCGAGGAACCCCGGCTTCTGGGCGCCCTGTCCGGGCGATGCAATGACGAGCACGCCACTGTCCTTTCACGTGTCTATCGAGAGGAGGCCGCTTCCGTGCGAAGCGCGGCCTCAAACATTGCGAGGGAGGCGTCGGACCCCACCCCCGAGGAAATTGCCAGGTGCGCGGCGTGCGCGAGAGCCGCCTGAAGCGAGCGTTCCACCTCGCCCCAGGGCTTCACGCGTGTGCCGCGTCGGCCATCCGTTTCCACAATACCCGCCGCCGCAAGCGACTTGATGGCCTTCGCCGCTGTATTCGGTGCAACGCTCAAGGCCTCGGCGAGCGCCCGCACGGAGGGCAGCTTCTCACCGGGAGCGAGAGTGCCCTCCGCCGCAGCGTTCGCTATCGCATCGTGGAGTTGCGCGGCCGCATTCGGCGCAGACGCGTCGATGCGCAACCACGGCAGTTCGGCGTTCACGGCGGTCAGGCGTCCCCACCCGCACCGCCGGAGGTTCCGGCGTTGACGTTGAGCAGGTCGTACTTATCGATGGCTTGCTTGACGACCGAAGGATCGATCTTTCCCTGGTCGGCGAGGGACTTGAGCGCGCGTACAACGAGAGACTCGCGATCGATGTGAAGGTAGCGACGCCCGGCAGCGCGAGTATCAGAGAAGCCCCAACCCTCGGCACCGAGAACCGCATAGTCGTTCGGGATCCACGGGCGGATCATGTCGGGAACGAGGTAGTCGAAGTCCGTCGTCGCGATGAACGGTCCTTCGGCGTCCTTGAGCTTCTCGACCATCCACGGAGTCTTCGGCTCCTCCTCGGGGTGGAGGAAGTTGTGCTTGTCGGCCGCAAGAGCGTCATTACGCATCTCGCTCCACGACGTCACCGACCATACGGCAGAGCGCACGCCCCAGTCCTTGTAAAGAAGGTCGCGCGCCTCGCGAGTCCACGGCACAGCGACACCCGAAGCCATGAGCTGTGCGACCGGGCCATCGCCCTCCTGGACCTCGTCGACCCTGTACATGCCCTTGATGATGCCTTCGACATCGACATTCTCAGGCTCGGCGGGCTGGTGAATCGGCTCGTTGTAGACGGTCAGGTAGTAGAAGACCTCCTGGAGGCGCTCCTCGTTATCGCCGTACATGCGCTGCAGACCATCGCGCACGATGTGGCCGATCTCGTAACCGTAAGCCGGGTCGTAGATGACCGCCGCCGGATTCGTGTAGGCGAGGAGCGGCGAGTGACCGTCCATGTGCTGGAGTCCCTCGCCGGCAAGGGTGGTTTTACCGGCGGTCGCGCCGATGACGAAGCCCTTGGCCATCTGGTCACCCGCGGCGTAGAAGAAATCGCCCGTGCGCTGAAAGCCGAACATGGAGTAGAAGATGTAGAAGGGGACGAGCGGCACCTCGTGCGTCGAATACGCGGTACCCGCGGCAGTGAAGGCACTCGTCGAGCTGATCTCGTTGATGCCCATGTGCTTGATCTGGCCCTGCGCCGATTCCTTGTAGGCAAGGAGAAGGTCGCGATCCACCGAGAGGTAATTCTGCCCCTTCGGGTTGTAGATCTTCGCGGTCGGGAACATCGCATCGAGACCGAACGTGCGTGCCTCATCGGGGATGATCGGAACCCAGTACTTGCCGGTCTCCTTATCGCGCATGAGGTCCTTGAGCAGCCGAACGAGTGCCATGGTCGTCGCGACTTCCTGCTTGCCCGAGCCACGCTTCGCAACGGCCCACGTCTTTTCACCGGGCACGGTGAACGTGGCCTTCTTGTGGCGGTTATCGGGAACAACCCCGCCGAGCTCGGCCCGGCGATCGCGCATGTACTGCATCTCGGGGGAGTCCTCCGCCGGCATGTAGTACGGCTGGTCGTAGAGATCCGCTTCGAGCTGCTGATCGGTGAACGGAATGTGCAGCGTGTCGCGCAGCTGCTTGAGATCCTCGATCGTGAACTTCTTCATCTGGTGGGTCGCGTTGCGGCCCGCGAACTTCTTGCCAAGAACGTAGCCCTTAATGGTGTGCACGAGGATCACGGTCGGCTTGCCATTCTTCACGGTCATGGCGTGCTTGAACGCCGCGTAGATCTTCTTCGGATCGTGGCCGCCGCGCTTGAGGCCCCACCAAATATCGGCGTCGCTCATGTTCTCGACAAGTGCCTTCGTGCGCGGATCGCGGCCAAAGAAGTTGTCTCGAATGAAGCCGCCGGACTCGGCCCGGAAGGTCTGGAAGTCACCATCGGGCGTCGTGTTCATGAGGTCCACGAGCGCACCGTCGGTGTCTTCGGCGAAGAGCTTGTCCCAGCCCTCGCCCCACACGACCTTGACGACGTTCCAGCCGGCACCGCGGAACTGCGCTTCGAGCTCCTGAATGATCTTGCCGTTACCACGCACGGGCCCATCGAGCCGCTGAAGGTTGCAGTTGACGACGAACGTGAGGTTATCGAGCTGCTCGTTCGCGGCAATGTGCAGTGCACCTCGCGACTCGACCTCGTCCATCTCACCGTCCCCGAGGAACGCCCACACGTGCTGTTCGCTCGTGTCCTTGAGACCGCGGCTGTGAAGGTAGCGGTTGATTGAGGCCTGCTCGATCGCGTTGACCGGGCCGATGCCCATGGAGACGGTCGGGAACTGCCAGAACTCCGGCATCGCGCGCGGGTGCGGGTAGCTCGGGATGCCGTGTGGGTTCGACTTTTCCTGGCGGAAGCCGTCGAGGTCTTTTTCGCTCAAGCGGCCCATGAGGAAGGCGCGGGAGTAAATTCCGGGGGAAGCGTGCCCCTGGAAAAACACCTGGTCGCCGCCACCGCGGTGCTCGCGGCCACGGAAGAAGTGATTGAAGCCCACTTCATACACGGTTGAAATGGAGGCGTAGCTCGAAAGGTGACCACCCACACCGATCTCGGGGCGCTGGGCGCGGTGCACCTGCATCGCGGCGTTCCAGCGCACAGCTCGGCGAATCGACTTCTCGATGTCGAGATCACCCGGGTACTCGGGCTCGTCCTTCGCAGCGATCGTGTTCACGTAGTCGGTGTTCTCCACACTCGGGACGTCAAGGTCCCGTGCACGCGCGTGAGTAAGGAGGTTTCCGACGATGTGTGAGGCGCGCTCAGGCCCGCCATTCGCCACGACCGCGTCGAGAGAGTCGATCCACTCCCTCGTCTCTTCGGGATCCACGTCGTTTGCGTGGCTGGGAAGACCGATTCCTTGACGCCCGGTGATGTCGTTCGAGTTCACGCTTGTGTTCTCCCTCATGGTGTGAGTGAAAAAGGGCTGTGCCTTAGGGCCCGCCATTGTGCGCATCTAGCGTATAGCGTGCGCCCGAAAGGGAGGTGAGCGCGAGGGCGAGAAAGGTGCCGTGACTCTCACCTGCCCGGGCCACTTCTCGCATAGTTTTTTGTGAGTGACACCGCCATCGACCTTCGGTACAGTTGGAACGTCCGGAGATGCCCCATCTCACTTCCCGATCTCCAAAGGAGTCGCCCCTTGTCACCGGTTGCAGCTTCGAGCGACAACCTTGCCGAAGTTTTTGAGTTCCACGAAGGCCAGCTTGTGCAGGAGTTCGGGTACGACGACGATGTAGACCTCGACCTCCGCGACGCCATCGAGGACCTCATTGATGCCGACCTCGAAGATGAGTACTCTCGCGAGATCGTTGATGGCGTGATCATGTGGTGGCGCGATGGCGACGGGGATCTCACCGATGGTCTCGTCGATTGCCTCTCGAGTCTCGTTGCCGGTGGCCCCGTGTGGCTTCTTACGCCGAAGCCCGGGCGCCCAGGTCACGTGGATCCCGCAGACATTCAGGAGGCGGCGAATACCGCGGGGCTTCGTGGCATGAACGCCGTGTCGCTCGCACCGGACTGGTCAGGTACGCGCCTCGCCTCTCGATCCTAGGCTTTTCGGTGCGGGTTTTTACCCGCGCCGTTCCCGTTTTGCCGATTCGGGCGCATCGTGGGATGATTGCCCGCGCGGGTCTTTAGCTCAGTTGGTTAGAGCGCCACGTTTACACCGTGGATGTCGGGGGTTCGAGTCCCTCAAGACCCACTCACGATGACTCAACTCACGATGTGAAGATCGATCTGCCCCGCTTGATGGCGGGGGCAGTTTGGTTTCTGCGGTGACAGTTCGGGGTCAGGGGATGAGGCCGTAGAGGGCGGTGTCGTGGACGCGGTCGCCAGCGATATGTGCGGCGGTGAGAGTGCCTTCGTGTGTGAATCCCAGACGTTCGGCGACCGCGCGGCTGCGAACGTTCTCGGTGGCGGTGCGAATCTCGATTCGGCGGATGCCTCGGTCTTGGTGGAGATGATCGATTAGGGTGCGTGCGGCGCGGGTGACCAAGCCGCGGCCTTCGGCGTCCGCGTCGATCCAGTAGCCGAGATCGGCGACGCCGATGTAGGAATCGATCCGGGCACCGATGGAGCCGACCACGTGTCCTTGGCTGACGATGGCGGCGGGCAGGGCTTGGCCGTCGACCCACTGGTGCATCTGGTGAGTGGTGAATGCGGCGAGCCCCTCCTCGGTCTGCGGTCCTTTGGCCCAGTGCTCCCATTGGCGGAGTCGGTCGAGGTTCTTCTCGATGAGGGCGTGGAGTGCTGGAACTGTCCACATTTCTCGGAGGACGAGTTTGTCGTTGTTGCCGAGGTCGATGGCGAACTGCGTCATGGTGTTCTCCGATGTGGTCCGGATCCGAGTGGGCTGGGCTGGCCGACCCGGCATCAGCATAGGACTTCAGTGCGTGGCGGTCCGCTGGAGTTGCTGGGCATCGCAGCTAGGAGGTGTCGACATGAAGACACCTGTCGCTGTTGCGCGTATCCATCTGCGCGGTGATGCGGTGGAGCGGGTAGTGGTCGAACCCGAGGGCGACGTTTCCGATCGGTGTCACCCATACCGTCCAGCCTTGGGACAAGAGAGCTGAATAGCAGCACATCGGGCGTCACCCGCGGGCGTCGTACGCCTCCCGCGCCGCCAGCACCTCCGTCATGTGGATCTCGGCCCAGGCCTTGAGCTGCATCACCGGCACCAGCAGCGACCGGCCAAGAGCAGTCAGCCGGTAGTCGACCCGCACCGGCACCGACGCCGTCACCTCCCGCGCCACGAGCCCGTCCCGCTCGAGCGCCCGCAACGTCTGAGTGAGCATCTTCTGACTGACCCCGGCCAGTCGACGCGAGAGCTCGGAATAGCGCAGGCCGTCCTCGCTCTCGCCCAGGGCGGCCAACACCAGCGTCACCCACTTGTCGGCGATCCGGTCGAGGAGTTGACGGCTGGCGCACCCGGCCATGAAGGCGTCGAACTCGCGTCGCGACTGCTCGGCTCGCTGGGCGGCGGACATGGTGGCCATGACTCTCCTCCGGGTGCGTACCCGACCTTTCGGTGCCTACTTCCTTATGGAGAGTTTGACCGTCACAGTGGACGACGTCAACCACCCAAGGAAAGGAACTCCCATGCGAGCACTCGTCGGCCGTGCCGGCTCCCCACTCCCCGTCCTCGTCGACGTCCCCGATCCCCATCCGGGCCCTGGCGAGGTGGTCATCGCCACCACCGCCGCCACCGTCAACCCCATCGATGTCCGCATCGCCGACGGCGAGGTGCGCGAGGCCTTCGGCCTGACGGGCGATGTCGGCCTCGGCTGGGACTTCTCCGGCATCGTCAAGGCGGTGAGCGACGACGTCACCGGGGTCTCGGTGGGACAACGCGTCGCCGCAATGACCGGCAACCCCGCCGATCCGCTGCGCGCGCACGCCGAACTGGTGACGGTGCCGGCCGGTTCTGTTGCGCCGATCCCCGAGGGCATGTCCGACGCGGCGGCCGCCTCCGTCGCCCTCAATGCCCCGACTGCGGCGATGCTCGTCGATGTTCTGGGCGCGGGGGCCGGGCGCTCGCTGCTGGTCACCGGGGCGGCGGGTGCCGTGGGCGGCTACGTCCTTCCGCTCGCGCGCGAGGCGGGATGGCGAGTCACCGGCCTGGCCCGGACCACCGACCGAGAGTTCGTCACCACCACCGGAGCAGACCTGGTCACCGAGATCGAGCCCCGCGCCTACGACGCGGTCGCCGACGCCGCCGGGCTCCAGGCCGCCGCCATCGATGCTGTGGTGGACGGAGGTGCATTCGTTGGCGTCCTCCCCATCGCCCCGGTCGCTGCGCAGCGCGGCATCGAACCGACCGACATCTTCGTCCAAGCCGATGGCGTACGCCTGGCCGAGCTGCTTCGTCGTGGCCACACGGGCGACCTTGCCGTACGCATCGCCGAGGAAGTGCCCTTCTCCGAGTTCGACCGGGCGTACGCGCTGGTCGGGCAGGGTGGCCTGCGCGGTCGGGTCGTCCTGACCTTCTGAGCAGGCTGACCTCAGGGATGGACGCGGCCGCCGGGGCCTGGCTGGGGCCCGATCCCGGCGGCCGAGAGCACTCCCCCCGGGACCGAGTCGAGGTCGGGACGCCGCGAGATCGTCAGAGCGATGGGCCTGTTGACATCGGCGAAGAAGTCGCTGCCCTTGTCGTCGACGACGATGAAGGCCGGGAAGTCTTCGACCTCGATCTTCCACACCGCATCCATGCCGAGCTTTTCGTATTCGACGACCTCGACCCTCTTGATGCAATCCTGCTGGAATTGCTCGGCATCACTGTCATGAGGCGTCGACATGAAGACACCGTGGGCTGTTGTGCGCGACTCCGCCGAAGTCAGTGGCTAGATGGTTGCTGCTTGTTCTCGGAAGCAAGCAGCGCATAGATGAGGGTGTCGGTCCATTCGTCCTTACTGAACCAATCTTGGACGTGATGTGCTTCGAGTCGCATCCCGACGCGGCTGGCAAGGGCTGCCGAGGCGTGGTTGCGAGCATCCATCTGCGCGGTGATGCGGTGGAGCTTGTAGTGGTCAAACCCGAGGGCGAGCACTGCTCGGACGGCTTCGCTGGCGAAACCTTGCCCACCGTGCGCTGGGTCGAGAACCCACCCGATCTCGCCTTGACGGTGCTCGTGATCGGTGAGCCACAACGCGACGTCTCCGATCGGGACGCCGTCATGCTCGATGACCAGCGCAAGCGCGCTAGTCTCGCCATCAAGGCCGGTCTTGCTCAGGCGCTCGGCGAGCTTGTCGCGGGTGACTTCCGCGGTCCATGGCTCGTCCAGCAGGTAGCGGGCAACGTCAGGTCGCGAGTACAGCTCGTGAAGCCATTCGGCATCGTCGGCGTTATGTGGACGGAGCCGGAGCCGCTCCGTCGCCAACGGCCACTGGGCGGTGGGCTTGAGATCGCGCCGGTAATGGAATAGTTCCTCGCGCTGTCCTGCGGGCGTGGTTCCGACGGCTCGCTCGACCTCATGGAACCCTGCGTTCGTCAAGCACCGCTGGGAGGCCTTGTTCTCCAGGAGCGTGCGTGCTGTCAAGGTTCGCAGTCCACTGTTGCGTGCGAAGCGCGATGCCAACTCCAGGCCCCGACGAGCGTGCCCTGCTCCCCGCGCATCCGGATGAATCCAGAACCCGACCTCGGCAGCCTCGGAGCTGACGTCGAAGAGCACCAAGGAGCCCGCAAACCGGTCCGTCTCGGCGTCGGCAAGTGCGAGGACTGCCAGCGTGCCGGACGACAGACCCTCAGCAACCTCGTCACGGATCATCCGTCGCACGGACTCGGGGGTGTAGTCGGACTCGGGCAGGTGGCCGAAGCGCCGCACAGCTTCATCCTTGGTGCCGGCGGCATACGCGTCTGCGTCCAGCTCAGAGAAGGGGCGTAGGCGAGTGTTCTCGAAGGTGATCGGGAGGGTGGTGGCATCCAGCATGCGCTAAACCTAACATAGAATGGATAGCTAACTGAAGCGTGTTTGGTTAGGCTGGTGGGGTGAGCTACTGGGAACATCGCAGACCTGTGCGACGCCTCCGCGCGGTGGACATCGGGGAGGTTGCGAGGGCATCGGTGAGGCTGCTGGACGAAGGCGGGTTGAGGGCCCTCACCCTGCGATCTGTGGCGCAACAGGTGGGTGTCGCTCCAGCCAGCCTGTACTCCCGCGTCGAATCCGTCGACGACCTGTTCGACCTCGCCCTCGACACAGCGCTTGCAGACGATCCCGTGATGTCCGAGTCGATCCGCAACGCCGACCTGTCTGCCCTGATGCACGCCTTCTTCGCGCACCTCACGACCCACCGGTGGGCCGGTCAGGTCATCGGTATGCGCGCTCCCAGGGGCCCGGCGTACCTGGCCCTTTCCGAGCGGATGTGCGTCCTGCTCGAACAAGCGGGTACCCCGGATCCGCTGGGAACTGCCTACCGATTGTCCAACCTGGTGATTGGCGCCTCGCTGACCGCACCCATGGCGTCTGACGAGAAGCGCGTCGCCATTGACCCTGACCAAGCTCCTACCTATGCGCGGCTCCACGCGACGCACCACGTCAGCCCACGCGAGATTCTCTCCGACGGCCTCACGGCACTCCTGTCGTGAGGGGGCCTTTTGATTCGGGGCCGCCCTGCGTCGCTAATGGCCACGGACTGGTCTCCGTGAGAGTGCGCCCCTTCGCAGTGCGCCGATAGTCGGACGGGCTGATCCCGACATCGTTCGCGATCGCGCGGAGCGCCTCGCTATCGTGATACCGCCGTTCCAGAGAGTCGACTGCCTCGCTACCGATGCTGCGGTGCGGACTTACCGGTTCTGGCTCACGTTGGGTAGGCCGCCCCGCGCGACTGCGGATCGTTCGGTGCAGTGATCTCATGGAACCCACCGGTGGGGCGAGTTTCTACAAGCTTTCTGCTAGGTCCATCATCGCCACCCTCACTCTTCGCGAAGAGTGAGGGTGTTGTGACGTTGTGTTCTGGTTGCTCAGTCGCGGTGAGCGCACGGCGTGTCGACAATGCGGGCGCAGCCCTTGTATCTTCGCTCCGGACGAAGGGCGGGGCCCGTGGCCCGAACGGCTCGTGTGAGGCTCTGACATATTCCCCACAGATTTGCGCTTTCGGTTTTGCAAAATTCCTATACTGGAGGTCGCACGCTCGAACGGTCGACAAGGAGCATTCATCCATGACACCTGAAGTGTCCGCGCAGCATCCCGGGCTCGACGTCGAGGCTATCCGCCGCGACTTCCCGATTCTCCATCAGAACCTCGCGGATGAAAGACCGCTGGTGTATCTGGACTCGGGGGCGACGAGTCAGCGCCCGCAAAGCGTCATCGATGCTGAGATCGAGTTCCTGACTTTGCACAATGCCGCGGTCAAACGTGGTGCGCACCAGCTTGCCGAAGCCGCAACGGATCGCTACGAGGGTGCTCGCGAATCGATCGCGACGTTCATAGGAGCCACCGACGCGCGGGAACTCGCTTTCACGAAGAACGCGACGGAGGCTCTCAACCTCGTCGCCTACGCTCTCGGCAACGGCGATGTCTCAACCCCTGAACATGTGCGCGTGCGCGAGGGCGATGAGATTCTCGTGACCGAGATGGAACACCACTCGAACCTTGTGCCGTGGCAGGAACTCGCTCGCCGCACGGGCGCGACACTTCGCTACATTCCGCTCACGGACGACTTCGAGCTCGACCTCACGTACCTCGATTCTCTTTTGAGCGAACGGACGAAGGTTTTCGCTTTCGCTCACCAGTCGAATGTGCTCGGCACGATCAACCCCGTCCGTGAGTTCGCGCGGCGCGCCCGAGAAGTCGGTGCGCTCACGGTGCTTGACGCGTGCCAATCGACGCCTCACATGCCGATCGACGTGACCGACCTCGGTGTCGACTTCCTCGCCTTCTCAGGACACAAGATGCTGGGCCCCACGGGCATCGGCGCGCTGTGGGGGCGATACGAACTTCTCGCGGAGTTGCCGCCGTTTCTGCTTGGCGGCTCGATGATCGAGATCGTGCACATGGACCGCACGACCTATGCGGAGCCACCCGCGCGCTTTGAAGCCGGCACTCCCATGATTTCGCAAGCGATTGGGCTTGAGGCAGCCGTCGGATATCTCCAGAACCTCGGGATGGAGAACGTCGCTGCCCACGAAGCTGCCCTCACCGAGCGTGCCCTCACGAACCTCGCGGAGATTGATGACGTGCGCATCATCGGCAAGGGCCCGGGCGAAGGGCGCGCGGGCGCCGTCGCGTTCAGCGTTGAAGGCCGCCACCCCCACGACATTGGGCAAGTCCTCGACACGCTCGGCGTTGAAGTGCGCGTGGGGCACCATTGCGCGTGGCCACTTCATCGTCGATATGGTGTTCACGGAACGACGCGCGCAAGCTTCAGCGTGTATAACACGCTCGACGAGGTCGATCGCCTCGCCTCCGCGCTCGAGGAAGCCATCTCATACTTCAAAGGATTTGATCGATGAACCTCAATGCGATGTACTCCGAGCTCATCTTTGAGCACGATAAGCGGCCTCAAAACTTTGGGCTGCGCGAGCCGTTCCAGGCGGAGGTCCACCACGTCAACCCCTCGTGCGGTGACGAGATCACGCTGCGGATCGAACTCGAGGGTGATGCCGACAATCCGACCATCAAAGACCTCTCCTACGACGCGACGGGATGCGCGATGAGCCGCGCCTCCGCCTCGATCATGAGCGATTTGCTCATCGGGGAAAGCCTCGAGGACGCGCAGAAAACCTACGCGCATTTCGATGAGGTTATGCACTCGCGTGGCAAGAACGAGGGCGATGAGGAGATCATCGGCGACGGCATCGCGCTCGTTGGAGCTGCGAAGTTTCCCGGTCGCGTCAAGTGCGTGCTCATGGCGTGGAAGGCCTACCAGGCGGCACTTGCCGAGGCTCAAGTGTCGCGTGCGAAGGGCAACTGACGCTCACACCCACAACCTATCGGGAGGCTCCCATGACAAACATCGCCGAGGTTACCTCTTTCCTCGAAGGCCTCTACCCGCTTGAGTGGGCAGAGGATTGGGATCGCGTGGGTCTCGTACTCGGCGACCCCACCTGGGACGTCGCTCGGCTTCGCCTCGCCGTAGATCCGACGGTTGCCGAAGCCCACGAGACTGCGAAGAATCCGGGGACCCTTCTCATCACCCACCACCCGCTGCTGCTCAGAGGCGCGAACTTTCTTCCCGCAACGAGCGGCAAAGGTGCGGTCGCAACAGCGCTTCTTCGCTCGCAGGGCGGCCTCTGGTGCGGGCACACGAACAGCGATCGGTCCCGCAACGGAACGGTGGGCGCGTGGATCGAGCTTCTCGGTCTACAAGGGGCGAAGCCTCTCGCTCCCGGCGAGCCTCAGGAAGGCGAGTCCTTCTTTGGGCTTGGCGCCGTCGGCGAACTTCGTGAGCCCTCGACGGTTGGCGAGGTTGCGCGCCTCATTGCTCGAGCAGTGCCCGCGACAGCGCAAGGCGTGCTTCACACGGGCGAAGCCGCGCGCGAGGTAGGGCGAATTGCCGTGTGCCCCGGGGCGGGAGACTCGTTCCTCGAGACCGCAACGCAAGCCAACGCGGACCTCTATATCACGTCCGATCTTCGCCACCACCCGGCGCTCGAGCACCTCGAATCGAAAGCCGATCACGCCCGCGTACCCGCGCTCATCGATCTCCCGCATTATGCAAGCGAATCGCTCTACCTGCCGCATCTCGGGGAAATTCTCCGGGAAGAGTTCCCCGAGCTCGAGGTTGAGGTATCTGAAATCTCGAGCGACCCGTTCACGGGAGCTGCGCGATGAAACCTCTCGTCAAGCCGATGCCCGTGCGCGAGGGCGATAAGATCGCCGTGCTCTCTCCCGCGTGGGCCGCGCCCGCGTATTTCCCGGCCATCCACGAGCAGGCCATGCGCAGGCTCGAAGAGTTCTTCCATGTCGAAGTCGTCGAGTACCCCACGACTCGCGCGCTTGGGGCAAGCCCCGAGGAGCGTGCACGCGACGTGAACGCGGCTCTCGCCGATCCCGAGATTCGCGCGCTCATGTCGACGATCGGCGGTGACGACCAGATACGGATTCTCCGTTACCTCGATCCAGATCTTCCTCTCGCCGATCCAAAGCCCTTTTTCGGCTATAGCGATAACACCAATCTCCACTCGTGGCTTTTCGCGCACGGGCTTGCAAGCTTCTATGGCGGCTCGAGCATGGTGCATCTCGGAAGTGGTCCGACGGTGGATTCCGAACACGTCACCTCACTTCGCGCGGCGCTCACGGGCACGGGGGATATGACGTATGCGCTCCCGGCGGATAGCCAAGACTACGGGTACGACTGGAGTGAGGACCGTGCCCTCACGGAAGCCTCCCCTCGTGAAGCGGCGGTTCCGTTCGAGTTTTACGGCCGAAAGACCCGAGTGCGTGGCCGCACGTGGGGTGGCTGCCTCGAGGTACTCGACCAGCTCGCCTGGGCTCATCGCTTGCCGGATCCCGTCGATCTCGAAGACGCAATTCTCATCTTCGAAACCTCAGAATTTCTTCCTCCCGCCGATATCGTGGGCCGCTGGATCCGCGGTATGGGGGAGAGGGGCTACCTTGAGGCTGCCGCAGGCGTACTCGTGGCTCGACCTCTCGTTGACGATCGCGACAATCCCGCACCTGAGAATGTGCGCGCGGCCCGCCGCGCGGCCCAACGTGACTATGTGCTCGCCGAACTCACACGCTACGCCCCCGACATGCCCGTGTGTTTTGGCCTTCCCTTCGGCCACACTCGCCCTCAGTACGTGATCCCCTATGGCGGCGAGATCACGCTCGACACCGAGCGCGAGACCATTACAGGCCACTACGGCTCGTAGGGCCTAGCGGCGTTCCCAATCGTCGATCACGGTGAGGACCGAACGGGACTTCCCCGAGGTGAGTTCAAAGCCGAGGGAGTCCCCGAGCGATTCTTCGAGGATGGCGAGCACATCACGGGCGGTCTCAGCGGGAGCACTCGCCTCGCCGAGGGCATGAGCCACGAGCCCCCGGTAACGCTTCGCATCATGGCTAATCACGCGTCGCTTACCGTCGCGCACCGCCACGGGGGAGACCTCGAGCACCTGGGAGCCCTTGAGCGGCATCATCGTGCGATACGCGCCAGAGCGACAATCAACAACGACCTCACCGCTTCGCTCGATGTCGCGGGCGATGCTCTTGAGGTGTGGCTTCCACCACGGTGCGACCTTTCCAAGGCCATCGACTTCGCTTCCCGCCGAAAGCCTGTATGCCGGAATCAGATCAGCCTGGCTGTCAACGAGCCCAAAAAGCGCGGAGGCAATGAGGAGCCTGCAACCGTCGGAAGCCTTAACCTTCCCGAGCGCATCGAAAAGCACCCCGGAGTACACCTCAAGCGGAGGCGCGACAGGTTCGCTCATGATCTGTGCCATGCGCTCGCGAAGCTCCGGCTGCGAAGCGGGAATCTTGAGCTTCCCCATGGCGTGTTCGCCCCGGGCTGTTCGGGAAGCCGCCTCGATCAGCGTTCGACGAGCACTCGTCAGTTCGGGAAACGCCATCGACGAAAGCTCAACCGACGGCGCCTCACGATCGAGCGGACGCGTTTTTGTTTCAGAAGGTGGTAAGAGGATTAACATCTTGCGCGCGCTCCTATCGATCGGCAGTGGAGTAAAATCGGGCGTTGGACCAGTCAGCCGGACAGTCGCGAGGTTAGCCCTCGAGGAAAGTCCGGGCTCCTCCTGGCACGGTGGTGGGTAACACCCACCCGGAGTGATCCGCGGGCCAGTGCCACAGAAAGCAAACCGCCTGCTATGGCAGGTAAGGGTGAAAGGGTGGTGTAAGAGACCACCGCGGCCCCAGTGATGGGGGCGGCACGGTAAACCCCACCGGGAGCAAGGTCATGCAGGAGGCGTCAAGGCTGCCAGGCCAAGTCTCCGGGTAGGCCGCTCGAGGTCACCGGTAACGGTGATCCTAGATAGATGACTGTCGAAACAGAACCCGGCTTATAGGCTGGCTGGTCCGCGCCCGTGGCGCCCCTCAGGATCAGGCCTCTTCGACTGACTCGGCAGCGAGATCGGCTGCCGAACCATTCTTCTTATCCTTCTTGGCCTTCTTTTCGCCCTTGTCTTTCTTTACCTCGAGCTTGCGCTCGGCGTGGGCAAGAGCAGCGGCACCGATAATGCCGGCTTCATTGCGAAGTTTTGCGGGCACGATCTCGGTGTTGAGATCGAGGAAGTGCAAGAACTTCTTCGAATCCTTCGACACGCCACCACCCACGATGAAGAGATCGGGGGAGAAGAGGAACTCTACGTGCGAATAAAACACTTGGAGACGTTCCTTCGCCCACTCTTCGTAGCTGATGCCGAGCTTTTCAAACACTGAACTCGCGGCGAACTTCTCAATGCTTTCGCCCTCGTGGTTGAGGTGCCCGAGCTCCGAGTTCGGGATGAGCTTGCCGTCAATAAACATTGCCGAACCAATGCCCGTGCCGAGCGTGGTCATGATGACGAGGCCCGACTTATCCTTACCGGTGCCGAACTCCATTTCGGCGATACCTGCGGCATCAGCGTCATTCACCACGAAAACCGAATGGCCGGTGGCTTCCGTGAGAAGCTCGTCCACGTTCACGCCAATCCACGAATCATCCACGTTAGCTGCCGATTGTGCGACGCCGTGTTGGATGATCGCGGGGAACGTGACTCCCACGGGCATGTCGGCGGGAACATCGAAGGAATCGATGAGATCCTTGACGGTCTTGGCGACCGCTTCCGGGGTCGCGGGCTGCGGCGTGGGAATGCGCACGCGCTTGGCCGCGAGTTCACCCTTCTTAAGGTTGACGGGAGCGCCTTTGATGCCGCTTCCGCCGATGTCGATTCCGAATGCTTCCTTAGCCATGGTGAAATGCTTCTCCTTGCGAGTGACAACGTCGTTTATTCTACGCGGAAATGTCGGCGTCCGGATCGGTGAGGGTCTCGTATCCGTCCTCCGTGATGAGGAACGTGTGCTCAAACTGTGCCGTATAGCCCTTATCGCGAGTCGTGATCGTCCAACCATCGTCCCATTGGTCCCACGCGCGGGTTCCAAGCGTCACCATCGGTTCGACCGTGAAAATCATGTTGGGTTCAATGATGTCGTCGTAGTGGGGCGCAGAATCGTAGTGCGGGATGATGAGACCGTTGTGAAATCCTTCAGCAACGCCGTGCCCCGTAAAGTCGCGGACCGAGTCATACCCAAAGCGCCCCACGAACTTCTCGATGACGCGGCCCACAACATTGACCTCGCGGCCCACCTTCGCGGCGCGGATCCCGCGGAACATCGCCTCTTCTGTACGCTCGATGAGCTCGGCGGCCTCCGGGGCCACCTCGCCGATCGGGAACGTCGCGTTCGTGTCGCCGTGAACGCCGTCGAGATAGGCGGTCACATCGACGTTGAGAATGTCGCCCTCCTCCATGACGGTTGAATCGGGGATGCCGTGGCACACGACCTCGTTCAGGCTTGTGCAGCATGACTTCGGAAAGCTCAAGTACCCAAGAGTCGAGGGGTACGCGCCGTGATCGAGGATGACCTCATGGACGAGGGCGTCAATCTCGTCGGTCGTGACACCGGGCTTCGCTGCCTTGCCAGCTTCACGAAGTGCAATGGCGGCAATCTTTGAGGCGCGGCGCACGCGCTCGATCACGTCGGGTGTTTGGACGAAAGGCCCGCAATTATCGGATTTCGCTTCATCTTTGAAGGCGTACTCGGGCCTCTCAATCGACGAGGGGACCTCTCGAAGCGGGCTGATTGTGCCGGGCTCAAGCACGGCACGGTTTTCGGGGCGAAGCCATTGGTCTACAGTCATGACTACCAGTCTCGCAGGTTCTTCTGGAAATCGAGTAACGAAAGGCCGCGCCATGAGCGAGTTCTACTACAACACCAGAACGGGCCAGGTCGAAGAGGGCAACCAGAGCCCCGCGATCGAACTCATGGGCCCCTTTGCCACGCGAGCCGAGGCACAAAACGCGCTCGACAACGCTGAGGCGCGCAACGAGCAATGGGATGAAGCGACCGAGGAGTGGAACGAGTACTACAGAGACGACGAGCTTGAAGGCGACGAGGCGTAGGTAGCGCTCGATCGCCTACCTCACTACTTCTCGAATGTGTGCTCGCGGGCCGGAAACTCGCGCGCGCGAACAGCATCGCCGTAGGCGCTTGCCGCTCGCGTGAGCTCCGAGCGGAGGTCGGCAAAAGCCTTCACGAAGCGAGGCTCGAAGCCGCTGAGCCCTGCCATGTCCTGCCACACGAGTACCTGCCCGTCGCATTCCACGCCCGCACCAATGCCGATCGTAGGAATTTCGAGCGCCTCCGTCACGCGAGCGGCGAGTGGGGCGGGGACGAGCTCAAGCACGACGGCGAAGGCGCCCGCGTTTTGCAGAGCGACGGCGTCGGCGAAGAGAGCGTCGGCCTTCTCCCCGCGTCCTTGAACTTTGAAGCCACCGAGCTGGTTGACCGATTGCGGCGTGAACCCCAGGTGCCCGCACACGGGAATGCCCGCGCGCACGAGAGCTTCCACCTGAGGAAGAATCTCACGGCCCCCTTCGAGCTTGACCGCATGCGCGCCTGCTTGCATGAGCTCGACGCCGTGGCGCACCGCGTCCTCGGCGCTCACCTGATAGGTGCCGAACGCGAGATCGGCGAGCACAAGCGGACGCTCACATGAGCGAGCGACGGCGCCCGTGAAGCGCACGATGTCCTCGTGTTTCGTGTACACGGTGGAGTCGTAGCCGAGCACGGTGTTACCCGCCGAATCGCCCACGAGAAGCACGTCGATCCCCGCCTCGTCGAAGATGCGGGCGCTCAACGTGTCGTAGCTCGTGAGCATCGTAATTGCCCGCCCCTCCTCTTTGAAGTCGCGAAGGGTGTGGGTACGGACCTTGCGCGGAGTTGCGCTCTCGCTCACGGGGATTCCTTTCATGCGTGCCAAGTGCGGCGCGTGCGCTTCCAGCGTATCGGGCCTTGCGGGGGACTTCAGGGGTATGGCGAGCGTGGGGCACAATTGGTGTATGGAACGCCACCAGGATTCAGTGCTCAGGCAGGTCGAAGAGCAGGGGATTGACTACATCCGCCTGTGGTTTAGCGATGTTGTGGGACGCCTCAAATCGGTGGTGATTTCACCGCATGATCTCGACAAGGCGTTTGACGAGGGCATCGGCATCGATGGAAGCGCGATTGAAGGGCTCACGCGCTCGTACGAATCCGATATGCTCCTTCGCCCCGATCCGGCGACATTCCGCGTCATGGGTGCGCCCCGTGGCGGGGAGACCGGAGTGATGATCTGCGACGTGTACACCCCCGACTCTGAGCCGGCGGCATCGGACCCGCGTCGCGTGCTTCGCGACGCCCTCGCGCGTGCTGAGGCGAAAGGACTGGAGTTTCTCACCCATCCGGAGGTGGAGTTTTACCTTTTCGATCGACGTTACGAACCGGGCGTTCCCCTCGAGCCCGTCGACGAGGGCGGCTATTTCGACTACGTCCAGCGAGTCGACGGCAGCCGTTTTCGCCGCGAGGCGATGCAGGAACTCGAGCGCATGAACATTCACGTCGAGTACTCCCATCACGAGGGCGGCCCGGGGCAGAACGAGATCGACCTTCGCTACGCGGACGCGCTCACGACCGCCGACAACCTGCTCACCTTGCGCGCCGTCGTCAAGGGAATCGCCCTTGCCGAGGGCAAGTTTGCGAGTTTCATGCCGAAGCCCATGATCGAACATCCAGGCAACGGTATGCACACTCATCTTTCCCTCTTCCAGAACGGCACGAACATTTTCCACGAACCGGGAGCCGAGTATGGACTTTCACGTACCGCGCGGCACTTCATCGCGGGACTCCTCGTGCACGCGCGCGAGTACTCGATCCTCACGAACCAGTTCGTGAATTCCTACAAGCGCCTGTGGGGCGAGCAAGAAGCCCCAAGCTACATCGTGTGGGGTCACAACAATCGAAGTGCCCTCGTTCGCGTGCCATTCCATAAACCCACGAAGGGCACGAGCTCGCGCGTGGAGTTTCGCGGTCTCGATTCGGCGGCGAATCCCTACCTCGCTTTCGCAGCGCTTCTCGGCGCAGGTCTTAAGGGCATCGAGGAGGAGTACCCGCTTCCCGAGGGTGCGGAAGACACGGTGTGGGAGCTTACCGAGCGCGAGCGTCAGGCGATGGGGATCGAGCCACTTCCCTCAGACCTCGTGCGGGCGATCGAGAGCTTCGAACATTCAGAACTCATGGCGGACATTCTTGGCGAGCAAGTCTTCGAGTACATCCTCCGAGACAAGCGGCGAGAGTGGGAAGGCTATCGCCGCCAGGTGACCGAGGCAGAGCTTCGCGCAACCTTCGACATCTGAGGAACTGCATGAGGCTTGAAACCGGCGCGATTGAGGCGCTTCAATCAGGAAACCCCGGTGGGGAGTTCACCCACTTCGATCTCGCACGCCTTGGTTTCGTTCAAACGGAGCGGAGCGCAGCGCTCCTCGCGAGCGACGCACTTGCGTGCGTTCCGCCCCAGCTTGTTCGTGCGATGGGGAAAGCTGCAGATCCTGACGAGGCACTTCTTGGGCTTGCACGACTTGCCGATGCCGCGACCGAGGCCGGGGAACACAGTCAGTTCGTCAGAGTCGTTCACGACGAGATTCTCGGGCGAACCCTGGTTTTGCTTCTCGGCAGTTCGGTTGCGCTGGGAGATGCTCTCGCGCGACAGGTGGAGGTGCTTGAGGAAATCCTTGGATGTCCGACGCTTGCCGGCCCGACCCGAACGCGCTTCCGCGAGGTGATCCTGGCAGCCGTCGGATGCGATCCCCAAGCCGAGTTGCCCGTTGCAGCCCCCGGTCCCGAACCGCGCCGAGCCTTCCGCCGCGCCTACTACTTTCTTCTTGCCCAGATCGCGGCGCGTGACGTGTGCCAAGAGGCGCCCGCCGACCATCAGGAGGAGATCTCTGCGCTCCTCACCGACCTGGCCGATTCCGCCCTAGAAGGAGCGCTCGCGCTCGCCCGCGCCGCGACGAAGGACCACGAGATCGTGCGACTCGCGATCATCGCGATGGGGAAAACAGGGGCGCGCGAACTTAACTACGTCTCGGACGTTGATGTCATGTACGTCGCCGAGGCAGCGCATGACGGCATAGGTGAAGAAGATGCGACCCGCGTGGGAAGCGCACTCGCGCGTGAAGTGGCGAGGGCGTGCGAGGAACGAACAGCTGACGGCAGCCTATGGCAGGTCGACGCGAATTTACGGCCCGAGGGACGCGACGGCGAGCTCGTTCGCACACTCGAGTCCTATAGCCGCTATTACCGAAAGTGGGCCCATACGTGGGAGTTCCAAGCCCTTCTCAAGGCACGCGCGTGTGCGGGAGATGCAGAACTTGGCGCCAGGTTCGAGGAGATCACCGCTCCTCTCGTATGGCAGGCATCGAAACGCGAGGGCTTCGTTGACGACACCCGTGCTATGCGCGGGAGGGTACTCGAGCATGCAGATGCCGAACGCGATATCAAGCTCGGTCGCGGCGGACTCCGCGACATCGAATTCACGGTTCAGCTGCTCCAAATGGTCCACGGGCGCACTGACGAAAGCATCCGTGAAGCGGGGACCCTCCACGCGCTCGAGAAGCTCACGCGAGGCGGCTACGTGGGGCGAGAACACTCGGTGGAACTCGCCGAAGCATACCGGTACCTGCGCCTTTGCGAACATCGGCTCCAACTGTGGCGTTTGCGGCGTACCCACTTACTGCCGAAAACGAAAGACGATGAACGTCGTCTTGCACGAGCGATCGACACCCGGCCCGAAAAGCTTCGCGCCGAGATCGATGCAGTGCGCAGGCGAGTGCGCCAGCTTCACGAAGAGATCTACTACCGCCCGCTTCTCTCGACCGCTGCGAGCCTCAGCGACGGGCAAATCGCCCTCAGTGCCGATGCCCAGCGCGATCGCCTTGAAGCGATTGGCTATCGAGACCCGAAGCGTGCCCTGCAGCATATCGAAGCGCTCACCAAGGGACTTAGCCGCGCCTCCGCCATCCAGAAGCACTTGCTTCCGGCCTTTCTCGAATGGTTTGCGGACGGTGTCGACCCAGACCTCGGTCTTCTTTCCTTCCGCAGACTCTCCGAGAAGCTCCGGGAGACCCATTGGTTTCTCGGAATGCTCCGCGATTCCGGGGTAGCCGCCGAACGCCTTACCCGCATACTCTCGAGCTCGCGGTACGTTGGGGAACAACTCGAACGGCAGCCAAATACCGTGCGCTGGCTTTCCAACGATGCCCAATTGGCGCCGCTTACGCGCGAGAAGATCACTGCCGAGCTCAACTCCATCGCCGGTCGAGCGTCGAGCGACGACGATGTGATCGAAGCTCTTCGCGGAGTGCGTGCGCGAGAAATCGTCAGAATATCCCTCGCCCATCTCTCGGGACTTCTCGACCTCCCCGACCTCGCGCGTGCTCTCACCGATCTCGCCGAAGCGATTCTCGCGTTCACCGTCGAAAAAACGTGCCAGGATACTGCGATCAATCTTTGCGTCGTGGCCATGGGGTCATTCGGAGCAGGGGAGATGGGCTACTCCTCCGACGCCGATGTGCAGTTCGTGTGCGAAGGCGACCTTGCGGAAGCAACCCGCGCCGCCGCACGCGTACAAACAATCCTCAACGCCCCGGCCTCCGGAATCAACATGCGTGTGAATGCCGATCTGCGGCCCGAAGGGCGCTCGGGCCCGCTCGTGCGTACGCTCGCAAGCTTTGACGACTACTACGCTCACCACGCCGAACGGTGGGAACGCCAAGCCCTCCTTCGCGCGCGATGCATCACCGGGTCAAATGACCTCAGCGAAACGGTCACGCTCATTATGGATCGCGAACGATACCGTCCCGGCGGGATGGAGGCCCGCGAGCGCCGAGACTTCGCACGCATGAAAGCTCGCATTGAAGGGGAGCGACTTCCCCGTGGAGTGAGGCCGAGTCACCACCTCAAACTCGGCCGCGGCGGAACGACCGATGTGGAGTGGTGCGTGCAGAGACTCCTTCTCGAGCACGCGGGTGATGATGAAAGCCTGCGTATCGTCGGAACCCTCGACGCCCTTGCCGCGCTGGAAAAGGCCGGACACCTGGAAAGCTCCGATGCCCTCGCGCTTTCTGAAGCCTGGCAGCTCGCGTGGGAACTTCGGCGCGCTCTCTTCCTGTGGCGTGGCCGCGAAAACGATGCTCTTCCCACGGATCTCGTTGACCTGCGGGCGATTGCTGCGCTCGTGCGCGAGCCCGTGGATAACGCCCGCGCGATCGAGGAGAGATACCTCAAAGTCACGCGCCACTCGCGTCAAGTCGCCGAGCGGCTGATCTTTGGCGAGTAGCCTGAGGAGGCTATGACCTCACCTGAATTGAGCGCCCAGACTCCGCGTGGGCGCATGTATCGCATGGAGCCCGGAGGGAAACTTGTTCACCCCTCCATCACGACCGTGGCTGGGATGCGCGCCAAAGATCACCTCAACGGCTGGTACGCGCGCATGGCATCGAAGCGTGCGCTCGAGATGTTTTCCTACCTCGACCGAAATCCTTCGCGGGCTTTCGACGAGATTCGCCGCGTGAACCGCAATAGTTGGACGACGCAAAAGCGCATCGCCGAAGCCGCGCCCGACTACACGAAAGCGACCGCCGATTTTGGCACCTACGTCCACGCGCTGTGCGAGGAATGGGAACGCTCTGGTGAACGCCCCGCCGACTCCGACATGCGCGAGATTGCCACGGAAATGCGTAGTGGGGGAGACCTCCTGAGCATGGAAACGAACCTCGCAGAGCTCGTGGCGCGAGCAAACGTGCGCCTCGACGGTTTTGGGGGATTCCTCGACGAGTTCCAGCCGGAGTTCATCGAAATTGAGCAAACCGTCGTCAACCGCACCGTGGGGTACGCGGGCACGACCGACACTATCGTGAAGATTGGAAATACCCTTCTCACGGGCGATATCAAAACCTCGAAGAAAGTGCGTGGCGATTACGCGCTTCAAGGAGTGGCCGTCATGCGGGCCGAGAACCTCCTCGACAACGACGGGACACTCAGGGAGATGCCCGAACTCACTGGCGCTTTCATCATCCACTTGCCCGAATCGGGAGGGTACAGCGCCGTTCCCCTTCGTACCTCCGAGGCCGAGTGGGAAACGTTCAAGGCACTGCGAAAAGCGTGGGACTTCGCGCCCGATGACTGCGCGCTCGGCGAAGCACAGAGCCCAAAGGAGCTGCTGCTTACGCTCTTGAACGCGAAGCTCTAGCGCGAAGCCCCACGAAGCGCCCCAATTTAGAGGTCGTAGTAAAGCTCGAACTCGTAGGGGTGGGGGCGCAGCCTGAATGGCTCGACCTCATTTTCGCGCTTGTACGCGATCCAGGTCTTGATGAGATCTTCCGGGAACACATCGCCCTCGGTCAGGAAGTCGTGATCTCTTTCGAGCTCATCGAGCGCCTCGTCAAGAGAAGCCGGGAGAGTTTTGATCTCCGCGTGCTCCTCAGGCGGAAGTTCGTAGAGGTCCTTATCGATGGGCTCGGGCGGCTCAATGCGGTTCCTGATGCCGTCGATTCCCGCCATAAGCTGTGCGGAAAAGGCAAGGTACGGGTTTGCCGAGGGATCCGGTGCGCGGAACTCGAGGCGCTTCGCCTTCGCGGAGTTACCCGTCACGGGGATACGGATCGCCGCGGAACGGTTACGGGCCGAATAGACCATATTGACGGGTGCTTCGAAGCCCGGCACGAGACGCTTGAATGAATTCACGGTGGGGTTCGTGAAAGCCGTAAGCGCGGGCGAGTGTTCGATAAGGCCGCCGATATACCAGCGCGCGAGATCCGAAAGCCCCCCGTAACCGCTCTCGTCGTAGAAGAGCGGCTCGCCGTTCTTCCACAGCGACTGGTGGCAGTGCATGCCCGACCCGTTGTCGCCAAAGACCGGCTTCGGCATGAACGTCGCCGAACGCCCGTTTTCCCACGCAACGTTCTTGATCACGTACTTGAACTTCATGACGTCGTCCGCCGCCTGAAGAAGCGTGGAAAAGCGGTAGTTGATCTCCTGCTGACCGCCCGTGCCAACCTCGTGGTGAGCGCGCTCGACCTCGAGGCCCACCTCGTCGAGAACACGCACCATCTCGTCCCGAAGATCAGCCATCTGATCCACGGGTGCGACGGGGAAGTAGCCGCCCTTCATTGCGGTCTTGTAGCCCTGGTTGCCGAACTCCTCGTCGCGGCCTGTATTCCATGCGGCTTCGTTCGAGTCGATCTCGTAGAACGCGCCGCTGGATTCGGTCTGGTAGCGAACCGAGTCGAAGATGTAGAACTCAGCTTCGGCGGCGAAGAAGGCGGTGTCGGCGATGCCTGTTGAACGGAGGTACTCCTCGGCCTTCGCCGCGACGGTACGCGGGTCGCGGCTGTAGGGCGCATCCGTGAACGGGTCGACGATCGCGTAGTTGATCACGAGAGTTTTTTGATCTCGGAATGGATCCACGTAAGCGGTGCTTAAATCCGGGACGAGCTTCATATCGGATTCGTGAATGGCCTGAAAACCACGGATTGACGAGCCGTCAAACAACTGGCCCTCGGCAATTGCTTCCTCATCGAAGGTCTTCGCGGGAACGTTGAAGTGCTGCATCACACCGGGAAGATCACAGAAGCGAATGTCAATGAACTTGACGTCTTCTTCTTCGATAAATTTTACGGCTTCGCTGGGATTGCTGAACACGTATCCTCCGTCCGTGCAGTGCGCACGATTGCTTAGGGCATTTGCTCCTCACAGTTTACGGCGCAAGCCCCTAGAGTTTGCACCACGTACGGCCGTAAAAGTACGGTTCAGGAATGAATCCGCCCATAAGTCGTGACGAGCCGGCCGAAACTCAAGGCGGGGGAGCATATCCCGGCAAGGCCCTAGCCCTTCCCGAACACGGTAGCCGCTCTGTTGCCCCTTTGCCGCAACGTTTTCTCTCGCTGTGTCTCGACTGGGCGGCTGCTGCGGCTGTGGCGTTCTTTGCTTTTCACTACGACCCCGGTGCCACGCTAGGGCTTTTCCTCGCACAGGTCATTGTGATGCAAACCCTCTTCGGTGCAAGCCTCGGTCAGTTTCTCACGGGCCTTCGCGTGCTGCCCGTGACTGGGCGCTCTCCCATGCTCGTGCGCGCACTCGTTCGCAGCATCATCATGCTGAGCGTTATAAGCGCCTTCGTCGTGAACGACAACCGCCAAACCCTTCACGACCTCGTCGCGGGCGTTGCTATCGTGCGCGCTTAATAGACATCGCCCCCACGGGCATGAACTGCGTGGGGCGAAGGCGAAAAACCGGTCGGCTCAGCGTCCGCGCATGGCCTTGCGGTTGGGCCTAGCTCGCATGGGATCCACACCCTTCGGGATGGCCTGGCGAACCGGATTCGGCAGGGCGTGAAGGCGCCGACCGATTTCGCCGGCTTCGGCCTTCGTAAGTTCGTTCTTCATGCGGGTGAGGTGCCGGTTGAGCTTCGGAAGCGGCACCTCATCATCGCCGTGGCCCACGAACACCGCGTGAACGGGCACGTTAGGGAACATGCGGTTCATACGCTTGACTTCCTTGTTCATGAGCTTACGGGAACCACCGCCCGAGCCTTCAGACACGAGCGCGATGCCCTTGCGGCCGCTTGCTCGAAACAGCATCGAGCGGCTCCGAGCATCAAACGCTGCGGGATCCTGCTCGACGTTCCAGCCACGCGAGATCTGCTGCATCACGGCGATCGCGGCGCCGGGCTGATCCTCGATCTTCGCGTACGTGGCCTTTTGAGCCCTGCGACCAAGGATGATCATCGCGAGAAGGAGACCGAAACCGAGGCCAATGAAGGCACCGTAGATGGGGTGGCCGAACGCTCCAAAAACGAGGGCGAGCAGAACCGTGAGGCCCACGATCGAGAGAATCATGAGCGGCGCGGTCGAACGGTCGTACGCCTGCGTCTCTTTGAAGACGTCGATGGTCTGCCTGATCCGGCCGGGCTTCTTCGCCTTAGCGGTGTCGTCGGTGGGGTTCTTGCGTGCCATTAATCCTTGTCCTTAGCGCGATGCGGGCGGTCCGAAAACCACCCCCAAGCATAACCGGGGAGCGCTCCTAGGCGTTTGCTGCGGCCTTGCGCTCAGCGCGCTTCCTGTCGCGCTTTTCACGTGCTTCCTGTCGCTCAACCACGCTTGTTGCCTCTTGAAGGGCAGGCGCCGAGGAATTGAGGTGAGAGAGCTCTTCGGGAATCTCGCGGCCGAGCTTCTCCATGGCTTGGGCCCAAAGTCGACCCGCGCGGTACGACGAGCGAACCATTGGACCCGCCATGATGCCCGCAAAACCCATCTCATAACCGGCCTCAGAAAGCTCGAGGAATTCCTGGGGCTTCACCCAGCGATCGATCGGGTGGTGCAACTTCGACGGACGCAAATACTGCGTAAGGGTGAGGATTTCGCAGCCGTGGTCGCGAAGGTCCTGCATGGCCGCGAGGATCTCGTTCGTTTCCTCGCCCATGCCGAGGATGAGGTTCGACTTCGTGATCATGCCGTGTGCTTTCGCATCGGCGATTACCCCGAGGCTTCGCTCGTAGCGGAAGGCAGGGCGGATCTTTTTGAAGATACGCGGAACGGTTTCGAGGTTATGCCCGAAGACCTCCGGCTTCGATTCGTATACCTGCTGCATAGCCGCCGAATCGCCCTTGATGTCATCGATGAGCAGCTCCACGCCCGTACCGGGGCTAATCGCGTGGATCTGCCTGCACGTCTCGGCAAAGAGACCTGCCGCGCCGTCGGCAAGATCATCGCGTGCAACACCTGTCACAGTCGCGTATTTGAGGCCCATTTCCTTAATCGAGGTGGCAACTTTGAAGGGTTCTGCGGGATCGATCGCTTGGGGCTTGCCTGTCGCGATGTCACAGAAGTCGCAACGACGAGTGCATGTATCGCCACCGATCAAGAACGTCGCCTCGCGATCTTCCCAGCACTCGAAGATGTTCGGGCAACCGGCCTCCTCGCACACCGTGTGCAAGCCACGTGAATGTACACGCTTCTTCATATCGGTGTACTCAGGCCCCATATTCGCCGTGGTTTTGATCCAGCTGGGCTTGCGTTCAATCGGGGTCTCCGCGTTGCGCGCCTCAACCCTGAGTAGGCGGCGTCCTTGAGGTTCAACTGCCACGTCACATTCTCCTTGCGAGTAGGGTTCTCACGATTGTAGGGGCACGAGTGCCCGATCCCGTAAAGCACGTGTGTGATCTTTACGAGCGTTGTTGATCAGTCGAGGCCGCGTTCGGCTTCGAGTTCCTTCATGGTTTCTTCGACGTCGGCAAGGACGTCCCTCGGGCGCACGGCACGACCGGTCTCGACCGAAAGCGATGTCACGCCTGCGTCGTCGATGCCACAGGGAATGACGTTCATTGCCCACGAGAGGTCGTTCTCGCAGTTCAAGGCGAAGCCGTGCATCGTGCATCGCTTCGCCACCCGGAGCCCGATGGCACAGACTTTGCGGTCCATGCCGAGCTCGTCGAGAATCCACACGCCACTGCGCCCCTCAACTGGAGCGGTGTTCACTCCCGCTTTTGTGCACACCTTCATGATGGCCCGTTCGATACCTCGCACGAAGCCCACGACATCGATAGGGGCGGGGAGCTTCACGATCGGGTAGCCCACGAGCTGGCCCGGGCCATGCCACGTGATTTTGCCGCCACGATCGACATCAACGACAGGCGCCCCGTCGCGCGGGCGCTCAATCTCGAGCGTACGGCGCCCAGCGGTGTAGACAGGTTGGTGCTCGAGGAGGAGGAGTGTGTTCGGGCGCTCGCCCGCGATGACCTCCGCGTGGATCTTCTTTTGGACATCCCACGCTGCGTTGTACTCAACCGGGCCGGGCGGAAGATTGAACTCTTCGTGGGCGGATGTGATCCCGGAATCTTCTGAAAAAGCGAGGTGGATGATGTCGAGCACCCCACCATGCTAGTGCTCCGTGTGTCGAGGCAAAAGTTCGTGTATCGCCCTCGGCTGCCCGTGACCTTCGAGTTATCCACAATTCCGGATTGCCTCTGGGATCGGCTGCACGATTCGGTTGGAATAGGCACATGAGCCACATCATCGCGCGCATGGTCTCCGCGTTCAGCACTGGTCACCGACTCATCCGCATGGTCCGCACGGACCGTGGTCGACAGGTCTGGCAGGCGCGGGATCACAGGGGCCGACGCCTGGTCCTCATCCGTGCCCGCTCACTACCCGCAGTGAAACGAGTGCGGCGTGAAATCGCGCTGCTGAGAGAACTCAGGGCCACGGGTGTCACTGCTGTGCCCGCAGTCAAATGGTGCGGTTTGGCGGCCTACGCGATTGCCGAGGGTCCGAGCGCTCTCGCTCCGCCCAAGGGTAAGAGGGCCTCGCGCGCGATGGTCGCGACCGGCGAGACCGAGATGGCGAATGTGGCAGCGGATCTTGCGGGGCTTCTCTTCGCGCTTCACTCGCGCAATCTTGCACTCGGGCTTCAAGGACTGTGCGGGATCGAGCTTTCACCGCACGGTCGCGTGGTCGTCACCGATTTTTCGCACGTGGCCACGCTGACGCCCGTCAAGAAACGTGCCGATAAGCAATGGCTTGCACGGCTGACCAATGGTGCTGACACCTATCGCTATGCTCAGCGTCGCACGGGGGAGCGCGAGGAGTACTCCTTGCGAGAGTGGGGCATGGTTGATCCCTCCGCACAGCACCCGCACGGGAGGAGATCGAAACCCGAAGAGGAGATCGCCCCATCGCCTTCTGAGCGGCGCGCCAAAGGCAGCGGTCAGCGCCGCTTGTGGATACTCACTCCCATGGCGTTGAAGCTCGCACTTCCTGCGGTACTCCTGTGCGCAGCTCTGGCAGGAGGCCTCATGTTCACGGCCCCATCCGAGAACACGCCACCCGCCATGATTGCCGAAACGCGAATCGAGGATCCAGCCGCGATCATGACGTCACTTGCCGCCGCCCGACACAGCTATCTCATAGGGGCGACCGACGACAACCTTTCCGCCGCGCCGGGAAGTGAGGCAGAGCTCGCCGACAAACAACTGCGAGCAGCCCTGGCCGGAACGATGGTTGAAGGCGGTGAAATGCGCGTTCTCGAGGCCCGCACCCTTGAACAGAGTGAAAGCGGCGCGCGAGTGCGTGTTCGAGTTGAGGAGACCGGAGCCCGCATTAGCGCTCCGAACGAAACTCGAGCGCTCGACGAAAGTGAACCCTACGAAGTTGACATCCGGCTCGAACGAGTTGCCGGGCAGTGGCGCATTGTGTCGACGGTGCCCTTCGAAAAAGACGTGGAAAGCGCTTAGTACATAGAGTCCGGGCCGCGCCTTCTTGCGAAAGCACGGCCCGGGCAGCTTCAAGGGGGGAATGCCTTAGAGGCCGAGATCCCCTTCGAATGCGCCATCTTCGAGGCGCTTTTTCATGGTCGAGAGGAAACGAGCAGCGTCGCCGCCATCGACGAGGCGGTGATCGTAGCTGAGGAACAGGTACATCATCGAGCGAATCCCGATCGTCTCGTTGCCGTCGGCATCCTTCACTACTGCCGGACGCTTCACGATCGTGCCGCAGCCGAGGATACCCACTTGCGGGTT
Source organism: Dermabacter sp. p3-SID358 (assembly GCF_025147465.1). Classification (GTDB taxonomy): domain Bacteria; phylum Actinomycetota; class Actinomycetes; order Actinomycetales; family Dermabacteraceae; genus Dermabacter. The sequence goes on from NZ_JALXOZ010000001.1 coordinate 110,790, forward strand.
CGGAACGATCGGCGTATCGAACAGTGCGCCGCCCGAACCGGTATTCGTGATCGTGAATGTTGCACCCTGGAGGTCGTCCGGGGTGAGCTTGTTGCCCTTCGCCTTGGCGCCGAGCTCACCAATCTGGCGGGCAAGGCCAGCGAGATTGAGATCGCCAGCGTTCTTGATGACCGGGACCACGAGACCGCGCTCGGTGTCCGCCGCCATGCCGATGTTCTCCACACCGTGATACTTGATCATGTCGCCCGCGATCTCCGCATTGAGCTTCGGATGTGCCTTCAGCGCTTCGACAGCCGCCTGCATGATGAATGGGAGGAACGTGAGCTTCGCGCCCTCGCGTGCGAGGAAGTCGTTCTTCGCACGGCCGCGAAGAGCGGCGATGCGGGTCATATCGACCTCGACCGCAGTCGTGAGCTGAGCCTGAGTCTGGAGCGATTCGACCATGCGCGAAGCAACGATCTTGCGCAGGCGAGACATCTTCTCCTCGGTACCGCGCAGCGGCGACACCTCGACCTTCGGGGCTTCCTTCTTCGCGGGAGCCGCAGCGGCCGGAGCCGGAGCAGCAGCGGGAGCAGGAGCCTCGGCTTTCTTCTTGGCCTCAATGGCCTCCTGCACGTCCTGCTTGCGGATACGACCACCGATGCCGGAGCCCTTGATCGAGCCGAGATCGATGCCGTTATCCGATGCGAGCTTTCGCACGATCGGGGTGACGTAGGCTTGCGCGGTGCTGCTCGAGGAGACGGCTTCAGAAGCGGAAGCCGCGGGCGCTGCGCTCTCTTCGGCCTTAGGAGCAGCCTCGGCTGGCTTTGCAGCGGGAGAGGAAGGTGCCGGGACCTCGCCAGCAGGGGCGCCCGAGCCGATCACGGCGATCGGAGCGCCGACCTCGGCCTCCTCATCCTCTTGCACGAGGATCTTCTGGAGCGTGCCTGCGATAGGCGAGGGAACCTCGGTGTCGACCTTGTCGGTCGAAACCTCGAGAAGCGGCTCATCGGCCTCGACCTCGTCGCCGACTTCCTTGAGCCAGCGCACAACGGTGCCCGAATCAACGGACTCGCCAAGCGCGGGCATCTTCACTTCTTCACCTTCGGCGCTACCGGAGGTGCTCGACGAGTCAGCCGGCGCCTGGCTCTCGCCAACGGGAGCCTCCTGCGACGTCGAGGGGGCAACCGTCGGATCCGAGGCGAGGTTCTCGCCCTCGCTTGGCTCTGCGGAACCATTCTCGACACCCGAGCCGTCACCGACCACGGCGAGGTCGGCGCCGATCTCGGCGTCCTCATCTTCGTTTACGAGAATCTTCTCGAGAACGCCAGCTACGGGGGAGGGAACCTCGGTGTCGACCTTGTCGGTCGAAACCTCGAGAAGCGGCTCGTCAACGGCGATCTCCTCACCGACCTCTTTGAGCCAGCGGACTACGGTGCCCTCGGTGACGGATTCACCGAGTGCGGGCATTTTGACGATTTCAGACATGTGAATATCTCCTCGTGATCAGGCGTGGGCGTGGAGGGGCTTGCCAGCGAGAGCGAGTGCAGCCTCGCCCATCGCCTCGTTCTGGGTGGGGTGGGCGTGGATGAGCGAAGCAACATCCTCGGGCTCCGCCTCCCAGTTGACGATGAGCTGCGCCTCGCCGATCTGCTCCGAAAGGCGTGCACCGATCATGTGGACACCGACGATGGGGCCGTTCTTCTCGCGCACAAGCTTGATGAAGCCTTGAGTGCCGAGAATTTGCGACTTGCCGTTACCGCCGAGGTTGTAGTCGTATGTGGCGACGTTGTCGTCGCCGAACTTCTCCTTGGCCTGCTTCTCCGTGAGGCCAACCGAGCCGATGTTCGGTTCGCAGTAGGTCACGCGCGGAATGCCCGACTCATCAATGGGCTGGGGGCTCAAGCCCGCAATCTGCTCAGCCACGAAAATGCCCTGCTGGAAGCCACGGTGAGCAAGCTGGAGGCCCGGAACGATATCGCCAACGGCATAGATTCCGGGAACATTCGTTTCAAGGGTTTCCTTGTTCGCGAGTACGAAACCGCGATCCATGTCGATGCCTTGCTCTTCGTAACCGAGGCCCTGGGTCTGCGGGCCGCGGCCGACAGCGACGAGGAGGTAATCACCCTCGTAGGTGTCGCCGTTCGCGAGAGTGACCTTGACGCCAGTTTCAGTCTGCTCCGCCTTCTCGAAGAACACACCGAGCGAGTAGGCGATCTTGCGCTTCTTGAAAGCGCGCTCGAGGTTCTTTGAAATTGCTTCGTCCTCGTTTGCGACGAGATGGGGCAGGCCCTCGATGATCGTGACGGACTCAGCGCCGAGCGACTTCCACACGGAAGCGAACTCTACGCCGATCACGCCGCCACCAAGAATGATGGGGTTCTTCGGTACTTCAGGAAGCTGGAGCGCCACCTCGGAGTCGATAATGCGGCCGCCAAGCTCGAGACCGGGAAGAGTCTTCGAGAACGAACCCGAGGCGAGGATGATGTTCTCGCCCGTGAGGGTCTGCTTCGAGCCGTCCTCAGCCTCAACCTCGACCGTGTTTTTGCCCGTGAGTCGACCGAAACCGTTCACGAGGGTTGCGCCGGACGAGCCCACAAGTCCCTGGAGGCCCTTGTAGAGGCGGCCGATCACCTTGTTCTTGAAATCGAGCATCTTTTCGGTGTTAACCGCGGAGGTCGTCATCTCGATGCCGACAGCCTTGGCTTCAGCCGGGGTGTCGGCAATCTCGCCCACGTGAAGCAGCGCCTTCGTGGGCACGCAGCCGCGGTGAAGGCAAGTGCCGCCAAGCTTGTCCTTTTCGACGAGGGCAACGCTCTTGCCGAGCTGGGTGGCGCGCAGCGCGGCCGCGTAGCCGCCGCTGCCACCTCCCAGAATCACGATGTCGAACTTCTGGTCTGTGGAGGTATCCGCCACGTTCAGCTCCCTAACTGTTGAGGATTGGGGTCATGTCGCCGAAGGTCCCGGCCTCGAACGCAAAGCCAGCCGGTGCGGCATGCACGCCCATTATCGTAGGGGAATCGCCTGGACGTTGCCGTGGCTCGCGCAAGGCAAGCCATGAGCGTGAGAAAGCCCCCACCTCAGCCCGCGTAACAAAGGGGTGAAGTGGGGGATTTCCGACGGTGCCCGCGCGACAATCGCGCAGAACTGTTACTTAGCGGCTTCGCGCTCAATCACCTCGACGAGTGTGCGCATGCTCATGCCAGTCCCACCGATGTTGTTGTAGCCGAACGGCTTCTGGGTGAATGCAGGCCCCGCGATGTCCACGTGTGCCCACTTTGTCTCGCCGACGAACTCCTTGAGGAAGATGCCAGCGCTCAGCGCGCCACCGGGGCGCTCGCCGATGTTGCTGAGGTCGGCAACGCGGCCGTTGAGGCCCTCGCGGAGTTCCGCGGGGAAGGGCAACGGCCACATGGGTTCGCCCGCCGCCTTCGAGGCTTCCCACACCTCATCGCGCGCTTCATCGACACCCATGACGCCCGCGGTGCGGTTACCGAGGGCGACGATCGCGGCTCCAGTGAGCGTCGCAACGTCAACGAGAAGATCGGGCTCGAGCGCTGAAGCGTCGACGAGGGCATCCGCCATGACCATGCGGCCCTCGGCATCGGTGTTGAGCACCTCGACGCTCTTGCCGTTGCGCATCGTGACAACGTCGCCGGGGCGCTGCGCACCGCCTCCGGGGAGGTTTTCCGCGAGCGCCAGGAAAGTCGTGACCTTCACGTCGAGCTCGAGTGCAGCGGCAGTGATGGTTGCCGCGAGAACGGTGGCCGCGCCGCCCATATCCATTGTCATCTCGTCCATGCCGGCGCCGGGCTTGAGTGAGATGCCGCCCGAATCGAACGTGATGCCCTTACCCACGAAGGCCACGTGGCGCTTCGCTCGTTTCGGCGCGTACGTGAGCTTGACGAGACGCGGCGGGCGGGTCGAGCCCTGGCCAACGCCCACGATGCCGCCGTAGCCGCCGTCGGCGAGGGCTTTTTCATCGAGGACCTCGACGCTCACGGGGAGCTTCTTCGTGAGTTCCTTTGCGCGGTCCGCAAAGGACTCGGGGTAGAGGAGGTTGGGTGGAGTATTGACCAGGTCGCGAACGATGTGAACGCCCTGCGCGATCGTCTCGGCTCGATTGGCGACTGGTTCGAGTGCCTTGAGTTCCTTTTTATCCGTGACTGCAAGGACGATTTCTTCGACGGGCTTGTGCTCGTCCTTAACATCGCTCTTGTAAGAAACATAGGCGTAGGCGCCCAAAGCCGCACCTTCGAGGGCCGCGGCGATATGGGTTTCTGAAGCGGCCGGGAAGGCGAGCGCAATGCTCTTGTGTCCGGTGAGGCTACGGGAGGCGGAGCCGAAGGCGTAGCGCACGTCTTCGCAGGTGACGTCTTCGAGTGCCTCTGCCCCAAGGCCGACACCCACGATTGCGCGGGCCTTGTAGCCGGAAGGAGCGGGAATGGTGGTGAGCGCGCCCTTAGCGCCGTCTGCCTTGACCGCGGCGAAGCATTCTTCGAGCGAGGGCAAACCCGCGGGCGTCGCCGGGGCGGAGTCTTTGCCCTTAAGGAGGGGGACCACGAGCACATCGGTCGTGATCGAATCAACGTTGCTGATGCTCAGAGTTATATGTGCCATGCGCTTATCGTAGGGGAGTCATTCGAATTTGAGGTGGGAGCGGGCACATGCTGGTCGTTTTGTACGTCGTTGCGGCTTTCGTCGCCGCGCTTGGCGCGCTTTACATGATCAAAGACCTCCCCGCGGATCTCGTACTCATGGGAGCCTCTCTTTTTCTCGCACTCGTGTGGCTCATTGGAGCTCTCGCGTGGCTCCTCGCCCCTGTTGGGCCCGCCGATGCCGTGATTTTTTGGGGCTATGTCGCGACCGCCGTCGCACTGCCGATTGCGGGCGTGTACATCTCCTTCCTTGAGAGAACCAAGTGGGGCTCCTTGGCGATCGCCGCGATTGCGCTCACATGCGTGTTTCTCGCTTACCGTCTTCCTCAGATTTGGCCAGAGGGGTTTGCAAAGTGACGCGTCCACAATCGAGAATCGAGCCCGACGCACAAAACGTCTCCCGTGGCTTTCGCACCGCCCTCTTCGTGGTCTACGGCGTGTTCGCTGTATCTGCCACGGCCCGGGCGCTTGTGCAATCGATCCGCAATTTTTCGGAAGCTCCGCTCGCCTTTTCCCTGAGCATTTTTGCGGCCCTTACCTACGTTGCAATCGCTGTGCTGCTCATGAAGAAGGTCCCCCACTGGACCGCGATTGTGAGCCTCGTCGGTGTCGAACTCGTGGGTGTGCTTGGCGTTGGCCTATTGAGCTATGTCAAGCCCGAGTGGTTTCCGAAGGCCACCGTGTGGTCGCATTTTGGTGAGGGATACGGGTACGTTCCGCTCGTGCTGCCGCTCGTGGCGGGCATCTCTGTTCTCGTCGCTCGCCACAGGGAATCGCGCCGCGCCTCGTTACCCTAGAGACGTGGACGACGATCTCTTTTCCCTCAAACCCGACGCCGAGGCGCCCAAAACTCTTGCGGACCGCAACGTCGATCATCGCGCTCCTCTCGCGGCGCGAATGCGGCCTCGCTCTCTCGAAGAGATCGTTGGTCAGAAAAACGCCCTGGCTGACGGCTCGCCGCTGTTTCGACTCGTGGGAGAGGATGATTCGCACACGGCGCCGAGTTCGATCATCTTGTGGGGCCCGCCCGGGACAGGGAAAACGACTATTGCCTACGCCGTCGCTCGCGAAGGCGATCGTGAATTCGTGGAAGTTTCCGCCGTTCTCGCGGGGGTCAAGGACATTCGCGCCGTGGTCGATGCCGCGCGTTCGCGCCTACGCACGACCGGCCGTGAGACGATCCTTTTCGTTGACGAGGTGCATCGGTTCAATAAGTCACAGCAGGACGCGCTTTTGCCGTCGGTCGAAAATCGCTGGGTGACACTGGTTGCCGCGACTACCGAGAATCCATACTTTTCGATCATCACGCCTCTCATTTCCCGCTCGATTGTGCTGACACTCGATTCACTCGGGGCTGACGAGATCGATGCGCTGATCACACGCGCGCTGACCGAGGAACGAGGCCTTGGCGGATCGGTTGACCTCGATGATGACGCGCGCGAGGCTCTCGTGCGCCTGAGCGGCGGCGACGCCCGCAAGGCGCTCACGGCTCTTGAAGCGGCAGCGGCGTCGGCGCTCAAATCTCCGAAACGGCGCATTACCGGCGACATCCTCGCTCATGCGATTAACCGCTCGATGCTTACTTACGACCGCGAGGGCGATCAGCACTATGACGTTGTGAGTGCGTTTATAAAATCGATGCGGGGGAGTGATCCCGATGCGGCCCTGCATTACCTCGCGCGCATGATCGAATCGGGCGAAGATCCGCGCTTCATCGCGCGCCGCGTGGTCATTGCCGCGAGCGAAGAGGTGGGCATGGCTGACCCCACCGCGCTCCAGGTTGCTGTTGCCGCGATGCAAGCCGTACAGATGATCGGGATGCCCGAGGGGCGAATTCCTCTCGCCCAAGCGGTTGTACATATCGCGACAGCCCCGAAGTCAAACGCGAGCTACATGGGGATTAACCGCGCGATCGAGGATGTGCGGCACGGCAAGGGGCGTTCAGTGCCCGCACATTTACGCGACGGCCACTACAAGGGAGCGGAGAAGCTCGGGCACGGCGTGGGGTATGTGTATGCACACGATGAGCCTCGCGGCGTGGCGCGCCAGCAGTACGCCCCAGACGACCTCGTTGGAGTTGACTACTACGAGCCCACAGATCGCGGATTCGAAGGGCGCGTGAAGAGTTCGCTCGCGATTCTGCGCTCGCTCACGAGGGGAGCAGATGGACCCCAGGGGGCCGACGGTTGAGGTGCGGTGAGCGATCCCACAGCGGTACGGCCCACTCAAGCCCTCGAAACGCTTGAGGCAGGCGATTGGGCACGGTAAAGTTTTGCGCTGAATCCGCGGCTGCCAAACTGGATTCATCGCATCGAAATTGAGGTAACCTACGTGACCAACGTCACCAAAGCACGTCGTACCGCGCGCCTTTCGCGTGCGCTCGGTCTTGCGCTTACCCCGAAGGCCGTCAAGTACTTCGAGAAGCGCCCTTACCCGCCGGGCCAGCACGGTCGCGGCCGCCGTTCGAACTCGGACTACGCGGTTCGTCTGACCGAGAAGCAGCGCCTGCGCGCTCAGTACCAGCTTCGCGAGAAGCAGCTTCACCGCGCCTACGTTGAGGCCAAGAAGCTTCCGGGTCTGACCGGTGAGTCGATGGTCGAGCTTCTCGAGACTCGTCTCGACGCTCTCGTCCTTCGCGCGGGCTTCGCTCGCACGATCCTTCAGGCTCGCCAGTTCGTCTCACACCGTCACATCCTCGTGGACGGCGAGATTGTCAACATCCCCTCGTACCGCGTGAAGCCCGGCCAGACCATCCAGGTCAAGCCGAAGTCGCAGACTCTTGAGGCTTTCGCGGATGCCGCCGAGGGTTCGAACTCCGATGTTCAGGCATCGGTTCCTTCGTACCTCTCGGTTCAGCTCGAGGAGCTCAAGGCTCAACTCGTCTCACGTCCGAAGCGTTCCGAGGTCCCCGTGACCTGTGACGTCGCGCTCGTCGTTGAGTACTACGCGCGCTGATTTCTTTATGAAGGAGGCCTCACGGCCTTCGTGTCAGGCGGCCCCGACCAGTACGAGAACGTACACTTGGTCGGGGCCGTTTGTTATTGAATGCCCAGCCCAGTCCGTGCCCGTGAGGGCTGAGGGAAGGAAGAATCCATGCAGACAGCCGAGGTGTCCCGCCGCTGGCTCGACTTCTTCAAGAAAAAGGACCACGAGATCGTCCCGAGCGACTCGCTCGTTTCATCCGATCCATCAATCCTTTTCACGGTTGCCGGAATGGTGCCGTTCATTCCCTACATCGTTGGCACCGATGAGGCGCCCTGGCCTCGTGCGGCGAGCGTGCAAAAGTGCATTCGCACGAACGATATCGACAACGTCGGAAAGACCACGCGTCACGGCACGTTCTTTCAGATGGCTGGCAATTTTAGCTTTGGCGACTACTTCAAGGAAGGCGCGATCGACTTCGCATGGGAGCTTCTGACGAGCAGTGTCGAGGACGGTGGCTATGGCCTCGAAGGCGATCGTATGTGGATCACCCTGTGGGAGAACGACAAGGAAGCGTTCGACCACCTGACGCGAGTGATCGGCATCGACCCCCAGCACATCGTGCGACTCCCGAAAGAGGAAAACTTCTGGTCGACCGGGCAGCCGGGGCCTGCGGGTCCGTGTGCCGAGTGGCATTACGATCGTGGTCCTGAGTTTGGGCCCGAAGCTGAAGGCGGAAACGTTGATCCGGGTGGTGATCGCTACCTCGAGATCTGGAACCTCGTGTTTGACCAGTTCATGCGCGGCGAGGGCAGTGGCAAGGATTACCCGCTCCTCGGCGAGCTTGATCGTAAGGCCATCGATACCGGACTCGGCGTTGAACGCCTTGCCTATCTTCTTCAGGGCAAGAACAACATGTACGAGACGGATCAGGTTTTCCCCGTGATCGCCCATGCTGAGGAGCTTACGGACCGCCGCTACGGCACAGGCGATGAGGAATCCGATGTCCGCATGCGTGTCGTCGCCGACCACGTGCGCAGCGCAATGATGCTCGCCTCCGATGGTGTTCGCCCCGGGAATGAGGGGCGCGGCTACGTCATGCGTCGCCTTATTCGCCGTGCCGTTCGCTCGATGCGCCTTCTTGGTTTTGATAAGCGGGCACTACCCGAGCTCCTCCCGGTGTCGAAGCAGGCCATGGTGGCCTCGTACCGGGTTCTCGAGGAGAAGTTTGGTGCAATCGAGGACGTGCTCTACGCGGAGGAAGACGCTTTCCGCCGCACGCTCTCGCACGGCACGCAGATTTTCGAAGGGCTGAGCACGAACCTCAAGAAGAGCGGCTCGGATGTCCTCGCTGGCGAGGATGCCTTTACACTTCACGACACCTACGGTTTCCCGATTGACCTCACGCTCGAGATGGCCGAAGAAGCGGGCCTTCGTGTTGACGAGGCGGGTTTCCGTGCCGCGATGCAGGAGCAACGTGAGCGCGCACGAGCCGATGCTCAGGCAAAGAAGGCTGGCCACACGGACACTGCTCTTTTCCATGACATCGTGAACGAGCACGGTCTCACGCGTTTCGTGGGGTACACGGACGACACGGTCTCGACGACTGTCGGATCGATCCTCGTGAATGGTGCCCTCACTGAGCATGTGAGCGCGCCCGCCGATATCGAAATCGTTCTCGCCGAGACTCCGTTCTACGCCGAGATGGGTGGCCAGCTCGCCGACCAGGGCACGATCAATCTTTCGGGAGGCGGCATCGTCGAAGTCGATGATGTTCAAGCACCCGTCAAAGGCCTTTCGGTTCATCGCGGTCGTCTTATTGAAGGAAGTGCTCGGGCTGGAGAGGCGGCAATCGCGCGCATCGACACCGAGCGCCGCGGCGCCATCGCGCGTGCTCACACGGCCACGCACATGGTGCACCAGGCGCTTCGCGAAGAACTCGGCGACGGTGCAACTCAGGCTGGATCGGAAAACTCTCCTGGCCGCATGCGCTTCGACTTCCGCTACGGCCAGGCCGTGCCCCAGAGCTCGCTCGCGCAGGTTGAGGGCAAGGTCAATCAGATGCTGCAGCAAAACCTCGAAGTCACCGACGCCCAGATGCCGATTGATGAGGCAAAGGCACTCGGCGCTCAAGCCCTCTTCGGCGAAAAGTACGGCGATATCGTGCGCGTTGTGTCCATCGGTGGTGATTGGTCGCGCGAACTGTGCGGCGGCACTCACGTCCCCATCACCGGCAGCCTCGGCTCCGTCCAGCTCGTATCGGAATCGTCGATCGGCTCCGGCGTGCGTCGTGTGGATGCGCTCGTGGGCGAGAGCGCATACAAGTTCCATTCGAAGGAACACGCGCTCGTGTCGCAGCTCGCGGAGATCCTCAAGGTTGGAGCTGAGGACATCCCCGAGCGCGTTCAGGCTCTGACGAAGCGTGTGAAGGAAATGGAGAAGAATCTCCAACAGATGCGTGGCCAGCAGCTTCAAGCGCAAGCAGGCTCGCTCGTCGAGGCTGCGGTTCTTGTCTCAGGCGTTCGAGTCCTCGTGCATGATGCGGGGGAGGGCGTCGCCGCTGGCGATTTGCGCACTCTCGCCACTGATCTGCGGGCGAGGCTCGGGGAGTCGGAGGCGAGCGTGGTCGCGTTGGCAGGAGAGTCCGACGGTCGCGCCGCCCTCGTTGTTGCCACAAACGCTGCCGCGCGAGAAGCAGGCATCAAAGCCGGGGTGCTCTTGCGCGATGCTGCGGCTGCCATGAACGGCCGTGGCGGAGGCAAGGACGATCTCGCTCAGGGTGGTGGCGGTGAGCCAGGGCTCGTGTCGGCCGCCCTGGACACGATTACAACGGCGCTTCGCGGACGCGCATGATGTCGCGCCGCTTTGTGCGGATTGGCGTCGATGTGGGCGACGCTCGGGTCGGCGTTGCTCGAAGCGATGCCGACGGTCTCCTTGCGACGCCTGTCGAAACTTTCCCGCGCGCTGACGCTGCCTCCAGGCTTCAGGCGCTTATCACCGAGCTTGAGGCCGAGCGTCTCTATGTGGGCAAGCCACGCCTTTTGAGCGGGGAGGAGGGCACTGCTGTCGAGAAAGCCCATTCCTTCGTCTCGGAACTCGCCGATCTTGAGCCTATTGTGGGAGAACCCGACTACGACGTGTACCTTGTAGACGAACGCTTGAGCACAGTGAGTGCTCACCGTGCTCTACGCGACTCCGGTCGCCGGCACCGGACCCATCGGCCGGTTATCGACCAGGTCGCAGCGGTCATGATCCTCCAGACCGCCCTCGATTTTGAACGCGCCCGCGGCGCCGCGGCCGGAGAGCCGTGGAGCCCCGGCGATTCCCACTAAGGAGTATTCGTGCCAGACTCTTCCCTTGAGGACCTGCTGGGCTCGTCAGGCGAAACTCAGCCGAGCTCGAGGCGCGACAAGCGTCGGAATACAAAGCAGAACAAAGTCAAACGCTTTGTGCCAGCCATCCTTGTGGTTCTCGTGCTTGCGGCGCTTGGCGGTGGCGGATTCTTTGGCTACTCCTGGATTTCGAACAACGTGAATGTTTCACACACCTCGAAGGACTTTGACGGCGAGGGCAAGGGTGAGGTCGAGATCGTCGTGAACAACGGCGACACCGGCTCGGATATCGCAGAAACCCTCGTGAAAGCCGGCGTTATTAAAACGAAGGGCCCGTTCGTCAATGCTTTTTCGGCGAGCCAGGATGCTGCAAACATCACTCCCGGCACGTACAAACTCCGTAAGCAGATGAGTGGAGCCTCTGCTTTGCGTTTGCTTCTCGATCCCGCGAGCCGAGTGGGGATTCGCGTGACGTTCCCCGAGGGGCAGACCGCGCAAAAAATGTACGAGCGCCTCAGTGAAGCAACTGGTTTACCCGTTGAAGATTTCGAGAAGGCCGGCGCCGATTACGAGGCGCGTGGCGTTCCCGAAAATCCGGCACAATCCATCGAGGGGTACCTGTGGCCGGGTACGTATGATTTCCGTGAGGAAGACTCGGCCGAGGACATTCTCGACCAGATGGTTTCACGCATGACCGCACAGCTTGAGAAGAAGGGCATACCTCAAGAGAAGTGGCACGAGACCCTCACGATCGCCTCGATCGTGGAAAAGGAAGCCCGGGATCCGGAGGACTACGGCAAGGTTGTGCGCACTCTCGAGAATCGCCTCGCAGGCGTCGGTGAAGCGGGCGGTAAGCCCATGAACCTCCAGCTCGATTCGACGGTTGCCTACTTTACAAAGAGCGAAACAATTTCAACGACGCCCGAGCAACGCGCGACTGACTCTCCCTACAACACCTACAAGCATCCCGGGCTCCCCATCGGGCCAATCTCGAACCCCGGCGATGCGACGATTGATGCCGTGAAGAACCCGCCCGAGGGGCCATGGCTGTACTGGGTGACGGTCAATACCGAGACGGGGGAGACGAAGTTTGCGAGCACCAAGGCCGAGCATGACAAGAACGTGCAGGAGTGGCGCGAGTGGGCGAAGAAAAAGTAGCTGTGAGGCCGCTTCGGTTGGCGGTGATCGGGGATCCGATTGCGCATTCACTTTCCCCCGAGCTTCACGCGGCTGCGTATCGCGCCCTCGGCATTGACGGTGTGAGTTACGAACGGATCCATGTGCCGCGCGGAGAGTTCGAGCAGTTCGCTCGAGACGTTCTGCCTTCGCTCGACGGCGTAAGCGTCACCATGCCGCACAAGATCCACGCGCATGAGCTTGCCCTCGCCCACGGCCCCCACGCAGAGCTCGGTATCGCAAACACCCTCATTCCTCTCGGCGAGGGTCGTCATCGCCAATACGCCGCTTTTAACACTGATGTTGCGGGTATAACCGGTGCTCTTGCCTCGGCAAGAATCTCGGGAATCGAGAGCGCAACCCTACTTGGATCGGGCGCAACCGCGCTTTCACTCGCGACCGCTCTTTGCGAAGCCGGCTGCACCAACTTCACTCTTCTTGCCCGCTCGCGAGAGAAACTTGCCCCGCTCGAGTCTTTATTGATTCGCCGGGGTGCACGCGTGAACGTAGGCGACTGGGATCGGCCCGAGTTAAGTTTCCACTCGGATATCGTCGCGAGTGCGCTCGCGCTCGAGGGTGCAGAAGTCGTCGCCGAGCGAGTCTTGCGGCATATGCACGATGTAGCGCGGGTACCGTCGGCCTTTTTTGACGCTCTCTATTTTCCTCATCCAACCCCGCTCGAGCGTATTCACGCGGCCCTCGTCTCCACGCTGGACGGGACTTGTGAGCCTGCGTTCGCGACAGGGGCGCATATGCTCGCGCACCAAGCGGCCCGCCAGGTGGAACTCATGTGCGGAGTCGACCAAGCACCTGCAGAAGCGATGTATGAGGAGGTCTTCGGGTCGGCGCGTTAGCACCCACCCTGGTAGCCAAGTTGGCGCCACGCTTCATAGACGGCAATCGATGCCGAATTTGCGAGATTGAGCGACCTACGCCCCTCAAGCATGGGGATGCGTACCGAATCCGTAATGCGGGGGTGCTTGAGAACCCAGTCGGGAAGGCCCGTGTCCTCACGGCCAAAGAGAAGGACGTCCGATTCTTCGTAGCGAATTTCGTGAAAGCGGCGCCTTGTGTGGCCCGTGAAGGCGAACACGCGAGATGCAGGCAGAGCATCGAATGCTTGTTCAAGGCTGTCGTGAACCGTCATAACGGCGAGATCGTGGTAGTCGAGCCCAGCGCGCCGCAAATGGGCGTCGCCAAAATTGAAGCCGAGTGGCTTAATGAGGTGAAGTGGCGCACCGGTGACGGCAGAAAGCCTGATGGCGTTGCCGGTGTTGCCTGGGATGAGGGGCTCAAAAAACATGATGTGGGGCATGCCTTTGAGTTTCTCACGGTGTATGGGCGGGAGTAGCACTGCACCCTCGCGTGATTCCCTTCACGAAACGGTGAAATTGCGGCGCTTGATTTCCCCGGAGGTGCCTGCGGTGGTAATCTCAATGAGTCGCAAACGAAGAAGCGGCAAAACCCGGTCCGGGTGGCGGAATAGGTAGACGCGCTAGCTTGAGGTGCTAGTGCCCGCTTAAGGGCGTGGGGGTTCAAGTCCCCCCTCGGACACCGAGACAAACCCCGTGCAGGAGATCCTGCACGGGGTTGTTCTTTTGTTTCGTGCTTCCTCTTACTCTCGGGCTTAGCCCACGACTGAACGCCTGATCAACGTTCATTTAAAGTTATCGATCGTTCATTTAAAGGTCGCGCCCCGGTTCGTTGCCTCTGTTTCTATTGTGATGGGCGTCTCGTAGGGGCGGAGAGACGAGTTCCAACCTCGCGGAGCGGGCATGCGCTAACGCGGTGCAGGTAGCGGAGATGAGGCGGGGGCCTCACTTCACAGCCTTCGCCACGGCATGAATGAAGATCGGTTGGAACCGCGGGCGAAGCTGTGCCTTGAGAGGTGATGAACGCTTCGCCCGCCCCGCCCGCACCACAGTTTTACCCGCCACCCCCGCGGGGAGGTCCTGTGCTCAGGGATCGCCCAGTCCGTCAAGGGAACACTCAAAAGAGACCGAGGAGCGAGAGAGCAAGGCCACCGTAAGGGGCACTCAAGATTATTGGCCCGAAAGCGAAGCGGGTTTTCGTACTGCGTGTGCGGAGAAGTACCCAGAGTGCGGCGAACGCGCCCGCACCGCAAAGCCACGCCAGGGCGCCGAGAAGAATAGGCATGCCTCCGAGAGCGGCCAGGAGAACGGTTGCAGGCGTGACTTTCGCGTCGCCCATGCCGATGCTCCCGGGGGAGAGGAGGGCGAATCCGCAAGCAATAACTCCGACCACGAGGCTGAGGGCGCATGCTCCGAGAACACGAGCGGTGAGAGAAGGGGCAATGAGCGCGGCGGTCGCCGCTGTGCAGGCTACTGCTCCGTTGAGCGCGAGTGTGAGCTTGTTAGGAAGGCGATGTTCGCGAACATCGATATAGGAAAGCGGAACCGCGAAGGTCAGGTGCGCACACGCGACAAAAGCAAAAAGCACGGTCGCAGCGGTCGAATCGAAAGTGCTGATCACGCCTTTAGTCCATCACATTCATGAGCACAAAGGGGCCTGAAGCCTTGCGCTGTGGATAACTGCTACGGAGCGCTTACGCGCATAATTCTCCGGCGAAGCCACACCTTCTTGCCGCCGCCGATGAACTTTTGAGTGCGTGCGAGCTCCCAACGCCCGTATTCGGCCTCATCCGTGAGAGCTTGTCGTGCCTGGCCGATCGAAGTGCCCTTCGGGATCGTCAGAACCTGAAACTCGTAGTCGCGAACGGAGCGGCCCTTGCTCACCGGAGCTTTCGTGAGGTTCGAGGGCCTCGAGACCTTCCATTTCGGAGGTAGCACAGACGTGCGTGAGCGATCCGGAATATTCGTCATGGGAGCTCCTTTCTTCCGCTGAGTCTGCCACCTCGCCGGGCCCGCAAAAAATTGGCGCCGAAATCCGGGCAATCCGCTACCGTTCGCTCCTGATTCGGGGTATTTTCGTTCCATGAACACGAAAGATCCTCGCGCCGCACTGACCGCCCTGATCGCCGCTCTTGAGCGCCACTACGATGTCATCGCCGCCACGAATGGCGAGGATGAAGACCAGCTCGATGTCGCGACTGAGCGTCTCTCGATCGCCTTCGAGAACTACGACGACGCACTGTTCGATGCATACAACGTCGCGACCCCGTTCATTATTTTCGATGACGACGATGACGACTACGACGAAGACGACGACTTCGATGATTTCGATGATCTCGACCTCGATGAGGACGATGACTACGACGAGGACGACGAGGACTGAGCCAATTAAGGGCTTTTCGTAATCGATCACACACTACGCGGTGCCTTCCGGATGTGGAGGCGCCGCGTAGTGTCGCTTCATGGCGAATCTGCCATGGACCGGGCGCGCTTCGAAGCCCGGGACGCATGTTGACAAGGAGTCGTTGAGTTGAGTTTCCTCGATGCGGTCATCCTGGGCATAGTTCAGGCGCTCACTGAGTTTCTTCCCGTCTCGTCGAGCGCTCACGTGCGCGTCGTGGGCGAACTGTTGAACCCGGGGAAGGACCCAGGCGCGGCCTTCACCGCAATTATGCAGCTCGGGACCGAGCTGGCCGTGCTCATCTACTTCTTCAAAGACATCGTCCACATCATCGCGCAGTGGGCGCAGTCCCTTGTCGGCAAAGTTCCACACTCAGACCCCGACGCGCGCATGGGCTGGTTCGTGATTCTTGGTTCGATCCCGATCGGCATCCTCGGGCTCCTTTTCGAAAAGCAGATCGACCACGCGCTCCGAAACCTCTACATCACCGCTGCGATGCTTATTCTCTTCGCGGTTATTCTCGCGTACGCCGATGCGCGAGGCGCGCAAGAGAAGAATCTCGAGGACCTCTCCCTCAAGGATGCGATTCTTTACGGCCTCGCGCAGGCCCTCGCCCTTATCCCGGGTGTGAGCCGCTCGGGCGGCACGATCACGATGGGGCTCATCCTTGGGTATAGCCGCAAAGCGGCAGCCCGCTACGCGTTCCTTCTCGCTATCCCAGCGGTGTTCGCTTCGGGGCTCTATAAGGCGTACAAGGAAGTTCCCGTGCTTCTGAGCCCCGAGGGGCGTGCGGCTGCCGCGGCTGCGGGAGAGCCGAGCCTTGCAGCGATCATCGTCGCGACCCTCGTGGCATTTGTGCTCGGCTACGCCGTGATCGTGTGGTTTATGCGCCTCATCGAAAACCACTCGTACTCGGTTTTCGTGTGGTATCGCTTGATCGCGGCAACTGTGCTGCTGCTGCTTCTCCTGTTTGGGGTGGTTTCCCCGATCGCTGGTACGTGAAAGCCAGGCTTGTCTCGCCCGTCATGGTCGAGGGCCTAGCGCTCTTCGCCCTCTTCGCGCCTACGAAGGAACTGCTCAAATTCCGAGGCGATCCTGTCACCGGAGGCTTCGGGAAGCTCCGTGGCGTCACGCAGGCTTTCGAGCTGTTCAACGTAGTGCTTGATGTCCTCTTCCTCGTCTGCCATGGCATCCATGCCGCGCTCCCATGCTCGAACGTCCTCGTCGAGTTCTCCGAGAGGTAATTGCAGGTCGAGTTCGCGTCCCAGCGTTGAGAGAAGGTACCAGGTGGCTTTGGGGACGGGGTTCTGACCAACATAGTTCGGGACCTGCACCCAAATTGCGAGGGTTCCGACGCCTGCTTCAACCGCGATGTCGTTGAGAATTGTGGGGATTCCGATTGGTCCTTCGTAGTCGTTCGCATCCGCGACCTGCGGCTTGAGTGAGCCCCACGTGACCGTCGTTGGGAGCGGCCTTGTATGGGGAGTGTCGGCGAGGAGCGCCCCGAGGGTCACGAGCAACGTGCAGCCCTCAGTGTCGATGCGATCAAGTATTTCTTCGCAGTAGCCCGTCCAGTTGAAAGAGGGCTCCGGTCCCGTGACGACAATGATGCGAGTGCCCTGGTGGGGGAGCAACGGGATGATTTGCGTGTGCGGCCACGTCACGCGGCGCTGACCTTCACTATCTCGAGCGATGAGGGGGCGGTTGATTTGGAAATCCACGTAGCCGTTGGCATCGATCGTTTGGGTGGGGGCGTCTTCGTCCACCCCGATGGTGTTCATGAGGTGGGTGAGGGCCTCGCTGCTTGCGGTCCCCGCATCGTTCCATCCGCCGAACGCGGCGATTGCGATAGTGCGGGTCACCTCGTCGTTCGCGGGCATCTCAGCCACCTTTCCTCCTTCATCGAGCACGGTGATGGTGCGTCGTGCAAGTATAGATCTCGTTACTGCAGGCTCGAAAAGAGGTGCCCTTGCAAGCCCAGCCAGAACGATCGATGCCGAAGATCTCGCTAGGAATAGGGAGTCTTCTGTTTGCCCTTTTGCTCGCTGTCATGGTCGAACCGCAATTCGCCCAGTATTTGCCGCAAGGGTATGCGATTGGGGCGGCCGCACTCGTCGCGTTGCTCTTCGTCTTTTCGGTCGCCCTTCACGAGGTGGCTCATGCACTGGTGGCCCATTCATACGGCGCTCGCGTACGCGAGATCGCCCTGACACTCTTTGGCGGGCACACCACGTACGAGGGTCCACGACTTGAACCGCGACGTTCGATGGTGATTTCTCTTTCGGGCCCTGCGACTAATGCGGTTCTCGCACTTGCACTCACCGGCCTCACGAAACTCATGACCGCGGCACTTTGGGAAGGAGGCTCGGCTGCGGTCCTCATGATCATTCTTGCGTGTCAGCTTTCGGCAACCCTCAACTGGGCGCTCGCGATCTTCAATATTTTGCCGGGCCTGCCCATGGATGGAGGGCGAGCCCTTGAATCGTTCCTTCGCGCATGTGGCGTGAACGCATCGCGGGCAACGATCGCGACCGGATGGGCTGGCCGCGTGATCGCCGTGGGAGTTGTCGCGGTTCCGCTCGTGATGGGTCTCGCTCGCGAGGATATGCCGTCACCGGTGTGGGTGGTGTGGAGCCTCCTCATTGCCTTCTCGCTCTTTCAGGGAGCGTCAGCGGCGATCGCGAGTGCCCGCGTTCTCGAAGGCGCCGAGATGCTCCACCTCTCTCATGTCTCGCGCAAGATTAGGCCACTTGAGAGCGCGGGAAGCGTCGGACAAGAGATGGCCTATCTCGAACGGGGCGGGCTTTACGCAGATTTTTCCGGGGCTATTCTCGCTCCGGGTGCTGACGTTGGCGCCGCTCCCGCCGACTATCCTGTGCAGGCAATCCTCACTCCCGTGGTCCGTGCAGTCACCCTCGAGGGGCGGCCCGAAGGCCGAGAGCTTCTCGCCGCGATGCAGGCGGAAGAATCGCCCGCGTATCTTGTGCGCAACGACAGTGGCGAATTCTCGAACGTGATATTTGCGGAGGATGTGGCGCGGGCGCTGAACGATCACGGGTGACGTGGAACAAAACACGTAGACTTCGAGACATGACTTCGCCCGACTCCACCGAAAATGCTGTGACTGCGCGTCTGGATCGCACGGGACCGTTTGTCGTGGGTGACAAGGTCCAGCTCGCTGATCAGAAAAATCGCCTCAACACGATCACTCTCAAAGAGGGCGGCATACATCATTCTCATCGCGGGTTCATCCGCCACGACGACCTCATCGGCAAAGCCGACGGCACGGTTGTCGAAAACAGCGCGGGGGTTGCCTTCCAGGCACTTCGCCCCCTTTACAACGACTACATGATGGCCATGCCTCGCGGAGCCGCGATCATCTACCCGAAAGATTCGGCGCAGATTCTCATGTACGGCGACATCTTTCCGGGGGCACGCGTGCTCGAGGCCGGTGTGGGCTCGGGCGGACTCACGATCGCGCTCTTACGCGCGCTTGGTTCCGACGGTTCCTTGCGCTCCATCGAACGCCGCGAAGATTTCGCCGAGGTCGCGAAAGCCAATGTCGAGAGCTTTTTCGGTGAACTGCCCCCGTGGTGGGAGCTGAGTGTCGGCGATTTTCAGGATGGCGCGCACGAGCTCGCCGAGGCTGGCGAGCAAGTCGATCGCGTGGTACTCGACATGCTTGCGCCGTGGGAATGCGTTGAGAGTGCAGGAGAAGTGCTCGAAGACGGGGGCGTTTTCCTTGCCTACGTTGCGACGGTCACGCAGCTTTCACGCACGGTCGAGGCCCTCCGAGACCACGGTGAATTCACGGAACCATACGCCTGGGAGACGATGATGCGACCGTGGCACCTCGATGGACTTGCCGTGCGCCCCGAGCACCGCATGAATGCGCACACCGGCTTCTTGCTGACGTCGCGCCGTACCGCTCGAGGGTCGAAGGCTCTCCTTCGTAAGCAGCGCCCCGCGCCGGGCTCGCGAGACGAAGCTGAACTCAACGACCCGGCGAATGAGGGGTTTGGCGGCACGAGCAATGAATGGACGAGCGAGGACTTTCACGAGCGCAACGTCGCGCTGCGCAAAACGAAGCGCGCACTACGCGACATCAGGCAAGGGAGGACCAGGTGAAGACCTACCAGGAACTGAACGAGGAGCTCTCGAAGCTCGCCCGTAGCAACGATCAGCTCGTGAAGTCACTTTCGAAAGCGCGCGAGCAGATCGTGCAACTGCGCAGCGATCTCGAATCGCTTGCGGATCCACCATCGTCGTTCGGTGCCTTCGTGGAGCGCGTGGGCGAGAACCAGATCGACATTCTCCATAATGGGCGGAAGCTCAGGGTGCTTACTGCGCCAGAGGTCGACCTCGAGGGCCTCACGAAGGGCCAGGAGGTGAGGCTCAACGAGAACCTCATCGCTGTTGAGGCGCTTGCCCATGAGACGACGGGTTTTGTCGCGACGGCAGTTGAGCAGCTCGAGGATTCGCGCGTGCTCGTGCAAGTCCACGCAGATGAGCAGCGCGTCATGAACGTCGTACCCGCGCTTCTTGAGAGCCGCATCAATCGCGGCGATCACCTTATGGTGGATCCCAAATCTGCCCTCGTTCTTGAAGTTCTCGAGCGAAAAGAGGTCGCCGACCTCATTCTCGAGCATATTCCCGACGTTTCTTACAGCGCTATCGGGGGCCTCGGTGATCAAATCGAGGCGATTCGCGATGCGATTGAGATGCCGTTTCTCCACCAGAACCTCTTTCGCGAGTACGGTCTCCGGCCGCCCAAAGGTGTTCTTCTCTACGGCCCTCCCGGCTGCGGCAAGACCATGATCGCGAAAGCCGTTGCCCACGAGCTTGCACTCAAGGCAGCGCGTCAACGCGGCCAGGACCCGAGCGAAGTCGTGAGCCGCTCGTGGTTCCTCAACGTGAAGGGCCCCGAGATTCTCAATAAGTACGTGGGTGAGACCGAGCGTTCGATCCGTCTCGTGTTCGAACGAGCCCGGGAAAAGGCAAGCTCAGGAAACCCCGTCGTCGTGTTCTTTGACGAAATGGATTCGCTCTTCCGTACCAGAGGATCGGGCGTGAGTTCGGATGTCGAATCAACCGTCGTTCCCCAGTTGCTCGCGGAAATTGACGGTGTGGAGAGCCTCGAGAACGTCATCGTGATCGGAGCGTCGAACCGTGAGGACATGATTGATCCTGCGATCGTGCGGCCCGGGCGCCTCGACGTCAAGATTCGCATTGAACGCCCAGGGCCAAGGGCCGGTGCAGAGATTCTTAGGCTTTACCTCACGAATGATGTTCCGCTTGCCGAGGAGCTCGATGCTCTCGTGGACTTTGCGATTGACCGCATCTACGCGCGCGACGAGGACATGGCCTACGTCGATGTGGAGTATGCGGACGGCACAGCTGAAGTGCTGTACTTTGCGGAGTTTATGTCTGGCGCCATGCTGCGTAATATCGTCGATCGTGCGAAGAAACTCGCAATTAAAACGGAACTCTCCGAGGGGGATCGCGGCATCAACCGCTCTCATCTTCTTGAGGCCATCCATACGGAATTCAAGGAGAACGAGGATCTTCCCTCGACCGCGAACCCCGATGATTGGGCACGTATCGCTGGCCGCCGCGGCCAAAAGATCACGCGGATGACGCCGCGCCGAGCCGGCACCGTGGGGAGCGGTGAGACGCTGTGACATGGAAGCGCCAGCCACTTACCACGCGTCGCCCGATGGGGATCGAGACCGAGTTCGGGATCGTCCATACCTCGACGAGTGAGCGCGAACGCTCCGGCGCCAGTGCCTCCACCCGGCTCTCGCACTACGCCGTTGCCGCATATGCCCTTCTCGACGATTCGAACAAGCGCCGAGTGCGCTGGGATTACGGAGACGAGACCCCGCTGCGCGATGCGCGAGGTTTCGAGCTCCATCGAGCGGCTGCTCATCCCACTCAGCTCACGGACGAGACTCACGACGCGCACGTGCCGAGCGTCGAAGCGGAGTTTGAGATCGCGGTGGGAGACGACGTTCCCCCGGACCTTGACGATGCTGCAACCATCCACTTCGCCGAACGTCGCGCGATCGGCAACGCGGTACTCCAAAACGGCGCGCGTCTCTATGTCGATCACGCCCATCCCGAGTATTCCTCGCCCGAAGTCATGACCGCTCGCGAAGGGCTCGTGTGGGATAAGGCAGGCGAAGAAATTGCGCGCAGGGCCATGGCTCGCGTCGAGGGGGCCGACGGTATCCCGCCACTCGCGCTGTTCAAAAACAATACTGACGGCAAGGGCCAAAGTTACGGAACGCACGAAAACTACCTCGTGGACCGCTCGGTTCCCTTTGACCGCCTGTGTGAAATCCTCATTCCTTTCTTTGCCACGCGTCAGATCCTTGTAGGCGCTGGACGCGTGGGAATTGGTACACGCGGGGAGAGCGACGGTTTTCAAATCAGCTCTCGGGCGGACTTCTTCGAGAACGACGTTGGTCTTGAAACGACGCTCAACCGCCCGATCGTGAACTCGCGTGATGAGTCACATGCCGACGCTTCGCGATTTCGCAGACTCCACGTCATTATCGGCGACGCGAACGTGTTCGAGACTTCGACGTTTCTCAAGCTTGCGATGACCTCGCTGGTGCTCAGCCTTGCCGAACGCGAACACGCGACAGGCGAGCCGCTGCTTCCAGAAGTCAGGCTCGTGGATCCCGTCGAGGCTGTGCACGACATCTCTCATGATCTGAGTCTTTCGAAAACCTATGCAACCGTGGGTGGCGGGAAAGCGTCGGCACTGGAAATCCAACGCTCCTACCTGAATGCCGTGCTGCACGCTCTCGACGGGGAGATGCCGGATGTGGAGACGGCCGAGGCTGTAGCGCTTTGGTCCGAGCTTTTGGACGTGCTTGAGCGCGATCCCCTCGAGGCCGCCGATCGGATTGAATGGGTCGGCAAGTATGCTCTCGTGAGTGCCTTTAGGGAGCGTCATTCGCTCGAGTGGTCAGATCCGCGCCTCGTCGCGCTGGACCTGCAGTTCACTGACTTGCGCGTAGGAAAGTCGATCTACGAAAAGCTTTCGCGATCTGGGCGGGCCCGGCGCCTTGTCAGCGATGAGGAGATTCTCCATGCTGTGACGCATCCGCCTGAATCGACCAGGGCCTACTTCCGAGGCGGGATTGTCAAGCATCACCGCGAAGATCTCGACTCCGCCGGGTGGGACGCTGTGACTCTCCGGACCGAAGGGGCAGCCGTGCGTGTGAGGCTTGCCGATCCGGCCATCGCCTCGAAATCATGGTGCGAACAGCATGGCATCGATCCGGAAGATGACGTCGATACCATCCTTGAGAGGTTCCGGGAAGCCGCGGGGCATCCCCAGCGTTGACCACTTGTGCGCTGCGGTACGTGTAGCGTGGAAAACGACGTTGAGAAAGGACAATTCGGCATGACACAGTCGCACATTCACGGCTCCGGAGGGGGCGAGGAGAACGAAGAACCGATCGCTCACCAGGGCTCTGGCCAGATTCAGGCATCGATCGCCTCGAGCGACGACCTCCTTGACGAAATCGATCTCGTTCTTGAGTCGAACGCGGAAAGCTTCGTGAAGTCCTTCGTGCAAAAGGGCGGTCAGTGATCGACCTCGGTGATCCGCTCTCGTCGCTTTCTGCTCATTTGAAGCACGAGGGACTGCTCGCGCCCGAACTTACGGGCGTCAGTGGTCAGCGCATGAGCGTGCCTGAGGCGACGACGATTGTTGGCCTCGCACACTCGGGCGGTCAAAGCGTGACGCTTGCCGCCGATCGGAGGGCGAGCGCGGGCAACCGGATCGTCAAAGACGACATGACGAAGCTCTTTCTCGCCGATCGCTATTCCGCTATCGGTATCGCTGGCGCCGCGGGCCTCGGTATCGAATTCGCGCGGTTGTTTGCTCTTGAACTTGAGCATGTGGAAAAGATCGAGGGGCGCGCGCTCAGCCACGAAGGCAAGATCCGCAGGCTGGGCCTTCTCGTACGTGCGCACCTCCAACTCGCCATGCAGGGACTCGTTGCCGTTCCGCTGCTCGCGGGATTTGATGAACGTGCCGGTACCACGCGCCTCCACACGTTCGATGCGACGGGTGGCGTTTACGAAGAGCGAGACTGCGCCGCAATCGGTTCGGGAAGCGATATTGCGCGTGCTGTGCTGGAATCACGCCGCGATCTTTCGGCGTGCTCGCAAGAGAGAGCCCACGCCCTCGTGCTCGAAGCGCTCGCTGCTGCCGCCCGTCGCGATTCGGCCACCTCGGGTGTACGCGGCGAAGCACTTCCGGTCCTCGTTGAGGTCGACGCTTCCGGTGCGCGATTCGTGAGCAGCGAACGGGTGAGCGAGCTTGTGGCGGGTATCGCATGAGTATGCCCTTTTATATCGATCCGGAACAGCTCACGAAGGATCGTGCAGACTTTTCTCGTCGCGGGGTATCGCGCGGCTTGCCCGTGATTGCGGCGAGTAGCGCCGAAGGCATCGTCATCATCGCGCTGAATTCCTCGACCTCGCTCATGAAGATCGGCGAGATTCACGACCGAGTCGCTTTTGCGGGAGCGGGGAAGTTTCACGAGTACGAGGCGCTCAGGCTCGCGGCAGTGCGCTGGGCCGATGCGCGCGCCTACCAATACTCGCGCCGCGACGTCTCGGCATCTTCCCTCGCGAATGCCCTTGCGCACGCGATCGGGGACGTTTTCGTGTCCGCCCCGAAGCCACTCGAAATCGCGCTTCTGCTCCCGGAAGTGGGGAACCAAGTCGGCGACGATCGGATCTTTTCCCTCAGCTTTGATGGTTCGCTCAGCGATCACGGCACTTTTGCCGCGATCGGCGGAGCCCCGGAAGGTCTTGTTTCTCGCGCGCTCGCCGCAAAACTCGAGGAGCGCGGAGCCCAAGACGTCATCGATTTTTGTGTGCGAGAACTTTCGAGCACGCACGCCCACGCGGGTACCCATGCCGAGGTTGCGCTGCTTCGGAGAGGCGTTGAACTGCGTTCCTTCGAAAGGCATACGTCGCTGGACATGGGCGGGATGGAAAGGACAAATCCATGAAGCGTCGCATAGGTGGCTTAGAAACGGAGTTTGGTCTCCTCGCTGTATCGAAGGACGGGCAGCAAG
This sequence comes from Dermabacter sp. p3-SID358, assembly GCF_025147465.1. Taxonomy (GTDB): domain Bacteria; phylum Actinomycetota; class Actinomycetes; order Actinomycetales; family Dermabacteraceae; genus Dermabacter. The sequence continues at coordinate 135,237 of NZ_JALXOZ010000001.1, forward strand.
CGCTCGAACCTGAAATGGCCGCTCGCGAGCTTTTTCGTCCGGTTGTGGCCTGGGGGCGCTCCTCGAACGTTTTTCTTACGAATGCAGGCAGGCTCTATCTCGACGTGGGATCGCATCCCGAGTATGCGACTGCCGAATGCGACGATCCGTGGGACATCGTCGCGCAAGAGCGGGCGGGAGAGCGAGAGCTTTACGCACTCGTTCAAGAAGCGAATGGTCGGCTCGCCTCCGACGGTTCTGACGCCCGCATCCATCTCTTCAAAAACAATGCGGATTCGCAAGGAAATTCGTTCGGGAGTCACGAGAATTATCTCGTGGAAAGGCGTGGCGAATTCACACGCCTTCCCTCGTTGCTCCTGCCGTTCCTCATCACCCGTCAGATCGTGACCGGCGCCGGAGGCGTTCTCGAAAGTGAAGGCGGGCCCGTTTTCGGGTTCTCCCTCAGAGCGGACCACATGTGGGAGACGGTCTCCTCGGCGACGACACGCGCAAGGCCGATCATTAACACACGTGATGAGCCGCACGGTGACCCCTCACGCTATCGGCGCCTTCATGTCATTTCAGGCGATTCCACCATGAGTGAAGTGTCGACCTGGCTGAGATTCGCGATGACCTTCGCTGTCCTGCGTTTTATCGAGGACGGGCATACATTTCCCAATTTCGAGCTCGCGGATCCGATCAGCGATATCCGCCGCGTCGCGCGCGATCTTACGGCGAGCGAGCCGCTGCAATTGAAGAACGGCGGAGTGAGCACGGCACTCGCGATTCAACGCGCCTACTTCTCGGCGCTCTCACGTACCTATGACGATCTTGACGAGCGCATGATGGACACGTGGGATCGTGGTCTGCGTGCCCTCGAGACAGGGGATTTTTCGCTTATCAATCGTGAGCTCGATTGGGCGATCAAGCACGAACTCTTCACGACGGTAGCGAAACGGCGTGGCGTTAGTCTTGATTCTCCAGAGATTCAGCGCCTCGAACTGGCCTATCACGATATCGATCCCGAGCGCGGGGTGTTCTACGCACTCAAGCGCCGCGGCCTTGCGCCGAGCGTCGTCAGTGAAGAGCGCGTCGAGGACGCGCGCCACGCGGGCCCCTCCTCGACCCGCGCGCATATGCGTTCGAAGGTTCTGCGGGCTGCGCGCGAAAAAGGTGTGGATATTGCCGTGGATTGGACCACGGTGCGTCTCAATACATCCGGAGCGCTGCCGATCACACTGCTCGATCCTTTTGAGACTGAAAACCCAGAAATCGAGAAATTGCTCGCTACGCTTGAAGGACATTCATCGGCACCCGCCGAGTTGAAAGGACTCCAGTGATCAACCGCCGCTCGCTGCTTGCCGCAGCCGCATCCATCTCCGCCCTCGTCACTCTCGGGGCATGTGCTCGTTCGTCATCGAAGGACGTCCAGGGCGTCGCCCAGGCCTCGGATTCCGGCGCGAGTGAGGCCTCCGACGCCGGCGGTGACAAAAGCGAGGATGCGAATGTTCTCGATCGCGTCAAGGTTGCGAGCGGTTTCGGCGAGGATCCTTCACTCGAGTTCGACGCTCCCCTTGAGTTTTCCGAGTTTCATTCCACCGTCGTAGGCGAAGGCGATGGTCCCGCAATTGCGGAAGGCGATTTCATCGTGACGCGCTCCGCCTATTTCGACCCCGCAAGCGGGGAGGTTCTCGCATCGCAGTGGGAAGAAGGAACGTATTCGCCGTTTAAGGTTGATCAAGAGTCGGTGGGGGAGACCGCAACCGAGTTTTTCACCGGAGTCAAAGCACATTCGCGATTTCTCATGGCCGGTGTTGCGGGCACTCAAAAGCAAAAGGTGCTTCAGGTCGGTGACGTCGTAGGCATCGCACTTAAACGTGCCGAAGGCGCAAGCAAAGATCTTCCTCCCGAGGTGCCCGCTTACACGCTTGCAGAGGATGGGGCACCGAACCTGGGCGGTAAGCCTGAGGGGGCAGCCCCCGAGAAAATGGTTGTTGCCACCGCGATTGAAGGCGCAGGTCCTGCTGCGAAGAAGGGCGACACTCTCGTCATGCACTACCGCGGATGGGACTGGGAGAGCGGCGAGGAGTTTGATTCTTCTTGGAGCCGAGGCGCCCCATTCTCGTTCAAACTCGGCGATGGCCAGGTCATTAAGGGCTGGGATGAGGGCCTCGAGGGCGCGAAGCAGGGGAGCCAGGTCGCTTTGATTCTTCCGCCTGCTTCGGCCTACGGGGATGCTGGCCAAGGGAACCAAAACCCACTTGCCGGTAAAACACTGCTCTTTGTCGCCGACGTTCTCTACGTTGCCTCACCCGAGGCCTAAGAATTTACACACAGGAGAAGACACCATGGACAAGCCCGTTGTCAGTGTTGAGGGGTGCGAGGCGCCCGAGGAACTCGTCATCATCGATGAAACGGTCGGCGATGGCCCCGAAGCCAAGTCTGGCGATGTCGTTGACGTCCACTACGTTGGCGTGGGACTCAGCGACGGCAAGCAGTTCGATGCTTCGTGGGATCGCGGCGAGCCGCTGAGCTTCACGCTCGGAGTGGGGCAGGTTATCCCCGGTTGGGACCGCGGAGTTCAAGGAATGCGCGTGGGTGGTCGCCGACGCCTGGAGATCCCCTCGTCGCTCGCTTACGGGCCTCGCGGGATCCCTGGTGTGATCAAGGGCGGCGAGACTCTCATTTTCGTGTGCGACCTCATTGGGGTGACGGAACGCTGACACCAGAGCCACCTGCGCTCTTTGAATCCGCGCCGCGCGAGAGCGAGGCTCAACGCGGCGAAGAAAAGCCGTTCGAGACCACTTCTGGGTTCACGCTTGCCGCCGAGTACCCCGTCGTGTCCGTGCACGTGCTCGGAACTCTCGCCCACCTCGATCGAGCTTTCGAGTATGCCGTTCCCGAGGCACTTGACGCAGTCGGTCCTGGGATGCGAGTGAGAGTGCGGTTTTCTGGTCGCGAGCACGAAGCGCTCGTGCGCGCGCGATACGCGAGGCCGAAAACAACGAAGCCGCTTGCGCCACTCGTCAAGATCGTGAGCGAAGATCTCCTTATTTCTGAGGGGATGTTCCGCGTGTGTGAAGACATCGCGAAACGGTATGCGGGCTCCCTGAGCGATGTTCTACGCCTCGCCGTTCCCGGCCGGAGTGCTGCCGCGGAAAAGGCCCACCGAGCCCGTGTCGAGCGCGGACAAGGCGTCAATGCACATGCCGATGAGGCCGCGCACACGCGCGATTCCGGAATTGCCCAGGCCAGGCTCGTGTACCGGGAGAAGTTTGCGGGACTCGGTGCCTTCCTCCAACACTCGCGTGGCGGCGATCTTACCCCAAGAGCTGCGCTCGTCCTCGACCCCGTCGATTCGTGGATCGGTCTCGCGATCGAGTCGCTCTTGAGCCTCGACGATGATGATGGCGCGATTATTCTTGCGAGTGACCAGCGCGACGTGGACCGACTTGCTCGCGCTCTGAGCGAGCACTGCATCGCTCACGTCCAGTTTGGTAGCGCTCAGGGGCCTCACGCGCGGTACACGGCGTTTCTTTCGGCGCTCGAAGGCCGCGCACGGGTGGTCATTGGAACGCGGAGCGCCGTCTTCGCCCCCGTCAAAAATCTCCGCATGATTTTCGTGTGGGATCCGGACGACGACCTCTACGAAGAGCCACGAGCACCCTACCCGCACGCCCGCACCGTCGCCCTTACTCGAAGTTTCCATGAGCGGTGCTCACTCCTCTACGTTTCGCGGGCACCGTCGGACTTCGTGCGCTACCTGACTCTGGCTGGGACGCTCGCGGCCCTCGAGCCAGTCCCCGCGCCCCACGCGAGTACGCACCCCCGAATCGAACTCATGGACACGTACTTGCGCGAGCGAGAGGGGCCAAGCGGTTTTTCACGTTTGCCTTCACACGCTCATGCAGTCATTCGCCGCGGGCTTGCCAACGGCCCCGTACTCGTTCACGTTCCACGCGCGGGGTATGCGCCCGCGCTCGCGTGCTGCTTTTGCGGAACGAAAGCTTTATGCGTCGCGTGCCACGCGACCCTTGCCGCTCCTGCACGAAGCGAGCTCATCTGCAGCGTATGCGCTCGAAGATACGGCCATTACCGCTGTCGAGAATGCGGGGGAGCGGATCTGCGGCCCATCGTGCTCGGCCAAGAACGCACAGCGGCTGACCTCCAACGATCGTTCCCGGAGGCGACACTTCACGTTTCGGGTGGGGCCTCGGGAATCGTTGACGATGCCGACGTCCATGACGGCGACCTCGTGATCGCGACTCCAGGTGCGGAGCCCCAGGTCGAAGGGAAATATGCCGCTTCGGTCATTGTCGACGCCGCTGCGTCCCTTGGCAGGGCGGAGTACAACGCGGATACCGAAACCGTTCGACGTTACTCTCATGTTCTCGGTGCCACGCGTACGTTTGAGAACGGCGGTCAGGTTCTCGTGGTGGGGCCGGATCAGCACCCTGCCTTGCGCTCCCTCGTACTCGTCCGTTCGAATGCTTTCATCGATCGTGTGCTGGGCGAGCGCGCCGAGCTGGGACTTCCTCCCTCCACAAAAGTCATCGAGATTCGTGGGGAGAGAGCGGCCTGCAGCGATTTTCTCGAACGTTTCGATGCGCCGAAAAGCGCCGAAGTTTTCGGACCAACGGAGGTTGATGCGCCCGGCATCGACTCCGAATCCAGGCTCGTGCTTCGGTGTCCTGTGGCCCGCGCCCAGGATCTTATCGAGGCGGCACGAGCAACGATGCTCGTGCGGAGCGCGAAAAAGCTGCCCGGAACACTACGCCTCCAAGTCGACCCCCCGCACGTGTTCTAGGCGAGATCGGTAGACTCGAGGCATCATGCGAATTCTCTTTGCCGGAACGCCCGATGTCGCCGCCACATCTCTCGCCGCTCTCTGCGACTCCTCTCACGAGATCGTCGGGGTGCTCACTCAGCCCGATGCGCGCGGTAAACGCGGGAAGAAGCTTGTGCCCTCACCCGTCGCCCTGCTCGCCGAGGAGCGTGGTATCCCCACGCTCAAACCCGTGGACGCGCGAAGCGAGGAAACGCTCGAGTGGATTCGCGAGACCGGGGCGGACGTCGCCGCCGTCGTTGCCTACGGGCAGATTCTTGATGCGCGTGTACTTTCCTCGCTCACACATGGCTTTTACAACCTTCATTTTTCTCTCCTGCCAGCTTTCCGTGGAGCGGCCCCCGTGCAGCGCGCGATCGAAAGTGGACTGAGGGAGACGGGCGTGAGCGTTTTCAAACTTGATGAAGGGCTCGATACGGGGCCCCTTGCGCGCCAGGAATCGTTCGAAATCCCGCCGCTCTCGACAAGTGGCGAGGTGCTCGAAAGTATGGCTGCACGAGGTGCGCGAGTCCTCGTTGACGTCATGGATGAGATCGAAACGGGCTCTCTTGCACTCACGGCGCAGCCTGCTGAAGGTGCGAGTTACGCGCGCAAACTCCGGCCCGAGGAAGCGAGGATTGACCCCGCGCGAGGAGCGGCTAACGTCGCCGCTCACATCAGGGCTTTTGCCCCGAATCCCGGTGCTTACGTGAGCGTGCGGGGCGCACGTCTCAAGGTTCTTGGCGTAGGGGCTGCCGAGGCTCCAGACGACATGACCCTTGCACCGGGCGAGATCGGAGTAAGCAAAAAGCATGTCTTTCTTGGGACGTCGACCAGCCCAATTGAGCTCACACTCGTGGGTCCTGCGGGGAAGAAACACATGAACGCAGCTGATTGGGCACGCGGCAGTCGCATTGAAACGGGTGCGCGTATAGACGAGGAGAGCGTGGCATGAGCGAAAAGCCGAAAGATTTCCGAGGGGGCCACACGCAGCGTCATAGAAACGAGCAAGGCCACGAGCGCAGCGGTTCACGCGGCAGGGGAGGCCCACGAAAAGGCTACTCGCGCAATCGCCCGAGCGAACGACGCCGCCACACCACACCTTCGCGCCTCGCGGCTTACGAGGCAACGAGGCGCGTGAGCAACGAGGATGCCTACGCAAATATCGTGTTTCCTACCATTTTGCGGCGCCATCGCGTCGAGGGCCGTGACGCCGCTTTCGCAACGGAACTCTTCTATGGTTCCTTGCGTGCCCAGGGCCGACTCGATGCGGTTCTCGCGGAGTGCGTCGATCGTCCGCTGACGAAAATTGACTCTTCCGTGCTTGACGTCCTGCGCCTCGGGGCTTACCAGATGCTCGACATGGGCGTCGCGCCGCACGCTGCTGCCTCTGAAACCGTGGGGCTCGCACGCGAAGTGACGGGTGCCGGCTCGGCGAGCCTCGTCAACGCTGTCCTTCGGCGCGTGGGGGAACGTAGCCGCGAGGAATGGCTCGAAATCGTCGTTCCGCCTCGCGAGGAGAACGAAGATCGTTTCCTCGCGATCACGCATTCGCACCCTGAGTGGATTGTGAGGGCGCTTCGCGAAGCGCTCAAAGCTCACGGCCGAGACCCGAGAGAGATCGACGCACTGCTTGCTGCGCACAATGACGCGCCTTCCGTGAGCCTTGTGATGCGTCCCGGGCTCGCCGATGAGACAGAACTTTCTGAGGCGGGTGCAACGCCCGGCCGGTGGTCGATGTTCTCCATGGCATGGCCGGGAGGCGATCCGGGCACTATCCCCGCGGTCGACGAGGGCCGTGCCGCCGTCCAAGATGAGGGCTCGCAACTCGTTGCCCTAGCCCTTGCTCTCGGCGCGGATGCCCTCGTCTCAGAACCCGATCACCACTGGCTTGACCTATGCTCTGGCCCGGGTGGAAAGACAGCACTCCTCGCTGGAGCAAGCATCACGCACGATGCCGAGATCATGGCGGTCGAACTTCAAGAGCACCGCACGCGTCTCGTTGAACGCTCCGTCGCGACCCTCGTCGAGGCCGGCGCCGAGGTGGAGACGCTTACGGCCGACGGTCGCGAGATCGGCGAACGCTTTCCCGAGCAGTTCTCGCGCGTGCTCGCAGACGTTCCGTGCTCGGGCCTTGGGGCGCTCCGTCGCCGACCCGAATCTCGCTGGAGGAAGAAGCCGGGAGACCTCGGGGGACTCGCGCGATTGCAGCGCGAGCTCTTCGATAGCGCCGTGCGTGCCACTCAGATTGGCGGCATCATCGCGTACGTGACGTGCTCACCCCACGCGAACGAGACCCTCCTCGTCACGAAAGAGGCCCAGCGCCGACATAAAGACCTCGAGGTGCTCGACGCTCGGGAGGCCATTCGCGCGGGTCTTCGAGGCGATGCCGGCGACATTGACCTCGGCCAGGGGCCATTCGTGCAGTTGTGGCCACACATTCACGGCACCGATGCCATGTTCCTTGCCCTCTTCAGAAAAGTCGATCCCGACACCACCTCACAAGCTCGTTAGGAGAGTCTTTCGTGTACTCCACGTCTTCCATGACCATTCATCCGTCGATCCTCAATAGCGACTTCATGCGGATCGGTGAAGAGCTGGACAAGATTGCGAACGCTGAGGCCGCTCACATCGACATCATGGACAACCACTTCGTACCGAATATGACGTTCGGCGTGAGCATGGTTGAGCAGATCGCGAAGCGCTCGCCAATCCCGCTCGATGCGCACCTCATGATTGATTCGCCCGATCGCGACGCGGTAGCTTACGCAGAGGCGGGCGCTCAGTCGGTGACTTTTCACCTCGAAGCCTCGAGCGCTCCTGTGCGGCTCGCGAGGGAGCTTCGTGCGAAAGGTGTCAAAGCCGGCGTAGCTGTGCGCCCCGCAACGCCCGTGGAACCGCTCATGGATGTTCTCGGGGAGTTCGACATGCTTCTCGTGATGACCGTTGAGCCGGGCTTTGGTGGCCAGTCGTTTATTGAATCGATGCTTCCCAAGGTGCGCCGTGCGAGAAAAGCAATCAGCGAGCAAAACCTCGAAGTCTCGATTCAGGTCGACGGCGGTGTTTCTCGCACAACCATCGAGGGTGCCGCCGAAGCGGGCGCCAATGTCTTCGTTGCGGGCAGCGCCGTGTACAAAGCTCCGGATGCTGCGGCCGAGATCGATGCCCTGCGCGAGCTTGCGCGGGCACACCAGCACGCCTAGAACTCGTGCCTGCATCAGACCGCTCCCTCGCCTTCCCCGTGACCTTTCGCCCGCGGGCGGTGCGCACATGGGGCTATATCGTTGCGGGCGTCTTTGCTCTCGCCTGCCTCGTCATGGCGTTGACCCTTCCGTTTGTTATCCATCGCGTACTCGACTCGTTCGGATTCGTCGCGCTCGCACTTTTTGTGGGGTGGTTTTGCCATCGCCACGCGAGTGTGGAAGTGCGGGCCGAAGCTCACCACGTGCGAGTAAAGAACGCCTTCTCTTCTCGGTGCTTTGAGTGGCCCGAACTCATCGGGGTGAGCTTCCCGGAGGGTGATCCGTGGGCGCACGTGGATTTAGCCGACGGCGACACGTATTCGGTCATGGCTTTTCAACGCGCTGATGCCGCCCATGGCATTTCGATGGCACGCGAGTTCAACGCGCTCATCGAGGAACACTCTCTTACTGCGTGAGTCTTGTGGCAGCGATCCGCCCCGCGAGAGCGCTGTAGAGGAAGCTCGCGTGATCCTCATCGAAGCCGCGCCCCATGGTGGAGACTCGGATCGGGAGGTCGCAGATGGCATCATCGAGGCCTTCACCGGACGAGCCGACGACATGGTGCGGCGCAAGGCCGCGCTTATGGCGTACCTCATTGATGATCTCGTAGGCGCCGGAGATGTCCTTATCGATCGCCCGTCGTTCGGTATGGCAGATCTCAGGGACCTCGACGCTCGTGAAGAGCATGCGCTCGAGCACGATGTGCGAATGGTGAGAAAGCCCCACGTGACGTGCGCGCGGATCCGCTTCGGAGACTCTCGGCGCGAGAATCGCCCGTGCGCCCATAGCCGAGGCAGCGTGGAGGGCATCGGCAACCGCGATAGAACCGAAACCCCAGCGGGTACCCGTGCCAAGGTTGCCCGGCCCCTGCGCGATGATCACGGCGTCGGCCTCATAGTGGGTGCGTGCGGCGGCGAGGGCAGAGGGGACGGATATGGCTTCGGCATCTCCGCCAAACGATTGCCCGGTACTGATCGTCGCGGCGATGAGCCCCTCTTCGCGAAGACGTGCGTTCGCTCGCGAGTACGCGACCGGAAGCGCGGCCCAGTCCGTGTAAACGTACACGAGGCGGGCTTGTGGGGAAAGTGTGCGAAAACCCGCGGCGATGGGTCCGACGGCTGAATGTAAACCGGCGACGACCACGCTCATCCCATCGAGATCTTCAAGGGCATCAATGGCGTCGTGAGCTGGCGAGGAAGGGTCGTCGAGCGCATCGACCATCATTTGCTGAGGGGTGTAGCGAGCCTTCATCATGTGCCCCTCGGGTAATGCTGTATTGCCCTCGGCGTCAAGATTCGCCACGACAAAGGCGTCGCCACCGGTGCCAAGCCCCTTGTGGAGCGCGTTCGTGTTGAGAAGGAGACGATCACCCGGCTCTGGGGCACCAACCATGTCGAGGTAGGCAAGGGCGCTCACGCGACTACCGTCGGAATCGAGCGAGACCCACACCCGGCTCACTCCCGGCCATGTATCTCGCTTCTCTCGTACCGTTCCCGTCTCTTGCGCGATCATGGGCCCAGCTTACCGAGCTACCGCGTTAGTCTTGAGCTGTGCCACCCACGCAAAATGTCGAGCGACTTCTGAGCTTAGCGTTGACCCTCACGTCGAGCACGAGGGGCCTCACACGCGAAGAGCTCACCGAGCTTGTGCCCGGCTACGACCGCATGAACCCCTCGAGCGTTCGGCGGCAGTTCGCACGGGATCTTGCCCGCCTTGGCCGGCTTGGCATCAACCTGCAGTCGCACCCCGATCTTGTGAATCCCTCGACCCTTCGATACATCGCCTCGGTGCGCGAAGGCGAATCAATCACTGCGGCATTCGACGAGACGGAAAGGCTCATGCTCGCCTCGGCCGCCTCGATGTGGAGCGCCGAATCCACGGGGAGCCTCGGTGCGCGCATCCGCGCCAAGCTTGTGTCTCTCGGGATTTCTCCCGGGGTGGGGCTCGCTCGGGGAGCGCTGGGGTCATCAGCCGCAACCACACCCTTGCTCGAGGCGATCGAGGCTCATCGTTCAGTTTCCTTTTCCTATCGGTCCTCGGCCGGGGAACGGGCACTTAAACGTCGTGTAGAGCCGTGGGAGCTCAACGTCGTCGACGGGCGCGAGTACCTCTACGGATTCGACCTTGAACGCGAGGCCCCGCGCCTTTTTCGCGTAAGCCGTATCGAATCCATCCCGATCGAGGGGCCGGCCGCGAAAAATGAACATGCCCCCCACCCACCGATCCGAGAGCTCCTTACCGGCTCGGAAACATTGGAGGAGGATCCGCTCCACGGCGATCCCGTCCGCCTATGCATCGCCCCGTATAAAGCGCTCGCACTTCGCCGACGCCTTGGTCTGAACCCCAGCGAGACCTCGATTGACGTGCCAGCAGAGCATGCCCGGGGCCTACTCGAATCGGCGTGGGCCGAGCCCCTGTGGGTAAGCCTCGAAGGCGAGAATCCACTTGCGACGAGATGGGCGCGGGCACGCGCCCACATCGCCGAACTCCACGCGGAAGGGCCGACTCTCACGTGGGAGCGCGCGAAGAACTTCGAGAAGGTCAAATCGAAACGCGCACGCGAGGTGGGAACCGGCGACGGTGAGCTCACGCGCCTCAGCGCTGAAATCGCCTACCTCTATGCCCACGGCGAAGTCAAGACCGGCACAATGGCGAGAGAGTTCGGCCTCACGGAAGAAGAACTCGACGCAGATCTCGACATCATTTACAACGCTGGAGACTATTCACGCGGATACGACGATCTTGTCGACGTGATCCGGCACGACGGATACGTGTCCGTTTCCGGAGCCGATACGCTCGCTCACCCCATGCAGCTCACCCCGAGCGAAACGAGCGCGCTTCTCATGGGGCTCGAGGTTCTCGCAGAATCCAGAACGACCTTCCCGGACGAAAGCGTTTCGAAGTTGAAATTAAAGCTCAGCGCCATGCTGCCCGAAGGCGCACCGACTGCCGAACCTGCATCGGAACGAGAAGACCCGCGAGAAGCCGCGATCCTCGAGCGGATCCTGCGCGCCCACGCGAGCAGCTCGCCCGTGCGGATCATGTATTCACCACCCACACGCGCCGGTGTGAGCGTACGCGACATGACACCACTCGAGGTGACCTCACGCTACGGGGCTCTCTATATTCGCGCCTATTGCCACCTTGCCGAAGCGACGAGAGAATTTCGCTCAGATCGCATAGTCGAATCCTGGGATATCGGCGATGAACTCGCCCCCGCGGCTGGCGACCGCACAACGAGGCTTGATATTCCTCTCGACGAATGGCCCGAAGTTACGCTCGCGATCGGTTCCAAGGCTCGCTGGCTTCTCGAAGCCTTCGAGCCGAAATCGCTGCGGGCAGAGCCCGGCTCCACACGAGTCATCGCGAGAATCAAGCCCTCATCCCCGCACGCCTTGCTTGCGGCGGTCTTCGAAACCGGGGGAGCAGCTGAAATTCTTGACCCGGATCACATTCGCGAAGCTGTGAGACGCGTGGCTGAGACCAAGGTCGCGCGTCTAGGGGAGTAGGCTGGAGCGGCCGAGACGTTCCGGATTGACCGGTGGTGTCTGTGCGAAAATCTTTGAACGTGTCGATCTCCTCGGCACACACATCACATGCTTTGGACGGTGATTAAACATGGGTACAGGTTTCATTCGGAGCCCCTGGCCGATTCTGATCCTTCTCGTACTGATCGTGCTGCTTTTCGGCGCGAACAAGCTCCCGGGCCTCGCGCGGAACATGGGTGAATCCATGCGCATCTTCAAGAGCGAGGTCTCTGAGATGCGCAAGGACGACGAAGACGACGACCACACCGAGGCGTCAATTGACGTCAAGCGCGAGGATTCGCGCCGAGGCGAGCGGTCCTACGACGCACGCGAGGAGCGTGAGCGCGACTACCGTCGTGAAGATCGCGAGCGCGACTACCGCCGCGACGACCGTGACGACTACCGCCGCGAGGAACCCGTGCGCGAGGCCCGCGATCGCGAGGATTTCCTCGGCGATGGTCGCTCCGACGACCTCTACCGTCGCGACTGACGCGATCCGCAATTAGCATGCCCGGCTCTCAACGGACGAGGGCCGGGCGGAAAATGAGGATAGGCAACACACGTGGCAAAGAAGAAGAAACGCCCTCGCGACCCAGAAGGGCGCATGAGTCTTGGCGAGCACCTCGCCGAGCTTCGTGACCGAATCTTCATCGTCGCGGTCTTTGTCGTTCTCTTCTCCATCGCCGGTTGGTTTCTCTACTACCCGCTTTATGAGGCCCTCGCCGTTCCGTTCCGCGAACTCAAAGGGCTCGGGTACAACGTCGCGATCAACATCGGCGGTGTCGCCGGTACGTTCGAGACTCACTTGAGACTTGCCGCCTACATCGGAGTGGCGCTGAGCATCCCCGTGATCGTGTATCAGGCGTGGGCATTCATCTCACTTGGCCTCAAAAAGAACGAGAAGCGCTGGGCTCTCTCCTTCCTCTTTTCCTCGGGCCCGCTCTTTTTCGCGGGTGCCATATTCGGGTACTTCGCTATTACACGGGCGATTCCCATCCTCATGACGTTCGGGCCAAACAAGGAAGTGCTTCAGCTCGTCGAGTTTCGCGACTACATCGAGCTCGTCGTCAAGACCTGCATGGTGTTCGGCATCGCCTTTATCTACCCGGTCTTTCTCGTGGCACTGAACATCGTGGGAATTCTTCCGTGGCGCTCGATCCTTAAAGCGTGGCGCTGGGCAATTCTCATCAGCTTCATCTTCACCGCGGCTATGGTGCCCACTCCTGAACCGATCACTCTGCTGCTCGTGACCTCGCCGTTCCTCATTCTGTTCTTCGGCGCCGTTCTCGTGGCCTACATCCTCGAGACACGCAGAGAAAAGAGGCTCAAGAAGCAATCGGCATTCACGGAGTCCGGAAAATACATCCCTTCGGAAATCGCCCTTCCCAAATCACTCGATGACGCCTACGCCGACTCCCGCAAGGAACCCGGCGGTTCAAAAGAATCATGAACCGCCTTCGAATCGGGGTCATTGCGAACCCGTATGCGGCCAAACGCCGGGCCCGTAACATCGGCCATGATGTTCGTGCGCTTTTGACTGCCGCTGGGCTTTCAGTTATCGATCTCTCCGCTCCCGATGCAGTAACGGCCAGACGCCGCGCACGAGCGGTCCTCGACACGCTTGATGCGCTCGTGGTCGTGGGCGGCGATGGCACGGTTGCCCTCGGAGCGTCGCTCGTGTGCGGAACGCGCACTCGCCTGGGAATCATCCCGGCTGGGTCGGGGAATGATCTCGCGCGGGCGCTCGGGCTCCCGCTCGGGGATTCCGACGCCGCCGTGCGCACGATCGTGTCCGCACTCGCGCGTGCCGAGCAACGCATCGACGCGATCGAAGCGCACTTTGAAGGCGAACCGGAGTCCGAAAGCGTCATCGCCCTAGGCAATCTCAACATGGGTTTTGACGCGATCGTGAATGTGCGCGCGAACCGCTCGAGCTATGGCTATACAGCCGCGGTCGTTCGGGAACTTCTCGCCTACCGGCCACGCGACTACTGGGTCGAGATCGATGGCGGTGAACGGATTGAGCTTGAAGCTTCACTCGTCACCCTTTCCAATTCGGGGTATTTCGGCGGCGGAATGAAATATTGCCCAAGCTCACGTTTGGACGACGGTGTGCTCGAGTTTGTGAGCGTTTCGGGTATAACGCGGGGTGGTCTCGTGCGCTTTTTCCCGCGAGTGTTTTCGGGAAACCACGTGAATCTAGAGCAGTACTCGGTTACGCCGTGCACGAGCCTCACGATCGGTTCGACTGAACAGCTAGAAGTATGCAGCGATGGGGAGCCGCGCGCTTTCCTTCCCCTCCACGCGCGAGTCCTGCCCAGGGCGGTGAGCATACTTTCGCCGTCCCTGCACGACTGCGACACCGAGGAGAAAGCGGCATGAACGACAACGACAGGGACCTTCGCGCAAGCTTCACCGACCGTTTCTCGTTTCGTCTCGACCCATTCCAGGTGAGCGCGATGGATGCTCTCGATCGAGGCAGCTCCGTGCTCGTGGCGGCTCCTACCGGGGCCGGGAAAACGATCGCGGGCGAATACGCGGTTCACCGGGCAATCGCCCACGGGGTGAAAGTCTTCTACACAACGCCCATCAAGGCTCTGAGCAACCAGAAATACCAAGAACTCGTGGAATGGCTCGGGCATGAGGCGGTAGGTCTCGTGACAGGCGACGTCAACATTAATTCGGAGGCGCAGGTCGTGGTCATGACGACCGAGATCCTCCGCAATATGATGTACGCCGATTCGCCCACACTGTATTCGCTCGGGTACGTCGTCATGGACGAGGTCCACTACCTTGCTGACCGAATGCGCGGTCCCGTGTGGGAAGAGATCATCATTCACTTACCGCGCAGCGTTCAGCTCGTGGCGTTAAGCGCGACCGTGTCGAACGTCGAGGAATTCGGCGCGTGGATCGAGGAAGTGCGCGGAAGTACCGAAGTGATTGTCTCTGAGCGTCGACCGATCCCTCTGTGGCAGCACGTTCTGAGCGACCACGAGCTCATCGATGTTTTCCTTGACGAGGACGGCAACGCGACGCCTTCACACGGTCCTTTCGCCCACAGGCGTTACCGAGAGGTGAATCCTGTGCTCGCCGAGATTGGCAAGGATACGTGGAACGACGTCCCCACGGGACACCACTACGGCGGCAAACGCCATAGGCGCGGCCGTAAGGGAGGAAGGTCGGGGCGCCGTGGGTATCGCGACCGTCGAAACGATCAGCGCGGCCCCCACCGCTCGAATCGCCACGACCAAAGGATGCGTCCCCGCGCGATGAGTCGGGCCGATGTTGTTTTTCTTCTTGAGAAGCGTGGGATGCTGCCCGCAATCTTCTTCATTTTTTCCAGAAGCGGCTGCGACCAAGCCGTCGCGCAGCTCATGCGCGCTCACGTGCGCCTCACGGACGACGCCGAACGATCTCAGATCAAAGAGGCTTTCCGGGCCGCACTCGGGGATCTGCGCGCAGACGATTACGACGCACTGGGAATCGAACGGATCGAACGCGCGGCCATGAACGGCCTCGCCGCTCACCACGCCGGACAGCTGCCAGCGGTGAAAGCCGTGATCGAGGACCTCTTTGCACGCGGCCTGGTGAAAGTCGTGTGCGCAACGGAGACGCTCGCGCTCGGGATAAACATGCCCGCACGGACGGTCGTTCTCGACAAGCTCACCAAGTTCAACGGAACCGAGCACGCGAAGATCACCCCGGGGGAGTACACGCAGCTCACGGGCCGCGCGGGGAGGCGCGGTATCGACGTCGAGGGCCACGCCGTCGTGGTCGTTGGTTCTTCCGTCGCGGCCCAGGATGTTGCGGGGCTGGCATCGACCAGAACATACAAACTGCGCTCTGCGTTCAGGCCTACGTACAACATGGCCGTCAACCTTCTCGGTCGCTATAGCCTCGATGAGGCCTACGAAACTCTTGAAAGCAGTTTCGCCCAATTCCACACCGACCGCAGTGTCGTGACCGAAGCTCGCAAGGCGCGTGAAAAGCAGGACATTGCCGAGCAATACCGGGAGGCGATGCACTGCTCGAAGGGTGACATTGCTGAATACGCGGATATCCTCGAGAAGATCTCGGCGCGCGAGAAGGAATTGAGCCGCAACCGCGCCGACAAGCAGCGCGAGCGCACCCGCTCGATCGTGGGCAAGCTTCGGCGCGGTGAGATCATCGCCATTCCTGGCGGCCGCCGCTCAGGGTTCGCGGTGGTCATCGACCACGACAAAACCGTACGAGGCCCGCGAGTATGGGTGATCACGCGAGAGGGTCAACTGCGGGACCTCTACACTGAAGATTTCACCGCGAGCCCCATGGTTCTCGAAAAGATGCGCGTGCCTTCGCTTGATCGTGTGCGCAGTGCACGGGTGCGCAAGGACACTGCTTCGGCACTTCGAGAAAAGCTCCGCGGGGAGGAATCACCCCGTCAAGCCGTAAGAGCTCGCTCGAGCGAAAAGCAATCAAATCCCCACCACGATTCGATGCTCGTGGAGCTTCGTGAAGCGTTGCGCACGCATCCTTGTCATCACTGCGAGGAGCGAGAGCAGCACATGCGATGGATTTCGCGCTACCGAAAGGCCGCGCGCGAAGCAGCCCGTTTTGAGCGGAGTGTTGCGCACCGCACGTCGCAGCTCGTGCGGCAGTTCGACCGGGTTCGGGCGGTTCTCGAGGCACTCGGGTACGTCGCGGAGGCCGACGCCAGCCGGCACGTGAGCGTGACGGCAAAAGGGGAGCTGTTGCAGCGCATCTACTCCGAACGTGACCTCATCGTGTGCGAGGCTCTTGACCAGGGAGTATTGGAGGATCTCTCGCCCGCAGCCCTCGCCGCTGTCGCAAGCGCACTCAGCTACGAACCTCGGCGCGAAGAGGGCGGCGGCGAAGATCACGACGATCGCACTGTTTCTCGCGCTCTTTATGCAGTATCGGTCCTGGCCGATGACATCAACGTGCACGAACGTCGCGCGGGTTTGGAGCAGACCCCCGCGCCTCATCCGGGTCTTTGCTCGGCTGTTTATCGCTGGGCACAGGGGGAGGGCTTCGCGCAATCAGTAGGAAATGCTCCCGTCGCCCCGGGGGACTTCGTTCGACACGTCCGGCAAGTAATCGATCTCCTTGACCACCTCGCTCATGTTCCAGGAGAGGCCTACGCAGGGGCCGCGGCGACCGCGCGCAAGTCCCGCCTTCAGCTTTTGCGCGGGATCGTGGCCCAAGATATGTAAAAGCGCTGTCTTGAGAAACAGTCGAGGTCGAAACACCGGTGAAGGCGAGGAATGTCGGGTAAGAAGATGCGCGTGTGTGTGGGTGGCGCTGCCACACCTCCACCGTTCCTTCGCCGCTTCTTCTGTGCGGGGTGTCGCACGTGAAGGATGAGAAGCACAAAGCCGCGAGCGACACTCGCGAAATCCTTGTTCCCCATTTCGAGGGTGAAAAATTTACGCCCCCGTTTGTTGCCCTTGTGAGCGCCGTCGTTGGTGGGTTGCTCTTCCACCTGGCATTTGATCCCTATGGCCTTTGGGGTCTCCTTCCGCTCGCACTCGGAGCCCTCTATTTTGCGTCGTTCACGCGCCGGTGGGTCGTCGCGTTTGTGAGTGGACTTCTGTTTGGGACGAGTGCGTTTATCCCACTGTTTTCGTGGGCCAGCATTTACGCGGGTCTGGGCCCGCATCTCGCGCTTGCGGTTTTCGAAGCTCTCTTCATCGCTGCCTTTAGCGTGCTTGCCCGGTTCATCCTCGTACGAAGAGGCATCCGTTTTTCGAGCAGCGTGGGAATCGCGTGCCTGTGGGCGATGGTGGAGTTTGCCCGCTCCAGCGTGCCGTGGGGTGGTCTGTCCTGGGGGATGAGTGCATTCGCTTACGCTGAATCCCCTCTATTGAACTTTGGCCCGTGGCTGGGGGTGACCGGGCTCGGCGCTGTCTCGGGATTGCTCGGCGCTTATGTCTTGAGTACCGCGTGTTCACTGACGTTCCGCAGAGCCCGCGGATCCAATGGCATGCACGCCGTATGGCCCGCCTCCGTTGCGATCATTCTCGTACTGTTCGCGCTCGTGACGCCCAGACCCGCCAATTCCGTCGATTCAGGGCATCACTCGATTCGAGTAGCCGGCATTCAAGGCAACATCGAACGCCCCAAAGCTGGTTCGTACTACATTCCCGACACGATGTTTGCGAACCACGTGAAGCAGATGCGCGATTTCCTCGCGAGCGGCGGCCATGCTCAACTCGTCGTATGGCCCGAGGATTCGACCGGCTGGGACGTGCAAAGAAAGCCTGAGCGTATGGAAGCGCTCAAGGAGCTCGCTGATGAGGCGGGTGCGCCGATTCTCGTCGGCACGCAGCACCCCAATGGTACTCAAGCGCGCTTCAATACCTCGGTCCTCGTTGACGAGAAGGGCCCCACGGGCCAGGAGTACACGAAACGGCACCCCGTTCCTTTTGGTGAGTACATCCCGCATCGCGACTTCTTTTCGAAGATCACCAACAAGGTTTCACTCGTCGATCGAGACATGACTCCCGGCAACAAGGTTGGCGTGCTTGACGTTTCCGGTGCCAAGGTCGGGGTTCTGATTTGCTTTGAGATCGCTTATGAGCAGAGCGTCGCAGATACCGTGAACGCAGGCGCCGAGCTCCTCATCGTGCAGTCCAACAACGCGCTGTTTCTCGACTCCCACGAGTCAATCCAGCAACTCGCCCAAGCCAAGGTGTTCGCTGTGATTTCGGGGCGTAGCGTCGTCCACGTTTCCACCGTCGGTGACTCCGCCATCTTCACTCCAGAAGGCCGCCGACTCACAGGTCTCGATCATTGGACGGAAGGATCGATGGTTGCCGACGTTCCTGTCCGTACGGGCCTCACGCCTGCGATGCAGCACGGCAACGTCATTAAAGGAATCATCGCGGCCCTCGCGGGCGTTGTACTTCTTGCCAGTGTCATCGCACCGCCACGAACGATCAAAGAAAGGCGCTCACGCTCGTGACCACTCTCGTCATCATCCCCACCTATAACGAGATCGATGCGCTTCCGCCCACTCTCGAAAGGCTGAGAAATGCTGAGCCCGGGGCCCATGTGCTCGTCGTTGATGATGGCTCACCGGACGGCACGGGGGAGTGGGCCGACAAGGTCGCCAAGAATGATGCGCACGTGCACGTGCTTCACCGCACCGAGAAGGGCGGTCTCGGGCCCGCGTATCTCGCAGGATTCGCGTGGGGGCTTGAAGAAGGTTACGACGTGCTATGCGAAATGGACGCCGACTCCTCGCATAGGCCGGAGCAGCTCGGAAGGCTCCTCACCGCGATCGAGCGCGGTGCGGATCTCGCTATCGGCTCGCGTTGGGTGAAGGGCGGGGCGGTTCATCATTGGCCGCTGAATCGCGAACTTCTTTCTCGCGGCGCCAACAGTTACGTCAATATCGCTCTTGGTCTCGGGGTAAAGGATGCAACCGCAGGCTTTCGAGCCTTCCGCTCCGACGTCCTCACGCACGTTCTCGCCGGCGAAGCTGTCGCGAGCCAAGGCTATTGTTTTCAGGTCGATATGACGCGCAGAGTTCGCGCCGAAGGCTTCGTAATCCGCGAGGTCCCCATCGATTTTGACGAGCGCGAGCACGGCGAATCCAAAATGAGCTCGGCGATCATTCGCGAGGCGATGGTGCGAGTGACGCAGTGGGGCCTCGAGCACCGGCTCGCGCAGGCGCGCAACCTCGCGAAAGCAGGTGTTCGATGAGCAAGCCTCAGAAGACGCGTTCGATTCCCGCATGGGCGCTACCGATTGGCGCCATCTTTCTCGGCATCCTCGAAATCGCCATCCTTATCTGGATTGGTTCCGCGACGCGCTGGTGGGTCCCGCTGCTGCTCATCGCTCTCGGTTGGGTCGTGGGGTTTGCGCTCCTGCTCTCCGCTGGGCAGCAGTCGATTACGCGGATCATTTCACTGTGGCGGGCCGCAACCGGGCGAGGGGAGCGCAAGAAGCACCTCTCGCGCCCAGCGTTTACCCTGATCTCCGCCGTGCTGTTCTTTTTCCCCGGCATCCTCACTGACATCGCGGGCCTCATCCTTCTTTTTACTCCCGTACAGGAAAAAACACTCACGTCAATCGGCCTCGGTTCGGCCTCCTCTTCAAGGCGCATCCTCTTTACCTCCGATCGTGGGGCGTCCATCGAGAGCGAAATCGTCATCGATACCACCAAGCAAGCGTCGGACCCTCGCGGTAGCTCCGCCTCATCCGGCCCCGCTCACGAGAGCGACGAACTTCCGCGGATCAAGGGGAACGATCGGCCACAGCGAGAGAGCGGAGATGGAAAAACGCCGCCCCCTTTCGAGGGCGACGTTCTCTAAGACTCTCAGCACCCGGTGTGGAAGACCGGGCTTGCGCCGTTACAGGAAGTGACGGTTCGAGTGGAGCTTGCCTGCGCGCAGCAATTCGAGGCGCTTGTCGAGAAGCTCCTGAAGTTCTTCCTCCGAGCGGCGCTCGAGCAGCATGTCCCAGTGCGTGCGCTGAGGCTTACCGGGCTTGCCTTCGGGTTTTTCGTGATCGCGAAGAACGGCCGTTTCACCGCAACGGCACTCCCACACGAGGGGCACATCGGCTTCAACCGAAAACGGGAGAATGATGATGTGCTTGTTTGGGCAGTCGTACTTCGCTTCCTGGCGCGGAGCGGCAAGAACGCCGTCGTCCGTTTCCATCGAGAGCGAACCGAGCCGGGTGCCTCGCAGTGAGCGAGAGTTCATCGAGCGACCTACTTCCCTACCTTGTGGGTTATGGACCTATTCCGCGGCTATTCGCCGGGCAATCACGATCCGTCAACGCTTCGGCCGGTGTGGATATTCCCCGGTCCCGTACGGCGTGTGGCACGGGCCTCGCGAACGTTCACGAGCCGATCAGTACGGTTACTCACGATACCATCCACCCCCATGTCGAGCAGACGGTGCATGAGTCGCTCTTCGTCGATCGTCCACGCGTGTACCTCGCACCCCGTTCGGTGTGCAGCTGCAACAAAGCGCGGCGTGATGACGTGGATTCCCCTGAAGCGGACTGGCACCTGAAGCGCTGCGAACGGCGCAAGTATTCTCGCGCTCAGGAACTCGGTTCCGAGGTGGGAGGAGGCGAGGAAAGCGGCAACGGTTGTGCGAGACGCACTCGCCATGACCGGATAACCGCACGCCTTGCTTGCCCGGGTAACGACCTCTTTCGCGATTTTCGGGTCGAAGCTCGTGAGACACACGCGCCTGCCCGCTCCGGTTCGTTCAATGGCCGACACGGTTGGAGCGATTGCGCGAGCGGACTTCACGTCGATGTTGAACAGCGCAGATGGAAATGACGCGAGCGCTTCATCGAGGCGAGTGATCTCTCCCGCATCCTGGATTCGAACAGACCTAAGCGCCTTCCACGATGTGTCAGCAACAACGCGATCATCGCCCGCGACGACACGTGCAAGAGTCGGATCGTGAAAGGTGAGCGCTACTGCGTCGCTCGTGGCCTGGACATCCGTTTCGAGAACATCGGCACCTTCCAGGAGGGCGGCTTGAAATGCCTCGAGCGTATTCTCGCCTCCATCCGGCGCGAACCCACGATGCGCAATCGCTCGGGGAAGGGGACCGGAGAAGTAACGTCGCCTCTTTACGCTCATCCTTCACGCCTTTCCTCAAGAAGAAGATCTTCCTCGTCCTCATCGCTTCCGCTCGATCTACGACGACCTTTGCGCGCAGAACCGTAGCGGTGTGACCGGCCGAATGTGGAAATCGGTTCGTGACGTGCAGGCTCAACGGACGCGTGGGTAGCGTCGGACCTGCCCTTTTCTCCCTCTGAGTGATCGAGCACCGTGCGTCTCGCCGACACCACCAACCCGAGCACGAAGAACGCCGAAAAAATCCACCATTGAAACGCATAGGAGAGATGAGGACCGGTGGAGGTCTCGGGCTTCGCTAGGGGCGCAAGACCCTCCGGTGCTGCACCGTTTTCGCTTACGGCTTCGCCGTAGGCGCCTTTGAGTACATTCGTGAGCTCAGGTACTTGGGCTTCAACATCGGTGGCATTGACGGAGTGGAGCTGCCCCTTGACCTCGGGTCTCTCGGCGAGTCGGGGTTCGCGCGGCCGCAGCCGAGCGACGAGATCAACCTCGCCATCTGGGACCCTGGGGTGCGTTGCGGGAACCGAATCGGTTTGGCCAGTCTCGATCCACCCGCGAACCACGAGGAGGGTCTGTCCTTCGGAAGTATGAAATGGCACGAGCTGCCAAAAGCCAACGCTTGAGCCCGACACGCGGTTCCTTACGTAGAGCACGCATGTGGGCTCCATGCAGTAGCGTCCGCGTGCTTTCACGACCGTGTAGTCATCGCTCGCCGAAAGCCTGGACGCTGCGGAGGCTGGAGCATTACTCAACTCAATCGGTTTGGCATCGTAATGCAGCTCGATCACGGCGGCTCGAGCGCTCTTTTCTTCGAACCTGTGCAATTGCCAAATACCGAGGCGCACGCACGTGAATGTTGCCAGCACAACAAAAATAAGCGCGAGTGCCCATCGCCACGTCAGGAGCACGCGGAGATTCTTACCGCTCACGGGCGCTCACCGCCCCATGATTCGCGCACTGTGCCGTCCTCTTCAACCGTGATAAATGGCTGGGAAGGCTCCGCAGCGAGAATGAGCGGAGCATGGTTGCCTGGGGCAGGTGCATTGGGCTGTGCACTCGTGGGAACTGCCTGATCGTTAGCGACGAGGACAGCGAAAAGAGGAAGAATGAGCGCCCCCGCAAGAGCGGCGAGTTTCCACGCACCTGGCACCACAATGATGAGGGCGAGGCAGATCATGCGGATCGCCATTGCCACGATGTACGTGCGTGAACGGCGCGACACGTCGACCGAACGAGCAACGGGGATAGCCGCGGGTGAGACTGAAAACGGTGTGTGATCGCTCGCGGGAGTGGGTGCGGAGTGTTCGAGATGGTTAGTGGGCATGAACAATCGGCGAGGCGGTAGAGAAAAGCGCCGCCGCGGCAGCCCTTTCGCCCTTCGGCAGCTCATTCATCGCGTATGAATACAGCTCGGAAAAGCCGTACACCGCGGCCGCGACAAGTAGTACGCCCACGAGGCACAAGCACAGATTCACGACCAGCTTCCTGCGGCGCGCGCGAGGATCGTATGCGCTCAAGGCGCGTGGTTTCTCTTGAGCGAAACCATTGCTATGCGACGAGCTGATATCCACCGGTTCAACATGACCCGGAAGTTCGACGCTCGCAGGGTACTCGCCCGGCCGTTCCGAGACGACGGCACTTGCCCGCAACCCTTCGCTGCGCGATACCGGCGCCTTGACAGCGGGAGAGGGGCCGACGGTTGCCGGGTCGAAATCGAGGCGCCATCCTGCGGGGACTTCCGGCCAGCGAGGATCGGGTTGCCATGATGCCGGGAGATCGCCTGTGCCCTCGGGGGGTTCCGGCCACGACGGAGGCGGATTAAATCGCGAAGCCATCGGTGCTCTCCTCCCGAGCGAGAATCAAATCCATGGACGTGCCAGTCCATCGTAGGCTATGCGTCGGTTCGCGATCTTTAGCGATAGGCTGGGCGACAGATTCATTCTTCCATAGCGTGAAAGGGCTACTGTGACCTCTCGAAGCGTGTTGATTACAGGCGGCAACCGTGGCATCGGCTATGCGCTCGCCGAGCACTTTCTGTCTCTCGGCGACAAGGTCGCCGTGACGTCCAGGTCGGGCGCAGGGGGCCCCGAGGGCGCTCTGACGGTCAAAGCAGACGTCACCGATCCCGCATCGCTCGACGAAGCCTTCGCCGAGGTCGAAAAGGCGCACGGAAGCGTCGAGGTGCTTATCGCCAACGCTGGCATTACGGATGATCAGCTCATGCTCCGCATGAGCGACGACTCGTTCGACAACGTTGTCAATACGAATCTCAACGGCACGTTCCGAACGGTGAAGCGCGCGATCAAAGCCATGATGCGCAGCAAGAAGGGCCGCATCATTCTCCTCTCTTCCGTTGTGAGCCTGCTCGGCTCACCGGGCCAGGTGAACTACGCCTCATCAAAGGCCGGGCTCATTGGAATGGCGCGCTCGCTCACGCGGGAACTCGGCTCACGTGGCATTACAACAAACGTCATCGCTCCCGGGTATATCGAAACCGAAATGACGAGCCAGCTCGATGAGGACCGCAAGAAGCAGTATCTCTCTCAGATTCCAGCCGGACGCTTCGCCGCTCCGAGTGAGGTCGCCAAGGTAGCGGCATTTCTTGCGAGCGACGATGCCTCCTATATCTCCGGCGCCGTCATTCCTGTTGACGGTGGCCTTGGCATGGGACACTGAAATCAGCACGCCACGAGAACAGAAACTGACATCGAGCGCGCCTCAGGCGCAGAATGGGTGAAACCGCGTGAGTGACGAACCTCCTAGTCGCATTCTTCTTTTGATGCGGCACGGAAAAGCAGAATCAGATGCCGCAAGCGATATGGAACGCGTGCTCACTGAAAGAGGGCATTTACAGGCACGGATCATCGGTGATTATCTTCGCGCTCAGGGGGTGCGACCGAGCTGCGCTCTCGTGTCTTCCGCGGCTCGCACACAGGAAACGTGGGCGGACGTTCACGGCTCTCTCGGCGAGATTGAATGCGAGGCGAGCATTCTCGACGAGCTTTACCACGGGGGAGTGCGAGAAGTCCTCGATCTCATCCGCGAGGTGGACGAGGCGTGCAAGGTTCTGCTCGTCGTCGGGCACGAACCGACCATGAGTCAACTCGCCGCGTATCTGAGCAATGATGATCGTTCGGATGCCGCTTCTCTCGCACAGGTGCGAATCGGTGTCCCAACCGGCTCGATGAGCGTCCTCACCTCGAGTGCAGACACGTGGAATGCCATCGCGGAGGAGGAACTCGATCTGTTAACCCTCGTGCGGGGTTAGCACGCGAGCTAGCCACAGGAAAAGAGGCGCCTCATGAGGCGCCTCTTTTCCTTCTCCTCAGTTAGTGCTGTGGCTCGATGATCGTGCCCTTTCCGATCACGGTGATTCCGGAATCTGTCACCGTCCACCCGCGGGCGAGGTCTTCGTCGCGGTTAAGCCCGATCTGTGTGCGCGGTGGGATGTCGATGTCCTTGTCGATGATCGCGCGGTGAATCTGGGAGTGACGGCCCACAGTCACGTTGTCCATGATGACGGAGTCGGAGATCGACGACCACGAGTGCAACTGCGCGCCCGGCCCGATCACCGAGTTTGAGATCTGTGCACCTGAGACCACCACGCCTGCCGAGACGATCGAATCGACCGCGGTGCCGACGCGACCCGGACCCGCATGCACAAACTTTGCGGGCGCGAGAGCGGAACGCGATTCCGTGAAGACTGGCCAGGCAGTGTTGTAGAGGTTGAAGATCGGATGGATCGAGATGAGATCCATGTGTGCTTCGTAGAAAGCGTCGAGCGTACCAACGTCTCGCCAGTAGTCTCGATCGCGATCGGTCGACCCGGGAACATCGTTGCGAATGAAGTCGTACACTCCCGCGTCATTGAGTTTCACGAAATGGGGAACGATGTCGCCGCCCATGTCGTGGTTCGACTCTGCATCTTCAGCGTCTTTTGTCACGGCCTCGACGAGGGCGTCGGCGGTGAAAACATAGTTGCCCATCGAGGCGAGTACCGAGTGTGGATCGTCCGGCAGGCCCTGCGTTTCCTTCGGCTTCTCGACAAACTGCGCAATGCGAGTGGGATCTTCCGGATCGACCTCGATCACGCCGAATTGATCCGATTGTTCGATGGGCTGGCGGATGGCGGCGACCGTGCACGAGCGACCCGATTCGATGTGCGCCTCGACCATCTGAGAAAAATCCATGCGATACACGTGATCAGCGCCGACGACGACGATGTAGTCAGGCTTTGAGTCACCGATGATGTTGAGGTTCTGATAGATCGCGTCGGCGCTTCCGAGGTACCAGTGCTTGCCCATGCGTTGCTGCGCCGGTACTGGGGCCACGTAGTTTCCGAGAAGTGAGCTCATGCGCCATGTCTTCGCAATGTGGGTATCGAGTGAATGCGACTTGTACTGCGTGAGAACAACCACCTGAAGGTAGCCCGAGTTCACGATGTTCGAAAGCGCAAAATCAATGAGCCTGTACGAGCCGCCAAAAGGAACGGCGGGTTTTGCTCGATCGAGTGTGAGCGGCATGAGGCGCTTACCTTCACCGCCGGCAAGAACAATTGCAAGGACCTTCTTTGCGACCATGCTTTTATCCTAATGCACAGTTAGCTGCATCACGTTAGCGTTTACTCCGTGCTCACCTCTCAGCCGCTCAGCTTTCAGTTCGCCGGAAGGCAGAGGTCACGAGAAGGCGAATCGATGTGACTATCATGACAGTGCGGTTGGTGCGCTCGAGAGCATTCGTTCGTCTCCCCGCTCACGAGAGCGTCTTTTCTACACAGAGAGGTAGCCCGGCATGCGCGTAGACATCTTAACGAAGGAATATCCTCCGGCGATCTATGGAGGCGCTGGCGTACACGTCGACGAACTCAGCAAGGTGCTCCGCGGCCGCATCGATGTGCGCGTACGTTGCTTCGGCGAGGAACGCGACGAGCCTGGCGTTCAGGCCTACGGCGTTCCCGCGACCCTGACCGAAGCGAATTCCGCTCTTCAGACTTTTGGAGTCGACCTTGCCATCGCCGACGACTGCGCAGGCGCCGATCTCGTTCACTCTCACACGTGGTACGCCAACTTTGCGGGGTTCGCGGCGCAGCAGCTCCACTCGATTCCGCACGTGCTCTCCGCGCACTCACTCGAACCGCTTCGCCCGTGGAAAGCGGAGCAGCTCAAAGGCGGGTACAAACTCAGCTCGTTTGCAGAAAAGACCGCCTATGAGACAGCAGACGCTATCATAGCCGTGTCGGGAGGCATGCGCGAGGACATCTTGCGTTCCTACCCGAGCGTTGACCCTTCACGCGTGTACGTCGTTCACAACGGCATCGATGTCAACGAGTGGCGGCCGAACGCGGCGACCGATGTTCATGACCGCTACGGTATTGACCCGCAAGCCCCGACCGTGATCTTCGTTGGGCGTATCACCCGCCAAAAAGGCCTGCCCTTTCTTCTGCGAGCCCTGCGTACTCTCGAAAAGGGAGTCCAAGTAGTTCTGTGTGCAGGAGCTCCCGACACCCCCGAAATTGCTTCCGAGGTGGCACAGCTCGTTGCCGATCTCAAGGCTGAACGTGAAGGAGTATTCCTCATCTCCGAGATGCTCCCTCGGCACGAACTCACGCAGCTGCTCTCACACGCGACGACGTTCGTATGCCCCTCGGTTTACGAGCCACTTGGCATCGTCAACCTCGAAGCAATGGCATGCGGCATCCCGGTGGTCGGTACCGCGACCGGAGGTATTCCCGAAGTGATTGTCGATGGAGAAACGGGAATCCTCGTGCCGATCGACCAGGTTCAAGACGGCACCGGACGCCCCGTCAACCCCGACAAGTTCGTAGGCGACCTCTCCGATGCACTCAACGAGATGATCGCTAACCCTGAGCGCGCGCGAGCGTGGGGCAAGGCCGCGCAACAGCGTGCGCAAGAGCGCTTCTCGTGGGAATCGATCGCCGACCGCACGCTTGAGGTTTACGAAGCCGTGCTTCGCGGCGATGCGTAGCTGAGCGTTTGCGCGAGCACGTCTCGCCCTTCGCGCGCCAGGAATCGCAGCTCTGCGAGAGCGTAGCGCGCACCCATCTCACTCGATTCTGCGGCCTGCTCTATGCCCGCTTCCGCAAGGGAGACCACGCGGCCCGCGATCCTTGCCGCGTGGATGTGAGTTTGGGGCATGCCACGCGGTGGCTCGACAAGCACCCACCCGCGTGGAAGAGAATCCGGGCGAACGGGCTCTTCGGGAACGAGATCGTAGTCGAGGAGCCTTTCGTGGGTTCCCGAGAGCGCGCGATAAAGACGCTCGCGCGCGTGCGCTGCCTCGGAAGCCAGAACGTGGATCGGGGTGCCGTGGACGTTCGTTTTCGAAATGTCGAGTACCGTATCCCCCTCGTGACGCGGCGGATCCACCGTGAGCAGATGACGGGCATGGACACCGTCGCTTACCGTGAGTGCCTGGCCTCCCGCGAGCGCGGCCATGACGGCATGGGGACCGCCCACGAGGCCAGCGATCCTCCCCGGTTCAGGAAGGACGAGTGTGAGTGCGGGAGAGTGAATCGCGCGCAACTCAAGTAACCACGCGAGCGTATCGAAGTGTGCGCCCCCGAAGGCGCCTCCTTCCGCATCAAGGTGGTCGGCGGCCTCCTCGAGCGAAATGTCGCGGCGCAGCGCCGCTCCGGCAAAAAGTGCAAGTGCACCGAGGTAGGGAGCCGGTATGAGGTCTCTGAGAGAGGAGGGGGCGTGAGATGTGGCGGCGATGATCCTCATCCAGGCGTCGGCCCCTCGGCACCGCCCGCGCCGCCCTCGCGCTCCACACTCACGACGGAAAATTCCGCCCAGTTCTTCACCTCATCCACACGCTCGAGCCGGGCGGTCACGCGAGTGCCGATTGGCAAACGTGCACCGTCGATCCATCGTGCAACGGGCGGGTCGCTGAACTGCACCTCGATGCGGTCCGGGCGCGCGTTCGAAGGGTTCGAGCCACCGTCAGTTTCTGGGCGGAAGTCGAGCACGGTGCCGTCGAATTCGTTTCCTACGAGGCCGGAGAGCACCCCGATCTCGGCGATCTCACGCGCTTTCTTCTCCACCATCGCGTTGCGTTGCTGTGCAGCCTGCATAAGCGCGGGGAGTTCGGGGAGGGCTGCGCGAATACGGTCGTCGAGTGGCACACCACCGATGAGGCTGTGACATACGTGGAGAACAAAACGGTCGACTAGCCTGCGCAGGGGTGCGGTTGTATGCGCATACGGGGCCGCGATCGCTGACTGTTCGAGGACATCGGGGAGGGTGCCGTCGAAAGCTTCGTAGCCCGCTCCCCGGAAAAGCGACGTAGCTTGGTCGAGAAGGGCCAGGTGGCGACCTTTTCGCCAATCGAGCGTGCGCAGAAACTCGCCGTAGGGGAGATCCTTCGGCCACGGTTCTTTGAGGGCCGCGGCTTGGGCGCGGAAACGATCGATCGCCGCGGGTGCCGCGGGCGGCATCGTGCGGAGAATTCCGAGCTTACCCTCAATCATGATCTTTGCCGCCGCCATGCCCGTCATGAGGGATATTTGCGCGTTGTGCTCCTCGATTGGTTCGGGTAGGCGCCACTGGAGGTGCACGGTGCCCTCATCGGTCACGACCTCCTGCTCGGGGGAGTTGAGCGAAGCGCCGCCACGTTCAATCTCGAGTGCCGCTCGCTTTTCCCCCACCTCGACGAGGAGTTGCATAACCTCACCTGCCTCTCCTTGCTCGAGTGCGCGCTGGACCTCGGTGTAGGCAAGTTTTTCGCGGTTGCGCACGAGCGCGCGCGTGAGATTGACGTGCGTGACGCTCGCTCGCTCATCAAGCGTGAAGTCCCACACGAAGGCGGGAGTGTCCTTATTCGGGAGCAGCGAGGCCTCGTTCTCGGAGAGCACCACGGGGTGGAGAGGGATTCGTCGATCGGGGAGGTAGAGTGTGAGACCTCGCTTGCGCGTTTCAGCGTCGAGTGCATTTTCAGGCTCGACAAAGAGGGGGACGTCTGCGATTGCGTAGCGCACACGGTATCCCTCGCCCTCGCGCTGGATGTGGAGCGCCTGGTCGAGATCGGTCGAGCTTTCCGGATCGAGGGTGACAAACTCAATCGCAGTCAGGTCCTCGTGCTCCGATGTGTGCTCACGCCACGTGCGTGCGGCGTGCTCGGCTTCCTTGAGTGCCGCTTCGGGGTAGTCAGCGTCGACACCGGACTTTTCTAGTGCCTCATCGATCCGTGCCGCGAGTGTGTCGAGGGGCGCTTTTTGGCGATCGCGGGGCATTGAGAGGCGTTGTACGGGCACAGCTCACTCCTAGTGAATAGCGGTCCGGTTTAGTGTAGTGAGCGCTTACTGCCGTAGGCTGGAGGCATGGTTGCTGTGTGCTCGTTGAGCGATGTTGTTGTGCGCCGTGGCGCGAAGACTCTTCTTGATCATGTTGACTTCTGCGCGCGCGAGGGGGAGCGGTGGGTGATTCTCGGGCCGAACGGCGCGGGAAAGTCCACACTCATTCGCCTTCTTGCGTCGCGCCTTCACCCCACGAGCGGGAGCGTGCATATTCTCGAGCAAAAGCTTGGGCGCGTGGACGTTTTCGAGTTGCGCCCGCTCATCGGTCTTTCAAGCCAGGAGCTCGCGGAGACCGTTCCTCCGCAGGAAAGGTGCCTTGATGTCGTCATGACGGCGGGCTATGCGCTCGTGGGCCGGTGGCGCGAAGGTTACGAGGCGGAAGATGAGCAGCGCGCACGGATGTTGCTCAGCGCATTCGGTGTCGCTCAGATAGCTGAGCGTACTTTCGGTTCGCTTTCCACGGGGGAGAAGAAGCGCGTGCTTTCGGCGCGCGCCCTCATGACTGACCCGGAGCTGCTCCTTCTCGACGAGCCTGCCTCGGGCCTCGACGTGGGTGGTCGCGAGGAGCTCGTGCGCTCGCTCGGCACTCTCGCGAAGGATCCAGCGACCCCCGTGACGGTCATGGTGACTCATCACCTCGAGGAGATCCCTACGGGATTCACACATGCCCTTCTTTTGCGTGAGGGACGAGTCGTGGCCTCGGGCCCGATCTCCGAAACCCTCACCTCGCAGAACCTCACCCGCACGTTTGGCCTCCCGCTTGCCCTCGACGAGCGTGGCGGGCGGTTCTTCGCGACGGCTGTTCCGCTTTCGCAATGACCCTTATTTCCATGAGCGCGCACGCGGATCACCCGCTGCTCGCCGATTACGTCTCAATGACCGACGTCAAGTTGCGCTCGAGCCTTGAAGTCGAGCGCGGTTTATTCATGGCAGAGAGTTACAACGTGATCGAACGCGCCCTCGGGGCCGGTGCACAGCCGCGCTCATTCATGATGAGCGAGAAGTGGCTCGAGAAGTTCTCGCCTCTTTTCTCCGGCTTCCCGGATGTGCCCGTTTTCGTCGGCACCGAGAGCGAGCTTGAGTCGACGACGGGCTTTCACGTGCACCGCGGGGCGCTCGCCTCGATGCAGCGGCCGGTGGAACGCTCCGTTGGGTCGGTCCTTGAAGGCGCGCGGACCGTGGCAGTTCTCGAGAACATCGTGGACCATACGAACGTGGGTGCCATGTTCCGCAGCGCGGCCGCACTCGGCGTGGACGCGGTTCTCGTGACGCCCTCGGCTGCGGATCCCCTGTATAGACGCGCGATTCGCGTATCGATGGGTACTGTTTTCCAGGTGCCGTGGGCGCGACTCGATTCGTGGCCGCGCGGGGGAGTGGAGACTCTCCGTGCGCATGGTTTCGACACGCTCGCCCTTGCGCTTACGGAAGATTCCCGCCCGCTCCACGAGGTCGATCTTTCTGCCTTGCGCAAGGTTGCTTTCGTGCTTGGAACTGAGGGGCACGGACTTACTGAACGAACGCTTCGCGCCGTTGATGAGAGCGTGATTATCCCCATGAGTGGAGGAGTCGACTCGCTTAACGTGGCCGCGGCGAGCGCGGTCGTGTTTTGGCAGCGCGAGGCGTGCATGCGCGCGTGAAGCGCACGCGAGTTTAAATGTCTCACCCCCTCCCATAATGGGAACGAGTGTTCGATTACGGGGTGAGTGAACCATGAAGCACTCTTGATTTGGCCCTTTCTTCACCCTACGATTCGAACATGTGTTCTAGTTTGTGGAGTGGGAAGGAAGGTCGATGTCCGCACAGACTTCATCGGCACCGCGCATTGCGGCGGATCCGCAGCGCCTCGCGCTCGCACATTCCATCCTCGGGGAAGCGGAGGCGAAAACCCAGCGTGAGCGCGGCCCTCGGCACGCGGAGTGGCCAGGGCGCAGCGGGCGGCAGTTCGCGGTTCCTCGGGCGCTCGAGTCGCTTATATCGGGAGGAGTTCGTGCGGGTAGCAGCATTGAAGTCTCGGGGCCGTGCGAAACATCGCTTGCCCTTGCGTTTGCGGCAGCGGCCATGGGGGAGGAGTCCTGGTGTGCTCTCGTGGGCATGCCGCACGTGGGGCTCGCCGCGTGCGCGGATATCGGTGTGGATCCGCGGCGCACGGCCCTTGTGCCTGCCCCCGGAGCGCAGCTCTCGCCCGTGCTCTCCGCACTTATCGACGGGATCGATGTGATCGTTCTCGGCGCGGATCTTGACCTCACGCCGGCGCAGTGGCGGGCGGCAGAAAATCGTGCACGCACACAGGGAACGCTTCTCATACGCGTGGGGAAGGCGCGCTGCGATCTCACCGTGCGTTCTTCCGCCTCACGCTGGATGGGGCTCGCGCGGGGCTCGGGAAGACTCAGGTTCCGAAGCGCCCACGTGTCGGCGTGCGGGCGGGGCATTGCGGGGGCTGGCTCGGCTGTGGGAGTTCGGGTTCCGACGCCTGCCGGGGCACTCGCGAGCGCACCGCGCACAGCCGCTTCCACCCCGCACACGGGCGAAGCGCGTGCAATGTTCACACTCGTGAAATCGGGGGAGCAATGAA
The DNA here is from genome assembly GCF_025147465.1 of Dermabacter sp. p3-SID358. GTDB lineage: Bacteria > Actinomycetota > Actinomycetes > Actinomycetales > Dermabacteraceae > Dermabacter. Next base: position 167,306 of record NZ_JALXOZ010000001.1, read on the forward strand.
CGCTCAGGCCACGCGAACAGCGTGCGTGTTCATCGAAAATTGGCCCGTGCTCGCCGCGGTTGAGAGGTACGAGCGCGCGGGTCAAGAAGCGCCGAGTGACATTGCCGTCATGGAACAGCACAGGGTCGTAGCTGTAAGCCCCGCGGCCGCGCAAAGCGGGGTGACTCTCGGCATGAAGAAGCGAGCCGCAGAAGCCCTGTGCCCGCGCATCGCGATTGTCGAGCGTGACCTCGATGCCGAGTGGTGTGTGTTCGAAAGCGTGTGCTCGGCCGTTGACACAGTCGCCTCTGGAATCGAGCCCCTCTCGCCGGGAACACTCTTGCTTCACGCGCGGGGACCCGCACGGCATGCGGGGGGAGAGGAGGCGCTCGCGCGTGCCCTCATCGACGCCGTTGCTGACCTCACGGGCTGGGAATGCTCCGTGGGGATCGCCGATGGCCCACTCGCCGCGATTCTCGCGTCCCGCTCGGGTCGCATTGTGCTCCCGGGAGAATCGGCACGTTTTCTCGCGCCTTTCCCCATCGACTCGCTCGCGCACGCTCCCGTGGGGGCCGGGAAGCGTTTTCTCCTGCCGGGGGTACCCGCGGGTCCCAGGCACGTGGATGAGCTCATAGGTGTGCTCCACCGCCTCGGCATCGCCTCTCTCGGTTCGCTCGCCGCTCTTCCTCGCACCTCGGTGAGCGAAAGGTTCGGAGCCCTTGGCGTTCTTCTGCATACCCTCGCGCGCGGGGCAGAAATCAGCGAGGGAGAGCGTGTGCGGCCAGCCCAACCGATCCTCGTTGAGCGACACCTCGATCCGCCACTCGAGCGCGTCGATCAGGCGGCGTTTATCGCGCGCCCGCTCGCCGAGGAACTCGAAGAAGCGCTGCGTCAACACGGCCTTACGTGCACGCGCCTACGCATCGTCGCGCGCGGCGAAAACGGAAGCGAAGTCGAGCGAACCTGGCGTCACGAGGGAGCCTTGAGCGTTCGTGACGTCGTGGATCGCGTGCGCTGGCAGTGTGATGGCTGGATACTCGCGGCTGAGCGCGAAGCCTCCCGTCCCGGCGGGCCTCGCGAAGGCGCTCCTTCCGCGGGATCCATCGTGCACCTCCAGCTCATCCCCGTTCACACGGAAGGCGTGGGGGAATACGCCCCGGGGCTGTGGGGGCACGCCAGCACGGCTGAGAAGCGCGCTGCGCGCGCTCTCACGCGCGTGCAGTCGATCGCAGGGGAGAGGTCCGTGCTTGTGCCCGCCGGGAAAGAGGGGCGTTTCTTGCGCGAGGCAGTCGCGGTGCGCCCTTTTCGCGCGGCGCCCGTGCGTGAGCACCGCGAGGGGCCCTGGGTGGGAGCTCTGCCGCGGCCACTGCCCGCCACGGTTTTCACCCAGCGAATCGCGGCGCGGCTCATGTGCGAAGGGCGAGCGGTGTACGTGAGTGCGCGAGGTCTTCTCACGGGCAGGCCCGTTCACCTCGTTCTTATACGCGAGGTGATAGGCGGACATGTCGAGGGTGCGGAAGATTGTGACGCTTTCGGGCGCGATACAGCGGTTGTGGGGAGTCCGCGAGCAGCCACGGCGCACAAGCCTGACCTCCGCGAAGGAGGGGAGTGCACGCCTCTCCCCGCGGCGCTGCGCCACTTCGGCTACGGGACGTTTCTGCCCATCGCGCACTACGGCGCCCCTATGCTCATCGATCAGCGTTGGTGGACCGAAGGAGAAGGAAGTCGCCGGGGGGCGCGGCTACAGGTCGTGCTCGAAAGCGGCGAAGCGCTCGCACTGCTTTCGCGGGAACGCACGTGGGAAGTGGAGGCGCTCTATGACTAGGTACAGCGCAGGGGAGCGGGATCGCGAGAAAAGAGGCGGGCATGAGTAAATGGTTTCTAGGGCCGCCCTCGTGGCGCGATCTCGAGGCCGTTCTCAGTGATCGGCCCACACCTGTGCGCCCCACGGTTCACGTTGTCCGCACGGGGGCTGATGATGAGCCTGAGCTGAAGCGCAAGGGTGAAGAAAAAGCGCACTCCCTCCGGCCAGAAGGCGAGCACGAGACCCCCTTCGCCGAGCTCCATGCCCATTCGCATTTCAGTTTTCTCGATGGAGCCTCGAGCCCCGAGGACATGGTCGAGGAGGCGGCCCGGCTCGGGCTTCGAGGCCTCGCTCTCATCGATCACGATGGATTTTACGGGGCGATCCGCTTCATGAAAGCGGCGTCCGACGTCGCGCTTCCCACCGTCTACGGCGCAGAACTCACACTTCCCGCGGGGTTTACGGCTGCGCTCACGGAAGATTTCGCACACGTCGCACCGGCTCGTCCCACCGCGTCGAGCACTCCTCGCACAGGAAGCGCCGACCCCGAGGGTGAGCACCTCGTGCTTCTTGCGCGCAAAGTCGCGGGGTACAGGAGGCTTTCTTCCCTTATGGCGCGCGCGCATCTCGCGGGTCCCGGCAAAGGCGAGCCTCTTTACCGCGCTGAGTCTGTGCGAGAGGCCCTCGCGAGCGGGGATCTCGTCGCACTGACGGGCTGTCGAAAATCCCCTTTTGTGCAAGAACTTCTAGCAATACTTCCGCAAGGGGCTCTAGAAGAGGCGGCCTACGCTGCCGCGCGAGGAATCGAGACCGCACTACGAGCAACCGGAATGCTCTACGCGACGGGTGGCGCGCCTTGTCGCACGTCTCGCGAGCCACGTGTGATCGTTGAGCTTCCCCTGACCGGCGATGCTCTCGAATCGGAACTTCACGACGCCCTCGTCCAAGGCGCGCGCATCGTGCGCGAAGAACACGGCCTAAGCGAAGCCGAACTGCCCGTAGTACTCACCACCAATGCGCACTACGCGCGACCAGAAAACAAACGTCTTGCGGACACCCACGCGGCGCTTCGCGCACGGCGCAGCCTCGCCGATGCCGATCCCTACCTCCCCTCGCGGCTCGCCCATCTCAGAAGCGGAGCAGAGCTCACCGGGCTCGTCCCGCGCTATCCACGCGCGATCACCACCGCCGCGATCCTCGCTTCAACGCTCGCCTTCGATCTCTCGCTCGCGGCTCCGAACCTTCCACCCGCGCCCACGCCCGAAGGACACGGTGAGGAAAGCTGGCTTCGATCTCTCACCGAGAACCTCGGTGAAGAGCGTTACGGCCCGCGAGAAAACCCCCGCGTTGCGGGGGCGTGGGAGCAGATCGACCATGAGCTTCGCGTTATCACTGATCTGGGCTTTCCCGGCTATTTCCTCATCGTCTACGACATCGTCGAATTTTGCCGGTCCCGCGGAATCTTGTGCCAGGGAAGGGGGTCGGCCGCGAATTCTGCCGTGTGCTATTGCCTCGGCATCACCTCGGTTGATCCCGTCTTTCACGGTCTCCTCTTCGAGCGTTTTCTCGCGCCTGAGCGAGACGGCCCGCCGGATATCGACGTCGATATTGCCGCCGATAGGCGCGAGGAGGTCATTCAATACGTTTTCGAGCGGTATGGGCGCGAGAACGCGGCGCAGGTCGCGAACGTCATTTCCTACAAGGCGAGGCTCGCGGTACGCGATGCTGCACGCGCGCTCGGCTATAGCGTGGGACAACAGGATGCGTACGCGAAAACGCTCGAACGTTCTTTTTCGTCGCTGAGCGATGCGAGCATTCCACGCGACGTGAAAGCCCTCGCGAATCAGCTTCGCGATGCCCCGCGCCACCTCGGTATCCACTCGGGCGGCATGGTTCTGTGCGATCGTCCCGTGATCGATGTTGTGCCGATCGAACACGCACGCATGCAGGGGCGGACCGTCGTGCAGTGGGACAAGGACGACTGCGCCGATGCGGGGCTCGTGAAGTTTGACCTCCTCGGCCTCGGCATGCTCACGGCTCTCGACCATGCCTTCGAGATCATTGCGCGCGTCCACGGGGAGGCGTTCACTCTCGCGAGCATCCCGCAAGAGGATCCTGCCGTCTACGACATGCTGTGCAGCGGTGATGCGGTGGGCGTATTCCAGGTCGAGTCACGCGCACAGATCGCGACCCTCCCACGCCTCAAGCCGCGCGAGTTTTACGACCTCGTTGTCGAGGTTGCGCTCATTCGACCGGGGCCCATCCAGGGTGGGAGCGTCCACCCGTATCTGCGTAGGCGCTCCGGTGCGGAAGAGGTCACCTACCTCCACCCGCTTCTCGAGAAGTCGCTTGGCCGCACTCTCGGAGTGCCGCTTTTTCAGGAGCAGCTCATGCAGATGATGGTCGACCTCGCGAGCTTCACGCCTTCGCAGGCCGATCAGTTGCGCCGAGCAATGGGGTCAAAACGCTCGACACGGAAAATGGCTGCAATGCGCGAGGCGATGTTCGAGGGGATGGCCGCAAACGGTCTCACGCCCGAGCAATGCGAACTCGTGTACCGCAAGATCCTCGCGTTCGCGAGCTACGGCTTTCCCGAATCACACGCGTACTCCTTCGCCTACCTCGTATACGCGAGCGCGTTTCTCAAATGCCACTTTCCCGCGGCATTCACGGCCGCCCTGCTCAGGAGCCAACCGATGGGGTTTTATTCTCCGCAATCACTCGTCGCCGATGCGCGCCGACACAGCGTCGAGGTGAGGGGAGTGGACATCACCCGTAGTGGCGCATTGGCGGACCTCGAGCTCGATGCTGAGCATGCAGCCGAAACCTTTGCTGAGCGCGCGGGAGGCCACAGCGGCGGGCAGCCACCGCAAGTGCGGGGGAATGAGGCCGCGCGTGGACCCGCGATTCGGCTTGGCCTCGAATCGGTTCGGGGGGTCTCCCGCGCATTCGCAAAGGAGATTTGCGAGGAGCGCGCGCGGGCACCTTTCCGTTCAATCGCGGATCTCGCGCATCGCACGGGCCTCAGCACACGCCAACTCGAGGCACTCGCAACGGCGGGGGCGCTCGATGCGCTCGCACCCTCGCGCCGCGCAGCCCTCTGGAGCGCGGGCGCGGCAGGCGCGGTAAAGCCCGGTTCACTTCCCGGTCTCATGCTCGCGCAGAATGCTCCTACGCTTCCCGGAATGAGCGATGCCGAGCTCATGGCAGCCGACACGTGGGCCACGGGTATTTCTCCCACGCGCCACCCGTTTGTGCTTGCCCGCGAGGGGCTGCTCGCAGACGGTGTTCTTCGCATCGAAGACACCAAGAAGGTGGAGCACGGCACGCGCGTGTGGACGGCGGGCATCATCACCCACCGCCAGCGCCCCGCGACTGCTACGGGCATCACGTTCCTTGGCCTTGAGGACGAAACGGGCATCCTCAACGTCGTGTGTTCGCACGGCTTTTGGAGGGCCAACAAGGCGCTCCTTCGCACGGCACCCGCGGTTCGCTTGCGGGGCCTCGTCGAACGCAATGAGGACGGGGTCGTGAGCTTCCTCGCCGATGCTGTCGAGCCGCAGCCGCTTGAAGCGACCACGACTTCGAGGAACTTTTGCTAACCGGCGGCCCGTGCAACCCCTACGCTCGACGCCTGGCGAGGTGCCGGCGATGGCTTAACCCTGCGCGCTCCGCGCGAGAACACGAGAGTCAGTACGAAACTCGCGGCAGCAAAGAGGGCGAGCTCCGCAAGAGTCGCTCCAGTCGACACGATCGCACCACCGAGGGCGGCGCTCACGAGTCCCTGGGAGGCGACGGTGAGCGGCATGAAGGCGGTGAGGGACTGCAAGAGAGAGGGCGCGCTTTCAAGCGGGAGGATCCCCACGAGGGCAACGACCTGGAGCACGAGGACGATGATTGATACCGCTCGGCCCACCCGAACTCCGAACACGGTCAGGAGCATTTGATGAACGATCGCGAAGCACAGGGCTGCAGCTACCGTGATGGCAGCTACCGAGGCGAGCGACGCCACGGGAACCCCGAACGCGATGAGCAAGCCGATCACCAAAAGCGCCTGGAGCGCGGCGATGACGAGGGGCCATAGAAGCGAACGCAGGGCCACGCTCCACATGGGGAGGGCAGAGTCGAGGAGCCGCTCGCGCAGCGCGGGCCACACGAGGAAGATTCCAAACGCCCCAAGCCAAAGCCCGAGAGCAGCGACGAAGGGGAACGTCGCCACAGCGCCACCATCTGCTTCATTCTCACGTGAGGTCGAAAGCGTTACGGCCTTCGTACTCACCTCCGAGAGGTGCTTGCGTTCGCTTTCGGAATAGCTCGGTACCTTATCGGCGCCGTCCCGCAGGCCCTTCGCGAGTTCTCCACTGCCGTCAGCAAGACCCCGAGTGCCGTCGGAGAGCTGACGTGTTCCCTCGGCAAGGCCATGGGCGCCCTCGGCGAGGGGAGCGGTGCCGTCGGCGAGCTGAGAGGTCCCGTTTGCGAGTGCATCAGCGCCATCGGCGAGTTGCCCCGTGCCCGAGGCGAGCTCACTAGTGCCGCTCGAAAGCCCCTTCGCACCTTCATCGACTTGGGCGGCACCGTTCGAAAGCTCTCCTGCGCCGTCGGCGAGCTGCGTTGCACCGTTGTGAGAGGCGTCGATGCCTTCTGCAACTTGCGATGCGCCGGGGGCGAGTTGCGCCGCGCCGTCTCCAAGCTTCGCGATGCCATCGCTCAGCTGATTGATGCCGTCCACGAGCTGAGGGGCAGCTTCGGCGGAGGCCGAGGCACCGTCGGCAAGCTTACGCGCGCTTGGCGTGAGGCCGGGGTTCTCACGCGACCCGTCTCCCTCGAACACGACCCCCACAGCTTGAGGAACAACCTGATCGGAGAGCGCTGAGCGCACGCCGTTCACGCCTTCTTCGCTCAGTTGCGTGATTCCTCCGCAGATTTCTGCAAGGCCTTCAACGCGAGGGTCTTTGCTCAGCAGCGGATCAGCCCTGAAGGCTTGCTCGAGTTGCGTGCACCCCGAGGCGAGCATGGTCATTGATTCCGCAAAGCCCGGTTGGCCGTCGCGCCCAGCGTTGAATGCTTGATCGATGCCGTTCTGGAGCCCCTGCGTGAGACCTTCCTGGGCTTTGGGCAGTCCCGAGGCGTACTGGTCCAGACCGTCGGACAGTTGCTTCGCCCCCTGAGCGAGACCTGGGTTTTGCGCGCTTCCGTCGCCGTTGACACCTGAGGCAAGTTTGGCGGCACCTTGCCGCAGTCCTGGCTGCGCATCGGTTCCGTTGATTCCGTCGGAAAGCTGGGTGACCCCACCCGAGACCTGATGCGCGCCATCGGAGAGCGCACCGAGCCCGTCAGAGAGGTCGCGAGCACCCCCGGCAAGTTCACCGCTTCCCGTCGCAAGCGCTCCCGTGCCGCCCGCGAGCGTGGACGCGCCATCCGAAAGTTTCGTCGTGCCTTGATCTAGCCCGCGCACGCCGTTGGCGAGTTCGCCCGCTCCGTTATCAAGCGAGACCACGCCGCCGCTCAGCTCATCGATTCCTGTGGCGAGCTTCCCAGCTCCGTCGTCAAGGCCTTTCGCGCCGTCCGCGAGTTCATGTGCGCCGTCGGAAAGCTCTCCCGCGCCGTCAGCTGATTTAGTAAAGCCATCCTTGAGGCTATTGAACCCCACGTACATTCCGTCGAGGTACTGCTTTGCCATCGTCCCGTTGAACTCGCTCGCGACGACCTGGGTGATGGCCTGCCCGACCATGGAGTCGAGCATGCCCGAGGAATCGTTCGTGTTGACGATTACGGTGGCCTGTCGAGCATCGGTTGTGCCCATCGTTCCGAGGTTCTGGCTGAAATCCTTGGGGATTACGACGACCGCGGCATACGAACCATCTTTGAGGCCTGATTCGGCATCCTTTTGAGTCGTGAGCTGCCAATCAAAACCCGCGGAATCGAGGTCAACGGAGCTGCCGTCGGACCCTTCGCGCTCCACCGTGCCCGGTTGCGTAAGAGCTCCGGCAAAAAGTCTGCCGAAGGGCACGGTTTGCGTTTTCCCGTCTACTTCCATTTCCGTTCCCTCGTCAAGGTTGACGACGGCGGCGGGAACGTTTTCGAAGCCCGATGCGCGGTCTTTGAGCGCCCAAATCCCCACGCCGGCGACGAGGAGCGGCAAGAGCGCAACGACGAGGAGTGCTTTCGGGAAGCGACCGAGGGTTTTCATGCGTATGCCTCCGCATCCGTGTTCAGTGGCAGTGGGTCGGTCTGGACAGTGACGAGTCGCGTGAGGGGGAGCACCCACACACGCGCGGGATCGCGCAAGCGTTCGGTCAAGCTTTGTGCGAGAGCGTCTTGGCCGATCACGAACGTCGCGCCGTGCGAAGAGAGCAGTTCGAGCCGTTGCAGAGCCGCATCGTTGGCTTCGAGGAGGTCGGTAAGGGACTCGACCACGAAAATTCTCGTGTCGTGTTCACGCACGAGAGCATGGGCGAGTTCTCCACCGCGGCCTTCGCTGTAGAACTCCACGTGGGATTGTGCCGCTCCCGTTTCGCCCGGCACCTGGCGGTCGTAGGTGAATAACGTGCCTGACGAGGGCTCGAGGCGCGCCGCGAGGAGCGAGAGGACGCTTGCGCGTGCATCCGCGTCTTCGCTTGCAAGGAGCGTGATAGATCCGGGGTCGATCGCACCCGTGAAGGGACCAAGCGTGCCGCGACCATTCACGCGCGGAATCTCCACGTCGCGAAGCCGTAGCGCGCTCTGGCCGTGCAGTTCCGTCCACTCGCGGTGTTCAAGCGCGATTCCAAGGCCCTCACCTTCAACGTCGAGGTGGGGGAGGAGCCTGTCAAGCGAAGCGGGGAAGCGCCACGCGTGATCGCCAAGGAGCGCGAGAACGGCTGGCACGAGAGTCATGCGCACAACGAAGGCATCGACGAAGACGCCGACCGCGAGCGAGAGCGCGACCGGCTGAATCATGTACATCGAGCCGGGCACGAAGCCTGCAAAGATGAAGATCATGATTGCCGCTGCTGCAATGACAACGGGAGCCGACGCAGTAAAGCCCTTGATGATGGACTGGCGAGCATCTCGCGTATGCATGTATTCCTCGCGCATGCGTGTGACAAGGAAGACCTCGTAGTCCATCGCGAGCCCGAAGAGCACGCCGAGCGTCATGATGGGCAAGAACGCGATGACTGGGCCCGTAGCTTTAGCCTGAACGAGGTCAGCGCCCCAACCGTAGGTGAACACCATGGAGGTCACACCGAAAGCGGCACCTGCGGAAAGAAGGAATCCGACCGCGGCTTTAAGGGGCACCCAGATGCTTCGGAACACCATTGTGAGAAGCACGAGAGAAAGCCCCACGACGAAGATTGTGAAGGGGAGAAGTGCCTTGTCGAGACGGTCGGCGATGTCGATCGCGACGGCGGTGGCACCCGTGACCTTGATGTCCGATATACCAAGGTCCTTCTCCCACTTGGGCGCGTCGTCACGAAGTGTGTCGACGACGTTCTTCGTGAGGTCCGAGGTGGGCCCCTCCGTGGGCCGAAGGACCACGACGCCCATGTCAGCTCCCATATTGGGCGTGGCGATCTGTACGCTGTCAACGCCGTCGATCGCGAGGACGTCCCTCTTGAGCTCGTCCATGACACCGAGCGGGTCTTTCGTGTTAATGATGTCGGCGGTCAACATGATTGTCGCGTTATGGCCAGCGCCGAATTTCTCGGTCACGACGTCATAGGCCTCTCGGCCGTAAGAGCCTTGGTCTTCCGTTCCCTGATCGGGCAGGGCAAGCTCAAGATCTTTGAAGGGGATCGCGAGAGCCCCAAGTCCCACCGTGACGATAAGGACGGTCACGATGGGGAATCGGATAGCTGCGCGAACCCAGCGCTCAAGAAGCGGCGTCCGGGGAGCGTGAGAGGAAGGGGCCGACGCCTGCTTGGCCGATCGCTGACGCTGGCGTTTTGGGCGGATTTTCTCGCCGAACAGCCCAAGGATTGCGGGCAGGAGAGTGAGGGCCGCGAGAACGTTGCACGCCACAGCGATCGCCGACACGACGCCCATAACGGTGATGAAGGGGATCCCCGTGATGAAGAGCCCCACGAGGGCGATGACGACAGTGAGACCCGCGAAAATCACGGCGCTTCCACTCGTGGCCGTGGCCCGTGCGATGGATTCGTAAGGGTCGAGGCCGCTTCGTAGTTGATCAAGGTGCCGCGAGACGATGAAAAGCGAGTAATCGATACCTACTGCGAGACCGAGCATAAGGGCGAGGGTTGGGGTTGCCGAGGAGATGGTGAAGATGCTCGTGCCCATGAACATCACGATCATCGAGACGATAATTCCCGTGATGGCGGTGACGATCGGGATGAATGCCGAACGGAAGGCGCGAAAGACGATGCTGAGCACGATCAACGCGGCGATCACCCCGAGCACCTCCATGATGCTCATGCCCATCTCTGGGGTCATGGTCACCTGGCCTCCGATGTAGGCGTGGAGACCGTTGTGTGCGTCGGTGGTCGAATCAACGATGTCGGTAAGCCCTTTGAGGGTTTCTTGAGGAACAGCGCCGAGTTCTGGGTCGAGCTGGATGTTCGCGATGATCGCGCTTCCATCTTCACTCTTTTCCCCCGCCATGTTTTCATCGAAGGGGTTTGTCGCGCTTTCGACTCCCTTGACGTCGCGAGCGCGATCCATGGCCTTCACGATTTCTGATTCATGAGCGGCAATGGGGGAGCCGTCTTCGCTCACGAAGATCATCTGGCCGCCGGTGCCACCTAGCTGAGGGAAACGCGTCGCGAGGGAGTCGATGCCCTCCTGAGACTCGGTTCCGGGGATGCTGAAGGCGTCGTCTAGGCCTTTGCCGAGAGTGAGCGCGCCGGCTGCGGCGAGGATGATGATCGCGAGCCACGTGCCGATGACTTTCCAGGGTGAGCGCGCGGCATTGAGGCCGAGACGGTACAGGGTCGATGACACGAATGCTCCTCGCTACTCTCGAGACACTGAATACACTTTCGTATCGAGTTCGATACTAAGATATATCGAGCAATCCCGTAAAGCGACCAGGAGCTGCATTGTGAACATCACAGCAACCGAGAGTGCGCAGCAGGCGCGTTCCAAGGAGAACACCCGCCGAAGGCTCATCGAAGCCTCAATCGAGGTCTTCACACAAAAAGGAGTCGAAGGCGCCACGGTCGATGACCTCACCCGGGCTGCAGGCTTTACGCGCGGCGCCTTCTATTCAAACTTTTCTTCGAAAGACGAGGTCTTTTGGGAGGCGTTCACCGAGGTCACCACGAGGGCACTCGAAGCGACGCAACCATTCCCGAATGCTGACGCTGAGGAGAGCGAGGCTCATACTTCGGTGGACGAAGCTGATCTTCTCGAATCGCTCGAGCAACTGAGGCCACTGGGGCTCGCGTGGTACCTCATGCACACCGAAGCTGTGTCAATTTCGCTTCAAAACAGCGACGCGCGCACGAACCTCGGGCGCGAACGCGACCGGCTCATTGCTGGAATCGCTCAGATTTTCGAGGAACTCGCGGCGCGGTATCCGTTCACCCTCACCGTTCCGGCGGAAACCATCGCGGAAACACTTCTCGGGGTGTACCTCAATCGCATGGTCGCCGAGCTCGCCACGGGGGAGAGGCTCGAAGAGGACACCTCCCGCATCCTTGAAGCAATCCTCGACGCTTTCATCGAAGGCTGTGACGATCAGAGCACTGATAGACCCTGGAAATAGTGCGATGGGTGGAGCTTTTCTAAAGTGGTTCCATGACCAAGAGCACAAGTGATCCACAGGCGAGCCCTGCACGTGGCAAGGCAGTCTACGCAACGCGAGGCAACTCCCACTACGACGTGTTGAGCGCGCTCATGGCCGTCGTGGTCGTAATTTCCGGCATCGGCGCTGCAAAAGGCGTCACAATCGGGTTCGTCATCACCGACGCGGCGTTCTTTCTATTCCCGCTCGCCTACATCCTCGGCGACATCATTACGGAACTTTACGGACCGGGGGCGGCACGTCGGGCAATCCTCACGTCCTTCGCTCTCAATACTTTCGCGGTACTCTGCTATGCCATCATCATTTGGCTTCCGGGCTTCAATGACGACTACGGAATCGCAAAACAAGGCGCGCTCGAGCTTGCGATCGGCCCCGTGTGGCAAATTGTTCTCGCATCCCTGTGCGGCTTCCTTGCGGGCCAAACGCTCAATTCCTTCATCGTGAGTCGGATGAAGCGCCGCACCGGTGAGCCCGGCGTTATCGCGAGGCTCTTCACCTCGAGCGGCTCGGGAGAACTCGTGGACACGATCATCTTCTGCACAATCGCAGCGCCGGTTCTCGGCATCACAACCTTTGGCCAGTGGCTCAACTACACGGGTTTCGGTTTCCTCTACAAGGTCATCGTTCAGTACCTCGCGATTCCTGTAACCGCTCTCGTCATCACAAAGCTCAAGAAAGCGGAACCGAGCTACCAGGAAGCGCTTTCTCGATCCCGGATTGCCTAGTCCCGGTTTACATAGAAATTGTGGGGGTTTGCCAACCTGCCATCACCGTGCGTGAGGAGCCGAAACCGCCATCATTTATGAGGAAGTCCTATCCGCACAGCCCACAGCCGTAACGCCGATAATGTACGTTATGTAAAGTCAAAGCGAAGGGCGGCGCTCCGCGGAGGTCCGACGGTTGATGAGTCACCGACGGACCCCTTCCCTGCCCGCGAATGCCGACCAATACTCGTGGTGCGGTACTCACTCTCCGCATTCTCCGCACGCGAGCGCGAGCTCGTCTTTCGTACATTCATCGCACCGCAAGAATTGCTTGCGGCATGCGGGATTGATGCAATTGACGTAGATCGGCGTTCTTCGACCGCACGCGACACATGTACCGAGCGACTCGGCTCCGTCACCAAACTCCATGTGCATGCGACCGTCGAAGACATATAGCGACCCGTCCCACAGGCCGTCATTGCCGTACTTTTCCCCGTAGCGAACGATGCCACCATCGAGTTGGTACACCTCTGTGAAGCCACGGTTCTTCATGAGGACGCTGAGCACCTCGCAGCGAATGCCACCCGTACAGTACGTCACCACGGGCCGATCCTTGAGATCGTCATACATGCCCGAATCAAGCTCACCGATAAAATCCCTCGTCGTTTCTGTCTCGGGCACAACCGCGCCCCGGAAACGACCGATCTCCGCCTCCATGCGGTTGCGCCCGTCGAAAAACACGACGTCGTCGCCGCGCGATTCGACGAGGGCATGGAGTTCTTCGGGGGAAAGGTGCACTCCCCCGCCAATCACGCCTTCGGAACCGACCTTGATCTCCTCGGGAACAGTGAAGGTCACGAGTTCATCGCGAACCTTGACGGAGAGTTTCGGGAAATCCTCCCCCGTGCCGTCGGACCACTTGATGTCGGCACCGTGGAACGGGGCATAGCCCCTCGTGCGCTTGACGTACTGCTTGACGGCGTTGATCTCGCCCCCGACCGTCGCGTTAATGCCATCTTTCGACACGATCACTCGACCTTTGAGGCCAAGCGAGTCGGCGAGGGCGAATTGCCAGAGTTTCACTGCCTCCGGATCGGCGAGCGGAGTGAAAACATAGAAGAGAACAATTTTGTGAACGGCCACGTCACAAGTCTAATCACCCGAGGAATAACTCGAGAAGGGCCCGGCGTTCAAGGAATCATCGGCCGTGCACACTAGGAGGTTTTCGTGCTCGATCCCACTACGCTCTTCAGCTATGAGCGCGACGTCGACTCGCGTTCACTTCGCGCGAGCACGCTCGTCATCACCCTCGGCTCCTTTGTTGATTCCGGGCGTGTCCAGGAAAAGCTCGATGAGTTCATCACCGGGAACTACCCAAATCGGCTCGTGGGAACCTTCGATTCCGATCAGGTCATTGACTACACCGCAGTACGGCCGCCGATTTCCCTCGAGCAAGATCACCTCACTGGATACTCCTCCCCCGCACTCACCCTTCGCGAAGTCACCCCTGAAAGCGAAAAGCCATTTTTACTCCTCAGCGGGCCAGAGCCGAACTTTCAATGGGAGCGCGTCGCACACGCCGTTCGCATTATCGTCGAGCAACTTGGCGTGACGCGGACTCTCGTCGCCACGAGCTTCCCCGGCGCAACGCCTCATACGCGGCCCGTGGCCGTGAGCCGCTATGCGGGCGACCCTAAGGATTTGGTTCTCGCAAGTCCGTTCCCGGGCACCATTGAAATGCGTGCTTCCTTCCCCGCGCTGCTCATGGTGCGCATGGCTGAGGCCGGCCACCCCATTATCGGCCTTGCCGCACACGTGCCCTCCTACGCGCATGAAGTTGAGTACTATCCGGCCCTCCCCGCTCTTTTCACTGCCCTCGATATCGAGGGAGGGCCGGCTTTGACGCCGACGAAAGCTCTCGAAGAAAAGATCGCGGAAGTGCGTGAGGCGCTAGACCAAAGCGCAGCAGAAAATGAGCAGCTCTCCTCTCTCATCAAGGGATTCGAGGAAAACTATTCACGTATGGACGGGATGGTGCAGCACCTCTCCCCCGGAACGGACACTCCCCTGCCAGGCGCCGAAAACCTTACCGATGAAGTCGAAGATTTCCTCAAGGAAATGGTGGATGAGCCAAAAGACACGGACGACGAGTCCGATGACCACGGCCAGGATTCGGTAGGCTAACTTCGTGTTTGTCGTCAGCGTTTACTCTCTCAAAGGCGGCGTCGGGAAGACCTCCGTCACCCTCGGCCTCGCATCAGCAGCCCTCAACCAAGGCGTGAACGCCCTCGTTCTCGATCTCGATCCGCAGGGGGACACGACTCTCGGGCTCCTCGGGCACCCCGGTAGCGAACCGGATATCGCTGAAGTGATCGCGTCGGCGCGCACCGAAACGGTTGATCGGGCAATCGTGCAGACCCCCTGGACGAAACGTGAGCAGAGCGGCTCCCGCGTTTCCAGTCATCTCGATATCATCCCAGGCAGCCACCGCTCTTCTCGACTCGATTCCCCAGCCCTCGCCAGGCGCGGTGTTCGTCGCCTAAGGGAAGCACTCAACCGTCGCTCCTTCCACTACGACGTCGTATTCATTGACTGCCCGCCGTCGCTCAATGGCCTTACCCAGATGGCCCTTTCGGCATCGGATCGCTCAATCGTCGTCTCCGAACCCGGGTTTTTCGCGGTCTCGGCCGCCGACAGGGCACTCAAGCTTGCCGAGGAGCTCCACGAAAGCGGCATTGCCCCACGACTGCAGCCGCTAGGGATCCTCGTGAACCGATACCGTCCGCGCAGCGTCGAGCACCAGTTCCGACTCAACGAATTGCGAGAACTTTTCGGTGACCGTGTTCTCGAGCCCGTTCTCGAAGAGCGCGTGGGTCTTCAGCAAGCGCAGGGCGGTGCGATCCCGCTGCACGAGTATGAAGGCTCGAGCGCGAAGCAGCTTACGCAGGACTTCGATCGCTTGCTCGCCACGATCATGGACTCTCGACAGAACTCTTAGGCCTCAGGCATCAGGGCCTTAAAAGCCG
This sequence comes from Dermabacter sp. p3-SID358, assembly GCF_025147465.1. Lineage (GTDB taxonomy): Bacteria > Actinomycetota > Actinomycetes > Actinomycetales > Dermabacteraceae > Dermabacter. Next base: position 182,561 of record NZ_JALXOZ010000001.1, read on the forward strand.
TCGCCCCTTCCGCGTGCCAAAATTCCGACACGGCCTGCGGCAAGGGGCGCGATATTGACGAAGAAGAGTTGACTGAAGACCGAAAATGGCTTGTCAGCTGGCCTTGCGTGCGCGACGCGCGGCGAGCTCGTCGCGGAGAGCTTCGGCAGCATCATGCTGCGGATCAACGCTCGGCAGAATTGCGAGCTCGGTTTCAACTTCACGAGCTACGCGGCCCACGGCAATCCCGAAAACCCCCTGGCCCCCCGAAACGAGATCGAAGACATCCTCGGCGCTCGTGCATTCGTAAACCGAGGCGCCATCGCTCATGAGGGTGATTTGGGCGAGATCCTCTACCCCGCGTGCACGCATTGCTTCAACTGCGACACGGATTTGCTGGAGCGAAACACCAGTGTCGAGGAGGCGCTTGACGACCTTGAGCACGAGGATGTCGCGGAACCCGTAAAGGCGCTGCGAGCCAGATCCGGTAGCGGAGCGCACACTAGGTTCAACTAGGCCCGTGCGAGCCCAGTAGTCGAGCTGACGATAGGTAATGCCTGCAGCCTTGCACGCGGCCGGGCCACGATAGCCGAGCTCGCCGGGGGTGTCGACGAGGTCGTCGAAAAGAACTCCCTGCGCCTCGGTCGCCGGAACGGTGCTCTGCGCACCATAGGTGCTGCTGTCGCGCTTGCTCACGTGTGCCTCCAGATGGACTTTCGTGTCGGGGAAGGGGGAAAGCCTCGACGACAGAATACCCATCAGGGCGCATATCCGGGATTAAACGCGCCGAAATGTGGCGAGAATTTTTTCGTGTCGCGCCTCACGAACGCGTGAAGAACGTGAAGCGATACTTGCCGATCTGGATCTCATCCCCGTTGTTGAGGCGAGCCTCGTCGGCAAGCTCACGGTTGACGTAGGTGCCATTGAGGGAGCCCATATCGAGAACGAGGAAGCCGCCTTGACCCCGAACGAAAGTGGCGTGTTTGCGAGACACCGTGACGTCATCGAGGAAAATCTCCGACGCAGGATTGCGGCCCGCGACCGTGCTTTCGGAGTCAAGAAGAAAACGCGCCCCCATGTTCGGCCCCTTGCGCACGATCAGAAGGGCAGTGCCTTCCGGTAGCGCTTCGACAGCTTGGCGATCCTGAGGAGAGAGGCCGTGTTCGGCCTCGTCCGCGAACTCGACCTTGCCCTCGAGCGGCGAAAGCTTTGTGGTCTGCTCGGGGCTCGAGTCAAACATATGTTCGTTCATGACACAGACCTTTCTTCCACGCGCACCCCATTCCGCGGACCGGTATGAGAGTTCAATGCTTCCGCGTCCATTTTGCCACCGCATATGGGGCATATCGGTATCTTTAGGTTGATCACTGCGAAGCCTTTAGATCTTCTTGACCAATTTTGGCGTGGCGGGGCTCACCTCTACGAATTGGCTCTTCGGCATTGAGCTCCGCTATAGTGGACAAGTCGAAAACCGCGGGCTGTGGCGCAGTTTGGTAGCGCACACGACTGGGGGTCGTGGGGTCGCAGGTTCAAATCCTGTCAGCCCGACGCGGATAAAAGGGCGAGGCACCGCAGAGGTGTCTCGCCCTTTTTCTTTATGTTCACCCTATGTCACTGCCCTATAGTCTGGATGAAGAATGAGGCCTACGGAGGTAGATGCGATGTCCACTTTTTTCGGTCATGTGTCCTTTGATGGGAACATTTTGGCGTGGCCTGAGGTGGCTGACGAGGGTCAATGCGCCCTTGACGGTTACGTGCTCCCGGTGGGCTCCACATCTGCGCTTACCGGAGCCGCGGGGTCCGACGCCTGCTCGCGTCTCATCGAGACCGAAGGAATTTCCGGGCTCGCCACGCTCGACGGGGAATTTGCTGTGGCCATTCAGGAATCAGATTCCTCGCTTGTGCTCGCGAGGGATGTCCTTGGACTTCGACCGCTGTATTACGCACAGACGTCGAAGGGCGTTGCCTTCGGCTCGTCAATCGCCGCCATCATCGACAAAGCCGAACTTCCGCGCGAACCAAATCTCGAGGTGCTGCGCCAGTATCTTCTTGGTGAGGATCGCCGCGGTTCTGCGACGTTCTTCTCGGGCGTTTCTCGCGTGCTTCCGGGCGAGGCAGTGCGCATTTCGCAAGGCACTGTGGAGCGAGTGTCGCTCTCGAGCGCGCCGAACGATGTGTTCGCTCCTCCCGCGAATCCCCGCCGCGCCGACCATACGTGCATCGATGAGTTCCGCTCGCGCCTCCACGATGCGGTAGCGCGCCGCGCAACTGAGAGCGGAACTCTTCTCCTGGACAACGTCGACTCCGTAGGCTCGAAGGTCCTACAAAACGCGTCTGCTACCTCTCCTGCACGCCTGGATCCCTGGACGCTCATCGCTGCCACGGGCGGACCTGAGCTCGGTGCCGAGCAAGAGAGCGATGTGAAGGCGACCCCGCAGGGATTGAAGAATGATCTGCCCCGTATGCTTCGCACGTTCGAGGAACCACCGACGTCGCTCAGCTCATACTTCACGTGGCTTGAACTGCGCGCATGTGCACAAGAAGGCCACGCACTAGCGCTCGATACCTATGGCGCTCGCGCTCTGCGGGCGCCAGAACGCGAGCGCCGCTCGCTCGTCTCGCGCGCCCTCGATGCCACCCGTAGTCGAGGAAATACGACCCTCAACTCACTTCTCGGCTCCGCGCTGTGCGAACCGAACGAGATGCAAAGGATTGCGCCTGAGCCACTGCCCGAATACGAGGGATCTCTCGCGCCGCTCGCTCAGGCAGGCAGCGTTGCCGCAGAGCAACGTGCTAAGGCAGCGCAGATGTTCGGCAATGGCATCGCACTTCGCTCGCCGTTCACCGATCGCGCGCTTCTTCGTTTCTACGCCTCCCTCGATGACACGGCTTTTGGCGAAGGAAAGACTCGCTCCCTGATCGAAGCAGTAGCCGGCTCTACAAGTTCTGAAGATCCGATTCCCACTTCGAGCGAACGCGAGAGGGCATGGTTTAAGCGAATCAAGGGCACGTACTTTTCACTGTTTTCTTCGCAGCCCTTTGGCACGCGCGGCTGGTTCAATCAGGCGGAAGTTCTCAAGGCCTACGACGCGCACATCAATGGTCGTGGCGCACTAGACGCCGGCCAGCTTTGGCGCTTCGCCTGTGCCGAGCTGTGGGCACGTGTGTTCTTTGATTCGGAAGTACTCGACCAACAGGATGAGCAGGAAGACTCCGCACTTTTTGCTGACGACAACGGACGATCCCTCCCCCCGGATCCCCACACCCCACTGACGGCGAATGCGGGCAAGCAACTTGATCTTGAGATTGACGGCGACCTTATCGCTCGCCGGTACCCCATCCAGACCGAGAAGTTCTCAAAAGACTCCCGAATGGATGAGGAAATTGCCGGTTACGTCAAGGGCTTCTTCGAACAGCTCGACGCACGTGGCACCGACGAGGATCGCCACGCGACGGAGGGGCGCCTGTGGAACTTCACGGTTTCGGAGAAGATCATCGCGATCATGCAGGGCCGCTCGTGGTTCGTGTGGGAAATCAAGCCCTCCTTCGCAGCGAAGCAGCTATCGAAGTTTGTCACGCGCACGCCCGCGGGCATCGGTCTCGGTGATCCAGTCACGATGCAGCTCGCGATCAACGAGGCCGGGCTTGCACGAATCACCTACGCCGCGGCGCTCGGCGCACTTGGCAAGCTGCGAGGAAAGCGTGGAGTGTTCTATGAACTCGCGGGCGCCGACGTTCGGGCAATCGATGGCCCCACGGAGTATTCGGTGTATCCATCGAACGTTTCGGCAAAGCTCCCCCCAAAGGACCCGGATGTTGTCGCGGAGCACCTTGTGGAGGTTATCCGCGAGAGCGTCCCGGCGCGCTTCGTTAACACGTTCGACGGCGTCGTCGTCATGGATGCGAACGACATTGGGCGCAACGTCCTTGGCCTTTCAGCCTCGCGAGATCGCGCGCATTACGAAGCGCAGTTTGCCGATAACCCGCTCGGACAAGGTTCGCAGCAAACACCCATGGCAGTCGTGTTCGAGCGGCCTTTGAATGAAGGCTGAGAGGGCGATTTAACGCTCGAAACGCGTCACGTGCTCGCCGCTTTTCACCTGCGCGAGCGCGTGACGAAAGCCTTGTGTGAAGCGACTATTGAGCTCGGGGGGTTCCTCGATCGGAAACCACGCCGCTTGAAGGTTTTCACCGTCGGCCGGGTAGGGGTCACCGCTCACGTGCCTCGCCACAAAAGCGAGGTCGAGGTAGCTCGCGAGGTCACCGTTGGGATGTGTCACGGGCCCGACGCATCCCACATTCGAGAGAAACTCAATTTCGCACGAGCACCCGGTTTCCTCGAGAACTTCGCGCGCACCCGCGCGCGCTGGCGCCTCCCCCGGGTCGATAATCCCCGTGACGGGTGTCCACTGATGATTGTCGGCACGCTGAACAAAAAGGCAGTGCGTACGCTCCGCGTTCAGCACGAACACCGTGACGCCTGAGAGCCACAGGTGGTCGTGGCCGATCTTCTCGCGCAGGGCGATGACAAAGTCGGGCGCGGGCATGCTGCCCCTCCTTACCGGTTTTTCCTCTTTTCGCGAACGCGCACACTGATCTCGACAGGCGAGCCGTCGAAGGAGAAATCCTCGCGCAAACGACGCTCAATAAAGCGGCGATAGCCGTGCTCAAGAAATCCCGAGGCGAAAATGACGAAACGCGGTGGTCGAGTACGTGCCTGTGTTGCGAAAAGAATACGGGGCTGTTTGCCCCCTCGTAGCGGGTGCGGGTGGGCAGCCACGAGCGTGCCAAGGAAGGCATTGAGGCGCGCCGTAGGAATGCGCGTATCCCACGACTCAAGAGCGAGGTCGAGTGCCGGTACGAGCTTGTCGGTATGGCGGCCCGTGAGAGCGGAAATGTTGACACGCGGCGCCCATCGCACGTGTGCGAGATCTTTCTCGATCTCCCATTCGAGCTGGGCGCGGCGCTCCTCGTCGAGAAGATCCCACTTATTGAACGCGAGCACGAGGGCTCGGCCCGATTCGAGCACCATGTCGATGATCTTGAGGTCTTGCGTCGAGATCGGCTCGGTCGCCTCAAGGAGAACGACCGCGACCTCGGCTCTGTCGAGCGCGGCTTGGGTGCGGATCGAGGCGAAGAAATCGGCGCCTTCACTCTGGCGAATTCGGCGGCGAATGCCGGCGGTGTCCACGAACGTCCATTCACGCCCGTCGAGTTCGATAACTTCGTCGACGGGATCTCGTGTCGTGCCCGCGGTCGAGTCAACAACGACGCGGTTTTCGCGAGCAAGCTTGTTGAGAAGCGAACTCTTACCCACGTTCGGTCGACCGATGAGGGCCACGCGCCGTGGACCGCTCGGCTTTGCACGCGTCTGGCCTTCCTCGGGAAGGATCTCGAGAACGCGGTCAAGCACGTCACCCGAGCCACGCCCATGGAGCGCTGAGACGGGGTGCGGCTCACCAAGGCCAAGGTTCCACAGTGCGGCGGCCTCGAGCTCACCTCGCTGATCGTCGACCTTGTTGGCAACAAGAAGCACGGGCTTCTTTGAACGGCGGAGTACCTTCACAAGCTGCTCATCCGTGTGCGTGATGCCGACGTTGGCATCAACGACAAACATCACGGCATCGGCAAGACCAATCGCGAGTTCAGCCTGCTCGGCGACGCGATAGGCAATCCCCTCGACCTTGTCTTCCCAGCCACCTGTATCGACCAGCATAAAGTCGCGGCCCGCCCAGTTGGCCTCGTAAAACACGCGGTCACGCGTCACGCCGGGCGTGTCTTCAACAACCGCTTCGCGGTGGCCCAGAATTCGGTTCACGAGCGTGGACTTTCCAACGTTTGGCCTGCCAATCACGGCGAGGACCGGCAGCATGCGCTCGTCCTCGGCGCTCGCAATAGGCGCATACTCGTCCATGAGGAGGCTCTGATCGTCCTCATCGAGGCCGTATTCGTCGAGGCCGGCGCGCAGCGAGGCTGTGCGTGCCTCGTCATCAAGAGATTCGAGATTTCCGTCGTCGGCGATGACCTCGGTGTTGGGATCGTCGTCGACGATTTCGATGCCTGGAACACGCTCGAGAACGGCGTTGACAACCTCGTCAATATCAAGGTTGGTCGTATCGATCAGGTCCACGCCCTCGGCTGCTTCGGTGAATTCGGAAACGGTCGAGTCGTCCGCGTCGCGGCGAAGTACCTGGTCGCGCATGCGTGCACGCACATCTTCAGAATCCTCGAGACCGAGTTGACCGGCGCGGCGCCTAAGTCGTGCTTCGGCGCTCGCGGTGAGCAGCACGCGCACGTCGGCATCCGGGGCGACGACTGTTGTGATGTCGCGCCCCTCGGCGACGCAGAATCCCTTCTCATTCGCTGTCTGGAAGAGGATCGCACGCTGACGTTCCTGAAGGATCGCGCGCACATCGGTGTTTGTTGCGACGCGACTGACGCATGTTGAGATCTCTTCGGAACGGATCTGCTTCGAAACCTCCGTACCTTCAACGAAAACGTACGGTTCATCGGGGTCGGTCGACATGACGAGGTCGAACTCGGCCACGTGCTCCGTGACGGCCTCGCGGTCGTCGAGGTCAACCCCCTCGTTGAGGCAGGACCACGCCGCTGCACGGTACATCGCACCCGTATCGAGGTAGCCGCCCTCAAGGGCCCGTGCCACCTCTTTCGAGACCGTTGACTTCCCCGAGCCTGCGGGGCCATCGATTGCGATGGTGACGCCGTTCATGCCTTTCCTCCCCTGTCTCTGGTCAGCTTCTAAGCCTAATAGTGCGATGCTCTCACGTGCCTCGCTCGCCACTACTCCGTTCCCGCGCGTGCCCAACCTCTCTTTTCAAGCATTTCCGTGAGCCGATGTTCGTCGGCACGCATGACACTCACATGTGCAAGGCCCATGCGTTGGCCGAGCGAATGCTCAAGCCTGAGGTCCTCGAGGTTGATGCACTCCTCCCCCATATCGGTCAGGAGCCTCGCAAGTTCGCCGGGCTCGTCGGGAACGAGCACGGTGAGCCGGCAAAAGCTCTCCGCGTCCCCGCCGTGCTTGCCTGGAATGCGAGCGACACCATCGTTGCCCGAGGCAATCGCACGGGCAATTCGGGCGCGTGAACCCGGCTGCGGGTCGGCCTCCATGAGCACGTCAAACGCGTGGGTGAGGGCGGAAAGATCCTCGCCAAGCGCGCGGAGGATTGGTGCGATGCACTCGGCATTTGCGGACAGAATCTCAACCCATAGCCGCGGGTCACTCGCGGCAATACGAGTCGTATCGCGAAGTCCCTGCCCAGAAAGGCCCAAAGCTGCCTCGCTCGCATGTGTGAGCCGGCTCGCGAGGAGACTCGCGACAATCTGCGGGACGTGCGAGACGTACGCCACGGCCTCGTCGTGGACATCGGGCTCAATCTCGACCACGGAAGAGCCGAGTTCGATTCCGATCAGCTTTGCGAGAGCGTAGGTTCGCGGGGAGGTGGCAGGCGTCGGAACCACGACGAAAGCCCTTCCCCGAAATAGGTCCCCTCGAGCCGCAACAACTCCGGCGACCTCACGGCCGGCCATGGGGTGAGTGCCCACATAACGAGACGCATCGAGTCCTCGCGCCTCGGCGGAGGCGAGGACTTCCGCTGCGATGTGCTGCTTCACGCTCGCCACATCGAGTACGCACGCCCCGGGGAACTCCTCTAGCGCGTCGAGCACGACGCGTGCGGAGACATCGGGAGGCGTCGCCACCACGACGACCTGGGGGTTATCTCCCGCCTGTTCCTTGCGCCCGACACCCAGCTCGCACGCAAGGCGCGTTGTTCCGGGAGACGAATCGCGCACGAGAACGTCAAGCCCTGCGTTGCCGAGAGCCATGCCGATCGATCCGCCGATGAGGCCCGCGCCGATCACGAGCACGGGCCCTTCGAGCGCGACAGCTTCTCGCTGCACACCGGTGCTCACAGGCCGACCTCCGCCATGAGGGTGCCAAGTTCCTTTGCTGTAAGCTCACGCGTGGCCCCGGGGGCGAGATCAGCCAGCACGACCGGCCCAATACGGGTGCGTACGAGGCTCGTCAGTTCATACCCGAGCGCGGAGAACATGCGGCGCACAATGCGGTTGCGTCCCTCGTGGAGTGTCACTTCGACAATCGCTTCTCTCCCGTCATGCGCGACGAGGCTTGCGCGGTCAGCCTTCGCGGGGCCGTCCTCAAGCTCGAGTCCCGAACGCAACTTCGCCAGAATAGAGCGCGGGAACGAACCTGGGCAGTCAAAGCGACACACGTAGGTTTTGGACACCTCAAAGCTCGGGTGCGTGAGGCGGTGCGTAAGTTCGCCGTCGTTGCTGAGAAGGAGAAGCCCCTCGGTTTCGTAGTCGAGTCGCCCCACGTGGTAGAGCCGCACGGGGTAGCGGGCCGCAAATTCTTCAAGGGTGCGGCGCCCCTGCGGATCTTCCATCGCGCTCATGACCTTGCGGGGTTTATTGAGCGCGATCGTGAGCTTTTCCTCGTCGAGCTGCACGCGGCGCCCGTCGACGTGAATGACCGCCAGGTGGGGATCCACGCGCACGCCCTGTTCCCGGACGACTTCTCCCCCGACCGCAACGCGGCCTTGCGCAATGAGCGCCTCGCACGCGCGACGTGAACCAAAGCCCGCCTTTGCGAGCACCTTTTGGAGGCGTTCCCCCTCTTGGGCGACGCGGTCCGACGGTTCCTGCGACGCACTGCCGCTACCTGTACGCGGCGCACCTTCGGAATCACGAAGCCGAACCTTTTTCGGCGCGGAGAAGTCGCTCCTTCGCTTTTTCTGCCCGTGACCGCGCCGATTTGCGCCCGTCAAGCTGCCGCCCCGCGCGCGATCAATTCACGCGCAAGCTGGCGATAGGCATCGGCACCCTTGTTATTCGAGGCAAACGCCGTAATCGGTTCTGCCGCGACCGAGGCATCCGGGAACTTCACGGTGCGGTTAATCGCGGTATGGAAGACCTTGTCGGGGAACGCCTCAACAACACGACTCACAACTTCACGCGCGTGGAGCGTGCGGGGATCGAACATCGTGATGAGGATCCCGTCCATTTCCAGGCGGGGGTTAATGCGATCTTGCACCTTTTCGATGGTTTCCACGAGCAGTGCGACGCCGCGAAGCGCAAAGTACTCAGCCCCGAGTGGAATGATGACGCCATCACTCGCAGCAAGGGCGTTGACGGTGAGAAGACCGAGCGATGGCTGGCAATCGATGAGAATGACGTCGTACTCCCCCACAACTGGGCGCAGCACGCGAGCTAGCGCCATCTCGCGGGCAACCTCATTGACAAGCTGCACCTCTGCGGCCGAGAGATCAATGTTCGCCGGGAGGATCTCCATGTTGTCCGTCGTGGTCGGCTGAATTGCCTCGCGGATATCGTGATCGCGCTCGAGCAAGAGGTTGTACACCGTGAGATCGAGTTCGTAGCTGTTGATGCCCGTGCCCGCGCTCAGCGCACCCTGCGGGTCGAGGTCCACGAGGAGAACCTTGCGGCCGAGTTCGGCAAGTGAGGCACCGAGGTTGATGACCGAGGTCGTCTTTCCAACCCCGCCCTTCTGATTCACCATCGAGATGATGCGCGCGGGGCCGTGCGAGTCGAGCGTCTTCGGCTCGGGAAAGTCTGGAAGCGGTCGCCCCGTGGGGCCGTAGTTCAGATTCAGATCAAGCTCGCTCTTTGTCACGTGTACCTGTCCCTACGTCGATGATGTTCGCGGGTTTTGCACGCGTTCAGTGCGCGCGACCCTTGGGGAACATCCTAACCGCAGGCCCTGGATACGAATGGCAATCCCTCTTGCCTACAGCGCCCTCGGATGGGAACTCGCGTGGATCTCGCGCAGAGCTTGCGCACCGAGGTGCGTGTACCGCTGGGTGGTCGTGATCGAGGCATGACCAAGGAGCTCCTGAACAGTGCGCACATCGGCTCCGCCCTCGATGAGGTGCGTTGCATAGCTGTGGCGAAGCGTATGGGGGCTCACGTGCGCGGTGATTCCTGCGTTGGCGGCCGCCGCTTTCACGATCGCGAAGGCCGCTTGTCGCGTGAGCCGCGTTCCGCGATTGCCCAGAAAAATCGCAGCACTGCCGCTTCCCCGTTCGAGGAAGGTCGGTCGTGCCCGTGTCAGGTATGCCTCAAGAGCATCGAGCGCATAGCGGCCAAGCGGCACCAGACGCTCCTTGTTTCCCTTTCCCCGCACGCGCACGATGGCCTCACGGAGGGCAGTGTCATCGATGTCGAGCGAAAGAGCTTCGCTCACGCGACAGCCGGTTCCGTAGAGCAGTTCTACGAGGGCGCGATTACGCAGGGCACGCTCGGTCGCGAGGGCGCCGGTGAAGGGACCCGACGCCGCCTCGATAAGCGCGGAAACCTCGGCGATGCTGAGGGCATCCGGCAAGCGCAAAGGTCGGGATGCTTCCCGCACGAGAGCTGAAGGGTCGCCCGTGTGCGCCTCCCCCTCTTCGTCGAGAAAACGGTGAAAGGCACGGATCGAGGCGAGGGCTCTCGCGGCCGAAGATTCGGCGAGGGGTGCTGCCCCTAGGCTGCCCTCGCGCAATGCGGCGATATACCCCGCAATCGTGGGCGTATCGACATCCCGTATATCGACGCTGTGGCTGTCGAGATAGGCCAGGTAGCGATGAAGGTCGCGCCGATAAGCAGAAACAGTGTTGGAGCTCAGGCCTCGTTCAATCCGAATGTGAGTGAGAAAAGTTTCTGCGAGGCGTGAAGCGCTTCCGGCGCGCTCAGGCATCGGCACTCGCTAAAGCGCCACGAAGGGATCGATGGCAAGCGCGACGAACACGAGCGTGAGATAGGTGATCGACGCGTGGAATACGCCCATGGGGTTCAGCTGCTTGCCGGACATCCCGCGTCGCACGCGCACCGCATACCGCACCACGAGATAGAGGAACCAGCCACCGAAAACGATTGAGCTCACCGTGTACACGATGCCCGTGGGTGCGAGAGGAATGATCGCGAGGGAGCTCGCGAGCATCATGAGGGTGTGGAAAACCATCTGATTCGCGACGTTCTTTCGTGAACTTACGACGGGAAGCATCGGTACTTCGGCGCGCGCGTAGTCCTGAGTAAAGCGCTCAGCGAGAGGCCAGTAGTGCGGCGGGGTCCAGAAGAAGATCACGAGGAAGAGGAAGAACGCGGTCCACGACACTCCACCAGTGACGGCGGACCAACCAATGAGGACTGGCATGCACCCGGCGATACCGCCCCACACGATGTTCTGACTCGTGCGGCGCTTGAGGATCATCGTGTAGAACACGACGTAGAGAAGGATCGCGCCGAGCGCGAGTAGCGCCGAGGGCGCATTGACGAAAACCCACAGGTATGCCACAGAAAGTGCACACAGAACGAAGCCGAAGATGAGTGCGGCCTGAGGAGACACTTCACCAGTCACGAGCGGGCGGTTCTTCGTACGCTTCATCTTCGCATCGATGTCGCGATCGAGATACATGTTGAGCACGTTCGCCCCGCCGGCCGCGAGGTACCCACCCACCATGGTGTTGAGGATCAGGAGCCACGAGGGGAAGCCGCCTGCCGCAAGGAACATCGTGGGGACGGTCGTGATGAGGAGAAGCTCGATAATGCGTGGCTTCGTCAGCGCCACGTAAGCGAGCGCGGTGCGGCGAAGCGAACGCTCCTCTTGCTCCCCACGCAGCGGATGCGCCTCGTGGGCAAGGGTTGTCGTACCGTGGCTCTGGTTCACTCGCGTTCCTCGATTGCGGGGTAAGGGCTGGGCAGGCAGGAGAAGGGCCTAACGTCCCTCCACAATAGCGGGCGCAGCGCACGAAGGGCGAGAAATTCGCGGGTAAGCCGCGCCACTAGTGTGGAGACCCGACGTTGGCTCGGCAACCGTCGGACTCATGGCAACCGAAGAGCCCGTTCCTTCCCTTCCAAGCACCCCACTTCTCTGCATTTCCTGAGACAGCAGTCACCTTTCCCACAAAATCGCGCGATACTATCGACACGATTTTGGCCCCTCGCGCCGACAAGGTCATTTGCCATCGGCGTTTGAGATGGATCAACCGATGGAAGGGAAAGAACGTTCGTGAGTACCAATTTCGTTGCCCCCGAGGGCTGGAGCGATCTCGACAAGCGCGCCATCGACAACGCGCGTATTCTCGCCGCGGATGCCGTGCAGAAGGTCGGCAACGGGCACCCGGGCACGGCCGTGAGCCTCTCTCCTGCGGCGTACCTCCTCTACCAAGACATCATGAACCACGATCCGAAGGATCCCCAGTGGTTCGGTCGCGATCGTTTCATCCTCTCGTGCGGGCATACGAGCCTCACACAGTACCTTCAGCTCTTTCTCGGGGGCTTTGGCCTCGAGGTTGAGGACTTGCAGGCGCTACGCACCGAAGGTTCCAAGACCCCGGGCCACCCCGAGAATTTCCACACCGCGGGTGTCGAAATGACGACGGGCCCGCTTGGGCAGGGCATTGCTTCGTCCGTTGGTTTCGCAATGGCGCAGCGACGCGTGCGAGGCCTCCTTGACCCGACGGCGCCGGCCGGAGAGAGCCCGTTTGACACGTACACCTACGTTCTCGCCTCTGACGGCGACCTGCAGGAGGGCGTGAGCAACGAAGCCAGCTCGATCGCCGGCACCCAGCAGCTCGGCAACCTCATCGTCATTTGGGACGACAACGAAATTTCGATCGAGGGCGACACCAACATCGCCTTTACCGAGGACACCGCCGCGCGCTACCAAGCCCTCGGCTGGGACGTGCGCACCGTCGACTGGACGAACGGCGGCACGGACTACGTTGAAAATCTCAAGGAGCTCAAGGACGCGATTGTCGCCGGCCAACAGGTCACAGACAAGCCGACCTTTATTCAGCTGCGCACCGTGATCGCGTGGCCCACACCGGGTAAGTCGGGCGATCACGCCGCACACGGTTCGGCGCTCGGCGACCAACCGATCTCTGGGCTCAAGGACATCCTCGGTTTCGACACCGAGAAGACCTTCGAGGTTGACGACGAGGCCCTCGCGCACGCGCGCAAGCTCATCGATCGCGGAGCAGAGAAGCATCGCGAGTGGGTCGCGAAGCTCGACGAATGGCGCGCCGCGAACCCCGATGCGGCCGCGCTTTACGACCGCTTGATCGCTCGCGAACTCCCCGAAGACCTCGACGCCGCACTTCCGGTGTTCGAAGCCGACGACAAGGGCCTCGCAACTCGCGCCGCTTCCGGCCAGGTCCTCGGGGCCCTCGCCCCGGTCATGCCCGAGCTGTGGGGCGGCTCCGCCGATCTCGCAGGCTCAAACAACACGACCATGAAAGGCGAGGCGTCGTTCATCCCGGAGGCCAACCAGACCAAGGACTTCCAGGGCAATCCCTACGGCCGCACGCTCCACTTCGGCATTCGCGAGCACGCGATGGGCGCGATCCTGAGCGGCATCTCGCTCTACGGCCTCACGCGGCCGTACGGCGGAACATTCTTCCAGTTCGCCGACTACATGCGCGGCTCTGTGCGCCTCGCTTCGCTGTGCAAGACCCCGGCCATCTACGTGTGGACCCACGACTCGATCGGCCTCGGCGAAGATGGCCCGACCCACCAGCCCGTCGAGCACCTCGCCGCCTACCGCGCGATCCCCAACCTTTCGGTTGTACGCCCTGCTGATGCCAACGAAACTGCACAAGCCTGGAAGGCGATCCTCAAACGCGACGAAGGGCCCGCGGGTCTTATCCTGACGCGCCAGGGCGTTCCCACATTCGATCGCGACGAGTACGCGGGCGCGGAGAACCTCGACAAGGGCGCCTACATCATGAAGGAGGCCTCGAACGGCGAACCCGAGGCCATTCTCATCGCAACCGGCTCCGAGGTGCAGCACGCTGCGGGAGCGCAGAAGCTCCTCGAGGCAGAAGGCATCCCCACGCGACTCGTGTCGATGCCGTGCATCGAGTGGTTCGACGAGCAAAGCGAAGATTACCGCGAATCGGTTCTCCCGAGCTCGGTCAAGGCACGCGTGAGCGTTGAGGCCGGGATCGCGATGCCCTGGTATCGCTTCCTCGGCGACGCTGGTCGCGCGGTCTCTCTCGAACACTACGGCGAGTCCGCCTCGGGCGGCCTCCTGTTCGAGAAGTACGGCTTCACCGCCGAGAATGTTGTGGCGAAGGCGAAGGAGTCGCTCGCCGCGGCCCGCAAGTAAGACAGTCCATCGGAATATCGCGCAAGCAACCTCATAGCGAAAGGTATTGCCATGACCGAACTGACACAGAAATTGAGCGACCTCGGTGTCTCACTGTGGCTCGACGACCTCTCCCGCTCCCTCATCGAGAACGGCGACCTCGAAAAGCTCATGAGCGATCGCAACATCGTGGGCGTGACGACCAATCCTGCGATCTTTAAAGCAGCTATCGCCGGCAAGTCGGATTACGACGCCGCAATTGCTGACGCCGCCGCTCGCGGTCTCGACGTTGATGACATCATCACCGAGCTGACAACTGCGGACGTGCGAAGTGCATGCGATGTCTTCAAGCCGACCTACGAGAAGTCGAGCGGCTTCGACGGCCGCGTGTCGATCGAAGTTGACCCTCGCCTTGCCCACGAAGAAGACATGACCGTCGAGCAAGCGAAAACACTTTACTCGCTTGTGGACCGCGAGAACGTCATGATCAAGATCCCCGCGACGGATGAGGGCCTTGCGGCCATCACTCGCACGATCGCCGAGGGTATCAGCGTGAACGTCACGCTCATCTTCTCGCTCGAGCGCTACCGACAGGTGATCGACGCCTACCTTGCCGGTCTCGAAAAGGCCGTTGAGAAAGGCGTGGATCTTTCCCGCATCCACTCGGTCGCCTCGTTCTTCGTTTCCCGCGTGGATAGCGAAGTTGACAAGCGCCTCGAGGCCGCGGGCGGCGAGGCACTCGAGCTTCGTGGGAAGGCCGGGCTCGCCAACGCGCAAGCTGCCTTTGCCGAGTACCTCGAGTTCGTGGGCTCCGAACGCTTCTCCGCGCTCAAGGACAAGGGGGCGAATCCGCAGCGTGCGCTCTGGGCATCCACGGGCGTCAAGAACGAGGCGTACCCCGACACGATGTACGTCGACCGGCTCGTGGCCGATCCTGTCGTGAACACGGTGCCGGGGAAAACCCTCGAGGCAGTGGCCGATCACGCACGCGTGGACGGCCCCCTCACCGAGAGTGATGTTGCCACCGCGCGTGACACACTCGAGAAGATCACCGCTGTCGGCGTTGACCTCGATGATGTCTTTGCGGTCCTCGAGCGTGAAGGCGTCGAAAAGTTTGAAACGGCGTGGGAGGAACTCCTTTCGGCAGTCCGGGACGCCGCAGCATCCACGAAATAACCTTCTCTCCGCGTCGTGCCCGCGCGCCCCTCCCTCTTGGGTGCGGGGGCACGGGTGCGACACACATATATATCCCTACACAAAAGGACCACAGTGAGGCAGAACGAAGCTGCACCCAGCAATCCCTTGCGCGATTCGCGCGACCGTCGCCTCCCCCTCATCGCTGGACCGTGCTCGGTCGTGATGTTCGGCGTGACGGGCGACCTTGCCCGTAAGAAGCTCCTTCCCGCGATTTACGACCTTCATAATCGCGGGCTCTTGCCACCAGCCTTTGGCCTCGTGGGGTTTGGTAGGCGCGACTGGAGCCATGAGGACTTCGCCGAGTACGTGCGCGAAAGCGTGGAAAGGTACGCGCGCACATCATTCAACGAGCACGCCTTCGAACAGCTCCGGGGCGGCCTTCGATTCGTCACGGGTGCCTTTGACGATACGGAAGCGTTCGAGGAGCTTACTCGCGTCGTAGCCGAACTCGATGAGTCGCGGGGAACGGGCGGCAACCACGCCTTCTATCTCTCCATCCCGCCGAGCGCCTTCCCCCAGGTTGCCGAGCAGCTCGCGCAGTCGGGGCTCAACACACCCTCGGAACACTCGTGGCGCCGAGTCGTGATCGAAAAGCCCTTCGGTCACGATCTTGAAAGCGCACGCGAGCTCAATGACATCGTCGAGAAGGTTTTCAAGCCGGAAGAGATCTTCCGCATCGATCACTACCTTGGCAAAGAGACCGTCCAAAACCTCCTGGCCTTCAGGTTCGCGAACCAGATGTTCGAGCCGGTATGGAATTCCCGATACGTCGACCACGTGCAAATCACGATGGCCGAAGACATCGGTATTGGCACTCGTGCCGGATACTACGACGGGATCGGGACAGCACGCGATGTGATCCAGAATCACCTTCTGCAGCTCCTCGCCCTCACGGCAATGGAAGAACCCATCACGTTCGACGCCGCCGAGCTTCGCAACGAGAAAGAGAAGGTTCTCGCCGCCGTCGAGCTCCCTGACGACCTCGCTGAAGGAACGGCGCGCGGCCAGTACGTTGGGGGCTGGCAAGGCGGAGAGCAGGTCAACGGGTACCTCGAGGAGGAAGGGATCTCCCCCGACTCGACGACCGAGACTTTCGCCGCGATCAAGCTCAAGGTCAACACTCGCCGGTGGGCCGGGGTGCCGTTCTATCTTCGCGCGGGTAAGCGCCTCGGACGCCGCGTCACGGAAATCGCGATCGTCTACAAGCAGGTTCCTTTCTTGCCGTTCCGCGATACCGATACGGTCGATCTTGGGCAGAACGCGGTCGTCATCCGGGTTCAGCCCGATGAAGGCGTCACGATGCGCTTCGGCTCGAAGGTACCGGGCACACAAATGGAGGTACGAGACGTCAACATGGACTTCGCGTACGGTTCAACATTCACGGAAGAATCGCCGGAAGCTTACGAGCGCCTCATTCTCGATGTTTTGCGCGGTGCTCCCCCGCTGTTCCCACGGCAAAAGGAGGTTGAGCTTTCTTGGCAGATCCTCGACCCGATTCTCGCGTTCTGGGATGAGCATTTGCCGCCTGCTCCTTACCGCTCCGGCACATGGGGTCCGCAGACAGCACACGACATGATGGCCCGCGACGGCCGCACCTGGAGGCGTCCATGATTTCGACATTTGAGAATACGACTGCTTCGCAAATCAGCGCGAAGCTTCGCGATCTGCGCGAAGAAGAGGGACTGATTTCGCTCAATCGCGTCGCGACTCTCGTGATCGTCACGCACACCGGTTCGCTTGATGACCCGATTCAGGCAGCCGTTCGCGCGAGCCAAGAACACCCTGCTCGAATCATTGTGATCGTGACCGAACACGGCTCGAAGCGCGATGCGCTCGATGCGGAGATTCGGGTGGGAACCGACGCGGGCGCTGGCGAAGTCATCATTTTGCGGGCGCACGGACGCGTGAATGCCGGCCTTGACACACTCATCACCCCGCTTCTGCTCCCCGATGCACCGATCGTGACGTGGTGGCCATACACGCCGCCGGCTTCACCTTCCCAGGATCCGCTCGGCGCCATCGCGCAGCGTCGTATTACCGACGTTTACCAGTGCGAGAGCCCGAAGTCGTCTCTTTTGCGCCTTGCCCGCGGCTACAAGTCCGGAGATTCTGATCTCTCGTGGTCGCGCATTACAAACTGGCGCGGGCTCGTCGCGACCGCCTACGACTACCCGCCTGCAGGGGTGCCCACGGCCATCACGATTGAGGGGATCGAGGATAACCCGTCCTCACTTCTCATGCAGGCCTGGCTTCAGAAATCCTTCGGCGACGAGGTCCCGGTGGAGTTCAAAGCAGTTGAAGCCGATCACGGCCTGAGCGCCGTTACGCTGCATCGCGACGACGGCGACATTCGCCTTATGCGCTCGAGCGAGGAAGGCATCACGATGAGCCTTCCCGGGAACAACGACGACCAGTTCGTGACGATGCCGAAGCGCACGATGTACGACCTCCTGAGCGAGGAACTTCGCCGCCTCGACCCCGACGACGTATACGGAGACGTCCTTGCCAAGGCATTCCCGCTCTCGGGCGACCCAAGTAGCTTCGCCGTCGGCAAGTCCGAACCAACCGACGTGCTCACGGCTGACATGGATGCCGTTGTGAAGGCCGTCGCGAAAGACGCCGTTGCTCGCATTTCGAAAGCTATCGAGGAACGCGGCGTCGCCCACCTCGTGCTCACCGGTGGGCGCGCGGGCACAGCGACTGCGGAACGCATCGCGATCTCCCTCGAATTCGCCGAAGTCGATACCTCAAAGCTCCACGTGTGGTGGGGTGATGAGCGTTTTGTCGCGGCAAAATCCTCGGATCGAAACGACCGCCCCGTGATTTCAGCACTCACGACTGGCGCGGGGATTCCCGTGTATAACGTGCACACCATTCCCGGAGCAGATGCCGGTATGAACCTTGACGAAGCAGCCGCGTGGTACGGCCAGCAGCTCACCATTCAAGGCGGCGATTCGGCGTTCACGACCCAGGGCGAGGCATATTTCGATGTGCTCTTGCTCGGTGTCGGGCCGGATGGCCACGTGGCTTCTCTCTTCCCGGAGCATCGCGATGCGCGCGCGACCTCGGCTTACGCTGTTCCCGTGCGCAATTCACCGAAGCCGCCGTCGGAACGCATTTCGCTCTCGTGGCCCGTGCTCAATAGCGCCCGTCACGTGTCGTTCCTTGTTGCGGGCTTCGATAAGGCGCAGGCTGTGAAGACCGCGCATTCGAAGATCGATGCTGCGAAATGCCCGGCTTCCGCGGTGCGCGGAACCGAATCGACAACGTGGTATCTCGACAAGGAAGCCGCGCACTTTCTCCAAGCCATTTGAGCCCCTCAAGTTTTTCCTCAAGGCTCTAGATTCCCAGGTGGTAAGTCCATGCACACGGGCGTGATGATCGGCGAGGTCCCACTCGGCGCGCAGCACGAGACTGCCATCATTGCGCCCGTTCTCGGGTCTACTCTCGACGATCTCGCGGTAGGTGCGCGTGTCGCGCTCGACGCCCCCGTGGACATTCTCGAGGTGCGCCTCGACCACGTGCTTGCTGCTTCCCACGCCAACCCGGCTCGCGCCGATGCTGTCGTGCGCGCGGCGCTCAAGGCCGTACGTCAAGCAGCGCCCTCTCTCCCCCGTGTGGCGACGATTCGCACCGCGCGCGAGGGCGGTGAGTGGGATGTTTCCGACGACGTTTATGCCGAGCTCCTCTGCACGATCGTCGATTCAGGCCTTGCGCATGCCGTCGACGTCGAAATAGCACGGCATCCCGCAGCGATAAGTTCCGTTCTCAACGCATCTGAGAATCAGAACGTTCCGATAGTCCTCTCGCGTCACTACTTCGCCTCAACACCCCCGCGGGAGTCCATGGTCGCGATGCTCGAGTACATGGCGACTCTCGCACCAGCCAATCTCGCCATTGCAAAACTCGCGGTTATGCCTCGCACACCCGAGGACGTGCTCGCCCTTCTCGGAGCCGGCGTCGAGGCGAAGAAAAAGCTCGAGCATCCACTCATCACGATCGCGATGGGGCGGCTTGGCATGGTGAGTAGGCTCGCCGGAAAGGTTTTCGGTTCCGACGCCAGCTTTGCCACCGTCGGACCCCAATCCGCACCGGGACAGTTGAGCGCCCGAACACTCGCGTCCCTCCTCGAACGCTAGCGCTTCGGCCCCCGCCGCCAAGCACATTCGGGCGGCTCTTCCGCTGCGACCTCACACAAGACGGGGCATCTTCCTCTCAGAAACGGATTGACGTAGCTCAATGGCGGTTTCCGTTCAGGAAATAACCCGCGTCTAGCTACGTCAATCCGTGTCACGAAAGCGAAGGGGCTGAGCCAAAGCGATTGAGTGCCCTAGATCTTACGAGCGCGAAGCACCCGCAGGTGCTTAAATGAAGCGTTCGACCACGGCGATGCCGATCGCGCAACCGAGCCAGACCACGCCGACGATGGTCGTGATGATGTTGAGGTTGCGTTCCGCAACACCCGAGGATCCCGCGCCGGTTGAAATGCCGCCACCGAACATATCGGAAAGACCGCCGCCACGCCCCTTGTGCATCAGGATGAACATCATGAGCAGGAGGCTCGTGATCGCAAGAAGAACGAAGAGTGCAATCTTCAGAATTTCCATGACCGGGAGAGTCCTTCGGTTGAAAAACGGGCAACGACGTTAACAATACGCTACGCGGCCCAGCCTAGAGCCGAGCCGCGTAGCTTCACTATCGCGAAGTGAGCGATATCAATCAGTCGATGTTGTACGTCGCGATCTTCGCGAACTCGTCGGCCTTGAGCGACGCACCGCCAACAAGGGCGCCGTCGACATCGCCCTGCCGCATGAGCTCAACGATGGACGACGACTTGACCGAGCCGCCGTAGAGCACACGCACGGTATCTGCGACTTCCTCGCCGAACTTCGTGGCGAGCAGGTCGCGGATTTCATGGCACACTTCCTGGGCATCCTCGCTCGTAGCAACCTCACCGGTACCGATCGCCCACACGGGCTCGTACGCAATGACGACCTTCTTGACCTCATCGGCCGAAAGACCTTCGAGGCCGCCCTCGACCTGCGCGAGGGTGTACTCAACGTGCTTACCGGCCTTACGTTCCTCGAGAGGCTCACCGACGCAGAGGATCGGCGAAAGCTCATTGGCAAGGGCAGCCTTGACCTTGGCGTTCGTAATCTGCTCGGATTCGCCATGGTACTGGCGGCGCTCCGAGTGGCCAACGGCCGCGTAGGTCGCTCCGAGAGCTTTGAGCATCGCTCCCGAAACCTCGCCCGTGTAGGCGCCCGATTCGTGCTCGGAGATGTCCTGGCCACCGAAGGTGATGCCGGAATCCGAGCCATCGAGAACGGTCTGCACGGTACGGATGTCCACGAAAGGAGGAAGAATGGCTACCTCAACGGCGTCAGCCTTGTGGCCAGCCTCTTTGAGGTTCTCCACGAGATCCTCAAGGAGGGCTTGCGCCTCAATGTAGGTGAGGTTCATCTTCCAGTTGCCTGCAATAAGCGGTGTGCGTGTCATCATCACTTCTCCTCAAGAATGGCGATACCCGGCAGTTCCTTGCCTTCGATGAGCTCGAGGCTAGCTCCGCCGCCGGTAGAAATATGCGAATAGCGTGCTTCGTCGAAGCCAAGGTTGCGGATTGCGGAAGCGGAGTCGCCGCCGCCAACAACCGTGTAACCCGAGCACTGCGCGAGCGCCTCGGCAATAGCCTTCGTGCCCTCGGCGTAGAGCTCGAATTCGAACACGCCCATGGGGCCGTTCCAGAACACGGTGCCTGCATCGCCGAGCTTCGAGGCGAAGAGCTCACGGGTCTTGGGGCCGATATCGAGCCCCTCCTTCTCCGCGGGGATCTCGCTCGAGGGAACGACGTCCGCGGGGCCGTCGGGGCCGAAGTTCTCGGACACGACGTTGTCGACGGGCAGGACGATCTCGACGCCCGATTCCTCGGCGCGCTTGAGATACCCCTTGACGGTTTCGACCTGGTCCTCTTCGAGCAGCGACTTGCCGACTTCGTGGCCAAGCGCCTTCTGGAAGGTGTAGCTCATGCCGCCTCCAATGAGAAGGCGATCGGCTTTACCGAGAAGATTCTCAATCACGCCGAGTTTGTCGGAAACCTTCGAGCCACCGAGAATCACGACGAACGGCCGCGCTGGCTCGTCGGTGACCTTGCGCAGCGATTCGACTTCCTTCTCCACGAGGAAACCGGCAGCGGCAGGCAGAAGCTGCGCCACGTCGTAGACGGAGGCTTGCTTGCGGTGAACAACACCAAAGCCATCGGAGACGAAGGCATCGGCGAGCGCCGCGAGTTCCTTCGCAAAAGCTTCGCGCTCAGCCTGATCCTTGCTTGTCTCGCCCGCGTTGAATCGGACGTTCTCAAGCACGGCTACTTCACCGTCTTTGAGGTTCTCGACGGTCTGCTTGGCGCTTTCACCGACGGTGTCGGACGCAAAGGCAACAGGTGCACCGAGGAGCTCGCTGAGTCGATCCACAGCGGGCTTGAGGGAGAACTTGGGATCCGGGGCGCCCTTCGGGCGGCCGAGGTGCGCGGTGACGATGACACGCGCGCCCTTCTCGCGCAGGGCATTGATGGTGGGCAGCGAGGCACGGATACGGCCATCATCCGTGATGGTCGTGCCGTCAAGCGGAACGTTGAGATCGGCTCGCACGAGCACGCGCTTGCCGGCGAGGTCGCCTAGCGAATCGATGGTCTTAAGCATGGGTCACATCCTCATGAAAGGGGGCGGGGCGGCGATTGCGCGCTCCGTTGGGGCTAAAGAGCCCGGGTGAACGAAGGGCCCGCGCCCACAGCGGTGCCGTGACGCGGACCCTTCGTTGAGGTACTCAAGAGTGAGTGGTGGTGAGAATCAGAGCTTCTCGCCCATAAGGACGGTCAGGTCAACGAGGCGGTTGGAGTAGCCCCACTCGTTGTCGTACCACGACACGACCTTGACCTGGTTGCCGATGACCTTGGTGCAGCCAGCGTCGAAGATCGAGCTGTGCGGATCGGTCTCGATGTCCTTCGAAACGATCGGATCCTCGGTGTAGGCAAGAACGCCCTTGAGCGGGCCCTCAGCGGCCTTCTTGACGGCGGCGTTGATCTCCTCAACGGAAACCTCGCGCTCGGCCTCGAAGGTGAGGTCGACAACCGAACCGGTCGGCGTGGGAACGCGAAGCGCGTAGCCGTCGAACTTGCCCTTAAGCTCGGGGAGAACGAGAGCAACGGCAGCAGCAGCACCGGTCTTGGTCGGGATGATGTTGAGAGCAGCGGCGCGTGCACGGCGGAGATCCTTGTGCGGCGCGTCGAGGATGCGCTGGTCGCCCGTGTAGGCGTGCACGGTGGTCATAAGACCCTTGACGATGCCGAATTCATCGTTGAGAACCTTGGCAAGCGGCGCGAGGCAGTTGGTGGTGCACGAAGCGTTCGAAACCACGTGATGGTTCTCTGCGTCGTAGTCGCCCTCGTTAACGCCGACGACGAAGGTCGCGTCAACATTCTTGCCAGGAGCCGAGATGATGACCTTCTTGACGGTGTCGCCAAGGTGAGCCTTCGCCTTTTCAGCATCGGTGAAGAGGCCGGTCGATTCAACGACAACCTCAGCGCCAACCGAGGCCCAGTCGATTGCAGCCGGATCCTTTTCGGAGAACACCTTGATCGACTTACCGTCGATGGTGATCGAATCCTCGGTGGACTCGACCTCGCCCTCGAAGCGGCCGAGAATCGAGTCGTACTTCACGAGGTGCGAGAGGGTCTTGGTGTCGGTGAGGTCGTTGACGGCAACGATCTCGATGTCGGCGCCCTGCTCGAAGGCAGCGCGCGCGAAGTTACGGCCAATACGACCGAATCCGTTAATACCAACCTTTACGGTCACAGTTCCTCCTTGGTGCACGGCGGCATTTCCACCGTGTGGGACTGGGCTTCGCGCACCTCGTTGTACGCATGGATCCCGCATCTGCGGGTTGCCTTAACCCTATCAACGCTGTGACGCGAGGCTCATAGAATCCTGGGCAAGAAGGCGCCTCTATCGCAGCTTTTCTATTCCTCATCTAACATTTCGGGACCAAGGTTGGCCTCCGTTCCCGGAATACCGCGTTCCTCCGCTGTTTTATCCGCAAGGGCAAGAAGCCGCCTAATCCTTCCCGCCACTGCGTCCTTCGTCATGGGAGGATCGGCCAGCTGGCCGAGCTCCTCGAGGCTCGCCTGACGGTGCTCGATGCGCAGCTGACCCGCAGCACGCAGGTGGTCGGGAATGTCATCACCGAGGATCTCGAGAGCACGTTCCACACGAGCTCCCGCGGCCACGGCGGCGCGTGCAGAGCGGCGCAGATTCGCGTCGTCAAAATTTGCGAGACGATTGGCGGTCGCACGCACTTCACGCTTCGAGCGCTTGTCATTCCACAGCGCCGCCGTTTTCTCAGCTCCCATGAGCTTCAGCATCTGGCCAATCGCTTCACCGTCGCGAATAACAACGCGGTCGGTTCCACGCACTTCTTTCGATTTTGCCTGGATCCCGAGCCGCCGCGCTGAGCCGACCATGGCAAGCGCAACTTCTGATCCGGGGCACGTGAGTTCGAGCGCTGCACTTCGACCCGGTTCGGTGAGGCTTCCGTGAGCAAGAAACGCCCCGCGCCACGCGGCAGCCTGATCCTCGGCGCTTCCGCCTACGACGAGGGGTGGGAGGCCTCGAACGGGCCGCGAGCGTGCGTCGAGCAGTCCCGTCTGTTTGGCGAACATCGCCCCGTCTGAAAGAACGCGCACGATGTAGCGAGTCGAGCGTCGGATCCCCGACGCTGCGAGCACCGTGACTTCGCTCGCGTGCCCATACAGATCTGCAACGTAGGTCTTGAGCCTGCGCGCACTCGCCGACTGGTCGAGTTCGGCCTCAATGGAGACGCGTCCACCCACGAGGTGAAGACCTCCCGCGAACCGCAAAAGGGTCGCCACCTCGGCCTTGCGCGCACTCACGCGCGACACTTCGAGGTGGGAGAGCTCCTCCTTGACATCGGAAGTCAGGGCCATGTCAGTCCTTCCATGGGTGGGTGAAAACGCCATTAAACACGTCGCGGTACGCGGTGGCGAGCCGAAGAGGGTCGTGTGTGGGGGTTCCATCACCCGTTGAGACCATGCGCATGAGCACGTCGATACCGCGTTCACGTGCGGCCTCGATGAGAGCCTCTCCCCCGTCGCGCTCGGCGAAAGGGTCAGCGACGAGTGCGTCGAAAGAAAGATCCGGTGCTGCCTCACACACGATGTTCAAGAGATCAACACCGGTGAGTCCGACGGTTTCTGAGCGACCGGCTGCGAGGTTCATCGTAAGTACCTTGCGGGCCTTGGTGTGAGTGATAGCTTCGCGTAGTTCGGGAATCTTGACGTGCGGAAGAACCGAGGTGTACCAGCTTCCCGGACCGATCACGAGCCATTCGGCCTCATCGATCGATTCAAGGACTTCAGTCGCGATCTCGGGTTCGGGCGGAATGATTCGCACGGCCTCAACGTGACCTGTCGTTGCGGCAACATCCGCCTGACCTCGGATCGTGCGCGTCCTCTCCCCCGGGAACGACACTAAAGCTTCGATATCGAGTGGTTCGAGTGCCATCGGTAAAACTCGGCCCGATGTTCCAAGGAGTTCGCCGACGTAGTCGAGTGCGGCGATGGGATCATCAAGGAGCTGCCACAGTGCGACGATGAGGAGATTGCCGAGCGAATGTCCGTGAATCTCGCCTTCCGAGGTGAAGCGATGTTGGACGACATCACGCCACGTCACCCCCCACTCCGAATCTTCGCACAGGGCCGAGAGCGCCATGCGAAGATCGCCGGGTGGGAGAATCGGCATCTCGGCCCTTAACCTGCCCGATGACCCACCGTTATCGGCAACCGTGACGACCGCGGTCAGATCCCGCGTAAGGTGGCGTAAGGCGTTGAGACTCGCCGAAAGACCGTGACCACCGCCAAAAGCAACGACTCTGGGCCCACGCGTTCTGCTTCGAAGGGGCGTGGGCATGAGAGAGGACGTGCGCCTAGGGACGTTGGCTGTCACGGCGTCTACTCCCGGCCGAGGTCACGGTGCCGAACACGCACGGGATAGCCGAGCTTGCGAAGCTCATCACCAACGATTTCGGCGATCGCGACTGAACGATGCTTCCCGCCCGTACAGCCAATCGCCACAGCGGCGAATTGTTTGTTTTCTTCGCGGTAGCCGCGAAGGACGGGGATAAGCATGTCGACGTAGCGAGCGATGAACTCCTGCGCATTTGCCTGCTCAAGCACGTAGTCGGCGACTTCTTTATCGACGCCGCGCTTCTCGCGAAGCTCCGGCACCCAATACGGATTCGGAAGAAAACGGACGTCGGCGACGTAATCGGATTCGATGGGGATTCCATACTTGAAGCCAAAGCTCATGACGTTGACGGTGACAGTGTGGTCGTCGCCCTTACCAAACTCCCTTCGCATGCGCATCGAAAGTTGGTGAACATTAAGCGGGGAGGTGTCGATGACGATGTCGGCCATGCGGCGAAGCGGAGCGAGCTGCTCTCGTTCGCGGCGAATACCTTCGAGAACGCCCTCTTCACCCTGCAGCGGGTGGGGGCGGCGAACCGAATCGAAACGGCGTACAAGAGTCTCTTGATCAGCGCTGAGGAACACGAGTCGCGTGCGCACCTCTTGCTCGCGAAGGTCCCGAATAACCTCGGGGAGATCATTGAAGAAGGGACCCGAGCGCGGGTCGGTCACAACTGCGAACCGATTAGCGCGGCCCACCGCCTGCGACTGGAGGTCAAACAGCGTGCGAATGAGCTGGGGCGCGATGTTGTACACGACATACCAGCCCATGTCCTCGAGGGCATGCGCGGCGGTTTCGCGACCAGCGCCCGCGAGTCCCGTGATGATGACGATCTCCGGGGACACGCCGCTTGGGTCCGACGCCTGCTCAGCTTCGGCGCTGCTCAAGTCCTTATCAATGTCACTCAAGAATCTCTCCCGTCGTCATGTTCACCGCGGGGGCCCGCTCTTCGGATTGTAGTGCGGCGTGGATGGTTGCCGCGAGTGAGGGACCAATACCGGGAACACTCTGAAGATCTTCGAGTCGAGCCGCACGGATGGCGTCCACGGTCGTGAACCGGTCGAGGAGCGCACGTCGGCGGCCCGGCCCGAGTCCGGGAATCTCGTCAAGCACGCTCTCCTGCATCGAACGCCCCCGCTTGGAACGGTGAAACGTGATCGCGAAGCGGTGGGCTTCATCGCGCAAACGCTGAATCAAAAAGAGCGCCTCCGACGTGCGCGGAAGAATCAACGGGTAATCATCATCGGGGAGCCATACCTCTTCGAGGCGCTTCGCGATACCGATGAGCGCGATATCGGTAATGCCCAGTTCGTCCATGACTCGTTTGGCAGCATTGACCTGGGGAAGACCGCCATCGACGATGATGAGGTTTGGCGGATAGGCAAAGCGCGTGGAAGAAGGGTCGACGACCTCACCGCTCTCGCGTGCTTCCTTTTGCTCGAGATGGTGGCGAAGGCGTCGACGCATGACATCCTCCATGCTCGCGGTATCGTCTCTCGCGGCCTCCCCCGAAATCGAGAATCGCCGGTATTCGCTCTTGCGCGGAAGACCATCTTCGAACACGACCATTGAACCAACGACGTTGGTGCCTTGCGAGTGGGAGATGTCGAAGCATTCGATGCGAAGCGGAGCATTGTCCATGCCGAGTGCTTCGCCGAGGTCTTCGAGCGCCTTCGAACGAGACGTGAGATCCCCCGTGCGACGGAGCTTCCCAAGCCGCATAGCCTCCTTCGCATTCGCGCTCACGGTCTCGAGAAGTGCTTTCTTCTCACCGCGCGCGGGTACGCGGATGTCAATACTTTGACGGCCGAGGAGCGCAAGGATTTCCTCGGGGCGCGAAGGCATGTGCGTGACGAGAATTTCGTGGGGCGGTTTCGTGTCGGTGCCCTCATACAGCTGAGTGAGCGCGCGTTCCATGAGCTCACCTGGACCCGAATCATCGAGCAGTTCAGCAACCCAACCACGTTGGCCGCGAATTCGCCCCCCGCGCACGTGGAAAACCTGGACGCTCGCCTCGAGCTCATCGAGTTCGAGGGCGACGAGGTCGGCATCTGTCGCGTCAGAAAGCACAACGGAGTTTTTCTCCATAACTTTCTCGAGCGCTGCGAGATCGTCGCGGTACCGAGCTGCGGCCTCGTAATCCATCTCTGCCGCCGCGGCCTTCATTTTGGCTTGTCGATCCCTGACGAATGCGCCCGTGTTGCCGTCCATGAAGGCAACGAAGTTTTCGGCGAGTTCGCGGTGCTCCTCAATGCTGACATTACCCACGCACGGCGCAGCGCATTTCCCGATGAAGCCGAGAAGACACGGGCGTCCCGAGCGCTCCGCACGGTTATAGACGCCTTGCGTGCACGTCCTTACGGGGAAAACCCGCAAAAGAAGATCGAGGGTCTCACGAATCGCCCACACGTGAGCGTACGGCCCAAACGAGCGATCAGTTTTATGGCGCTCCTTGCGCGTGATCATCGCGCGGGGAACCTCGTTGCCCATCGTGACGACAAGGAAAGGATAGGACTTGTCGTCGCGAAATTTGACGTTGAAGCGTGGGTCAAACTCTTTGATCCACGTGTATTCGAGCGTGAGCGCCTCGACATCGCTCGTCACGACAGTCCACTGCACCTGGCTCGCTGTCGTCACCATTTTTTGAGTGCGGGGGTGCAGGTGAGCGATGTCCTGGAAATAGTTGCTGAGGCGTTGGCGAAGGTTTTTCGCCTTTCCCACGTAAATGACCCTCGAGTCAGGATCGAGGAATCGATAGACGCCGGGATCCGTCGGAATAGACCCCGGCGACGGACGGTACATTGCCGGGTCAGCCATTACAAAAGCTCCCGCAGGAACTGCCCGGTGAACGATTCTTCGACCTTCGCGACTTGCTCGGGGGTGCCCGTAGCAATGACGCGGCCGCCGCCGCTGCCTCCCTCGGGTCCGAGGTCGATCAGGTAGTCGGCACTCTTGATGACGTCGAGGTTGTGCTCGATGACGACGACCGAATTGCCCTTGTCAACGAGCCCCTGGAGCACGGCGAGAAGTTTCTTGATGTCGTCAAAATGCAGGCCGGTCGTTGGCTCATCGAGAACGTAGATCGTGCGGCCCTTCGAACGCTTGTGAAGCTCGGCGGCAAGCTTGACGCGCTGCGCCTCGCCACCCGAAAGCGTCGTTGCAGACTGCCCGAGGCGCACATAGCCGAGCCCCACTTCGACAAGGGTCGCGAGCTGGCGGTGGATGGCAGGCACCGACTCAAAGAATTCCACGGCCTCAGCAATGGGCATGTCGAGCACCTCGGCGACGTTCTTGCCCTTGAAGTGCACCTGGAGAGTCTCCGAGTTGTAGCGCGCCCCGTGGCACACCTCGCACTTGACATAGACGTCCGGGAGGAAGTTCATTTCGATCTTGATAGTGCCATCGCCCGCACAGTTTTCGCAGCGGCCGCCCTTCACGTTAAAGGAGAAGCGGCCTGCTTTATAGCCGCGGACCTTCGCCTCGGCGGTTTGCGCAAAAAGCGTGCGGATGCGATCCCACACTCCCGTATAGGTCGCCGGGTTGGAGCGAGGGGTTCGACCAATCGGTGATTGATCAACGTGCACGACCTTGTCGAGGTTTTCGAGGCCCTCGACGCGCGTGTGCCGACCGGGGACTACGCGAGCGCGGTTGAGATTCTTCGCGAGAACGCGGTACAAAATGTCGTTGACGAGTGTCGACTTGCCCGATCCAGAGACGCCAGTCACGGCGGTGAGAAGCCCGAGTGGGACGGTGACGTTCACGCTCTGAAGGTTGTTTTCGCGCGCGTTGACGATCTTCAGAACGCGATCGCGATCGATCTTGCGTCGCTCCTTCGGAACCTCGATCGCTCTCTCACCGCTCAAATACTGACCGGTGATTGAGCGCGGCTCCTCGAGAAGCCCTTCGTAGGGACCCGAATACACGACCTCGCCGCCATACTCGCCTGCTTTCGGCCCGATGTCGACGATCCAGTCAGCCGTGCGAAGCGTGTCCTCATCGTGCTCGACAACGATGAGCGTATTGCCGAGATCGCGGAGTCGCACGAGGGTGTGGATGAGGCGTTGATTGTCACGCTGGTGGAGACCGATCGAAGGCTCATCGAGCACGTACAACACGCCCACGAGGCCCGAACCAATTTGGGTGGCGAGACGGATGCGCTGTGCCTCACCGCCCGAGAGGGTACCCGCGGCGCGCGAAAGGTTCAGGTAGTTGAGGCCCACGTCCACGAGGAAGCCGAGACGAGCGTGGATCTCGCGAAGGATCTCGTCGGCAATCGTGAGATCGCGATCGGAAAACTCCACACCTTCGAGAAACGCCTTTGCTTCGCCGATCGGGAGGTCGGAGAACTCTGCAATTGACTTTCCGCCAACGGTGATCGCGAGAACCTCAGGCCTCAGCCTGCGGCCATCGCACACGGGGCAGGGCGCGTTGCGCATGAACTGCTCGTAGCGCTCGCGGGCCCAATCAGATTCGGTGTCCTCGTGCCTGCGCTTAAGGTAGTACATGACGCCCTCGAAGCCGGTCGAATAGCGACGCTCCCGGCCGAAACGATTGCGATAGCGTACGTGGACCTTGAAGTTATGGCCGTTCAGCAGAGCGTCTTTTGCTTTTTCGGGCAAGTCCTTCCATGGCGTGTCCATCGAGAAACCTAGCTCGCTCGCGAGTGCGCTCATCACTTGCTGGTGGTGATCGGCGCTCCCGAGAGTCCACGGGGCGATCGCCCCTTCGGCGAGCGTCGCCGACTCATCGGGCACCACAAGGTCGGGGTCAATCTCGAGTCTTGTGCCGATTCCCGCGCATTCGGGACACGCCCCGTAGGGGGCGTTGAACGAGAACGACCGGGGCTCGATCTCTTCGAGTTCGAGCGGATGCTCGTTTGGGCACGCACGCTTTTCCGAGAAGCGTCGCGTGCGCCCCGGCGTACCTTCTGCCTCATCAACAAAATCGGCGACGACAACGCCACCGGAAAGTCGCGTCGCGGTCTCAACCGAATCGGTCAAACGCGTGCGCGAGCCGTCTTTGACCGCGAGGCGGTCAACTATGACCTCGATCGTATGCTTCTTCGTTTTCGCAAGGGAAATTTCGCCCGAAAGGCGCATCACCTCGCCATCAATGCGCGCACGCGAGAAGCCCTGCGCTTGAAGCGAGCTCAAGAGATCGGAGTGTTCCCCCTTGCGCCCCTTCACCACGGGGGCAAGGAGCTGGAAGCGCGTGCCCTCGGGATAGGTGAGTAGAGCATCCACCATTTGCTCGGCACTCTGCGAAGAGATTTCAGCCCCGCAGGTCGGGCAGTGTTGGATTCCCGTACGCGCATAGAGGAGACGAAGATAGTCGTGGATCTCCGTAATGGTGCCCACGGTTGAGCGAGGATTGCGGTTGGTCGACTTCTGATCGATCGAGACAGCCGGCGAAAGGCCCTCGATGAATTCGACCTTCGGCTTGTCCATTTGCCCGAGGAATTGCCGCGCATAACTCGAAAGCGACTCCACGTATCGGCGCTGGCCCTCCGCGAAGATGGTGTCGAAGGCTAGCGAAGACTTCCCCGAACCCGAAAGGCCGGAAAACACCACGAGGGCATTGCGGGGGATTTCGATGTCGACATTCTTGAGGTTATGTTCGCGCGCACCGCGCACAATCAATGCTTCACTCACCCTGACGATTCTAGGAGCCTGTTCTGAAAAGCGAAGGTCGCCGCCTTAGCATGGTGAGCATGAGCACCCTAAAAAGGCAGTACACGGGAAATGTCTCGACCGGCGGAGCGAGCGACGTGCGAACACTCGGCTCCCTCGTGATTCGCAAGGCTTCCGTCGGCCCGCTCGACAACAATGCCTACCTGCTCACGTGCAGGGTCTCGGGCGCCCAGCTGCTCATCGACGCTGCTGCCGATGCGCCGCGCCTCATGCGCCTTATCCGCGAGGGCTCCCCCACCTCGCGACTCGATTCGATACTTACCACGCATTCGCATCACGATCACGTGGGTGCACTCGGCCAAGTGCGCGCGGCCACACAGGCAAAGACTTTCGCAGGAGCAGAGGACGCCCCGGAGATCCCGACTCCGACAGATACGGCGCTTTCCCACGGTGACACCATCAGAGTCGGCGTGAACTATCTCGAGATCGTGGGGTTACGCGGCCACACCCCGGGATCGATCGCCGTGATTTATTGGGGGCAGGCAGACGGTACCCACGTGTTCACCGGGGACTCACTTTTCCCCGGAGGAGTCGGCGCCACGCAGGGCGATTCGGATCGCTTCACGTCGCTTATCGACGACGTCGAACATCGACTCTTCGATGTGCTGCCTGACGAAACTTGGGTGTACCCGGGTCACGGCGAGGACACGACGATCGGGGCCGAACGCCCGCACCTTGACGAGTGGCGCGAGCGCGGCTGGTGAAACCGGCTCTCAGCCCTGAGCCGTCGTGAGCTGGAAACGTCCGGTGATACTTGCGGAGTCCAGCTGATTCGCAAAAATCGCGAAACGAACTTGGGCTTGCGTCGCACCCTCGGGTACCTCGAGCCTCTCGCACGAAAGTGCGTGCACGGTGTGGATGTAGCGGTGGACGCGTCCCTCGGGAGGGCACGGTCCTCCGTAGCCTTCGTATCCGTAGTCGTTGGTCCATTCGCACGCTCCAATCGGAAGCGCGTCTCCTTCCGCGATGCTCGTGGCGTTCGCGGGGATGTCGAATGCGATCCAGTGCCAAAAGCCCGAACCTGTTGGCGCATCCGGATCAAATACGGTAAGCGCGAGCGAACGGGTCCCTTCCGGTACTTGCGACCACGCGAGACCGGGATGAATGTTCTCGCCGTGTGCGGCATTCTCGGCGAAGCGAACGGGAATGGCCTCGCCCTCGGCGAAGGCATCGGTGCGAATAAGCATGGCGGTGTCTCCTTGCATGCGATCGAAAACGGTCGGCCGAGCGGCGCTGCACGGAGTGATCCGGCAATGCTACCCGGTTGTGCTGCTATTTCGACCTAGGCACCGGTGAACTGCCGCAGTTCCTTCTTGAGCTCCGTCACTTCGTCTCGAATGCGGGCCGCAACCTCAAACTGAAGGTTTTCGGCAGCCGCGTGCATGTTTGCGGTCAGTTCCTCGATCATCTCACGCAAGGCCTTCTCGGGGTTATCTCCCAGGTCAAGCGCGCGATTGCCAGTGGTTCCACCTCGCTTGGGCGAGCTAGAACCCTTCATGCGGTCTTTGCCCTTGCGGTAATCGGTGGCGAGGAGAGATTCGGTATCGATGTCTTCGCGCGCGAGCATGTCTGTGACATCCGCAATCTTCTTACGCAATGGCTGTGGATCGATGCCGTTTTCCTTGTTGTACGCGAGCTGGATCTCACGGCGGCGGTTCGTTTCATCGATCGCATCGCGCATCGAATCAGTGATGGTATCGGCGTACATGTGCACTTGGCCCGAAACGTTTCGTGCGGCTCGGCCGATCGTCTGGATGAGCGACGTGCGTGAGCGAAGGAAGCCCTCTTTATCGGCATCGAGGATCGCCACGAGAGATACCTCGGGAAGGTCGAGACCCTCACGCAAAAGGTTGATTCCCACGAGCACGTCGAATTCACCCTGGCGCAGCTCGCGTAGAAGCTCGACGCGCCGAAGCGTATCCACGTCAGAGTGCAGGTACTGCACGCGCACACCATTTTCGAGGAGGAAGTCGGTAAGGTCCTCCGCCATTCGCTTCGTGAGCGTTGTGACAAGGACGCGTTCGTTTTTCTCCACGCGCTTCTCAATCTCGGCGCGGAGGTCGTCGATTTGCCCGCGCACTGGCTTGACGATCACCTCGGGATCCACGAGACCAGTGGGGCGAATAATCTGCTCAACGTAGCCATTTGCGCGCTCAAGTTCGTACTCGGCTGGTGTGGCGGACAGATACACGGTCTGCCCCGTACGCTCAATGAACTCATCGAAACGCAGCGGCCGGTTATCGAGGGCCGAGGGCAAGCGGAAACCAAAGTCCACGAGCGTGCGCTTGCGGGAGCGGTCGCCTTCGAACATCGCACCGATCTGCGGCACTGTCACGTGCGACTCGTCGATAATCAGGACGAAGTCTTCGGGAAAGTAATCGAGAAGTGTATTTGGGGGTGTTCCGGGACCGCGGCCGTCGAAATGCCGCGAATAGTTCTCGACCCCGTTCGTCGTTCCGGTTTGTCGGAGCATCTCGATGTCGTGGGTTGTGCGCATGCGAAGCCGCTGTGCCTCAAGAAGCTTGTTTTCCCCTTCGAGTTCTTCGAGGCGTTCGGCGAGTTCCGTTTCGATGTCTTTGATTGCGCGGTGAAGTCGCTCTGGGCCCGCGACGTAGTGCGACGCGGGGAAGATGTGTATCTGCTCTTCTTCGCGAATGACCTCTCCCGTGACCGGGTGCAGCGTGTAAAGCGTGTCGATCTCGTCGCCGAAGAACTCTATGCGGATCGCGAGCTCTTCGTACATCGGGATGATCTCGACGGTGTCGCCGCGAACGCGGAATGTGCCCCGTACAAACGCAATATCGTTGCGGTCGTACTGCATGTCGATGAACTGGCGAAGTAGATCATCGCGCTCGATTTGCTGGCCCACGTGGAGGCGGACCATGCGATCCACGTACTCTTGCGGCGTACCGAGACCATAGATACAGCTCACCGAGCTCACGACGACAACGTCGCGGCGAGTCAAAAGTGAATTCGTCGCGCTGTGACGAAGGCGCTCCACTTCGGCGTTGATCGAGGAATCTTTCTCGATGTACGTATCTGATTGCGGGACGTAAGCCTCAGGTTGGTAATAGTCGTAATAGCTCACGAAGTATTCGACCGCGTTGTGCGGGAGAAGTTCACGAAACTCGCTCGCGAGCTGCGCCGCTAGGGTCTTGTTGTGTGCCATCACGAGCGTGGGGCGCTGAAGTTTCTCGATCAGCCACGCCGCGGTCGCGCTCTTGCCCGTGCCCGTCGCACCGAGAAGAACCACATCCTGTTCGCCTGCGTTGATGCGGGCGGCAAGTTCCTCAATGGCCTTTGGCTGGTCGCCCGCGGGCTTGTATTCCGAGACGACTTCGAATGGCTTGACCGCGCGGGTGAGTTCAGTGACGGGACGCATACGTTTAGCCTATCGCTCGGGACTTATTCAATGGCGTCGAGACGACTCTCGATAAGGCCACATGCCTCGGCAAGGGCGGCGTCGGCACGTTCCTCAAGCTGATCGGTAGCTCCCGCATTGTCGATGAATATATCGCCCCGTTCGCGGCGCTCTTCATCGCTCACCTGCGCCCTGATCACGCCTTCGACGTAGTCGCGGGACTTGCCGCGCTCTCGGACCACACGCCCTATCCGTTCCTCCTCGGGTGTCAACACAACAACGATCGCGTCGTAGTGGTCGTCATGCCCAAGTTCGAGAAGAAGTGGCGAGTCGTGGACCACGAGGAGGGGAATGCCCTCAGGTGCGCTCCGCGCCAGGTGAGCTTCGAGCCGCGCAACCTCAGCCCACATGTGCCGGTGCACGATGCTCTCGAGTGTGGCGCGTGCTGCAGGGTCGTTGAACACGAGCGTTGCGAGCGCACCGCGGTCAGCGGTCCCCGTCGTCGAATCACGGTACTGCTCACCGAAACGCGCCATCGCCTCGTCGAGCCCTTCCCCAGGCTGATCAAGAACGGCCCTCGAAAGGGCATCCAAGTCAAGAACGTGGTGCCCTTTTCGCGCCCACATCTTTCCGACGGTGGACTTGCCAGAACCGATTCCTCCAGTAAGCCCGATCCGGCGCAGCCCGCGAGGGGCATCGGGAACGCGAACGTGCGTCATGTGAATTCACTCCTACTACTGAGAGAGTTCAGCAACAACGGGCTTCTGGCGCTCGGCCCGCTCCCCTAGATTAGTGGAGTGAACACCACGCCCGATCACTTCCTCCTCACAAATCAACTGCTCATCGCCATCGACCTCATCGGCGTGTTTGTCATGGGGATCGTCGGGGGCGCTCTCGCTCGCCGGCTCCACTTCGACGCCGTCGGCTACGCAGTTCTTGGCGTGATCTCGGGGTTGGGCGGTGGCATCATCCGCGATCTCATCCTCAACTACGGCATCCCCGCTGCCTTCGCGAATCCTCTGTACCTCACCGTGGGCCTGGCGGGATCGGCCATCGCCTATATCGCCTCGTCAGAGGGGCCCATGTGGCGCCACACCACGACGGTTCTCGACTGCATCGCACTCGGCCTCTGGGCGGCGATCGGCACCGCAAAATCTATGCTCGTGGGGCTTTCACCGCTGCCCGCGGTCATGCTCGGCGTCACGTCCGCGATCGGTGGTGGCGTGATCCGAGATATTTCCGTTGGGCGTATCCCCATCGTGTTTGGTGGCGGCCCGCTCTATGCGACGGCTGCCCTCGTCACATCGATCCTTACGTGGCTCGTCTATCTCTTTGATCTTCCCGCCTGGACCGTTCTGATCGCCGCGTCGTGCGGAACCTTGCTCGCCATTTTCGCGCAGTGGAAGCAGTGGAGTCTTCCCACCAAGGCCCCCGATCTCACCGTCACGATGAGTCCGAGCCAGCTTCGTGCTTTTGCTCGGCGTATCCGCAAGGCCGAGCGCCGCCGTGTCGCCATCGAGACGGGGGCGATTCCCGTTGTGAACATCGATAACGACGACCTCGCTCGAGACATTCTCGAACATCCGCCCGAGGTGGAGCCGTAGATGCCTGCGCCCGACAAGCGCCTTCTTTCGCTCCTATGCGGCTATCGCGCGGTAGCTCTCCTCGAGTAGCTGCTCTTCGGGCCCTTCGAGGCGAATGGGTGTGCCCACAGCCTCGAGAATGACGAAACGTAGCATCTCCCCACGCGCCTTCTTATCGCGGGCCATGGCTTCTCGAAGGGCACCAAACTGACCCTCGCGATAGCACGTGGGGAGCGAAAGAGACTCAAGGATAGAGCGATGGCGCTCGAGAAGGCCAAGGCTCAGGTGACCGGTACGGTGGGAGAGCTCGGCCGCAAACACCATTCCGACGGCGACCGCGTCACCATGGCGCCACGTGTACTGCTCGTGGCGTTCGATCGCGTGGCCGAGGGTGTGGCCGTAATTGAGAATTTCGCGGCGACCCTTTTCAGTGAGGTCATCGCTCACCACATCGGCTTTGATTCGGATCGCGCGAGTCATGATCTCTTCGAACTCTGGTGTACGCGTATTCCGAACGCGGCGGGGCTCGTGCTCGATGATCTCGAGAATACGCTCGTCAGCGATGAACCCCGCTTTCACAACTTCCGCAAGCCCCGCGGAGACATCGTGCGCCGGAAGAGCGTCGAGTGCATCGAGGTCGGCAAACACCGCGAGAGGCTCATGGAAAGCGCCAACGAGGTTCTTCCCCTCGGCGGTGTTGATGCCGGTCTTACCCCCTACAGCGGCATCGACCATGCCCGCAACGGTCGTCGGCACGTGAATCACGTCGATTCCTCGCAGCCACGTCGCGGCTGCGAATCCCGCGAGATCAGTCGCTGCTCCTCCACCGACCCCGATAATGAGGTCGCTTCGAGTGAAGTCATTCGTTCCCAAAACGCGCCAGAGCTCCGCGAGAGTGTCGATTCCCTTGGCCTGTTCCGCGTCAGGGATGGCGACCCTGAAGGCCTTGCGGCCGTCGGACTCAAGCGCCATGGTGAGTTCACGTGCCAGTTGCTCCACCGGTTCCTGATAAACAACCAGAACACGCAGCACATGCGCCGGAACCGCGGAAACAATAGCACCCGCGAGACTCCTCCCCACCGTGACCTCGTAAGCCTTGACTCCGGCGCCTACGGTGATCCGCGTCGTGGATACGAATTTGTGGGTAGTCACGATTCTTCCCTTCGCTTTTGTGGGCCGATTAGCGCCTGCAGAGCTCGCGAACGAGGGTGCTTGCGAGTTCCTCGGGCGAAATGTCATTGGTATCGAGGGCCCACGTCGAGACCTCGGCAAAAAACGGTTCACGTTCACGGCTGACCTTGATCCATCTTGCTAGCGGATCCTCCCCCGCGAGGACGGGGCGGCCCTTGCCGTTGCCGATTCGCTTCTTCGCGAGCGCCGGGTCAAGCACGAGTCGCACCACCGGTGCACGATTAAGCCGCGCGCGCGTCGCGGGCGTAGTCACCGCACCTCCGCCGAGGGCAAGCACGCCATCGTGCTCAGCAAGAAGGCGCGCGATAACGCGCTCTTCCAAGACACGGAAATGTTCCTCTCCCCTCTCGGCAAATATCTCGGGGATGGCTTGCCCGGCTTCGCGTTCAATCTCGGCATCGGAATCAAGGAAAGGGACGTCGAGCGCGGTCGCAACGAGGCGGCCGACCGTGCTCTTGCCCGCCCCCATGGGGCCAACGAGCACGAGCCTTGGACCTTGCTCGTGGAACTCGACCGCGCGCAGCCGCGTCAGCCGCGTACCCTGGTCCGGAGACATCAGGAGGCACCCGCGCCGTATGCCGCGGCGTGCTCGCGAATTTCTTCCACGCGCGGGGCAATCTCGCCAACGCTATCGCCGCCGACCTTCTCGAGAAGTGCCTCCGCGAGTGTGATGGCGACCATGGCTTCGGCAATCACCGCAGCGGGAGCGACGGCGCACACGTCGGAACGTTGGTGATTTGCCGTTGCCTCGTCGCCGGTAGACATATCGATCGTTCGCAGAGCCCGTGGCACCGTCGATATGGGCTTGAGTGCGCCGCGCACGGCGATGAGCTCGCCGTTCGAGATTCCGCCCTCGGTGCCGCCTGCGCGGTTCGACGCGCGGTGGGTGCCCGCCGGTCCGCGCCCGCCGAGCAGAATTTCGTCGTGGGCGAGACTCCCTCGCCGTGCCGCGTTGCTGAATCCCTCACCGATTTCGACGCCCTTCATCGCCTGAATACTCATGACAGCCTGAGCGAGGCGACCGTCGAGCTTGCGATTCCACTGCGTGTGAGAGCCGAGGCCCACGGGAACGTTGTACGCGAGTACTTCAATGATGCCGCCGAGCGTATCGCCGTCCTTCTTCGCGGCATCGACCTCGGCAACCATCGCCTCCGAGGTTTCGGCGTGGAAGCAGCGCAAAGGATCATCGTCAAGGGCGGAGCCGTCGGCAGGCGTCGGCAATTCAGCCCCCTCCGGGACTCGGGCAGAGCCCACTTGGAGAGTGTGCGACACGAGCCCGATGCCTGCGGCTTGCTCGAGAAACGCCTCGCACAGCGCACCTACTACGACCCTTGCGGCCGTTTCGCGGGCGCTCGCGCGCTCAAGGACGTTTCGCGCATCGGCGTGCCCATACTTTGCCATGCCAGCAAGGTCCGCGTGGCCGGGCCTCGGTCTCGTCAGAGGCTTGTTCCTTGCGATCTCCCGTTCGTCGCCTGTTCCAGCATCGATGAGAAGATCCTCGCGCGCAACGGGATCGGCACTCATGACCTTCTCCCATTTCGGCCACTCGGTGTTCTTGATCTCTACCGCAATCGGCGAGCCGAGCGTAACCCCGTGGCGCACACCCGAAAGGATGCGAATCTCGTCCTGTTCGAATTTCTGACGGGCGCCGCGGCCGTAGCCGAGTCGGCGCCGCGCAAGAGCAGCCCGCAGCGTGTCGTGCGTGATCTCGACTCCAGCGGGGAAACCGTCGATCAGTGCCACGAGCGAGGGGCCATGCGACTCCCCCGCGGTCATCCAATTCAGCACAGGTGCCCTTTCGCGTATGAGACGTGGCCCGGGCGCGTGCCCGTTGCCGATGTCATTCAGGTTAAAGGCGAAAGCGCCCCTCGCAAAACGAGGAGCGCTTTCGTGAGATCGCTAAGCGATCATGACTTTCAGTTGTTGCCCGTGAGCTTCTCGCGAAGTGCCGCAAGAGCCTCGTCGGAAGCGAGAGTGCCTTCGTCGCTCGAGGAGGACTGGAACGAGGTCGGCGCAGCTTCAGCGGCAGCCGGAGCGGCAGCCTGAGCCTCGGCGTCGGCCTTCGCAGCTTCGGCAACCTGAGCCTTGTGCTGAGTCCAGCGCTCGTAAGCACGTGCGTAGTCGGCCTCCCAGGCCTCGCGCTGTTCCTCGTAGCCCTCGAGCCACTCGTTGGTCTCGGGATCGAAGCCCTCGGGGTACTTGTACTCGCCGTTCTCGTCGTACTCAGCGGCCATGCCGTAGAGCGCGGGGTCGAACGTCGAGTCGTCGCCCTCGGGGTCGACGCCTTCGTTCGCCTGCTTGAGCGAGAGTGAGATGCGGCGGCGCTCAAGGTCGATGTCGATGACCTTAACGAAGACCTCCTGGTCAACGCTCACGACTTGCTCGGGCAGATCGACGTGGCGCTGTGCAAGCTCGGAGATGTGCACGAGGCCCTCGATGCCGTCCTCGACGCGGACGAACGCGCCGAACGGAACGAGCTTCGTCACCTTGCCCGGCACAACCTGGCCGATGGCGTGAGTGCGAGCGAAGAGCTGCCACGGATCTTCCTGAGTGGCCTTGAGCGAGAGCGACACGCGCTCGCGATCCATCTCAACCGAGAGAACCTCGACCTTGACGGGCTGGCCAACCTCGACAACCTCGCTCGGGTGGTCGATGTGCTTCCAGGAGAGTTCGGAGACGTGAACGAGGCCGTCAACGCCGCCGAGGTCCACGAACGCACCGAAGTTGACGATCGAGGACACGTGGCCCTCGCGGACCTGCCCCTTCTGGAGCGTCTGGAGGAAGTCAGTGCGAACCGAAGCCTGGGTCTCTTCGAGGTAGGCGCGGCGGGAGAGCACGACGTTGTTGCGGTTCTTGTCGAGCTCAATGATCTTCGCTTCGAGCTCCTGGCCAATGTAAGGCTGAAGGTCGCGCACGCGGCGCATCTCGACGAGCGAAGCGGGAAGGAAGCCACGCAGGCCGATGTCGACGATGAGGCCGCCCTTGACAACCTCGATGACGGTACCGGTGACGACGCCCTCGTTTTCCTTGATGTCCTCGATCGAACCCCACGCACGCTCGTACTGCGCGCGCTTCTTCGAGAGGATCAGGCGGCCTTCCTTGTCCTCCTTCTGGAGAACGAGCGCCTCGACCTCGTCGCCGACCTCGACGACGTCATCGGGGTCGACGTCGTGCTTGATCGAGAGTTCGCGGGAGGGAATGACACCCTCGGTCTTGTAGCCGATGTCAAGAAGAACCTCGTCCCGGTCAACCTTGACGACGGTGCCCTCGACGATGTCGCCATCGTTGAAGTACTTGATGGTCGAATCGATAGCGGCGAGAAGTTCTTCCTCGCTACCGATATCGTTGATGGCGATCTGAGGTGCGTTGTTGGTGGTCATGTAGTAAATGGCTCCGTCGGGACAGGTAGTAGTTGGTACAGAAACATGTGTGGGCACACTGCGCACACCTTCACTAGCCTAGCGGCCCACGCGCAGTAGGGTCAATGAAATCGACTCCGCAAACCCCTCTCACCGACCCGAGGTGACCAATCCAACAACCACTCCCCGAATTGCCTAGGGGTTGTGGGGGTTTCACTCCGCTCTCCCCCGCTCTGGTCTCGCCTCTCCCTCCCCCGTCGCCCCTCCCCTTCTCTTACCGGATTGACGTAACTAAACGTACCTCACCCGTGCGGCCCCCCGCCGCAATCAGAAACAAGGGTGGACAAAACCGACACCACACGCCAAAACCGGGACGCCCAGCCTGTTTCCTCCACCCTCACCCCACAGTGGGCGCGTGCCGCACCGCCCACAAATGATTCAGCGATTCTTCAAGGGCACCGTCAACATTTCCTTCCTCGCCTCGGGATTCACCGGACCAAGCGGCCCTCACCCCGCACAGGATTACCCACAAACTCCTCAGGCACCCCTCACCCACAAGACGCAACTGCCGCCCATCCGAGTAAATCGACTTCCTCGCCGACTCCACCTCCGCCATCCCCTCAATCGGCTGCCACGCACGACAACCCACCGAAAACTCCTCACTAAACACCGTCACAAGCGACACCTCATTCCAGCCCTGAAACGCATACCGCATCGACGCATCCCACCGCGGAATAGGCCAACCAAGAAACGACGTCGTCAACACCGTTCCATCCCCAAAAACCCACCGAAACTTCACCGACGTCGCCCGCATTACCGACATTTGGCTACGTCAATCCAAGGTGGGGTGGAGGGGATGATGCTCGAAAGCGATCGGGGTCTTTCAGTTCGGAAGGCGGAAACTGGAGAGAGCAGCACCCACGGGGCGCTAGATCTGAGGAATGACCGGAGATTAATCGTCGCCCACGAGACTCAAACCCCCACAACCTCTATGCAATGCGGCGAGTCGACGTGAGTTAGTGGGCGGCTTCGAGCCACGTCTGGCCGACGCCGACCGAAACATCCATCGGCACGGCAAGTTCGTAGGCGCCTTCCATGCCCTCGCGCACGATCTCGCTCACGAGATCAAGCTCGCCGGGAGCGACGTCGACGATGAGTTCGTCGTGCACCTGGAGCACGAGACGCGAGGCAGCTTCGGCCTTTCTTAGACCGTGGTCGACGCGGAGCATCGCAAGCTTGATGATGTCGGCTGCGGTGCCCTGGATGGGAGAGTTGAGCGCCACACGCTCGGCGTTTTCGCGCCGCTGGCGGTTATCGCTCGTGAGTTCGGGCAGATAGCGCCGACGCCCGAGAAGCGTTTCGGTGTAGCCGAGAGAGCGCGCCTTCTCCACGCTTTCGTGGAGGTAGGTTTGTACCCCGCCGAAGCGCTCAAAGTACTGCTCGCGCAGCGCCTTCGCTTCACCTTGGGAAATGTGAAGTTGGCGCGAAAGACCGAACGCGGAAAGACCGTAGGCAAGTCCATAGCTCACGGCCTTGGTCTTGGACCGCTCCTCACTCGTCACCTGGTCGACGGGCGTGCCAAAGACTTGAGAAGCAACGAAGTTGTGGAGGTCTTCGCCGTCG
The DNA here is from genome assembly GCF_025147465.1 of Dermabacter sp. p3-SID358. Lineage (GTDB taxonomy): Bacteria > Actinomycetota > Actinomycetes > Actinomycetales > Dermabacteraceae > Dermabacter. Next base: position 224,709 of record NZ_JALXOZ010000001.1, read on the forward strand.
CGGAAGGCTTGAATGAGCCCTTCATCGCCGGAGAGGTGCGCCATGATGCGCATCTCAATCTGAGAATAGTCAGCTGTAAGAAGCGTTTCGAAGCCTTCGCTCGCATGGAAAGCTCCGCGGATTTGACGTCCGGCCTCAGTGCGGGCGGGGATGTTCTGAAGATTCGGGTTGGAGGAGGCAAGGCGGCCAGTCGCGGCAATGTTCTGCGAGAGCGTCGTGTGAATACGCCCCGAATCCGTCACAGACTTGCGCAGCGTCTCGATGATCTGACGCAGCTTTGTGACATCGCGATGTTCGAGAAGTGCCTGGAGGAAGGGGTGGCCCGTCTTGACGTAAAGATCGGTGAGCGATTCCGCGTCAGTCGAGTACCCTGTTTTGGTCTTGCGCGTAGGAGGCATTCCGAGTCGGTCGAACAACACAGTTTGCAGCTGCTTCGGTGAACCGAGGTTGATCTCCTCGCCGCCGATCTCGGCAAAGGCGCGCGCCGCGACCTCCGACTGCCGCTCCTCGTGCATGGCGTCGAGCCGGTCAAGCTCGCTCGCGTCCACGGCGATACCCGCCGCTTCCATTTCGGTCAGCACACGCGAAAGCGGAAGTTCGAGCTCATCGTGAATGTCGCGAGTCTCGTGAGCATCCATATCCCTCGCGAGAATGGGAGTCAGACGGTACTCTGCTCGCGCGCGGCCCAAAAGATCCTCGTGCAGAGCCCCTGGTGTGGGCTTCTTCTCGAGCTCCGGAAACTCCTCGTGGAGGTGGCGCATGGCGAGCCCAGCGACGTCCGCGGGGCGCTGACCCGGCCTGCAAAGGAACTCCGCTAGCGAGAGATCGACTTCGAGTCCCCGGAGCTTAAAGCCCGCACCTCGCAGCACATGCGCGAGTTCCTTGGAATCCAGAGTCCACTTCGGAATCACCGAATTGCTGAGCCACCTCGCAAGCGCGCGCCGGTCCTCGTCGTTCATCGATGACTCTGCGATATCGAGGGTCGCACTTGCCGTCGCAATCACGAGGCCGAGAAACTCGGAGGCGCCGTGCGCCCAGGTACCGTCGGCCTCAAGAGCGCCGCCAAGCGCGGCGTGCTCCGAAAGAAGCGCACCGAGCTGCCCCTCTTCCACCTGAAGCACCGGGAGGGTCGGATTCGCGACGATCGGCTGAGCTTCGTCGGCTTCAGCGGCGTCGTCAGGGAGGAGACCTTCAGGAATATCGCGACGGATACCTGGGCCGAACGCGAGCTCATCAAAACACTCGTTGATCGCAACTCGGTCGCCGCGACCGAGCACGTACGCGTCAAAGTCGCGAGGGAGGTCGAGGTCCCGAACTGCTTCGTTCATGCGGCGATTGCGCACGACATCCTCGACGTGATCGCGAAGCGATTGACCAGCTTTGCCTTTGATCTCCTCGCGGTGCTCGAGGATGCCTTCAAGCGAACCGTAGAGCCCAATCCACTTCGCCGCCGTCTTCGGCCCTACCCCGGGTACGCCCGGAAGGTTATCGGCGCTCTCCCCCACGAGCGCTGCAAGATCCGGGTAGAGCTTCGGTGGAACGAGGTACTTCTCCTCGACCGCCTCGGGGGTCATGCGGCGAAGTTCCGTCACGCCTTTCACGGGCTGCAGGAGAGTAATCGATTCATCGACGAGCTGGATCGCATCTCGATCGCTCGTCACAAGGAGCGGTTCCACTCCCGCGTCCTTCGCGTAGGTCGCGATAGTGGCGACAATGTCGTCCGCCTCATAATCCTCAACGGTGAAGTGCGCGACCCCCATCGCGTCGAGGACCTGCTGGATGAGGGCGACCTGCCCCTTGAATGCTTCGGGCGTGGCGTCGCGCCCACCCTTATATTCGCTATAAATCCGGTCGCGGAAAGTACCACCAGGAAGATCGAACGCAACCGCCATGTGCGTGGGCTTTTCGTTCTTGATGATGTTAAAAATCATGCGGCACAAGCCGTATACGGAGTTCGTGGCCTGCCCGGCGCTATTCACGAAGGACTCGGGAGGCAGCGCAAAGAAGGCACGGAAGGCCATCGCATGGCCATCAATCACAACGATGCGCTTCTCGGACGCGTTTTTGATCTCGCTCATGCCTTAAGTGTGTCACGCTAGGCGAATGGACACGAACGCATGCGAGGCGACCGGCACACAAAATACACTCGAAAAGGCACGCGCGTCGCTGATCGGCACGCTGTGCGAACGAATGGGCATGCAGGTTCTCGCTGTCTCTGCTTCCGAAGCGAAGCTCAGTATGCCCGTGGCCCCGAATCGCCAGCCGCACGGGCTCCTCCACGGTGGCGCGACGATCGCGCTCGCCGAAACTGCCATATCGCTCGCCGCGCACATCCATGCCGAAGAGCTCTACGGACAGGGCTCCGCAGCCGTCGGAACGTCGTTCAGCGCGACCCATCATGCACCCGCGCGCGAGGGCGAAGTCCAGATCACCGCACGCGCCGAACATCTCGGTCGCACAAGTGCGAGCTACCTCGCCCACGTATACCGCGAGGACGGCACTCTTGTGAGCACCGTCCTCGGGAGTACGCGACTTCTTCCGCCGCGTGAGGAAAGCCCTGCGCGCTAGTCCTTTTGAGGGCCGAGCTGGTCGATGACCGCATCGGCAACTTCGCGCATGGTGAGCCGGCGGTCCATCGACGTCTTCTGGATCCAACGGAACGCATCCGGCTCGCTCAGGTTCATGTTGGTCTGCAGTAGACCTTTCGCGCGATCCACGCGCTTACGGGTCTCGAAGCGCTCCTCGAGGTCGCGGATCTCCTCGTTGAGCGACGTGATCTGCTGGTAGCGAGAAAGCGCGATCTCGATGGCGGGAAGCAGATCGTTCGGTGTGAAGGGCTTGACCACGAACGCCATCGCGCCGGCATCCCGCGCACGCTCCACAAGCTCTTGCTGCGAGAACGCCGTGAGCATCACGACGGGGGCGAGGTGCTCCTTGCCAATCGCCTCCGCAGCGGACACGCCGTCCATCTGCGGCATCTTCACATCCATCACGACGATATCGGGGCGAAGTTCGCGCACTTTCTCCACTGCACTCGCGCCATCGCCAACGGCGGCGACAACCTCGTAGCCCGCCTCGGTGAGCGTCTCAACGATATCCATGCGAATGAGGCTCTCGTCCTCAGCCACAACAGCCGTGCGTGCCACGAGCCCGGAATCCTGTTCCTGCTCGGTGCTCTCTTCCACAGCCTCGTTCTCGTTCATGGCATCCAATCTTTCGCCTGTTTATTGATGGTCGTGTGGCTTGTGTGCCTTACTCCATAGTGCAACACACGAGCGCCCTCAGCAGCATTGGCACGTGCTCTCCACGATATTAGTCACGTGTGACGTGTGAGGGCCGAGCCAGAGCCGGTTAGGCAAGCCCGAGCTCGTTGGTTATTCTATAGGTCGTGCCGAAATCAGGGCACACGGCCGGGTTGGCGGAATTGGTAGACGCGGCGCACTCAAAATGCGTTGTCTTCGGACGTACGGGTTCGAGTCCCGTACCCGGTACTGAAGAAGGGTGGGGAGCATGCGCTCCCCACCCTTTGCTATGCAGCGTTTTTCGCGGCTCAGGCCTCCGGAATAGCCTTGCCCTGGGCAATACGGTCCGCTTCCACGCGTGCCGCTTCGGTGCCGTCGAGGTCGCCGATGCGGTGAACGCGCAGGGTGTTGGTCGAGCCATGAACGCCCGGGGGCGATCCGGCAGCGATAATCACGAGGTCGCCGGGCTGCAGGCCCTTCTTCTCACGCAAAAGCTCATCCACGACCTTCACCATTTCGTCGGTGTTGGTCTGCATTTCAACGTGATGCGCTTCGATGCCCCAGCTAAGCGAAAGCTGATGCTGCACCTTCTCGTACGGCGTGAGCGCCAAAAGAGGGATGGTTGGGCGTAGGCGCGAAAGGCGGCGAGCGGTGTCGCCAGACTCCGTGAAGGTCACGAGGTACTGCGCCGAGAGCTGATCGCCGATTTCGGCAGCGGCGCGCGTAATCGCTCCGCCGCGAGTGTGCGGAATAGTGCCGAGTTCGGAAATGCGGTCGGCACCGTTCTCCTCGGTGTTCGTCACAATGCGCGCCATGGTGCGCACAGCCTCGAAGGGGAAGGCGCCGACGGAGGTCTCGCCCGAAAGCATGACCGCGTCCGCACCGTCGAGAATGGCATTCGCACAGTCGGATGCCTCAGCGCGGGTCGGGCGCGGGTTCGTAATCATCGACTCGAGCACCTGGGTGGCGACGATGACGGGCTTTGCGTTGCGACGCGCGAGCTCAATCGTGCGCTTCTGCACGAGCGGAACCTGCTCGAGGGGAAGCTCAACGCCGAGGTCGCCGCGGGCAACCATGATGCCGTCGAACGCACCAACGATGCCACGCAGTGCGCGCACCGCCTGAGGCTTCTCGATCTTGGCGATCACGGGGAGACGGATGCCTTCCTCGTCCATCACTCGGTGCACGTCTTCAATGTCGTGTGCATCGCGCACGAAGCTCAGAGCAATGAGGTCCGCGCCGAGGTGAAGACCCCAGCGGAGGTCAGCGATGTCCTTTTCGCTCATCGCGGGAACCGAGACCGCAACGCCAGGGAGGTTGATGCCCTTGTTGTTCGAAACGGGACCGGGAACCTCGACGACCGTCTTGACATCGGTATCGGTAACCTCCACGACGCGAACGCCGACCTTGCCGTCATCGATAAGGAGGGTGTCACCGGGGCGGCAGTCGCCTGGCAGACCTTTGAAGGTCGTGCTTACGCGCTCCTTGGTGCCCACGATGTCCTCGGTCGTGATCGTGAAGACATCGCCAACAGCGAGCTCATGAGGGCCATCCTCGAACTTGCCGAGGCGGATCTTTGGGCCCTGGAGGTCAACGAGGACGGCGACGTTCTTACCGAGGTCCTCAGAAGCCTTGCGAATGTTGGCGTACACCGCTTCGTGGTCCGCGTAGGTTCCATGGCTGAGGTTCATGCGGGCGACGTTCATACCCGATTCGATAAGCGTGCGGATCTGCTCGTATGAGTTCGTTGCAGGTCCCAATGTGCACACAATTTTTGCTTTACGCATGTCTACCCATCTGTAGCTATGAGAGGCGGGACCCACGCGCACCGTGTGCTCGGGTGCGAGCGCACGAAAGGCGCGGGTCGCATCGCCGAGATCCATCTCTCACCCTACAATTAAGTAATCGGGACCACTCACAGTTTCGGCCCTATTTCGCGGGCGTTTTCGAATTTTCCCCCTGGTCAGGGCCTGCTGCCCCCAAAACATCAGCCTTCTGCCTCGCCTCGGGCCGCGGGAGGGGTTTGCCGTCGATGGAGTCGTAGGCTCCGCGCGCCTCCCCCTTGCTCCTCGCCCGCTTCGTAAGCCAAAGGAACACGGCGACAGCGATGAGCCCCGTGATGATGTAGATGACCATGTGAATACGAAGACCGAAAACCATGGTGGAGGGCTCGGTTCGCATGGTTTCCATGATCGTACGACCCACGGAGTAGGCAATGACGTACATGAGAAAAATGCGCCCGCCCGCAACCTTGAAACGCTTCGCGAGAAGAAGCACAACGACGCACGCCGCAAGATTCCACAAACCTTCGTAAAGGAAGGTGGGTTGGTAGGTGCCAGGCACGCAGCCAATGATGGTTCTCCCGTTGGTTTCGCACGTCACCTCGAGCGCCCACGGCAGGGTGCTAGGTTCACCGTGGAGCTCCTGGTTCGCCCAGTTGCCGAGGCGCCCTATTGCTTGTGCAACAAAAAGGGTCGGCGCAATCGAATCGGCAAGTGCGAGGAACTGGACTCCCTTGTGGCGAGCCATGAAGAACGCCGCGATACCGCCGCCCGCGACCGCACCCCAAATCCCGAGGCCTCCCTCCCACATGCGAAGTGCGCTCAGAGGGTCCTTTCCAGGGCCAAAGTAATCTGGGATGTTCACGACCACGTGATACATGCGGGCACCAATAATACCCGCGATGATCGTGACGAAAACAATGTCAAAGTAATCGTCGCGGTCGCCGTCGCGTGCGGTCCAGCGCTTGAGCGACCACCAGTAGGCGATCGCAATACCCGTGAGAATGAAGAGCGCATAGAAGTGAACCGTGATCGGCCCGAGGCTAAACGAACTTATCGGCGGGCTTGGAATAGTCGCGGAAATCATGCGCGCGCCTCCTCAATTCCAGTGCGAAATTCTCGTGCGAGGGCTTCGATTGAACGGAGCCCCTCCGACGGCGTCTGCGCTTCAAGGAGCCTCCTCACGAAGGCGCTTCCAACGATCACTCCGTCAGCATAGGCACCCACTTCCGCGGCCTGCGCGCCGTTCGACACGCCGAGGCCTACGCATACGCGTTCCGCACCGGCGTCGCGGGTGCGCTCCACGAGGGTTCTTGCGGCCTCCCCAACACTCGAGCGCAGGCCCGTGACCCCCATAGTGGATGCCGCGTACACAAATCCCGTGCTCGATTTCGTCACGAGCCGCAGCCGCTTTTCGGGGGAGCTGGGGGCGGCGAGGAAGATTCGCTCGACACCGCGCGTTCGCGAGGCCGCGATCCACTCGCCGCCGGAATCGGGAGTGAGATCCGGGGTGATGACTCCCGCGCCACCCGCAGCAGCAAGGTCGCGCGCAAACGCCTCAAGTCCATACTTGAGAATCGGGTTGTAGTAGCTCATCACGAGGAGGGCAGCGTCGAGGTCATTCAGAGAGTCGATTGCACGCATGACATCGACGGGGCGCGTTCCTTGCGCAAGTGCGAGGTCTGCGGCCTCTTGGATCACGGGACCGTCCATGACCGGATCCGTGTAGGGAATCCCGAACTCGATTGCGTCAACTCCCGAACCCACGAGGGCGCGAACAGCCTCGACGCTCCCCTCGAAGCTTGGAAAGCCCACGGGAATGTACGCCACGAGAGCGGCACGCCCCTCCCTTGTGGCGCGGTCGATCACCTCTGCAGAAAGATGCCGCATGTTAGTTCCCTTCTTCGCGTGCAAGTGCCGATCGGATCCGTTCTTTAATCTCTTCGAGATCTGCACGCTTCTCATCGCCGATAAGCCCAAACCACCTCGAGGCGGTCGTGACGTCTTTGTCTCCACGGCCCGAAAGATTTGCGATGATCACCGCATCTTCGCCGAGCTCGCGCCCGAGGGAGAGGGCGCCAGCGAGGGCGTGTGCGGATTCGAGCGCGGGCATGATGCCTTCTGCCATCGAGAGGAGTGCGAAGGCTTCCATCGCTTCGGAGTCGTTGATTGCGCGGTATTCCGCGCGGCCGGTGTCGGCCAGATAGGAATGTTCGGGGCCCACACTCGGGTAGTCAAGCCCCGCGCTCACGGAATGCGATTCAATGGTTTGGCCGTCTTCATCTTGCATGACATAAGAACGAGCCCCGTGCAAAACGCCGGGGCTGCCAGCACCGATCGTTGCGGAGTGTGCGCCAGATTCAATGCCTGAACCGCCGGCCTCGCACCCAACGATGCGCACCGAGGGATCTTCAAGGAAGGCATGGAAAAGCCCCATGGCGTTTGATCCGCCACCCACGCACGCCACGATCGCATCGGGAAGGCGGCCGGCTTGCGCGATCACTTGTGCGCGCGCCTCGCGACCGATCATCGCGTGGAACTCGCGAACCATGGTCGGATACGGGTGGGGCCCAGTCACCGTCCCGAGAAGGTAGTGCGTCGTTTCAACGTTGGTGACCCAATCGCGAAAAGCCTCGTTGATGGCGTCCTTGAGAGTCCGAGACCCGTGAGCCACAGGGATCACCTCCGCCCCCAGCAATCGCATGCGAGCAACGTTGAGTGCCTGGCGTTCGGTATCGACTTGCCCCATGTAAATAGTGCACTCGAGACCGAGCAGCGCCGCTGCCGTGGCGGTCGCAACGCCGTGCTGTCCTGCGCCGGTTTCGGCAATGACGCGGGTCTTGCCCATTCGCTTGGTGAGCAACGCCTGCGCGAGCACATTGTTGATCTTGTGGCTTCCCGTGTGGTTCAGGTCCTCGCGCTTAAGGAAGATTCGGGCACCGCCTGCGAGGGCAGAAAACCGGGGCACTTCCGTGAGCAGCGACGGGCGGCCCGTGTACTCGCGGTTGAGACGGTCGAGGTCCCGCATGAAAGTCGGGTCAGCTTTGGCCTCGTGCCACGCCTCGGTGAGCTCGTCAAGTGCGGGAATGAGCGCCTCGGGGAGGAACCTCCCGCCAAACTCGCCAAAGAAAGGGCCGTCCTCGGGGGTAAATGTACCGGGCATTGTCTCTCCTCCTACATTCCGCAGCATGCGTTAGCTCTGCGCGCGTCCTCGTCGCTCAACGCTGCTAAATTCGCGCGCGGACTCTCGTGGATCCGCGTGACGCACAAGCGCTTCGCCCACGAGAACGGCGTCCGCGCCCGCGCGGGCATAAGCCTCGACATCGGCCAGCGCCGCGACGGCCGACTCCCCCACGGCGAGGCGATCGGCAGGGATCTCCCTGAGAAGCGAGCACGCATATTCGAGGTTGACCTCAAGCGTCTTGAGGTTTCGAGCATTCACACCAATGAGGTCGGCTTCGCTCGCGAGCGCCCGCTCGAGTTCCTGTGGCGTGTGCGCCTCGACGAGCACGCGCATGCCAAGGGAACGCGCGAGGGAGTAGAAATGCTGGAGCTGGGCGTCGCTCAGAGCCGCAACAATGAGCAGCACGATGTCGGCCCCGTGCGCACGCGCCTCGAAGATCTGGTAGTCCTCGATCATGAAGTCCTTGCGCAAAACGGGAATGTCAACCCGCTCCCGAACGGCATCAAGATCGAAAAGGGAACCCCCGAACCGACGCTTTTCCGTGAGAACGCTGATCGCAGTGGCCCCACCGCTCGCATACGCGTGCGCGAGCTTCGCGGGATCGGGGATGTCTGCAAGCGCGCCCTTCGACGGGGATGAGCGCTTGACCTCCGCGAAAAGCCCGAGCTCAGCGCGGGAGCGAAGACACTCAACCACGTCGAGAGCGGGCGTCGCCTCTCGAGCAAGACGCTCGATGTCGGCCGCGCAAACGTCGGACTTCCGCTGCTTAAGATCCTCACGCACCCCGGTGATGATCTCGTCAAGAACGCTCACGCGCAGCCCTCCTCATGTGCTTGAGCCAAAAGGTGAAATCACAACGCCCTGCGCGACGAGGATGGCTTCGACCAGGGCGAGGAAGGCCAACGTTAGCGCTTGGCCTTCTGGCCGAAGCCTGCGGCACGGAGGATGAAGCCAGCCACGAGGGCGAGCACTACCGAGCCCACGCCAACGAGAAGAAGAACGCTCTGCCCCGTGATCATGCCCAGCGCGAAAAGAACAGCGCCGAGCAGCACGAACGCCGAAAAGGTCCACGCGGCAACGGTTTTGCCTTCATTTTGCGGCGGGGCGGGGGGAACGAGGTAGGTCTTCGGCATTCTTCACTCCGGTAAAAATCGACTCTGAGGCGTCATAGCGAACTTTCGCATCATTCCGCGACAATCATTGTGCCATGTTTCCAGGCGAGAGATCTCGAGCTTCTCATGGCTCGTGGTGCTTGTCGCTTGGATCTTCACCGAGACTCAGCAAGTCCCAGGCTTCGGCGTCCGTATGCGCGGTCGCTTGCGTGGCCTCCTCAGCTCGGCTCGGTAGAGGGCGGGTGTACCGGGATCGGGTCGCTGCGCCGTTTTGCTCTCGAGTGCGCGCGAGCAGAAGGCCCCCCATCGCCGCCACGAGCACCCCGCAGCCGATTGACACCCATACGGGCCACGCCGCCGACGCATCGACGGGCGCATTCACACTACCTGTGGCCTCGAGGGCGGCACTCGAAGCAGCACGAGCCGGATCGAGTGCGACGAGCGCGCCGCCCGCGATAATGCCGATACCCGCGAGAGACGACACGAGAGCGCATGCGAGGGCAAGACCGCGCCGCGAAAGACTGAGAGCACCCGCAGACGCGAGAGCCACGAGCGCACACGCGAGCGAAAGCGGCGAAGCCTTTGCGCCCGCGATGCTGAGCTCCGCAACATTCCCCGCGAGCCCTATCGTCTCTCCCTCTACCCACGTTGGCTGCGTGAGGAGGGCAGCTCCTCCCCCGGCCGCCACGAGAGCGAGCACAAGCGGGGTACGAGACCGGGTACGGTCCGACGCTTGCCCGGCAATCACTGCTTCCTCAGCGTTTCGGCGCTCGCGACCGCGCGTTCAGCGGCGGCGGCTTTGGAAAGCGACTCGCGGTGCTCCATCGTGGGATCCGAATCTGCAACCACTCCGCCACCGGCTTGCACGTGCGCTCGGCCGCCTTTCATCACGGTCGTGCGGATCGCGATAGCCATATCGAGGTCTCCCGCGAAATCCACGTACCCCACGGTACCGCCGTAAATTCCTCGCGAAACGGGTTCGAGCTCGTCGATAATCTGCATCGCTCGCGGCTTGGGAGCACCCGTCAGGGTTCCCGCGGGGAAAGTCGCGGTGAGCGCGTCAAAGGCACTCATGCCATCCTCAAGCGTGCCTGTGACCGACGAAATCATGTGCATGATGTGGGAGTACTTCACGACATCCATAAAGTCGCGCACGATCACGCTGCCGGGTTTGCACACCTTTTGTAGGTCGTTGCGACCGAGGTCCACGAGCATGAGATGCTCGGAACGGTCCTTGGGATCGGCAAGGAGCTCGGCCTTGATGCGCTCATCTTCACCTGTGTCGACTCCACGAGGCCGCGAGCCTGCAATAGGATGCGTACTCACCAAGCGCCCTCGCACGGTCACGAGGGTCTCGGGGCTCGCCCCGACGACGTCGATCGGTGTGCCATCGCCGTCGTGGGCGCGAACAAGAAACATGTACGGCGAAGGATTGAGCCGTCGAAGCACCCGGTATACGTCGAGGGGATCCGCGCCCGTCACCTGTGTGTGGCGCTGTGATGGCACAACTTGAAAGATCTCGCCGTCGATGATGTTCTCAATAGCCTTGTCGACCGCCTTCTCAAACGCTGTTTGGCTCGTACGGGCTGTGCTGTCAGGGCTGTTCACGTTCGTGTAGACGACGGGGTTCGTATCGATGTTTGCGCGGAGCGATTTGCGCATCGTTTCGATCCGCTCGAGTGCTGCGTCGTAGGCCTGCTCCGCGCCGTTTTCTTCACCGTTGAGGTTGAGTGCGTTCGCCACGAGAAGGACGGTTGCATCAGTGTGGTCATAAACGGCAACGTCCTCGGCGAGGAGCATGCATAGCTCGGGCGTGCCGATTTCATCGACAGGCTTGTGCGGGAGCTTTTCAAGTCGGCGCACCGCATCGTAGCTCACAAAACCCACGAGTCCGCCCGTAAACGGCGGAAGGTGGTCAATGCGCGAGGACTTGAATGCGGCTGCAGTTGCCCTGAGTGCCTCGAGCGGGTCTCCGGACGTGGGAACATTCGCGGGGGCATCCCCGAACCAACGTGCCTCGCCGTCTTTCTCCGTGAGCGAGGCGCGCGCCTTAACCCCGATAATCGACCAGCGCGAATCTTCGCCCTGACCCGCAGACTCAAGTAGGAAGCTGCCCGCGGGGCCCGCGGGCGCCGTGAGCTTTCGATACAGGGAAATCGGCGTGTCCTGATCGGCGAGGAGCCGCATCACGACGGGAACGATGCGCTGGGTACGAGCGAGGGCGAGGAAGGATTCACGATCCGGCCACACCTCCCCGAGCTTTGCGCCCTCAAGGCCCCGCACCGATTCGGGGTAAATAACGCGCTCTCCCACGCGCTCTCCTTTCCACGTTACGCCGCGAATACCTCGCGGGTATCTGCGCTAGAGCGCTCGCGTGAGCTCCTCGGCTCTGTTCGTCTTTTCCCATTCGAATTCGGGAAGGGGGCGACCAAAGTGTCCGAACACCGAGGTCTTTCGGTAAATCGGACGCAAGAGATCTAGCTCCTCGACGATCGCCTGGGGGCGGAGGTCGAACACCTTCTCGATCGCTCGCGCGAGCTGATGCTCGGGCACCTTTCCCGTTCCGAACGTTTCGACATAGAGGCCCACGGGTGCGGCGCGGCCAATCGCGTACGCCACTTGAATTTCGCACCGCTCAGCAAGACCCGCAGCGACAACGTTCTTCGCGACCCAACGCAGCGCATAGGCTGCGCTGCGGTCGACCTTCGAGGGGTCCTTTCCCGAGAAGGCGCCGCCGCCGTGCCGCGCCATGCCACCGTACGTGTCAACGATGATCTTTCGGCCCGTGAGGCCAGCATCCCCCTTTGGGCCGCCCACGACGAAGCGCCCGGTGGGATTGATGTGCTTCTTGACCGCGCTGATATCAAGGCCGAGCTCAGCGAGTTCCTCGAGAACCGGTTGGATCACAACGCGAGAGATCGCCTCGGTAAGCAGACCGGCAACATCGACATCCTCCGCATGCTGACTCGAAACGACAACGGCGTTGACGCTACGCGCGACAAAGTCGTCGTCATAGCCGATCGTGACCTGCGACTTCCCATCGGGGCGAAGGTATGGAAGCACGCCGTCGCGGCGCGCGTTCGAAAGGTTCTGGGCGAGCTTGTGGGCCGCGTAGATCGGCAGCGGCATGAGATCCTTCGTATCCGTGCACGCATAACCAAACATCAACCCCTGATCGCCTGCACCGAGTTGAAAGCCCTGTTCGATGCTTCCGCCCTTGAATTCTTCAGAATTATCCACACCAAGTGCGATGTCGGCTGACTGCGAACCGATGGACACCTCGATGCCACACGAATCGGCGTCGAAACCCTTTTCTGACGAGTCGTAGCCGATAGTGCGGATCACGTCCCGCACGATCGAGTTCACGTCGCTATAGCCTTCGGTGCGCACCTCGCCGGCAACGTGCACGAGGCCGGTTGTCACGAGCGTCTCGACCGCGACTCGGGAGTTGAGGTCCTGCGCGATCATGTCATCGAGAATCGCGTCGGAAATCTGATCGCAGATTTTATCTGGATGCCCCTCCGTAACTGATTCGGAGGTGAAGTACCGCAAGTCGTTGAGTGTCATGTGCTGCCTTTTCGACGATTTCGACGATAAAAGTGAAGAGAGTGGGGCAACGCTCTGGCGCTAGCCGTGGTCGCGTGTCAGGAGCTCGGCAACGTGATCGAGCATCGCGTGAGAGACCTCGTCCTTGGATCCCGACGCTGCGCCGATGATCTCGCCGTGCGCGTCAAGGAACGTGAGTTCATTGCGATCCGATCCGAACGCGTTCTCGCTTACATCGTTGAAGGCAAGGAGATCTGCGCCCTTCGCCTGCGCCTTGCGCTTCGCGTGCGCGAGGGCGTTCGTGTGCTCGTCCCCTGTCTCAGCCGCGAACCCGCAGATCACACGCGGGCGTTGACCCGGCGCACGACGCTCCACGAGACCGCGCAGGATGTCTTCCGTCTCCGTGAGGTGCAGAGTAAGACCCGATTCGTCTTCGCGTTTTTTGATCTTGCTCTCCGATGTTTCTGGCGTGAAATCGGAAACGGCGGCGGCCATGATGAGCGCGTCTGCTTCCCCCTCAAGCCTGCGCACTGCCGAGGAAAGATCCGCCGCAGATTCCACTCGAACGACTTCTACGCCCGCGGGCGGCTCAACGCTCGCGCCGGCAAGCACGAGCGTCACACGAGCACCGCGCACGTACGCCCCGCGCGCGAGCGCCGTTCCTTGCTTGCCGCTCGAATGATTCGTGAGCACGCGCACCGGATCGAGTTCCTCGCGGGTTCCGCCGGCGGTGATCACCACATGGGAGCCTTCGAGATCGCGTGCGCGTTCCCCCGATGCGAGAACCGATTGGGTGAACTGAACGATGGCTTCGGGCTCGGGCAGTCGCCCCACGCCCGTATCCCTACCGGTGAGGCGGCCGCTTGCAGGCTCAATGACGTGAACGCCACGGGAGCGGAGAACATCAATGTTCTCGCGAGTCGCGGGATGTTCCCACATTTCAGTGTGCATTGCGGGAGCGAGGATCACGGGGGCCCGGGTAACGAGTAGCGAAGCCGTGAGGAGGTCGTCGGCGCTTCCCATACGTGCTCGCGCAATAAAGTCTGCCGTCGCAGGGACCACAAGGATGGCGTCAGCTTCCTGGCCGAGACGCACGTGTGCAACCGAGTCGACATCCTCAAAGACCGATGTCCGCACGGGATTATGGCTGAGCGCTTCCCACGTGGCAGTTCCAACGAATTCAAGCGAGCTCTGCGTGGGAACGACGCGCACATCGGCGCCGCGCTCAGTCAGCCCACGCACAACATGCGCGGCCTTATACGCGGCAATGCCCGCACACACCCCTACGATGACGCGAATCCCGTCAAGGGGACCTCGCGGCACCGAGGAGGGCGATGCGGGCATCGTCAGCGCCTCGATCTAGAGATTGAAGTCAATGGGTACCTCGGGGGCGTCGTCCCCGAGCGTCAGCGGCTCACGTGCGGGAGGCTTCGGAGCGTTCTCGTCGATCTCCTTGGCCTCGAGCAGACCTTCGTCGATCTCGCGAAGAGCGATCGAGAGCGGCTTCTCCTGAGGCTCGGTGTCAACCAGCGGGCCGACGTGCTCGAGGAGGCCGTCTTCGACCTGCGAGTAGTAACCATTAATCTGACGGGCACGCTTCGCCGAGTACAGAACGAGTGCGTACTTTGAATCGACTGCCTCGAGGAGACGGTCGATCGGCGGGTTGGTGATGCCTTCGGGCTGGGCTACAGTTCCAGGCACGAAACGTCCCTTCCTAGTGTGAAGTCAGATGTTGGCGCTCCGACATTACGAACGCGCAAGGTCTCAGTTTACCTGAAACGAGTCCAGAACGGTGGGCGAGAGCGGTGATGTCATTCACGCGTGGTCAAGTCCAGCCTCGCGCGCGAGCGCGCCAACCGCCTCGTCGAGGTCATCGTTCACGATCGTCACGTCGAACTCACTCTCGGCAGCCATCTCCACTCGCGCGGTGGCGAGACGGCGCTCCTGCTCCTCCGGGGGCTCCGTGCCGCGCCCCACGAGGCGTTCCACGAGAACCTCCCAGCTTGGAGGAGCAAGGAACACGGAATGCGCGCCAGGCATCGTACGTCGCACTTGTCGCGCGCCGTCAAGGTCGATCTCGAGGATTACGGAGCGGCCTTCCGCGCGTGCCGCTTCCACCGCGCTCCTGGGCGTGCCGTACCTATGCTGACCGTGCACAATCGCCCATTCGAGCATGTCGCCGCGATCAATCGCCGCATCGAATTGCTCGGGGCTCCAGAAAAAGTAGTGAACCCCATCAACCTCGCCAGGTCGCGGCTTCCGCGTGGTTGCCGACACCGAGAGGTAGACATCGGGGTACCGCTCGAGAAGCCTGCGAGTCACCGTCCCCTTTCCCACCGCGGTTGGGCCGGCGACGACAACGACGCGCCCGGGCTTCTCGTCGGCCGAATCGGCCGGCATCACTCTGCGAAGTGCTGAATGAGCTTTTCCGCTTGGTGGCGGCCAAGACCACGCATCTTGCGCGAGGGAGAAATGCCGATTTCTTCCATGATCTGCGAGGCCTTGACCTTGCCGATACCCGGGAGGGACTCGAGCATTGCGGAAACCTTGAGTCGGGCAACGGCTTCGCTTGTCTTCGCTTCTTCGAGAAGCTTCGCGATTTCTTCACCGCGGTTGCCGGTCGAGTTCTTGAGGCGGTTCTTCACCTCAGCACGCTCCTGGC
The DNA here is from genome assembly GCF_025147465.1 of Dermabacter sp. p3-SID358. GTDB lineage: Bacteria > Actinomycetota > Actinomycetes > Actinomycetales > Dermabacteraceae > Dermabacter. Next base: position 240,236 of record NZ_JALXOZ010000001.1, read on the forward strand.
GGAGCTGTGCGGCCTTCTCGAGTGCGGCCTTGCGCGCTTCGGGGGTCAAAGTGGGGAGAGCCACGTGTCTACCTCTTCAATCTATCGGTGGGCGTTCGCCCATTCTCGTGGGGTTTCACAACGAAACACCCAGAAAACCTGAACGCTCCTCCGCTTTGCGGGCCGCCTACGACGAGCAAACCGCTCGGCTCGGAGCTACGTATAGAGTTACCCACCAAGTTGATAAAGTCTTGAAGAACGCTGAAACGATGCAAAGGTCGCGGCACAAACCCCTGGCTGACCAGGTACTTCACCAATCTTGCGAATACGAACGATCGTTACGATGCTGGCGTCATTGTTCGTTCTAGAACAATGGAATCAATGCCATCTACTTCCTCGAGCAACACATTTACGCGTTCGCGTCTCGACGTGGGAAGGTTCTTCCCCACGAAATCCGCGCGGATCGGCAGCTCCCTGTGGCCGCGATCGACAAGGATCGCAAGCCGCACTGCGGCGGGGCGCCCGAGGGCACTCAGCGCATCGAGCGCCGCGCGTACAGTGCGCCCCGAGTACAGCACGTCGTCAACGAGAACGACCGTGCGCCCTTCAATACCGCCTGAGGGCAGGCGCGTTTCGCGTTCCGTGCGCGGTGGGTTTGATGCGCGATCGTCCCGAAACCGCGTGATGTCGAGCTCCCCCACGATGTCTTCGGGGTCGCGATCGGAGTTTCCCGCGTGAGCGATAGCCTTGGCGATCCGGTGGGCAAGGGGCACGCCACGGCTATGGATCCCCATAAGCACGAAATCGTCGGAGCCCTTTTCTCCTTCAACGATCTCGTAGCCGATGCGTGTGAGAGCGCGGCGTATATCGCCGGCCTTGAATACTTCGGTCCGCAGGTCCTCAGCCATGGATGGCTCCCTTCTCAGCCGAGCAACTCCTTCGCATCCGCGATGCGCTGCAAAAGTGCATTCACAAACGAAGCCGAATCCTCGGTTGAGAGCTCGGAAGCAATGCTCGTGTATTCCTTGAGCAGTACCGGCGAATCAACACCATTTCCGTGCAGAATCTCCGCGGCTCCCATGCGCAGGATTGCGCGATCGACGGCAGGCATTCGCTCGAGCGTCCAGGCCTCCGAGTGCGAGGCAATGGTGTCGTCGATATCGGCTGCGTGAGCCGCATAGAGAAGCGCAAACTGCTTTGCTGCGTCGGGGAGGGGCGTCTGCGCCGTTGAGGTCACGGTGCGTTGCTTGGCAAGGTCTTCGATGCCCACCTGGCGAGCGTCAGCCTCGAAGAGCACGTCGATTGCGCGCACGCGCGCTCTTGTGACAGCCCCGAATTTCTTCACCCGGGACGGAAGGGTTTTGAGAAGCTCTACCTCGTCCCCTTCGCGCCCCGGGAGGGGCAGATCCAGTGGGTCGAACGACATGTCAGGCGCGCCCGAGGTATTCGCCCGTGCGGGTATCGACCTTCACCTTGGTGTTCTGCTCAAGGAAGAGAGGCACCTGAATCTCGAGCCCGGTCTCGAGGGTCGCGGGCTTCGTGCCGCCGGAGCTACGGTCTCCCTGGAGTCCCGGCTCGGTGTGGGTGATCTCGAGCACGACAGAAGCGGGAAGCTCAACGAACAGCACGGTGCCTTCGTAGAACGCCAGGACAGCGTCCTGACCCTCGAGCATGTAGTCCTTTGCGTCCCCAACGACCTCAGCAGTGACGTTGGTCTGCTCCCACGTTGTCGTGTCCATGAACACGAAGAGGTCGCCATCCTTGTACGAGTACTGCATATCGCGGCGATCGATGGTCGCGGTCTCCACCTTCACGCCGGCGTTAAAGGTCTTGTCCACGGTCTTACCTGAGAGAACGTTCTTGAGCTTGGTGCGCACAAACGCCGGGCCCTTACCGGGCTTGACGTGCTGGAACTCGACAACGCTCCAAAGGTTGTTGTCGATCTTCAGGACCATGCCGTTCTTGAGGTCGTTAGTGCTTGCCATGATTCTCCGTTCGAGGTTGGTGTTGCGCACGCGCCCCTTCGAGGGCGCACACAAGCCTTAATTTTAGCGCCCTTCGGGAGCGGGAATTTCCGACGGTTGTCGGATTCTCCTTGATTCTTCTCACGCGAGTGCGATGAGCTCTTCGTATTCGGCGTTCCACAGATCCTCGACTGCGTCGGGCATCATGAGAACACGTTCGGGGTTGAGGGCGGCAACGGCGCCTGGATCGTGGCTCACGAGAATAATCGCCCCCTCGAACGCACTGAGCGCGCCGAGGATTTCTTCGCGGCTTGCGGGGTCGAGGTTGTTCGTAGGCTCATCGAGGAGCAGCACGTTCGCACTCGAAACAACGAGGGTCGCGAGTGCGAGGCGGGTCTTTTCTCCACCCGAGAGGACGCCGGCAGGCTTGTGCACGTCGTCGCCTTGGAAGAGGAACGAGCCGAGGATCTTGCGCACCTCGACTTCCGGCAGATCCCCCGCCGCACGCTGCATGTTGTCAAGAACGGTGCGTTCGAGTTCAAGGGTGTCGTGCTCCTGCGCGAAGTACCCGAGTTTGAGCCCGTGACCGGCGATGACTTCGCCAGTGTCGGGGGTTTCCACGCCCGCGAGGAGCCGCAAGAGTGTGGTTTTACCCGCGCCATTGAGCCCAAGAACCACCACGCGTGATCCGCGGTCGATCGCAAGGTTCACGTCGGTGAAAATCTCGAGACTGCCGTAGCTCTTCGAGAGCCCTTTGGCGCTGAGCGGGGTCTTGCCGCTAGGGGCAGGCTTCGGAAAGCGTAGCTTCGCAACCCGTTCCACCTGCCGCTCTTCTTCGAGCGAATCGAGGAGCTTTTCCGCGCGGCGCAACATCTGTTGAGCGGCCACAGCTTTCGTGGCTTTTGCACGCATCTTTTCGCCTTGCGCTTGGAGGGTTGCCGCTTTCTTCTCGGCATTCGCACGTTCGCGCTTGCGGCGCTTCTCGTCGTCCTCACGCTGACGCAGATAATTTTTCCAACCCATGTTGTACACATCGATGACCTGGCGGTTCGCATCGAGGTAGAACACCTTGTTGACCACGTGCTCCACGAGCTGAATGTCGTGCGAGATGATGATCATGCCCCCGGGATACTGCATGAGGAACTCACGAAGCCACATGATCGAATCGGCGTCGAGGTGGTTCGTCGGCTCGTCAAGCACAAGCGTTTCCGCTTGCGAGAAGAGAATGCGCGCAAGCTCAACCCGGCGGCGCTGGCCACCCGAAAGCGTGGCGAGCTCGGCTTCGAGAAGGCGGTTGTCAACACCGAGGTTCGCGGCGAGCTGCTTTGCTTCCGCCTCGGCAGCGTAGCCCCCCTGAGACTCGAGCTCATTGCTAAACCGTACGTAGCGGTCCATCGCCTTCTCGCGTTTAGTCTCGCTGAGGCTCATGTCGGCCATGTCGCGCTCGCTCTGCGCGAGCTTGTCGAAGATCCGTGCAAGATTTCGGGCTTCGAGGATACGCGCGAGGACTTTCTGCTTCGGGTCTCCTTCGGTCGTGTCCTGAGGGAGGAAACCGATCTGACCGCGGATGTCGATCGAACCTGCCGCTGGCTCACGCTCTCCCGCGAGCGTGCGCGTGAGGGTAGTCTTGCCGGCACCGTTGCGCCCCACGAGACCCACGCGGTCGCCCTTCGCGACCTGGAAATTCACCCCGCTCATGAGCATGCGTGCACCCACGCGAATCTCGAGGTCGTGAACGGTGATCATGGTGTCCTTTGCATATTCAGAAAAGCGAACTTCAAGACGGAGGCCGCGCACAAGTCTAATGAGAAGCACGCGATCAAGGACATGCAACCGTCGGACTCCCCTCCCTCGGGTAGCGGATTCCACACACTTATGTCGAACCTCATGGTTATGCATGCATGTGCTTGAGTGCGCCGCGAGTCTGCGTAAGCATGGAAGAGAAGCGATTCGGCGCGAAGTCGCGCCGCGACGACGAAGGAGAAGAACGTGAAAATCGGCATCGTGAGGGAAATCAAGAACAACGAATACCGCGTCGCCATGCACCATGCCGGAGTCGAAGAGCTTATCCGTGCAGGGCACGAGGTGACTGTCGAAACGGACGCTGGTGTGAACGCCGGTTTTACGAATGAGGACTACGAGAAGGCTGGAGCGCGAATCGCGAGTTCGGCTGCAGAGGTGTGGGATGACGCTGAATTGCTCCTCAAAGTGAAAGAACCACTTGAAAGCGAATACGGCTACCTGCGTGAGGACCAGCTCCTGTTCACCTACCTGCACCTCGCGGCCTCACGCCCACTCACGGATGCACTTCTCGGTGCGAAGACTCCGGCGCTCGCCTATGAAATGGTGAGAGGATCCGACGGCTCCCTTCCCCTCCTCGCCCCCATGAGCATTATTGCGGGGCGGCTTGCTGCCCAAGTCGCTGCCCACCAGCTGATGTCGCCGTTTGGTGGGACAGGGGTTCTCATGGGCGGAGCCCCCGGAACGGCCCGTGCGAAAGTCCTGGTCGTCGGAGGAGGAGTCGTTGGCGAGCAAGCAGCGATCGTTGCCGCCGGCATGGGTGCAAGCGTGACGGTCCTGGATATCAATTCCGCGCGCCTTGCCGACCTTGATCGCACCCACGGCACTCGAATCTCGACCGGGTTCTCCAATGCCCAGGCGATCGATACTCTCGCTCGCGAAGCCGATGTGGTCGTTGGCTCAGTGCTTCTTCCCGGTCGGGCGGCGCCGAAGCTCATTAAGCGCGAGACGATTGAAGCGATGCGCCCAGGTTCAATCGTCATTGACGTGGCGATCGACCAGGGTGGGTGCACCGAGGTTTCTCACCCCACGACCCACGACGAGCCGACCTTCCGCGTAGGCAATGCCACCGTATATTGCGTCGCGAACATGCCGGGCGCCGTTGCCCGCACCGCGAGTGTTGCTCTTGCCGGCGCGAGCCTTCCGTACGTGCGAACTCTCGCCAACGGCGGTATCGACGGCATCGCGAAGCACCCGGGTCTCCTCTCCGGTTTTTCGACCTATCGCGGGGAACTTTTGCACGCGGAAGTCGCCGAGGCCCACGGACTCGAGAGCAGCGACGCGAGCGCCTTGTTGGGCTAGGGACGCTCTCACGCCACGGGGCGAGGCTGGGCGCTGTGCGGGACATCCCAGCTCTATTCGCTCCTCAATCCCGCTTGGAGCAGACCAAAGTTGGGATAATGCACGCATGCTGAGAAACTATCGATTCCCACTCATCATTCTCACGTGCGTGGTCCTCGGCGCGATTGCCGGGCTCGTGTTCGGCCCCGATGCCGCAGTCGTGAAGCCCTTCGGCGAGGTGTTCGTGAACCTGGTGTTCACGCTCGTGGTGCCCCTCGTATTCTTCTCGATTGCCTCGTCAGTTGCCGCGATGAACTCCGCGAAGCGCCTCGGGAAGATTATGGGGTCGATGATGCTCGTATTTATCTCCACGGGTATCGTTGCCGCGGTCATCATGCTCACCGTTTTGTGGTTGTTCCGTTCTAGCGAGCCACTCAACATCACGCTCACGGACCCGGGTGCAGTCGACAAGCCCGAGTCCATCGGCGATCAGATCGTGCAAACCCTCACGGTCACAGAGTTCGGTGAGCTCCTCTCCCCCTCGAACATGCTCGCGCTCATCATCTTCGCGGTTCTCGTGGGCTTCGCAACGAGCGGCATCGGCAAAGCCGGCGATGCTTTTCGCGAGTTCCTCAAATCCGCAAGCGCCGTATTCTTGAAGCTCGTTTCGCTCGTGATGTACTACGCGCCAATTGGCCTCGGCGCCTACTTTGCCGCCCTTATCGGCGAGCTCGGCCCGCAGCTCGTGGGCGGCTACGTGCGAGCATTCGTGATTTACTTCCCCGTCACGGTCGTGTACTTCTGCGTGGCCTTCACGCTGTACGCCTACATCGCCGGCGGGAGGAAGGGAATCAAGCGTTTTTGGAGCAATATCCTCGAACCCACTGCAATCGCCCTCGGCACTGGCTCATCCGTGGCATGCCTGCCCTCGAACCTCAAGGCCGCGCAGCGTTCGGGTGTCCCCCGCGACATTCGCGAGACGATCATTCCCATCGGCGCCACGATCCACATGGAAGGCTCGGTTCTTTCGGCCATCCTCAAGATTTCGTTCCTTTTCACCCTCTTCGAACGGAACCTCTTCACCGTGGAGAACATCCTCATCGCCGTCGGCATTGCGCTGCTCAGTGGCATGGTCATGAGCGGAATTCCGTCGGGTGGATTCGTGGGCGAGCTCATGATCATCACGATGTACGGATTTCCCACCACGGCTCTGCCCGTCATATCCATCATCGGCACGATCATCGATGCACCGGCAACGACGATCAATGCCGTTGGCGACAACTCCTCCTCGATGCTCGTCGCACGCATGATCGACGGTAAAGACTGGATGGATAAAGGTGACCGCGAACGCGCAGAAGACGAAGCGCTCGCCGCAGCTCCACGGGCAGAAAGCCCCGCTGTGTAGGGTTTTCCCACGTGTGATTAACGCACAAGGGTGGCCAGTTCCCTCATGAACTGGCCACCCTTTTAGGGTTTCAGCGCTGGAGCCGTATCCCTAGATATTGAAGCCGATGGCGCGCAGCTGATCCTTGCCATCCTCAGTAATGCGCTCCATGCCCCACGGCGGCATCCACACCCAGTTGATGCGGTGCGTTTCCGTGATGGGATCGAGCGCGGCGAACGTTTGATCCTCGAGCACGTCCTGCAGCGGACAAGCGGCGCTCGTGAGGGTCATGTCGACCACGGCGTTGCCATTCTCGACGGTCACGCCGTACACGAGCCCAAGGTCGACGACGTTGATCCCGAGCTCGGGATCAATGACGTCCTTGAGCGCCTCGGTGACGTCCTCAGCGGTGACGTCTTTCGATTCGGACATGGTGTTGCTCGTCCTTTCGGGTAGTGACGGCCGCGCGGAGCTCAGGCGGAAAGAAAGCGGTCGTAGCCCTCAGCTTCAAGGCGCTCGGCGAGCTCGGGGCCGCCCTGCTCTGCGACGCGCCCGTTCACAAACACGTGAACGAAGTCGGGCTTGATGTACTTGAGGATGCGCGTGTAGTGCGTAATAAGCATGACGCCGAGACCGGTCTCATCCTTGACGTGGTTCACGCCCTCCGACACAACGCGGAGCGCATCGACGTCGAGGCCCGAGTCGGTCTCGTCAAGGATCGCGATCTTCGGGCGGAGAAGCTCCATCTGGAGGATTTCATGGCGCTTCTTTTCGCCACCAGAAAAGCCCTCGTTAACGTTGCGCTGAGCGAACTGCGGGTCCATGCGGAGCTTTTCCATTGCGGAGTTCACGTCCTTGACCCATTCGCGAAGCTTCGGAGCTTCGCCGTCAACGGCGGTCTTCGCCGTGCGCAGGAAGTTCGAAACTGTCACGCCTGGCACCTCGACCGGGTACTGCATAGCGAGGAAGAGACCTGCCTTTGCGCGCTCGTCGACGCTCATCTCGAGGACATCTTCTCCATCGAGAAGAACCTCGCCCGAAGTGATCTCGTACTTCGGGTGGCCCGCGAGCGAGTACGCAAGGGTAGATTTGCCGGAGCCATTCGGGCCCATGATCGCATGGGTCTCACCAGAACGGAGCGTGAGGTTCACACCCTTGAGAATCTCCTTGGTGCCTTCGGGGGTTTCCACGGTTGCGTGGAGGTCCTTGATTTCAAGAACGGACATGGTGTTCCTTTCGGTTCAGGAAAGTTCGATGGGGTCGAGCGAGACGCTAATCGCGCCGCTCGCCTGGTCAATAGTGACGGGATAGACGGGGGTTGCGACATGCGCGGGAAGCTGCCGCGGCACGCCAGTGCGAAGGTCGAACTGGCTGCCGTGCTTCCAACACTCCAGGGCGCCGTCCTCGACGTCGCCATCGGAGAGATTGACACTGCGGTGGGTGCAAAGGTCGCCGAGCGCATGCACGGTTCCATCCGTGTCGCGCGCGAGGGCGATCTCTACCCCCTCGACCTCGATGCCCATGACCGTTCCGGGCTCGAGGTCATCGAGGTATGCGACCGCGTGTACCGTGGACATTTAGTTCATGCTCCGCTGCAGCTCAACTTCGATCTGCTCCGTGAGGTATTCACGCACCTCCGGAACATCGATTCTCTGGATGAGCTCCTGGAAGAAGCCGCGCACGACAAGGCGGCGCGCCTCGATTTCGGAGATGCCGCGTGCCATGAGGTAAAACAGCTGCTCGTCGTCGAAACGACCCGTCGCCGCGGCGTGGCCCGCACCTTCGATCTCGCCGGTTTCAATCTCGAGATTCGGCACAGAATCGGCGCGAGCACCCTCGGTGAGCACGAGGTTGCGGTTCATCTCGTACGTCTCGGTGCCCTCTGCTTCCTTACGGATGAGTACATCGCCCACCCATACGCTGCGTGCACCGCGCCCCTGGAGGGCGCCCTTGTACAGCACGTTGGAGGTGCACTTCGGCGCGGCGTGATCCACGAACAGGCGGTGTTCGAGGTGTTGGCCTTCATCGGAGAAGTACAGGCCGTCTTGCTCGACCCCACCGCCAGGTCCCGCGAAAGTTGCGGTCGAGTTGACGCGCACGGCCTTCCCGCCGAGCGTGACCACGATGTGCTTGAGGCGCGCGTCCTTGCCAATCTTCGCGACGTGAGTGGAGACGTGCACGGCGTCGTCGGCCCAGTCCTGGATCGCGATCACGGTCATCTCGGAGCCCTCATCGAGCACCATCTCGACGTTTTGCGCGTAGAGCGCTGAACCCGTGTGGTTGAGAACATACGTTGCACGCGCGTTTGCTTCGGTGTGCAGCACGATCTCACCGTGACTTGCAACCGATGCATCGTGTCCCGCGACCTCAACTCGCGCAGGCTCGCTGACTTCCGCGTTTGCCGAAGCCTTGAGATAGAGCGCGTTTGCGGTGAGCTCTGCGGCGGCTGCAGCAATGCGGTCCTCGGGAAGGATCGCCTTGTGGCGCGGAGCTTCTTTCTCACCAAGCGAGTCGACGACGATGCCCTCCGGGGACTCGACCTCGTAGCTCACGACGTTTTCTTCGACGTGGGTGTCACGAGCTTCGAAAAGCGGGGCGAGCTGACGGAGGCTCGCGAAGCGCCACTCTTCCTCGCGACCGGTGGGAATCTCGTGGTTCTCGATGCCGAAAGCGGCATGGCGGGTCGCGCGGGAGAGGAGACCGCTTCGCTCCCCGGGAAGGGTGACGCCTTCCTGCTCGAGCTGTGCCTTCGAATGATCCGTCGTGGTCATTAACCCACGGCTCCTTCCATCTGCAGTTCAATGAGGCGGTTGAGCTCGAGCGCATACTCCATGGGGAGCTCTCGCGCGATCGGCTCGATGAAGCCGCGCACGATCATAGCCATAGCTTCGGTCTCCTCGAGACCGCGGCTCATGAGGTAAAACAGCTGCTCCTCGCTCACCTTCGACACGGTGGCCTCGTGGCCCATCTGCACATCGTCGACGCGAACGTCGACATACGGATACGTGTCGGTACGAGAAATTTGATCGACAAGAAGGGCATCGCAAAGCACGTTGGAAGCCGCGTGGTGCGCGCCGTCGTTGACTTGAACGAGACCGCGGTACGACGAGCGGCCACCGCCGCGCGAGACGGATTTCGACACGATCGAGCTCGAGGTGTGCGGTGCCATGTGCACCATCTTCGAACCCGTGTCCTGGTGCTGGCCTTCACCCGCGAACGCGATCGAAAGGGTCTCACCGCGCGCGTGCTCGCCCTGAAGCCACACAGCGGGGTACTTCATGGTGACCTTTGAGCCGATGTTGCCATCGACCCATTCCATCGTGCCGCCTTCTTCGACGGTCGTGCGCTTCGTGACGAGGTTGTACACGTTGTTCGACCAGTTCTGGATGGTCGTGTACCGCACGCGGGCGTCCTTCTTCACGACGATTTCGACGACGGCCGAGTGCAGAGAATCCGACTTGTAGATCGGCGCCGTGCAGCCCTCGACGTAGTGTACGTACGAGCCTTCGTCGGCGATGATGAGCGTGCGTTCAAACTGCCCCATGTTTTCCGTGTTGATACGGAAGTAGGCCTGAAGCGGAATCTCCACGTGGACACCCTTCGGGACGTACACAAACGAGCCACCCGACCACACTGCGGTATTGAGTGCTGCGAACTTGTTGTCGCCCGCGGGAATGACCGTGCCAAAGTATTCCTCGAAGATCTCCGGGTAGTCGCGAAGACCCGTGTCGGTATCCACGAAGATGACGCCTTGCTTTTCGAGATCTTCGCGGATCTGGTGGTAGACCACTTCCGACTCGTACTGGGCAGCAACCCCTGCGACGAGGCGCTCCTTCTCCGCTTCGGGGATACCGAGGCGGTCGTAGGTCGCCTTGATGTCCTCGGGAAGATCTTCCCAGCTCTTGGCCTGACCCTCGGTCGAACGCACGAAATACTTAATGTTGTCGAAGTCGATGCCGCTCAAATCTGGGCCCCACGTGGGAAGCGGCTTCTTCTCGAAAAGCGAGAGCGCGCGTAGTCGGCGCTTAAGCATCCATTCGGGCTCGTTCTTCAAGCGCGAGATATTACGTACGACGTCCTCGCTCAGCCCTCGCTGAGCGGTGGCGCCGGCCGTGTCCGTGTCGTGCCAGCCGTATTCATAGCTGCCTATCGACGCGATGATCTCGTCCTGACTGAGCTGCTCTGGTGCAGTCGTCATGGCTTCCTTCCTTCTGTGAGCAAATCTGTTGTGACATCCGAGGCAAGTTCCCCTTCCGCCATGGACTCGGCAATCGCCGCGCTCATGGCGGGGGTCAAATGAGTGGTACACACGTGCGCGCCTGCCGCTCTCGTGGCGAGGCGCTGGACGGGGACGCCGAGCATCCGAGACAGAGCTGCCGTCTCTACTTCGCACAGCTCCGGGTGCTGAGCAGCTATGTCTTGGACAGGGCAGCGCCCTTGGCACATCTGCACGGTCGTCAGTGTTCGAGTCGCCGCACTTTCGCGTCCAACAGGACCGACCGTGACCGTCACGGGTCGAAGCGATGCGGCGTAGCCGAGTTCTTTGAGAAGGTCGATCACGAGACGCACTCGCGTTGCGGGAGCGACTTTCCCCTGAGCACTCTCGCGTGCGTAGCGTCTTTCAAACTCGGCCTCCCATTCTGAAGTACGAGCCTTCGCAAGCGCCACGAGAGCTTCGTGCCCACCCGCGCGCTCAAGCTCCTTCATCGCGAGGAGCGCAAGACTTTCGCATTCGCGCGAGTTGACATCATCTTCGGGAGACTTGGCCGCTAGCACGAACTCCTTGCGGGGACGCCCTCGGCCACGCGGCCGGTTGGGGCTTTCCTTTTCCTCAATGATTCCTTCGGCATGCAATTGCGAAAGGTGCCGACGGATGGCCGCGCCCGTGAGGTGAAAACGTTCGGCAAGGTCCCCTGCGGCAATGGGGCCATCGATACTGATGGCCTCGATGAGGCGTTCGCGCGTTGAATCTGATGCATGCGCATCAGTGCGAGAATTCACCGCATCCTCCTTTCGCCGAAACGATGGACGATGCGATTCTACAAACCGTGAGTTTCGAAAAGATAGGGAGGGTTACCTAAGTCCCGCCGGGGCGCGGCGTAAGTCACACCACACGCTGAAGGCAAGGCGACCGTCGGACTGCCCGCCTGCCTGCCCGAGCATTCCCGGAGCACTACGATGAAGAGTCATGGGCGAGAACACCTCCACGACGAATCCTTCACCGAAGGCTACGCAACCGTCGGCCCTCGAAATTGCGAATCTCATGAAGCGCTTCGGGGCCGTGACGGCATGCGAGTGCGTAAGCCTTACGGCGAATTTCGGCGAGATCACCGCACTTCTCGGCCCTAACGGCGCGGGAAAATCCACTACAATCGCGTGCGCGACGGGCCTGCTCAGCGTCGACGGTGGCGAAGTCCGACTCCTCGGAAGCGACCCCCACACCCACGACGCCGAGACCCGCGCGCGGATCGGAGTTATGCTCCAGGACGGGGGTCTTACATCTGGAGCCACCCCGAAGCAGCTGCTCACCTATGCCTCCTCTCTCTACGCGAACCCGCGAGATTGGCACGCGCTCGCGACCGAGTTAGGCATCGACGCTTTCGAGTCAACTCTCGTTCGCCGTCTATCCGGAGGGCAGCGCCAACGTCTAAGTCTCGCGCTTTCGCTCCTTGGCGTGCCGGATGTCCTTTTCCTCGACGAGCCCACGGCCGGCATGGATGCCGCAGTTAAACGCCGCACGCGAGAACTCATCCGCGCGGAAGCAGAACGGGGCGCCGCCGTGATCCTCACGTCTCACGCGCTTGACGACATCGCCTCACTCGCGGATCGCATTATCGTGATCGCCGATGGGGTCGTGAGGGCCGACGGCACCCTCGCCGAGGTCGAACGTGCTCTCGGCGAACACTCTCCGCTTACCCTCGAGCTTTCGGCAACGGCATCAACGCAAGAGGAACTCGCGTCATTCGAGCGCGCCGTTCAGGATGCTGCAGATGCGCACGGTGTCGAGCTCACGATTAATTCCGGGCCTGCCTCGCTTGAGGACATCCTCGTTTCCCTCTCGGCAACATCGAGGAAGGAGAGAACGTGAGTGCTCAGGATTCACACGCGACTCGAGGTGGGGGCGCTCGAGCAGCAAGCGCTCACAAGCGTATTCGTGCGCACGCAAAGCTTGAGACACGCGCACTTTTGACCAACGGGGAGCAGCTTATGGTCGCGCTCATGCTGCCCATGTTGGTGCTTCTTGCCCTCCGGTTCATTCCCGTCTCCCCGGCACTCTTCGGCGGCCACTCCCCCTCGATGTCAGATGCGGTTGCCGCCACGGCCGTCACGGCGATCATCGCCACATCACTCACCTCGCAAGCAATCTCCACAGGCTTTGATCGCCGAAATGGGGTGCTTCGCTGGATCGCGACCACGCCCTTGGGCCGTGGCGGGTACATGCTCGGTAAGCTCGGTGCGCTCCTACTCGTGCATGTTCTCCAGATTCTCGTTCTCGGCGCTGTGTCCGTCGCCCTCGGATGGCGGCCCGAAGTGGGAGAAATCCTGTGGTCCATACCCACGTGGATCCTTGCGACGGGTGCCTTTGGGGCGCTTGGTCTCTTGATCGCGGGAACGCTCCGGACCGAAGCCGTGCTTGCGCTCTCGAATATCTTCTTCATTCTTTTCGTCGCTATTGGTGGGGTCGCAATCCCGGCAGAGAGCTTTCCCGCACCTCTGTCTTCGGTCGTGGCTCTGCTGCCGTCGGCGGCTGCGGCCCATGCACTCTCTGCCGCGCTTTCCGGGAACACTCCCCACGCCTGGACGCTCGTACTTCTTGCACTATGGGCTGTCCTCTTCGGTGCCCTCACGGTGAGATTCTTCCGATGGACGAGCGCCTGAAATCCTTGTTCCGCAGAGCCATCCCTAAAATGTGCCCATGACTGGACTCCCGCTCTCCGCTCTTTCCCCGTCTCGCCAAAGGCGAATCCTCGCAATCTTCTGGGTCAACCTCGCGTGCCAAATCGGGATCATCGTGACGGGCGGCATCGTGCGCCTTACGAAGTCGGGACTTGGCTGCTCCTCGTGGCCGCACTGCGAGCCTGGCGAATTCACTCCTCGGTATCACCCGGAGTCGGGACTTCGCCCCTTCATCGAGTTCGGTAACCGAGCTCTCACGCTCGTCCTCTTGATCTTCGCGATTCTCGTGCTCGTAGCCACATACAGGCACTTGAGAGGAAAGGGAAAGGGATTCATGCGCCTCGCTTGGGTCCCCCTCATCCTCACAATTTTTCAAGCGGTGTGGGGAATGGTGGTCGTCTACCTCCACTTGCACCCGCTCTTCGTGTCGGTGCACTTTATCGTCTCGCCGATTCTCGTGGCATCGTCTACTGTTCTCGTGTACCGGCTCTACGAAGGCAATGACGCCATGAGGCTCGCTGTCAATCGAGGTGCCCAGTTCGTGTACTGGCCGCTTGCCGCCGTCGGGTTCGCTGTTCTGCTTCTCGGAACCTTCACAACCGGCTCGGGTCCCCATTCCGGCGATGCCAACACACCACAGCGCTTCCCCTTCAACCCCGCGCAGATCGCGTGGCTTCACGCCGACTTCGTGTGGCTGTTTTGCGGCTTGCTTCTCGGTGTTGTGATCGTCCTCCTCATCACGAAGGCACACTCCCGTGCGAAGAAACCCCTCCTCGCTCTCACGGTCGTGACGATCCTGCAGGGCGCGATCGGCTACATCCAGTACTTCACGGGGCTGCCCGAGGTGCTCGTGGGCTTACACATGCTCGGCGCGGCTCTCCTCTCGGCATGCATCGCTTGGCTTGGCGCGAGCTTGTTTACATGGCACCCGCTCGGCGAGGGAACGGCGCCCGAGGATCACTCGAAGGAAGCGCAGCAGTGAGCCTGTTCCGCACGAAGAGATACCCAAGTCCCGAGGAAATCCGCCCCGCGGGGGAGTTTGTCGCCGGAGTTCTGTCGTCGCTCGAGCGCACCGTGAGCGTGGGCGATAACCTCCTCGACATCGACGCTGAAGTCCACCGCATGATCCGCGAGGCCGGCGCTACGTCGTGCTATATCGACTACCACCCAAGTTTCGGTGGATCGCCGTTCGGAAAAGTGATCTGCTTGAGCGTGAATGAGGCGGTGCTTCACGGCCGTCCCTACGACCGCGCTCTTGAAAACGGGGATCTGCTCTCGATGGATTTCGCGGTCGAACTCGAAGGATGGGTTGCCGATTCATCACTCTCGATTGTCGTAGGGGAACAGCGAGAGGATTACGTGAAGCTCATTCGCGATACCGAAAGCGTGATGTGGGCAGGAATCGGTGCGGCCCGTGCAGGTAATACAGTGGGCGATATTGGCCACGCGGTTGAGACCCGCGCTGCTGCGCTCGGCTACACGATCAACCACCAATTTGGTGGCCACGGCGTGGGGCGCACTATGCACGAGGCCCCATTCGTTCCGAACTACGGCCCGCCCAGCTCTGGCCAAGGGTTGCGCGAGGGGATGACGCTCACGGTCGAGCCGTTCCTCACGCCTACGACTGATGTCATGCGTATTACCGAACGCGATGGGTGGACTGTCGAATCCGGCGACGGTTCTACGGGCGCTCACGCCGAGCACACTCTCATCGTCACCAAGGACGACCCCATTATCGTCACGGCCCGAACAGCTGAATTCTCCTGAATTCCATAGAGGTTGTGGGGGTTTGAGTGCCTGACCTCGTGGAGCTCCTTGGCCACGTAGGTTGACCATTTCCGACGGAGGCCACACTCGCTCGAACTTCGAACCTCCAGGTGTGACCCTTTTTTAATCTCTACTGGGCAAAAGTTCATGACAATGTCACGTTTTCGTAACGCCCTCGTCGCCCCCTACTCTCGCGCGAAACATCGCCAGTGGGTATCATTCGTTTCGGTTTAGCTAGAAACTGGTGTAAGCGCGCTGCCCCCTGCCTCATGTCTCTCCTCGACGAAAGACGACGAGGCCGCAGGCGAGACTCACGAGTACAGAAAAGAGATTCTCCATGCCCCTCCCCCGTAAGAAGCTTGGTCCGATCCTCGGCCTCGGACTCTCCCTCTCACTCCTCGCTTCGTGCTCCGGTGGCAGCGCATCCAATGACGCCGCGTCGTCGCCGTCTTCGAACATGTCGGCCTCAGCAGACTCCTCCTCAAGCGCATCGAGCTCTTCGGAAGATCACGGGGGCACGGATTCGGGTTCGAACCCTGCGGCCGCCCCCGGAATGCAGGAAGAGGATCACTCGAACGAGTCGCTCGCTCAGCGGTGGGCGCGACAGAACAAACGGGTTCAGAGCCAGAACTCGAGCCCTCGCACCGACCTTGATCAGAACAGCCCCAGTGGCAACCAAACGGATTCGGAATCGGAGTTCACCGCGGGGCGGGCCCCTGCCGATTCCCAAGGACGCAACTCCAGCAAGTCGAAGTCCACGTTCGAAATCACGCCCGATACCGCGCTAGCCCGCGGGGAGTCCGACGCACCGATCCGGCCTGCACAGGATCCTGCGAATGGTCCGGCTCCATTCCCGGGCAATACGCTCGCGCAGGCAGCCGAACCACATCACGCAGAGCCGAAGCCGGCTGAACCGAAGCCTGCACAGCCGAAGCCCGCTCCCGGCAAGTCCGGCGGCAACGCTGGAAAGCCCACGACCGGTGAACCCGGCACAAAGCGGGGCACAAAGCCGGGCAACTCGGGCAACCCCGCTCCGAAGCCCGATAGCCCGAAACCGGGACAGCCCGGCAACTCGCACAACTCCGGCACCGTCACGATTGCAGCCTTTGATGAAAAGGGCTACAACTCCGCACTCGCAAGCTGGAAGCGCGACAGAGATAACGCTCGCCGCGAGGCCGAGCGTTCGAACCGAGCCCTCGATGATGCGCGCCGCACTGTCGAGGCGGCACGTGACAAGGCAGATGCTTCGCAGCGCAAGTACGAAGAAGAAAAGGCGAAGCTCGACGAACTCGTGGCAGGCATGCCCGGTACTGGCGATCTCGCCCAGAAGCGCGACCTCGCGGCGAAGCTGAAGGTCGAAGCGGAGAAAGCCGCCTCCGACGTTGAGACCGCTGAGAAGAAGGTCACCGACGCCGAGAAGAAGAAGCAGGATGCCGATCGTAAGCTCGAGCAGGCCACCAAGCAGCTTGAAGTGCTTTCCGATAAGCGTGAGAACATTGCGACCCGTAGCGACCTCGAGTTCGCACAGCTGGATTCGGAAGACCAGCTTCGTGCCCTTTCCGACGCCCTCGCGGAGCGCGTGAACGACTACCGCGTGAAGAACGGCCTGAACGAACTCGTGTACGCGCCGGTGTTCAACGACAAGGCCGCAGGCTGGTCGACGACCATGGCCACGAGCAAGGACTTCACGCACTCGAATAGGGACGAAGAAGGCTACAGCAGCGAGAACATCGCCGCCGTGACCTGCAGCATGGAGATGGGGACCGTCGGCGAGTGCGCCGATGCCCTGTTCGAGCAGTGGCAGAAGTCGGATGACCACAACAAGAAGATGCTTGACGAGACCTTCTCGCATGCTGGTATGGGCCTTGCGAAGGGTGACGACGGCCAGGTCTATGGCACGAACATGTTCTTCATCAAGGACGATGTCCACGAGGCTAACTCCACCACCGTCGTCCCGAAGTCGAAGGGCATGCCCGATAGTCTAGACGGCGAGTACGTACCCGAGGGTGCAATCGCGGTCACTGGCGGCACGAAGCTCGCGCACGCGGTTGACGATCGCAACACCACCGAGTACGACAAGTGGGAAGGCGGCAAGGACGGCCTCGACTACACGAAGGGCGTGCGCCACGGTGTAGACGAGCGCATTTCCGCTCTTGAGGATGAGCCGTTGGTTGACCAGCTGAAGGACCTCGATTCTGACATCAGCGAAGCGCAGGCCAATGTCGACGCGGCACAGGCCGAAGCCGACCAGAGCAATCAGGAACTCGAAGACGCCAAGAAGGCTAAGGGCGACGCAGACATTCGGAAGACCGAGAGCGAGGATGCCTCCTCCAAGGCTCAGGCTGACCTCGCCGAGGCCGAAGCTGCCGCACCTGAGCTCGAAAAGGAGCACGCCGCGCAGCAGGCCAAGGTCGATAGGCAGATCGAGGTTGTGGGTGAAGCAGAGTCGAAAGCCGGCGCTGACAACCAGACCGCGTTGAAGGCCGAGAACGACCTCAAGGACGCTCAGGCCAAGGCCGATAAAGCAGCGAAGGCAGAGGCCGCGGTTGAGGCCGACAAGCCTACCAAGAAGGACTTCACCTCCTAGCACGAGATCCCGGCGGAATGATCTCACGACCGATCCCAGAACGGTAAAGAGAGGCTGTCTCATTTCGAGGCAGCCTCTCTATTTCCCGCCCCCTCCCCCGGATTGACGTAGCGAAACGCACGGAATCTTTTCTGCTCGCGCTCGTGGCATACGGGGCGCACTCGGTTTCGACTGGCTGGGGAGTAAAGACAAGCACGACCCAAAAATAGGGCTACCAGGCTAGGCCCCTCCGTCTTCGCCGGCGCGAACATCACTGCTCTACCAACCCGCATTTTGTTGCGCGGCAGTCGTCGGACCTCCCCGCACACATCTCCCAACGGCCACCAACCGGCGTTTCCTAATCACGGTCAAAAACCACATGGATCGTGTTTTCTGATCACCTTTTCGTTCCCTCAAACGCCACAGCCCGCGAAACGACTGTCACGCGGGCTGTGGATCGGAGTGGGTCTCCTCTACCGGGCGAGGGAGCGCAGAACGTACTGAAGAATGCCGCCCGAACGGAAGTAGTTTGCTTCGCCCGGAGTGTCGATGCGAACGATCGCGTCGAATTCGACAGGCTCCGTACCTTCCCGCTTAGCGCGCACCGCAACCGTCTTCGGCGTCACGCCATCATTGAGTGCACTCACGCCCGCAATCGAGAAGGTCTCTTCGCCGGTAAGCCCGAGACTTTCCGCGTTCTCCCCCGCTGGGAACTGGAGCGGAAGCACCCCCATGCCAATGAGGTTCGACCGGTGGATACGCTCGTAGCTTTCAGCGATGACGGCCTGGACGCCCAGGAGCTTAGTGCCCTTCGCAGCCCAGTCGCGCGAGGAACCGGTGCCGTACTCCTTGCCAGCAAGAACGACGAGCGGCACACCCGCGGCGGCGTAATCCTGGGCGGCGTCGTAAATGAACGTTTGCTCGCCGGTCAGGAAGTTCTTTGTATAGCCGCCCTCGACGCCGTCGAGGAGAAGGTTTTTCAGGCGGATATTGGCAAAGGTGCCACGGATCATGACTTCGTGGTTGCCGCGACGTGAGCCGTAAGAGTTGAAGTCCTTGCGGTCCACACCGTTCTCGCGAAGGTACCGCCCGGCCGGGGTATCGGCCTTGATCGCCCCCGCAGGCGAGATGTGGTCCGTCGTAGTCGAATCGCCGACCTTGACGAGTACACGTGCGCCTTCAATATCGGAAATCTCGGGAAGTTCCATGCCCATCCCCTCGAAATACGGGGGCTTTCGTACGTAGGTCGACTCTTTGCTCCAGGCGAAGGTGTCACCGGAGGGAGTCTCAAGCCTGCGCCAGCGTTCATCGCCCGCGAATACATCGGCGTAGTCAGTCTCGAACATCTCCTGCGTAATGTTCTCAGCGATGGTGCGCTCGACCTCCGCGGGGTTCGGCCAAATGTCGCGGAGGAACACGTCGTTGCCCTCGGCATCTTGCCCGAGCGGGTCGGCGTCAAAGTCGAAATTCATCGTTCCCGCAAGCGCGTAGGCGATGACAAGCGGCGGGGATGCCAAGTAGTTCATCTTGACGTCAGGGTTGATACGCCCCTCGAAGTTGCGGTTGCCCGAGAGAACGGCAGTGACCGCGAGGTCACCCTCGGCAATGGCTTCGGAAATCTCAGGCGCAAGCGGGCCGGAGTTCCCGATACAGGTCGTGCAGCCGTAGCCAACGAGGTGGAAACCAAGTTTCTCGAGGAATGGCCAG
Source organism: Dermabacter sp. p3-SID358 (assembly GCF_025147465.1). Taxonomy (GTDB): domain Bacteria; phylum Actinomycetota; class Actinomycetes; order Actinomycetales; family Dermabacteraceae; genus Dermabacter. Next base: position 259,581 of record NZ_JALXOZ010000001.1, read on the forward strand.
AGGCCAGCCTTCTCGTAGTAGTCGGTCACGACCTTCGAGCCGGGGGCCATCGAGGTCTTGACCCAGGGCTTCGCGACGAGACCGCGCTCGGCCGCATTCTTCGCGAGCAAGCCCGCGGCCATCATGACCGAGGGGTTCGAGGTGTTCGTACACGACGTGATCGAGGCGATCGAGACGATGCCGTGGTCAATTTCGTAGTCCCTACCCTTGACGGGGGTCGGGTTCGAAGTGGTTTGAGCGTAGGTGGGCAGGGCTTTAGCGAAACTTTCCTTGGCTTCGGTGAGCACAATGCGGTCCTGGGGGCGCTTCGGTCCAGCGATCGAGGGGACGACGGTTGCCAGATCGAGCTCGAGATATTCGGAATACTCTGCTTCTCGCTTCGGGTCATGCCAGAGCCCCTGGCGCTTCGCGTATGCCTCAACGAGAGCGACGTGCTCTTCGTCTCGGCCTGTGAGGCGAAGGTAGTCGAGAGTGACATCGTCGATAGGGAAGATCGCGGCCGTCGAGCCGAACTCGGGGCTCATATTGCCGATAGTGGCACGGTTCGCGAGCGGAACCTGAGCGACGCCCTCCCCATAGAACTCGACGAACTTGCCGACCACACCGTGCTCTCGGAGCATCTCAGTGATCGTGAGAACGACATCGGTCGCGGTTGCCGCGGGAGGGATTTCGCCAGTGAGCTTGAAGCCAACAACTCGCGGGATGAGCATCGAGACGGGCTGGCCGAGCATCGCCGCTTCGGCTTCAATGCCGCCTACTCCCCAGCCCAGTACGCCAAGGCCATTCACCATCGTCGTGTGCGAATCGGTTCCGACGCACGAGTCGGGGTAGGCGCGCAAAACACCATCGACCTCACGAGTCATGACAGTGCGGGCGAGGTATTCGATGTTGACCTGGTGCACGATGCCCGTGCCCGGCGGAACGACCTTGAAGTCATCGAAGGCGCCCTGGCCCCAACGGAGGAATTGATACCTCTCTCGATTACGTTCGAACTCGAGGTCCATGTTGAGCTGGAGCGCATCAACTCGACCAGCGACGTCAATCATAACGGAGTGGTCGATCACCATTTCCGCAGGTGCAAGCGGGTTAATCTTCGAGGGGTCGCCGCCGAGCTCACTCATCGCCTCGCGCATCGTCGCAAGGTCCACGATGCAGGGCACACCCGTGAAGTCCTGCATGATCACGCGCGCGGGCGTGAACTGAATTTCTTCGCTCGGTTCGGCCTTCGGATCCCAGTTCGCAAGAGCCTGAACGTGGGCGGCGGTGATGTTCTCGCCATCCTCCGTACGCAAAAGGTTTTCGAGCAGAACCTTGAGGCTGTAGGGAAGCCGACGGTACCCCTCAACAGCGTCAAGTGCGTAGATCTCGTATTCACGCGAGTTGACGCTCAAGGAGGTCTTCGCGCCGAAAGAATTCACCGTGCTCATCGTGGCTCCAATCGCAAGTGCGGTTGATCGTTGTCAAAAATTATCGCGCGGCTCTCTCGAGCTTCACGACGCATTCCATGTGATGGGTGTGGGGGTAAAGGTCGAAAACCTGGAAATCGGAGATCGCCCAGCCTTCTTGCTCAGCGATGCGCAAATCGCGCGCGAGGGTGGAGGGCTCACACGAAACGTAGACCATACGTTTGCGCGTAAGCTCAGTGAGGCGCGCCATGGCTTTTTCCCCGACACCGGCTCGGGGTGGGTCCATGATGACGCGGTCAGGCCCCTCGGAGGCCTCGGCAAGGAAGTCGCGGACGTCTGCTGCGACTGCTTCAGCCTGGGGGTACGCCGCAAGGTTGGCGGCAGCATCCGCACTCGCCCGCTCGGCTCCTTCGACGCTGACGAGCTCTCCTTGCGTTCCCACGGCGCGCGCGGCGGGCACGGAGAAAAGACCCGCACCGCCGTAAAGGTCCCATACTCGCTCGCCTTCGTGCGCCTCCAAGGCATCTCCGACGGCGGCCGTAAGGAGGCGCGGCGCATCGATGTGCACTTGCCAGAATCCGCCCGCATAGAGGGTGTAGACGTCATCTCCGACAATCTCGCGCACCGTGTCGTCACCGCGCAGAATAGTCGTGCTCGAACGCGTGGTGAGCACAACGCTCGCCTTCTCGCTGCCCGCTGGAAGGTTGAGATCCTCGAGACTCAGTTCCTTCTCCGCGCGCACGATCATCACCGGGGCGCTTCCGCTCGGCGCAGCCACATCAACAGCAACGACACCGTTCGGCGCCGTCCACACGCCTATGCCGAGGCTTTGAATCGAGGGGTGGGCAAGAGGATTCGAACCGACAGCGTGGATCTCGTGGGAACGCCAGCCCCGCATCCCGACTTTGCCGTGATCAACGGAAAAACGGACACGCGAGCGCCAGCCGAGACCCGTGTGGTCATCGCGAGCAGGTTCAATCTGGATGTCCTCAATCGGGTATGTCGCGATCCGCGCACGCGTCATGAGTTCCTGGAGCACTTCAGTCTTGATGCGACGCTGCGCTTCGATACGGATATGCGCGTAGTCGGCTCCGCCAATACCTTCATACCCGGATTCGGGCCACGCGCTCGGTACACGATCTGGCCCGGCCTCGATCACTTCGATGGTTTCGGCGCGCCAAAAACGCGCATTGGTGCTCGAGTCGGGAAGAAGTTCAGCAACGACGGTTTCGCCCGGGCATGCCCCTCTCACAAATACGACACGCCCGTCGTGCCTGGCAACGAAGGTTCCACCATGGGCGGGCTTATCAACCGTGACGGTGATGAGCCGCCCCTCCCCTGCGAGCTCCTTGACTTCTTCGGGACGCTCGGATGCAGGACGGGTCATGGGGTGGTCTCCTTGACGACAGGACTCGGGGCGGGCGCGATCGACGCATCGTGCTCAGGATTATCAAGATCCCAGGGGACGGGGCATATCGTGACGCGCTCATATCGTGAAAGCCGCGCGGTGACACGCCTCAGCACGTGATTGTGCATGATCGACTCCCACCAGTGTCCCACGACAAATTCCGGAATGTAGACAACCACGGCATCTCGAGGGTAGGTGCGTGTAAAAGATCGCACGTAATCATCGAGCGGTGCGAGGAAATCCCGATATGGCGAGTTGAGCACTCGCAAAGGGATGGGGATTTTCCGCCGCAACCATTCCGAGCTGAGCATGTCGATTGCGGAATCGTTGGTTTTGACGGCAACGGCCTGGAGACCAAGATGCGGCGATGCCATAGCTTTCTTAATTGCACGGATCGCTGGGCGGTTGAGCTGAGTCACCAGGACGATGCCGCGCATGGGATCTTTGCCATCGAGCGGCGAAGGTGCCGCGATCGGCCAACGGCCAAGATCCTCGTCGGGGTCAAGGGCGAGTCGCGAAAAGATTCGCGCGTAGTAGCGGCTGACGATCGTCATCGCTCCCCACATGAGTGCAACAGCGGTGAGCGTCACCCACGCTCCCAGGAGGAAGTTTGCGGTCGCGACCGTCACGAGAATCGCGGTGAGGCACGCGGCGGCAACGATGCTCACGGCACGCTTGCGGGCAAAATACTGGCGCTCCTTGAGCCGCGCAGCTACGCGGTGTTTCTTCGAGTAGTGGCGGAACATCCCGATCTGGCCGATCGCGAATGTCGTAAAGACTCCGACAACGTACATGTGGATCAGCAGTGAAATGTTGGCGCCCGTAGCAAGTACAACGATGACGGCAAGTACGGCCAGCAGCAAGATCCCATTGGAATACACGAGCCTGTCGCCTCTGGAGGCAAATACACGCGGCACGTACCCGCTGCGCGCGAGCGCCGCGGTCAGCACCGGTAGTCCAGTGAATGCCGTGTTTGCAGCGATGCACAGCACGAGAGTTGCCATGGCAAGCATGGCGATGGACATAAAGGATCCTCGCCCGAAAATCGCCTCGGAAATTTGCCCGAGAACCGGGGTAGCTTCACTCACCCGCGCTCCTCCAGCCTCGCGAGGCGAAATGCTGACCCCCGTAGCGCTCGCGAGAAACATGACGCCGATGAATAACGCCGCGGTCATCGTTCCTGAAACAAGGAGAGTGATGCATGCATTGCGGGCTTTTGGAGGTTGAAAAACGGGAACGGTATTCGTGATGGCCTTCACGCCCGAAACAACCGGGAGACCGCTTGAAAATGCTCTCGCCATGACAAGCGAACCCCCAACAAGTGTGAGCGAGGCAGGCGCACCCTCCCCTGGGCCAGGGTTGCTCCCCGCATTCGGTGACAATCCCAGGGTTCCGTGCAAAGCCTCAGTGGCGCCGCACACGAGCGTCAGTGCGATAAGCGCAGTGAAGGCGTATACGGGCAGGCTCACGAGCCGTGCCAGCTCTCGTGCACCCCTGAGGTTCACGAGGGTAAGAAGCGCAATAATCGCGATCGCGATGCCAGTTTGAAACGGGGCGAGCCCCGGAATTGCACCACCGAGGTACGCACCCGCTTGCGAGGTCGCAACTGCCACCGTAAGCACATAGTCGGCCACAAGCGCAGCTCCAGCAAGCCGCCCAGCATGAGCGCCGAGGTTCTTGCGTGCAACGACAAAGTCGCTTCCACCCCCGGGGTACTCTTGGATGACATTAAGATGCGCACCCACGACAATCGCCATGACCGCGACGATGGAGAGCCCCACCCACGGGCTTAAGGTCGCGAGTCCGGCCCCGGAAAGTCCAAGGGTGAGGATAATTTCGTCCGGCGCATACGCAAGGGCGCTAACCGTATCGGCTGCGAACGAAGGGATCGCGAAGCGCTTGGGGAGACGCTGGCGCGCAAGGCGATCGGAGCTAAAAGGGCGCCCAATCACGATGCGTTTGACGGAAGCGAGGGGGCCAGGCACGTCATTAATCTACTCCGGGTCCAAGCGAGACGCACAATCTTGCGTCTTACCCGTGTACCTGGGAGCACGCATCGCACGCTAGGCTGGATTCATCTTCCGGGCCCGGCCCGGCACCCAACACAACATTGTCATCAGGGCGAGGATCAGCAATGCATATCGTCATTATGGGCTGCGGCCGCGTAGGCGCAATGCTCGCCACGAAGCTCCAAGCAAATGGCCATTCGGTGGCGATTATCGACCGCGATGAGAAGGCGTTCCGCATACTTCCTAACGATTTCGAGGGGCTTACGGTCCATGGGATCGGCTTCGACCGCCGTTCACTTGAGCGCGCGCGATGCGAAGAGGCGGTCGCATTTGCTGCCGTCGCAGGCGGTGATAACTCGAACATCATCGCCGCGCGAGCCGCCCGGCAGCTTTACGGCATCCGCAACGTCGTGGCGCGAATCTATGACCCCAAGCGTGCCGAGGTGTACGAGCGGCTCGGCATTGCAACGGTGCCAACGGCGCGGTGGACGACTAACCAGATGCTCACGCGTCTGATTCCCGGGCAGTCCGCACGCGAGTTCCAAGATATTTCCGGAAACGTCTCGCTGCTTGCGTGTGACTTCCACTCGAGTTGGGTCGGCACAACCCTCGCGGATCTCGAAGAGCGCACTGCTTCGCGCGTCGCGTTTGTGACTCGCTACGGCGAGGGGTCACTGCCCACCCGCGACTACCGTATTCAGGAAGAGGACATCGTTCACCTCGCGCTCGAAGCGGACCGTGAGGCCGAAGTATCCGCGCTGCTTACCCACCAGCTAGAGGAGAAAGCCGAATGAAAATCGTCATCGTTGGCGCAGGCAGCGTTGGGCGAAGCATCGCGCGTGAGCTCCTCGATAAGGGGCGTACAGTGACCCTCATCGACCGAGAAGAGGCACACCCGGGTCTCGACGGCGTCACATGGGTGCAGGGCGACGCCGCCGAACTCGACGTGCTCGAGCAAGCCCGGCTCTCCGAAGCCGATGTGGTCGTGGCGGCCACTGGAGATGACAAGGCCAATCTCGTCGTGTCTCTCCTCGCAAAGACGGAGTTCGGAGTTCCACGCACGGTGGGACGTGTGAATCACCCCCGAAATGAATGGATGTTCGACGATGCCTGGGGAGTCGACGTTGCGGTATCGACTCCGCGCATCATGACTTCTCTTGTCGAGGAGGCCGTAAGCGTAGGCACTGTCGTCACGATGTTCTCCTTCGCCAAGTCCGAAACGAACATGGTCGAAATTACGGTTCCCGAAACATCTCCGATCGTGGGGAAAAGCATCGGTGACGTGGCATGGCCACGAAGCGCAACTCTCGTCGGTGTCGTGCGCGAGGGACATCCGCGTCCGCCTGCAGAGGCCGAGGCGCTGGAGGCACGCGATGAACTTCTTTTCCTCGCACACCGCTCTTGCTTGACGGCGCTTCAACGGACAGTCGTGCCTCGCGGCCTCGAGGAGACCACCGCGGCGCTTCCGGTCGTGCGTGACACGGGCGAGGACGAGGACTAAAGGAAAAGGTCGCCCGGTTCTACGGCCGCTTACTCTCATCGAGAGACAGGGCTGCCTCGCCGGCGCGGGAAGCGTCGGATACCCTCCCCCGCGCAAACGCGCGGTGTTGAAGGAACACCACGTACGTGACGAGCACGAAAGCCGGGATCCCCATGAGAAGCTTGGCCACACCGAGGGCGTCGGTGGCCCCAGCAAAGTACAGAGGTGCTTGCACGGCCACTTTCACCACGAACAGGCCGGCGTACCAAAGCGTGGCATTCGTGTATGTACGCATGCCCTTTCGCGACTCACGCCAACTAGCGGCACGCGGATCGACGACCGCGGCCACGTATCCCACTGCGGGGCGCTTCACGAGTACGGATAAAAGCAGAACCACGGCATAGACGGCGTTTGTGATGAGACCGGGGACGTAGAAACCGCTACCGTTCCCGCTCTTGATCGCGATAAGGGCGCCCAGGGCAGTGCCGATCGCGCCACTAATAGCGGGAGTGATATTGCTCTTTGTTGCGATACGCCACAAGAGCGTGAGCGCGACGATCCCGAGCGAAGCGACGCTCGCGATCACGACATTTCGCGTGAGGAGAAAGAGGATGACGAACAAAAGCGTGGGGAGAACCGATTCAATGATTCCGCGCACGCCGCCGATCGCTTGCATGGCGCTGTAATCGCCGGAGGTGAAACTTGCCTTGAGGCCAGTCGCGGGAGGTTCCGGAGCAGAGGAGGGTGACATCACTGGTCCTCATCCTTCGCACCGTGGATCGCATATCGCGGGTTGTACATGATCCGCTTTCGACCAAGCAGGCCCACGAAGCCTTCGACTTCAAGGCGCGCGCCTGGCTCGATGCCCGCAACTGACTGCCTCCCGAGCCACACGAGAGCGAGCCTGCCCGTACCGTCATGGAGATCAACGTCGAGCTTTGGGTCATTGCCTGCCGGCTGCACAACGATCGAGCTCACCGTGCCGAGGCAATGGGCGCGGCGGCGAGAGGTGATGGACCCGATCTCATCGAGATTTCGCACGCCACTCTCGTCATCAGCATCGGTGGATGAGAAGGTCGTGAAAAACTCCCTCGCTTTCGAGAGGACACTCAAGACCTACCTCACTTCGGCAATTGTGGGGCCCTGGCCGAGCGGATCATCGTCGTCCGGGAGCGACGTCACGCTGTCTTCACCGGGAACCTTCAGCTCGAGGACTTCGCGTGGGGCCTTTGCCATCGAGCCACGCACGACAACGATAGAGCGGATGACCTCTTCCACTTCTTCACGCACCGCGCCGGTCTGCAGTGCGGCGCCGGAAATGACTGCGCGAAGGAACCAGCGAGGCCCGTCAATTCCCACAAACCGCATAGGCCTATGCGCGCGCTTGTTCGAACCCTTGACCGCGATCGGGATACGCGCGTAAAGCTCGGTGCCGAACACGCCTTCACGGGTTTCGGTCGTGCCACCTTGGGACGCGATCGATTCGCGAAGTGACTTGCGGATTTCCTCCCATAGTCCTTCGCTCTTCGGCGCCGCAAAGGCGTTGACCTGTATCTGTGATTCACCGTACGTAAGGGTAAGGCCTGTGGCAGCTCTCGAGCGCTTCTCGACCTCGACGGCAATGCTCAAACCTTCGCGCGCGGGGATCTGAATCGAACCAAAGTCAACGCGTTCCGTATCGGGTGCGTCTTTGACGTCGTAGGGTCCCACAAGCTCTTCCTGCTCGAGCGAGGTGGGCTCCTGCGGTGCATCGCTTCCAATCGTCGCGGCTTTGTTCCTTGAGCGTCCAAAAAGTCCCATAGCTATGCCTCGTTTTCCTGGCCGTTGGAAGGAGATGAAAAACCGCCGCTAGAGCCGAAACCGGCTTCACCTCGCTCAGCGGGATCGAGAGATTGCACCTCAACGATCGTGGGGCGCACAATCGGCACGATCACCATCTGGGCGATGCGGTCGCCACGGGCTATACGCAGAGTCTCGATTCTATCGGTATTGAGGAGCGCGACCTTGAGTTCGCCGCGGTACCCCTCGTCAACGACTCCAGGTCCATTCACGATCGTGATGCCATGTTTGGCGGCAAGTCCGGAGCGAGGACACACGAATCCGACGGTTGCTGGCGGAAGCGCGATCCTTACACCCGTGGGGATGAGGGCGCGCTCGCCGGGGGCGAGCTCGTAGTCAATAGCACTTGCAAGATCAAGGCCTGCGTCGTCGGCATGGGCGCGCGTGAGCGCGAGCTCAGGAGCATCGCACATAGTTTGAAGTTCGGCGAGGTGCTTTGGGCCTGAAGCCGAATCATGTGCAGCGACGTTATCACTCATGCGTCCAGCCTATCGCCGCACGGGGGCTGCGTGCGGTTACTGCCATGCATGGGGTGTTGGATGTGGGGGATCTTGCGCGGGAGGCGCCGGGGCATCGTACTGTGTGAGACCATGACGGCTATGATTCCCCTCTTTCACGAGCGCTTGCATCCGGGTCCCTTTGTCACGCTTATCGCGGTCATCTTCGGGGTGCTGCTTGGTGCGATCCTGATGCCTTTGAGCGAAATCGCCAGCGTGGTCACCGCGGTCGCGCTCGGGGTACTCTTCCCAGCTATCCTCTTCGCCGCGTCGCCTGTCGTGGAAGTACGCGAAGACGTCGTCGTGGCAGGACCAGCGCGGATCGAGATCGACGTGCTCGGGGAACCGCGAATCCTGTCGAAGGACGATTTCACCACGATTCTCGGTCCTGAGATTCGCCCACTCGACTTCCGCCTCGTCCGCGGGTGGATTTCAACGGGCGTCGAAGTCCCGGTCGTCGACCCCAAGGATCCTACGCCCGCTCTCGTCCTCTCGCTCAGAAACCCGGAGGACTTCGCTCTTGCTTTGAAGGCAGCGCAAAAAGAAGGGGTGCGCGAGGGTGAGTCCTCGCGCACCCGATAGGTGCTGCACCTTTAGTCGCCTGAGCACTCCTTACAGATAATAAGCTTGCCTTCGACATGGTCGATTTGACTGCGATGCTTCACGAGGAAGCACGAGCCGCACGTAAATTCGTCAACCTGACGAGGCAAGACGGTAACTGAAAGCTCTTCATTGGAGAGATCGGCGCCGGGAAGTTCGAAGCCTTCCGCGGCTTCAGCCTCATCTTCATCAACGGAAGGTGACGCGTTGTCGTTCCGGCGCCCCTTGAGCTCCTCAATCGAGTCTTCGCTCGAGTCTTCGTCCTTCTTGAATGGGGCGTCGTAGTCGGTAGCCATGGTTCTCTTTCACGGGGATCTGGGGCGCTGGGGGCCAGGCGCCCGAAGCGGAGTTCAGCAACGGCGGGAATTCTCGCAGTTTGCCTTGGACTTTTCAAGCTGTGCGAAGAAAATACCAGAGTTCGACTCCGCGCGCTTGCTTCACCACTCGCGACGAGCTCGTGGCCCCTTCACCCGCCGTGTCAGCAGTGTTTTTCGAGCCTCGCGTTTTAGTATTGGCACCACGCGAGACCTCGATAGAGAAAGAAGGCCGTTAATGCGCGAGCTCACACTCGGCGGGTTGCACGAAAACTCCGATCACCTCATCTTGCTTGACTCTGAGGGCGAGCGATACACGGTGCGCATTGATGAGGCTCTACGCGCGGCGGTGCGCCGCGACGCGTCCTCCGTCGGTCTCATCCAGCAATCTCAGCCGTCGGCACTCCGGCCGAAGGATATCCAGGCCATGTTGAGAGGCGGTTCCACGGTAGAGTCGATCGCTGAACTCGCGGGCATGGAAGTCGAGCACGTGCGGCGGTACGAAGGACCGGTACGTGCCGAGCGTGATCATACCGCGCGTCGCGCGCAGGAATTTCGCACGTCCAAAGGTGGAACCGAAAAGCTCATCGACATCGTCGAACCCCGCCTTCGCGCTCGCGGCGTGGAAGAAGACCTCGAATGGGATGCGTGGCGTCGTAGCGATGGCACGTGGACTCTCCAGCTCACGTTCGTCGCTGGCGGGCGCTCTCGAGTCGCAACCTGGCAGGCTGACCTTCCGGATCGCGTCGTGACAGCCGACGACAACGAAGCGCGATGGCTCTCGGATTCTGAAGCCACACGCGAGGATTCCTCCACTCGAACACGCTTCAAGACACAGCGGGCACACGTCTTCAACATCGAGGAAGGAGAGGCGAGCTCCTCGAACGAGTCTCCGAGCGTAGGCGCCCCCATTTCGGAGCGTGAACTCGACCTGCTCAATGCGCGACGCGGAACACCGGCACCCGGACCCGTTTCCGATTCATCACAGGGGCGATCGTCCACGGATAGAGACGACACCACGTATTCCTCCCCATGGCAGAGCCTTGAAGATTACGAGCCGGAACCCGCGTTTGAGAGCAGTGGCGAACACACCATTGATTCCGCACACGATTCAGAGGCCGAGGAGCGTCCCGCTCCCGTGAGGATCGTTCCTCTCAACGCTCGCCATCACGACGACCGTGAGGACAGTGCCGATTCGCACGATACCGAAGAAGTCTCCTACATCGAAGGGCCGGAAGACCTGGCCGAGGCACCCGACCCCGCGCACGACCCTGCAGCCTCTGAGGACAACGCGCATGAAAACATCTCAAGCGAGAAGGAAGCACCCGCGGACGACACCGCAGAAGACGCATCCCCCTCCAACGAGGCTGACAGCACCACGTCCAACAACGACGTGGACGACGAGAAACTCACTCCGCTTCCCGGCTTTGACGACGAGCCGAAAAAGCCCACGAAGAAGCCCAAGCGCCAGCGCGCGTCGATCCCTTCGTGGGACGACATCGTCTTCGGCCACAAAGATTAACGAAGGCACTCGCCCCGCCGCTACACCGCGAACTGGAGAAACGGCACAGCAATCTCGGCCGAGCTCAGAGATCCGTGGACCCCTCTTTGCTCAAGCGCCGTTGCACGTATAAAACCCGTGTGGGTGAATTGATGACGCCCGTTGGCGAAAATGAACGCGTCACCGAGACGCTCGGCAAGAACTCTCCGGTCTGCTGTACCCGGATCACCGAAAAGCCCACTCGAAAGCATGCGTTCGCGGTCAAGGACGTCCCCTCGCTCCCCCACCCATGAACGCAGTTCTTCGAGCGGCGGGCAACCGTCAGCCTCCTCAAAGCGCACCATAAGGGCCCGCCCCTCACCTGCGACTGCGCTGCATCGCGAGAGCACACCTGGAGCATGGGCAAGGTCTGCGATCTGGTTCAGATCCGCTTCGACCATCCCGTGATCGGCCGTAATGCTCACCCGCGTATCCCGAGGGATTGAGTGCATGAGCGCGCCGAGAAACCTGTCGGTATTCTCGAGAGCGTCAAGCCACGCCGTTGAGCCCGGGCCATGGCGGTGGCCAGCCTTGTCGATATCGGGAACGTGAAGGTAGCAAGCCCCGCCTTGGCCGACGTGGTCGAGTGCCTTGCGCACCGCGTCGGACCTTCTGCCCGGCGAGGAATACCCGAAGAATTCCCATCGATTCGCGGGTTGCAACATCCCCGTAAGAAAGCTCGTGCGGTAGCGTGCCGGGCCCACGTGTGCCACGCGCCGCTCGTGAAGTTCCGTGTAGCCACCGGCGCGTATCCACGAGCGTGGGTCGAGGCCTTTTTCACCTTGGAGGTTGTTCACCCGCTCACCGCGTGCCGTGAGGCCTTCGTAACCGAGGATTCCGTGCGTAAGAGGCGCGACGCCAGTAAAAAGCGAGGCGAGCACGCTCGTCGTCGTCGCGGGAGCGAGGGTCGTTTCACGGTCGAGGTGATTCATGTGAGAGCGGAAGAACCGCGCGTGGGATCGGTAGCGCTCGAGCTCGTCAAATCCAAGGCCATCCACGAGAATCAGGAGGTCGCGCGCGCCCTCACCTTCGAGGGCTTCGCGCCATCGCCGCACGAGGCTCGGTTCTCCCTCGCGCCAATCAACCGGCTCGGTCACTGCGTTGCGTCGTAGAGGGAATCAAAAAAGGCGAGCGCGTCGGCGATAGCCTGTTCACCGTCGGCGAGTGCACTCACACGCAGCACAAGATCAGCCTCGCGGCTGTCACCCGTATATCCGTGGTCGGCGCTGCATTGAGGATCTTCGCACCACGCGGGTTGAATGTCGAGCCTGCGATTCGCACCCCAGCTGAGCCCAAGCGTCACTTCGGCTTCCCGCGGCGCGATAGCGGTACCGTCGGTGTCGTAAGCCTGCGAAAGTGCAAGATTCCCTACCCGCGAGAGCTTGACGCGCTCCGTTGAGACGATCACTTGGGTGGGATTGAGCGCATCCGCACTTTCATCGTCCAGGTGGACGATGAGCAGATGCTCAGTCGTGAGGGCAAGGATTGTGAGGTGACGGCGCACCTCCGGGCCGTCAAAAGTAGTTTCGGGACGCACGAGGTAGCTGCGGATCCGGCTTTCGCGCACGGCACGCTCGAGAGCTGCGCGTGCAGTATCGGGAAAATACCCGGCGAGCTCGAGCTCCGAGAGAAGTGTCGGTGGAAGACTCATGGTTCCAGTGTAGTGAGCCCAAGCGATGGGTCCTCGGGTGATCCAACCTCTGCCGCACACCCGCCGATCTCGAGACCCTTGGCATGCACCCCCACGGGGTCAAGGGTCAAGGAAGAAAGGCAACCGATCTGAAGGAACGCTTCCGAGAGCGTCTCGATCGTCTCGATGAGGCTGGCTCTGCCCTCAGAGCCGCGGGGTGCGTGGGTGTCGAGTACCGGCAGCGCCGCAAGCTCCTCTAGCATGGCCTCGACTGTTCCCTGTTGGAGTGGAAGACGAGCGTAAGAGGCGTCGGCGAAAACCTCATAGGCGATACCGGCGAGGGCGAGAGTGAGCACCGGGCCGAAGGCACCATCACGTTCGAAGCAGAGACGAAGTTCGCATTCGTTTTTGTGAGTGCGGCGAGCGTCGTTGAGGGAGAATCCAAGCGCGCTCAGGAGGGGTGTCTCCACGGGGGTTGCGCTCAGAGCCGCGCGTGCGCCTTCGAGCTGTGTGTCGGTAAGGGCACGGGCGACCCGTACGCGACGGGGCTTCTTCCCGCGCGAGTACGCGGCGCGCAACGACGTCGCGAGAGCCTCGCTCGCACGCGAGGCGGTCGCAAAGACCGGAGGAAGACTCGGATCTTCGCGGAGGGCAGAGCGGAGCACACGCACCCGGGGTTCATCGCTTACGACCACCATGAGTACCTGCACTGCCGAACCCGATGCAAGGGTCGCGAGGGACTGAGCGAGGTGCACGAGATCGACGCGTTGCGTGTCAAGTATCGCCGCGATCACGCAGTCCACGCCGCCCGGAGCTGCCATCGCGGTGAAGGCGCGCGACACGAATCGATCATCACCGACGATCGGCACGCGGAAGTTTTCACTGCGTACGTCAAGCCCTGCTTCGTGTGCGGCAGCCCGCAAGGTCGCACCGAGTGCGCTCGAATTCGAGAGGAGCCCCACGCGAGTCCCGTGAGCGCGGCCCTCGCGGGACAGGACGGCGAGCGTGTCAAGCAAGTGGTCAACGCTCTCGGTGCGAAGCGCACCCGCGCGATCCAATATCTGATCGATCGCGCGATCGGGAAGCGACGAGGCGTCTCGCGCGGGGTCAGCGGGCCCGCGCTCCGGCTCGTTAGGCGGGCGAACGATGAGCACGGGAACTCGCGCAGAGAGAGCCTCGATGTGGGAAGCGAGGCTGGCCGGGTCACCTAGGGATTCGAGTGAGAGCGCCACGAATTCGATGTCCTCATCATCGTGCCAGCGCTCGAGCGCGCTCGTGAGGGAGAGATCTGCGCGATTGCCCGCGGAAAGGAATTCCTTCACGCGTAGCCCGCGCGAGTCGGCTCCAGCGAGGATCATCGCGCTCAGCGCTGTTGACTGACCTGCCATCGCGATCGATCCCCGCTCTGACGTGCGTGGGGAGAGTGAAACGTTGAGGGGATTCTCCCCCGTGCGGAAGAAGCCCAGCGAGGAGGGGCCGAGGATACGAATGCCGTGTTCACGTGCCGTGGACACAAGCGCGTCTTGCGCCGCAAGGCCTTCCTCACCAGCATCGGCAAAGCCCCCGCTGACAACCACCGCTGCTTTCACGCCGCGCTCCGCGAGAGGCTCGAGCGCCGAAATACAGCGGTCGGGGCGGAGCGCGAGGACCGCGAGATCCACTGGGCCCGGGACATCCGCGATGCTTCCGAAACTCTTGAGCCCGTTGATCTCATAGGCCTCGGGGTTTACGGGGAAAATCGCGCCGCCGAAGCCGCTCGCAATGAGCCCGCGAACGATCTGCGCTCCAACCTGATCCCGGTGACGGCTTGCACCAACAACCATGATTGATTCGGCGTCGAACAACAACGACATGGATGCTGCCTCGGCTCGGCGCACGCGCTCGTGGTGCGCCGCGACGGTGGAAGGCGTCGGATCTGTGCTCCAGGAGAGGGACACGGTGCCCTCCTCCGCTTCCCCCCGCTTGAGTTCAAAGCCCGCACGCTCGAGCACTCGGAACATCGCCTTGTTTTCCGCGAGAACGTCCGCCGTGAATGTTTCTATGCCAACTGAACGGGCGATCGCGGTGAGGCGTTCAATGAGAACGGAACCGATTCCCTGCCCGTGAAGGTGATCAGCCACGACGCATGCGAGGTCGGCGACGTTCGGCGCGGTGCGGGTCATTCGTGAGACACCGACAATCGCCCCGCCTCTGAATGCGGCAAGGGCGATGCGGTCGCGTGCATCGACTCGCGAAAGCCGCTTCAGTTCTTCGCGCGAAAGGCTGCTTTTCGAAGTGAAGAAGCGCTGATAACGCGTGCTCTGAGAAAGCCCACCGTAAAACGCTTCAAGCGCCCGAGAATCCGATGCTGCGAGTGGCCGCACAAGGATACCCATGCCGTTTGCGACGCATTCATACGAAGCCCACCCTCTGGGGTGTGCACCTTCGTGTACGCGCCCTTTCGCGTTTCGCTTTCCTCGAGCCATGTGACGATTCTACGTTCGCCACCTCCACCGTATGTGGGATTGACGCTGGCACAATAGTGCGCATGGCCTCACGTACACCCACGCCCGCCCCGGAGCCAATCAAGGAAAACATCGTCGACATCGACGTCACGAGCGAGATGGAGACGTCCTTCCTCGAGTACGCGTATTCGGTGATCTACTCGCGCGCCCTTCCAGATGCACGCGACGGGCTCAAACCAGTCCAGCGCAGAATCCTCTACACGATGGACAACATGGGCCTGCGTCCCGACAAGGGGCACGTGAAGAGCCAGCGCGTCGTCGGCGACGTCATGGGCAAGCTCCACCCGCACGGCGACTCCGCAATCTACGACGCCCTCGTGCGCCTCGCACAAGACTTCAATATGCGCCTCCCGCTCGTGGACGGTCACGGCAACTTTGGTTCGCTCGATAACGGTCCCGCCGCTGCGCGCTACACCGAGGCACGGATGGCGAAGGCTGCTCTTCTCATGACCACGTCCCTTGACGAGAACGTCGTGGACATGGTCCCGAACTACGACAATCAGCTCCTCCAGCCCGAGGTGCTCCCCGCCCAGTACCCGAACCTCCTCGTGAACGGGGCCTCGGGCATCGCCGTGGGCATGGCCACCAACATGGCTCCCCACAATCTCGTTGAGGTCATCGCTGCGGCGCGCCATCTTCTCGAGCATCCCGATGCGAGCCTCGCGGACCTCATGCGTTACGTTCCGGGCCCCGACCTTCCGAGCGGCGGGCGCATCGTGGGGCTTGATGGCATCCGCGACGCCTATGAGACCGGGCGCGGAACCTTCAAAATCCGCGCAACCACGAAGGTCGAAAATGTCACGAGCCGCAAGAAGGCGATCGTCGTGACCGAGCTCCCCTACCAAGTTGGGCCAGAAAAGATCGCCGAAAAGCTCCGCGACGCCGTTCAAGCCAAGAAAGTCCAGGGTATAAGCGACTACCAAGACCTTTCCGACCGCAAAAAGGGAATGCGGCTCGTCCTCACACTCAAGAGCGGCTTCAATCCCGAGGCTGTGCTTGAGCAGCTGTACAAGCACACGCCCATGGAGGATTCCTTCGGCATTAACAACGTCGCCCTCGTCAACGGGCAGCCCCGCACGCTCGGCCTCAAGCCGCTTTTGCGGGTGTTCCTTGATCACCGAATCGACGTCGTGCGGCGCCGCACCGAGTTTCGCCTCGGCAAACGCCGTGATCGACTCCACCTCGTCGAAGGCCTCATCATCGCAATCGTCGACATTGACGAGGTCATCCAGATCATCCGGTCCTCTGACACGGTCGAAAGCGCCCGCGAGCGTCTCATGGCAGTCTTCGATCTCTCAAGCGCCCAAGCCGAATACATCCTCGAGCTGCGCCTTCGCCGCCTCACGAAGTTCTCACGCCTCGAACTCGAGGCGGAGCGCGATGAACTTGAGCGCGAGATTGCCGAGCTCCTCGAGATCCTTTCCGACGAGGCTGCGCTCCACCGCGTCGTGAGCACGGAATTGCAGGCCGTTGCCGAGGAGCACGGTACTGCGCGGCGCACGATCCTTCTCGAGGCCGATGCTGCGAAGGCCAAGGCCTCCCCCGCGAGCCTCGAGATCGAGGATTCCCCGTGCGATGTACTCCTCTCCGGAACAGGACTCGTCGCCCGAGTTCCGCGCCACTCAGCTGTGAGTGCCGAAGGGCACTCGCGCTCTCAGCACGACGTCATCCTTGCGCGCGTGAGGACGACGACGCGCTCACTGATTGGCGCCGTCACCGACCTCGGTCGCCTCCTGCACGTCGACGTCGTTGATCTTCCCGCACTCGCCCCCTCGGCGGGCTCGTCCTCGATCGCGGGCGGTACCCGCCTCGCCGACCTCCTCGCGCTCGAGAAGGGCGAAAAGGTCGTGGGGCTCGTGCGGCTCGAGATACCCGAGGGTGAAGCCGACAAGGGCGGCATCGCGCTCGGCACCGCGCACGGTGTTGTCAAGCGTGTCAACAGGGACTTCCCGAAGTCCGACGGCTTTGACATCATCACCCTCAAGGGCGACGACCGCGTTGTCGGCGCCGTCGACATGGACGACGACTCCGATATGGATCTCGCGTTCATCACCTCCGCCGCTCATCTCTTGCACTTCCCCGCCTCAGGGGTGCGGGCGCAGGGCCGCGGAGGCTCGGGCGTCGCGGGCATCAAACTCGGCGTGGGCGATACTGTCATTGGCTTTGGCGCTTTCGATGTCACAAAGTCCGGCGAGGTCGTCACTGTCGCAGGCTCGTCTAGCGCCCTCGACGGCGTACAGTCGGGCTCGCTCAAAGTTTCTGCTGCCTCGGAATATCCCGCGAAGGGGCGAGCGACGGGCGGCGTTCGATGCCACCGGTTCTTGCGCGGTGAAGATATTCTCCTCTCGGCGTGGATCGTTAATTCGCCCGCGCTCGCGTGTTCGGATGCCGGAGCGCCGATCGACCTCCCCTCCCCCATTGCGCGGCGCGACGGGTCCGGATCCCCCCTCACGCTTCCGATAGCCGCGGTTGGTTCTCTCTCATGACACCGGGCATGCAGCTTCCCGATGGACTCGCCCTGTACGAGCGGGAAGGTGCACGCGTGCTGCGCGCTCACACCCCCGCGTGCACACTTGAAGTCTCACTCTCGGGCGCGCACGTCACGAGCTGGATTCCCGAGGGGCACAGCGAGTCGATGTGGCTTTCCCCGCTCGCGACTTTTACTCCCGGCTCCCATATCCGCGGCGGCGTGCCGATTATCGGCCCGTGGTTCGGCCGTGGTATCTCGGGCAACGAGGAACCGCAGCACGGTTGGTTCCGGCGCGCAAAGTGGGACCTCGCGAGCGTCCATGTGGATCTGAGCGGCGTCGTTGACGCGTCATTCACCCTCGCGGAGCGCAGCAACCACCCCGGGTTCGAGGTCGGCGCGGCCAGCCTCCACGTGAGAGCGGGCACAAGCCTCGAACTGAGTCTCACCGTCTCCGCAGGCAAGAACCCCTTCGAACTCGAGGTGGCTTTCCATACGTATTTCCTCGTGGACGACGTGCGCGAGGCGCACCTCGAGGGTCTCGCAGGCGTCCCGTTCACGGATGCGGCAAGAGGGCGCGCGGCAGGTGTCGGAACCACAACCCAAACCTTCACCGCCCCCACCGACCTCGTATTCGAAGCGGCCCCACCACTCGTCCTTGCTGATCCCGGCGCCAAGCGCCGCATCGTCATCGAGCAGAGTGGGGCGAGCCGCACGGTCGTGTGGACTCCGTGGAAGGAGGGAGTTGCCGCGACTTCGGACATTCCCATTAGCGAGTGGATGCGCTTCGTGTGCGTCGAGACGGCGGTGAGCGAAGGGGGCGCGGTGACACTCAATCCCGGTGAAGAGCACACCCTAACGGCGCGCTACGCCCTTCGGCACGGCTGACGCGCGCGGATCAATTCCGGGCGCAGGCTCCTCTACGCGTCAATCCGGTCAACGTCGAGTTCCTCAGCCCCCTCGACGATGAACTGCTTACGCGGTGCAACCTCGGAGCCCATAAGCAACTCAAAGACCCGATCTGCCGACTCGGCATCCTGAATCGTCACCCGGCGAAGCAAACGCTGCGAGGGGTCCATGGTGGTATCCGCGAGCTGATCGGCGTCCATCTCACCGAGACCCTTGTAGCGCTGGATCGGCTCTTTATAGCGCTTCTTCGAGCGCTCGAGCTTCTTGAGTAGCTGGTGAAGCTCCTTCTCCGAATAGGTGTACACGTATTCGTTCTTCTTGGAGCCACCGTGGATGATCTCCACGCGGTGAAGCGGCGGCACGGCCGCGTAGATACGCCCTTCTTCAATGAGTGGCCGCATATAGCGGTGGAAGAGTGTGAGGAGCAGCGTGCGAATGTGAGCGCCGTCAACATCGGCGTCGGTCATCATAACGATCTTGCCGTAGCGAGCCTGCTCGATATCGAACGTGCGGCCCGAGCCAGCGCCTATCACCTGGATGATATTCGCGCATTCGGCGTTCTTGAGCATGTCCGTGATCGAGGCTTTTTGCACGTTGAGAATCTTGCCGCGAATCGGCAGGAGTGCCTGGAACTCCGAGTCACGCGCGCTCTTCGCCGTGCCGAGCGCAGAGTCGCCCTCGACGATGAAAAGCTCGGAGCGATCGATCCCGGTGTGGCGACAATCAGCGAGTTTCGTGGGCATCGTCGAGGATTCGAGCGCGTTCTTCCTGCGCGAAACTTCCTTGTGCATGCGGGCGGCGACGCGCGCACGCATCTCGCTGACGACTTTGTCGACAACAAGAGCAGCCTGCTCCTTTTCACCCTTCTTGGTCGAGCCAAGGAAGGCACCGAGCTCGCGCTCGACGACCTTTGCGACGATCTGGCGGGCGGCGGGAGTGCCGAGCACTTCTTTCGTTTGTCCCTCGAACTGCGGCTCGTCGATGCGCACGGTCACGACCGCGGTGAGCCCCGCGAGCGTGTCGTCCTTCTCGATCTTTTCCTTCTTCGAGTTGAATTTCACGCGGCGTGACTGCGCATCGACAGCCTTGCGAATGACTTTTGCAAGGGCTTGCTCGAAGCCCGTGACGTGGGTTCCTCCCTTGGGGGTAGAGACGATGTTGACGAAACTGCGAACGGTGGTCTCGTAATCCGCACCCCAGCGCAGTGCAATATCGACCTCGCACGTGCGCTCAACATCCTTCGAGACCATACGCCCGCTCTTGTCGAGGACGGGCACCGTTTCGGTGTATTCGCCCGAGCCGCTCAGACGGATCACGTCGGTGATCTTCTGATCCTTTGCGAGGTATTCGACGAACTCGGAGATGCCACCCTCGTAGTGGAAGACCGTACGTTCGCTTTGCTCGGGTGTTCTTTCTTCGCGTTGATCGAGAAGAACGATTTTGAGACCGGGAACGAGAAAAGCGGTTTGGCGCGCCCGGCGCTGAATCTCGTCAAGGACGACGTGGGCTCCCTTGATGAAAATCTGCGGATCAACCCAGTAGCGCACTCGCGTGCCCGTGACGCCTCGCTTGACCTTGCCGATCTCTTGGAGAACGCCGGCCCCTTTGAACTGGGTAAAAGGCGCTTCAGGGCTCGGTTCACCAGCATCGTCGAACGTGCCGGCGATACCGCGCTGAAAGCTCATCGCATACGTTTTTCCGCCGCGATCAACCTCGACATCCATGCGGGAGCTCAGCGCGTTGACGACGGAAGCACCAACGCCGTGAAGGCCGCCAGAGTTGGAGTAGGAGCCGCCGCCGAACTTACCTCCAGCGTGGAGCTTCGTGTAGACGACCTCGACGCCCGTCAGACCGGTGCGCGGCTCCTTGTCGATTGGCACGCCACGCGCCTTGTCACGTACTTCAATCGACCCGTCGGAGTGGAGGATGATCGTGATCTCATCGCCGAAGCCGCCGAGAGCCTCATCGACAGCATTATCGAGAATCTCCCACAGGCAGTGCATAAGGCCGCGCGAGTCGGTTGAGCCAATGTACATTCCCGGGCGTTTGCGCACGGCCTCGAGACCTTCGAGAACCTGGAGGTTCGCTGCGTCGTAGGCTGCTGTTCGGGAGTTTGTCTTTTGTGCCACGCCCTGATCTTAGGCGCGGATGGGGCTCTTTCCTTGGATTTGAGATTCCGACGGTTCCCCCGAGTTAGCCGTGCCACAGCTGATTGCGCTGCGAGCGAACCGGGGCGGGCGCCGCTCGCATCGCGCGCGCGTAAGGGCCACAATGGAGCGCATGGAAACGATGCTTGAAGAACGCACTTTGACCGCGCACGATCGCTGTGATCGGTGCGGCGCGCAAGCCTACGTGAAGTTCGAACTTGAAGTGGGCGGCGAGCTCCTCTTCTGCGCCCACCACGCACGAGCCAATGCTAAGGCTCTCGAGGGGATCGCGACCCGCGTGGTCGACGAGACTGAGCGCCTCACCGCTGAGCAGTAATCGCGAATTGGCCGCGGAAAAAGCCGACGGCCCCAATCGTGACTGAGTGGCCGCGCCCCCAGAGGGACGCGGCCACTTTTGCGTTCTTCACACGTGAGCTGCCCGCATTCATGTGCATGAACGCGGGCAGCTTTCACACGACGACCTCTTAGTCGAGGTAGTCGCGAAGTACCTGGGACCGCGAAGGGTGGCGCAGCTTGCTCATGGTCTTCGACTCAATCTGGCGGATACGTTCGCGAGTCACGCCGTAGACCTTGCCGATTTCGTCAAGCGTTTTCGGCTGGCCATCCTCGAGACCAAAGCGCATCGCAACGACACCAGATTCTCGCTCACTGAGCGTGTCGAGAACGGAGTGAAGCTGCTCCTGCAAAAGCGTGAAGCTCACGGCATCCGCGGGCACGACTGCTTCGGAGTCCTCGATGAGGTCACCGAATTCGCTGTCGCCGTCCTCACCAAGCGGGGTGTGAAGCGAGATGGGCTCGCGTCCGTACTTCTGCACTTCGACGACCTTTTCAGGGGTCATGTCGAGTTCCTTCGCGAGCTCTTCGGGAAGCGGCTCGCGACCGAGATCCTGGAGCATCTGGCGCTGCACGCGCGCGAGCTTATTGATAACCTCAACCATGTGCACCGGGATGCGGATCGTGCGAGCCTGATCAGCCATCGCTCGCGTAATGGCCTGGCGGATCCACCACGTCGCGTAGGTTGAAAACTTGTAGCCCTTCGCGTAGTCAAATTTTTCCACGGCGCGGATGAGACCGAGGTTACCCTCCTGGATGAGGTCGAGGAAGAGCATGCCACGGCCGGTATAGCGCTTGGCGAGCGAAACGACGAGGCGGAGGTTCGCTTCGAGCAAGTGATCCTTCGCGGCCCGGCCGTCGGCAACAATGAGCTCGAGGTCTCGACCCTCAATTCCCTTCTTGAGCGAAGGATCCTGCTTGAGCTTGTGTTCGGCGTAGAGGCCAGCCTCAATTCTCTCGGCAAGCTCAACTTCTTGAACTGCATTCAAGAGCGCGACTTTGCCGATCTGCTTGAGGTAATCCTTGACGGGGTCAGCTGTCGCACCCGCGGTGACAACCTGCTGGGCGGGTGCGTCGTCCTCGTCGTTCGTGATCGCAAAGCCCTTACTTGGATCATCGTCATCGGAGGTGTCCTCGTCCCCAGCCTCGTGTGAGTTTTCTGCCGCGGAATCTTCCTTCTTGGTGCCGCGCTTGCCTGCTTTCTTTGCCGAGCTCCGCTTTGCAGCCTTCTTTCGCGAGGCCTTCGATTCCGCAGCTTCAGCGCTCTGGGACTCGTTCGAGGAGTCTTCGGTTTCGCCGGAAGCATCGGTCTCTGGCTTGCTCGAGCCGCCTTCCTTCGCCCCACTCTTTTTCGCGGAGGTGCCCTTGGCGTTCTTTGGGGGGCTGGTGTTGGTGGTTTTACGCGCCTCTTCTGACTTCTCGGAGCCGACTGCGGCCTTCTTCGCAGTCGCTTTTTTCTTCCGCGAGCCGTTCGGGCGATCGAGAACCTCGACCCCCGACTCTTCGAGCTTCTTGGAAAGCGACGCTACTTTGTATGGGGAAATGCCAAGATCTTTGGCGGTGGCCTTGAGGGTCTCGTAACTCACCGAAGTCGCCCCGTCGAGCGCCTTGGTGAGCGCCTCCAGGTTTTCGGTGACTTCTTCTTTCTTAGACGTGCTCGTCGACACAGGCTTCCTTCAGTCGGGATCCGAGGATGGTGTGCGGGCTCAGCTCTCGCGCCGTGTGAAAGGCGGGCGAATCGCGCACGGACCGTACAATTATAACGACCCCCGCGGCCTATCTATTCCAAGCAGGGCTAGTCTTTTGTCACGAGCACAGGGCAGGGTGACTCGAGGAGAAGTCGCTTCACGGTCTGACCAAGCATGAGCCTTCCTACGGGCGCGCTGTGGCGAAGACCAATCACAATGAGACTTGCCTTCTCCTCGTGCGCGACTCGCAGAAGAAAATCACCAATGTCTCTTAAGCTTTCAGCGCCAGCTTCCCGCACCCGGACTTCGAGGGTCTCGAGGTAAGCGCGTTCGTCGTGGCTCATGTCGGAAGATATCCGATTGATCGCCTCATTGACCTCCTCGGCATCGGCGGAGCGGCTTCCGTCGAGCGGGTCGGTATAGGGGAAGGAGGCGACGAGAAGGTCGCGATCCGTCATGGCGACATCGCGGATTGCGGCCTTGAGCGCGGCATCTCCCTGAGAGCTCGGGGCGTAGGCGGCAACGACGACCATGGCGTTCCTTTCGGCGGCGGGCAGCGCGTGCAGCGCGCCAGGGCGCGTGCAGCGCTCAACGAGCATGCGCCTCAAGTCTAGTCACTTTGCGCAAGTCGCGTCACGTGCACACGCCCATTCTCCTTTGCGCCGGCCGCCTCACGAGTACACAGGGGCGTATGCCTTCTCGAGCCAGAGCGGGCTTAGCCCGCCTTCACCAAGGCCCACGACGAGTTCGGCCATCTCGCAGGAGTCCTCGACAGCAATAATGTCGCTCGCCAATCGGTGGGCCTCACCCATGCGCCCGCTAAACCACAGAAGAAACGCGGCAATCGCCCCGAGGTTCGCGAAAGCTGCGCGGTAGCGCGTGGAGCACTCCCACGCGTTCGCGTGCCGCCACACCCCGGCAAGGACTGCAATCGCGCGATCTCCCTCACCGCCAGGCATGAGGTGACTGCCCGGTAGGAAATCCGCGTCCTCAAATACGCACTCGATAGCCACGGAAGGGCTGAGCGGCTCCGCTTCTTCGAGGCCAATAACGCTCGCGATGATGTGATCACGACCCGGGCCAATCGCGGCGAGGGAAGCGAGTGAAAGCAAGGCTTCGCGACATCGGTCAATCTCATTTTCCCCTGTCGAACATGAGCTTCGATCACTACCCTCATGCTGCGCGGTGAGTTCCATGAGCGCCGCGCGGCTCACCGTTTCGGGACACGCGATTGCGTGGAAAACATCATCGTCATCACAAAGAGTTCGAGCGGCGGTAAGCAGTGAGTCCTTCACCGCAGCCCCTTCCACTTTTGGACAAAAAGGGATGCCGCTTGCGACAGCGCTTGCGGCAAAAGCGCTCTCTTCGAGAACACCAAGGTGGGAGACACGCCAATAGTCAGAGTCAGCCGTGGAGGAAAAAGCCCAAGCCCCCACGTATGCGTGTAACGCGCACGGGATGACGACGCCTTGGGCGAGGCACGCCTCGGAAGCGAGATCACACAGGTGAACGAGATCGTCGATCACGGCCACATCGCGGCGATCAGGATCGAAACACTCGGCCCGCTCTCCCGAACAGTCAGGGCATACCCCGGGTTGTGGATTGCCTATCGCGAGCAGCGCGAGGTGCGTGGCCCCAAGCTCTTGGAGATTACTCGCGATCCTCGCGACTTCGTGAGCGAGCACGCGAGGCTCCGTGCATTCGTCCATGCGCATGCGGCTCAGCATCACGCCGGGCGTGCCGTGAGGACTTGCCCCACAGCCGAAAACAATGAAGGACGAACTGACGTCGAGGTGATCGAAGTGCATGACGACCGCCGCATAAACATCACGCGCATCGAGAAGATTGACAGTAGGAGCAAGGTCTGCGGGCTCTGGTTTGCAGTTCTGTGAATTGTGTTTCATGCCTCCACATTGACGGTCAATTTTCATTCGTGCGGGAAACTCACTCGGAACGGTGAACAGATCTCCGCTGTGGGGCACGAGTCGCTACGTGTCTCGCTGTGGCACGATGGAAAGCCACAGCAAAACGGTGAGACATCATCGCCCCGTGCAGAGGAGAGACCACGTGCATTACCCCCCTTTTGACAACATCCGTGAGGGCGTGAGCGCGATCCTCATAAGCTTCCTCGATTACGAACGCGAACGGCTCGCCACCATTGCCCCGGAAGCCGAGTCTCTTGCCTCGATCCTCAAAGATTTCCTCGAAGGCGGTAAATGCCTGCGCCCCATGTTCGTGCACGCCGGGGCACTTGCCACAGCTGGCGAACTCGACACAACCACAGCGCACGATATCGCCCAGCTCGGCGCTGCGGTCGAACTCGTCCAAGCGGCTGCGCTCATTCACGACGATGTTCTCGACCACTCACCAACGCGAAGGGGGCGCCCCGCGATCCATATCGCCGCCGAGCGCGACCACGAAGCGCGAAGCCTCATGGGCAGTGCCGAGGACTTCGGCGTCGCGAACGCCGTGATCCTCGGTGACCTCACTCTCGCTCTCGCCCATGAACTCGCCTCCAGTGCCTTTTTGGGAGCAGACGACCGCGCGCACTTTCACGCTCTGTGCACCGAAGTCATGGCGGGGCAGTACCTCGACATCCTGAGCCAAGCAGATGCCATTTCCTCAACGGCATCACCAGCGGACTCCGCACGCCTCGTGACCCGATGGAAGACCGTCTCCTACACGGTCCACAGGCCTCTCTTGCTCGGCGCGACCCACTGCGGTGCCTCCGCGGAACTTCTTGATGCACTCGGCGCCTTCGCACTGCCTGCGGGAGAGGCGTTTCAGCTTCGCGACGACCTCGACGGCGTTTTCGGCAACGAAACTGTGCTTGGAAAGTCCACCACTTCTGACATTCTCGAAGGCAAACGCACGATGCTCCTCGCTCTCGCCGAAGAACGTGCAAGCGAAGCTGAGCGCACCGTCCTTGAAGCCACCGTCGGAAACCCTCACGCCACCGCCGAGAATGTTGCTCGCGTCCGCGAGATCATGGAAGCCACTGGCGCGCGTGCGAAAGTCGAAGCGCTCATTCGCTCACGCGAGGACGATGCGCGCGGGGCCCTCTCTCAAAAACTTTCCCCACTCTCCTCGAGCACGGCTTGCGCGAACCTTGATGCGCTCGTGCGAATGCTCGCACGGACTGGACGCTAAAACCCGAGCGACTGCGCGCGCCTACGCACCTCGCCGCGCTGACCTCGACGCAAATGATCGATCGGGCGACCGGGCAGAGAGTCGTCAGAGGTGAACAGCCACTCGAGGATCTCGGCATCGGAAAAGTGCTGATCGTGAAGCACCATGATCGTGCCCCGCAAAAGCAGGACCACCGCGTCGTCTAGGAGAAACTCGGCGGGAACTGAGCGGACCTTGGGGTTGCCGCGGCGCATTTCGACAAGGTGGTAATCCTCAATGAGTCGCTGGACCTTCGTTACTGAAATGTCGAGGATCTCCGCAACGTCAGGAAGAGGGAGCCAATCACCCACGAGGGAGTCGAGCCGAGCGATGTCGTCTGCTGAGATATTCACTCCTTTAGCATATTGCAGGGTGTCGTACACGTGCGTATGACACCTTCCCGCATACACTTGCGGCGTGAGTACCGAGTCTTCTTCCCCAGACATCGGCCTCGTACTTAGCGATCGCTACCGCATCGAGCATTTGATCGCGCGTGGCGGCATGGCCACGGTGTATCGGGGCTTCGACGAGCGCCTGCATCGCCCCGTCGCGCTCAAAGTCATGCATCCGCATCTTGCGGACAATCCCGAATTTATCTCGCGTTTCTCGCGGGAGGCCCGTAGCGCTGCACGCCTCACTCATCCACACGTCGTGAGTGTGTATGACCAGGGAGAGGATCGCGGCCGCGTGTATCTCGCGATGCAGCTCGTCGAGGGTGAGACTCTGCGCGATGAATTGCGCCGCGATAGGACCCTCACGCTCAAACGCGCGCTTCGCGTGGGTCGCGATGTGCTTGCCGCGCTCGATGCCGCGCACCGCTCCGGCATCATCCACCGCGACATCAAGCCCGAGAACGTCCTCGTGAACGCCGAACGTGACATTCTTGTCGCCGACTTCGGTCTCGCACGCGCAGTCGGATCCGCAACAACATCTGCAACCGGCACCATGCTTGGTACGGTCGCCTATGTCAGCCCCGAAGTCGTCACGCGGGGAGTGAGCGACGCACGCAGCGACCTGTACTCGTGGGGCATCATGATGTTCGAAATGCTCGTGGGGCGAACGCCGTTCCAGGGCGACTCCGCGGTGCACATCGCCTACCAGCACGCACACGAAGACATTTCCGCGCCCTCCCAGTTCGCACCTGGAATCCCCACCTCGGTCGATTCCATCATCACGTGGGCAGCTTCTCGCCTCCCCGCTTCACGGCCTACACGCGCCCATGAGGTCTTGCTCGCCCTCGACGATGCTCTCGAAACGTTAAGCGCCACCGAACTCGCGTATCGCGCTCACCCCGCGTCCTCCCTTCCCGCGAATGAGGAGACTGCGGACGTTCCGCGGCTCACGCGCCAGTTTCCCCGCGGCGCCACGCGCGCCGCTTCCCCCTCCTCTCCGGCTTCTCCGGCATCCCCCGCGAACGATGCGCACAACGCTGCGGAGCCAGAAGCGCTGTTTTGGGTAGACGAGTCGTCCGACACCACCGGAAACACCACTTCGAGTGGCACAGCCGCATCGAGGCGCAAAAGGTTTGATCCAGGTGAGCAAGCGTCGGACTCCCCCGACCCAGATGAAAGCATTCGCGAGGTCTCCCTCGCTGGGCCTCGCCGCTCGCGCGGCACCCACACACGTGACTCGCGCCCTTCACCAGCCCTTCGCATCGTCGCAATTTTGAGCGTTCTTGCTCTCCTTGCCTCTCTTATATTCGGCGCTTTCCGGTGGTATGAAACCGACGGCCCTGGCGGCGTACGTACCGTCCCGCTTGTCGCGGGAGCCACGCTGAGCGATGCCGAGGCCGCGCTCAAAACTGAAAACCTCACAGTTACGACCGCGCAGGCCTACAGCGAAGACGTCCCAGCAGGGCGCGTGATCTCCTCCGACCCCGCGACTGGTGCCGAGGTTCGAAAAGGCGCACAGGTTCGCCTCACGCTCTCACTCGGGCAGGAACTCTTCGACGTCCCGCAGGTCAAGGGGCAGGCGGTTTCCGACGCTACCTCAGCCTTGGAGTCGGCCGGGTTTGAGGTCACCGAAACCCGCGATTACTCCTCTGATGTCCCGAAAGATTCCGTCATCAGCCAGGATCCAGCGGACACGTCACTACCCCGAGGCGCGAGAGTGACCCTCAACGTGAGCGATGGCCCGAAGCCGGTCGAAGTGCCGAGTGTCGCGGGTAGTGAACGCAAAGCCGCCATCAAGGCGATTGAAAGCGCGGGACTTGCGGCTAAGGTCAATGAGCGATACAACTCGAATGTGCCGGCGGGCCAGGTCATTTCGCAAGACCCGGCCGGGGCAACCTCCGCGCTCCCGGGAAGCGAAGTCAGGCTCTCGATTTCCCTCGGCCCCGACCTTGTCGACGTTCCCGATGTTTTCCGCAAGAGCGAGGCCGACGCCCGCTCGGCGCTCGAGAGCGCCGGGCTCAAGGTTGAAGTCGTCTACGAGCGCGGAACTCCCGTTTTCGATCTCGTTTCGCAGCAGTCGCAGCCGGGCGGAACAAAGGTGCCGCGCGGCTCGAGCGTCACGATCACGGTCTATTAGAACCGGTCAGCTCGGGCGGTTGCCGAGCATATCGGCAACGAGGAACGCGAGTTCGAGCGACTGCGAGTGGTTGAGGCGAGGATCAACGAGGGTCTCGTATCGATGCTGCAGACCTTCCTCGTCGAGCTCTCCGGAGCCGCCGAGAACCTCGGTCACGTCATCGCCCGTGAGCTCCATATGAAGGCCCGCGGGAACGGTTCCGACCTCCCAATGCGCTTCGAAGAAGCCGCGCACTTCGTCCATAATGTCGTCGAAACGGCGGGTCTTGTACCCATTCGAACTCGTGATCGTGTTGCCATGCATCGGGTCGGTTACCCACACGGCCTCGATCCCCTCGTTCTTCGCAGACTTCAAGAGTGCGGGGAGTTTCTCGCGCACATTCGCGGCGCCCATACGGCTCACGAAAGTGAGGCGACCGGGCTCCCGCTCCGGATCGAGAACCTCAGCGAGGCGGAGCATGTCGTCGACGCTCGCGTTCGGGCCAAGTTTCACACCGATCGGGTTGCGCAGTTGCGACATGAAGTGCACGTGTGCGCCATCTAGCTGGCGCGTGCGCTCACCAATCCAGAGAAAATGGCCCGAACAACCGTAAATCTCGCCCGTACGCGAGTCGACGCGCGCGAGCGCCTCTTCGTAGTCGAGGAGGAGAGCCTCGTGGGAGGAGTAAAACTCAACCATGCGAATAGGGTCGAAATCCACGCCGATCGCTTCCATAAAACGCACGGCGCGCTCGATGTCATCTGCTACTCGCACGTACTTCGAGTAGGCGTCGGATTCCACGAACCCCTTATTCCATGCCTGAACCTGCCGGAGATCCGCAAAACCGCCGCCCGTGAAGGCCCGCAAGAGATTCAGGGTCTGCGAAGCGGTCGTGTACATCTTCCACAGGCGCGCGGGATCCGGAGTGCGGGATTCGGGTGTGAACTCGTAGCCGTTGATCGCATCGCCGCGGTAGCTCGGCAAGCTCACGCCGTCGATCGTCTCGGTGTCGCTCGAGCGAGGCTTGGCGAACTGGCCTGCCATCCGCCCCATCTTGATGGTCGGAAGCGAGGCTCCATAGGTGAGAATCGCCGCCATCTGGAGGATCGTCTGGACCTTGTTTTTGATGCGATCAGCGGTCGAATCAGCGAAAGTCTCAGCACAGTCGCCGCCTTGGAGCAAAAATGCCTCACCACGCGCAGCCTTGGCGAGATGGGTGCGTAGAAGGTCAACCTCGCCCGCGAACACGAGGGGCGGTGCGGCGCGCAGCTCATCAAACACGCGGGCGCGCTCACTCTCAATCGGCCAGGTGGGCTGCTGGACGCGTGGATACTCTCGCCACGACGAAAGCGCTTCAAGATGGGCAGATGATTCGGAGAGCTCGAACGGGTGAAAGCTCGCAGCAACGTTTCGGTTCTGGTAACTCACCCGGTCATAGTAGGCGAAACTCGCGCTCGGGGCATGTGCGGTCCGAGTCGCTGCGCCGTTTTAGGCGCGATTCTTTGCCTCTCCACGCGCACCTTTGAGCCTCTTTTTAACCTCAAATGCGTACTCGTCGACATAGTTCTGGCCGGACATCTCGCGGATCGCATCCATGAGAATTCGCGTGAGAGTTTGAAGTTCAACGCGTGAAGCGGAATGATCGCTCCCATCTGCACCCCTGAGTTTTGCGAGCTCGGCGCCCATGTCGATTGTCGGGCCGATCTGCGTGTGCAGCTTCGCACCGAGCTTTGGGACGATGGCTTTCCTTGAGCGCTGCGCTTCAAACGCACCGAGCGTTGCAACGGGGAGGATGGGGGCTCCGGTCGCGAGTGCGAGGCGCACCGCTCCCGTTTTGCCACGGTACATGTGGCCGTCAGGGCTTCTCGTCCCCTCAGGAAATACTCCAAGGGCGTGTTCGCCCTCGAGCACGGCAATCCCTGCGCTCAGCGCGGCAGTCGCACCGCCGTCGCCCGAACGATCTACGGGGATCACATTGACCGAGCGCATGAGCCACGCGAAGCATTTCCCGAAAGCTCCCTTGCCTTTGAACAGTGCATCCTTGCCGAGCCAGTGAATCTCGCGCGGGATCATGCACGGCACGAAATATGTTTCGAACGCGGACACGTGATTACACGCCATGATCATGCGGCCCGAGGAGGGGACATGTTGGAGGCCCGAGACCGTGGGGCGCCAGATGAGCGTGATGAGGAGTTTCACGACGGGCTGCAAGACGGAGTAGAGATGCACGGGCTCAACCCTATAGGCAGGCCATTGTCGTGAGCGAAGGAACGCGCCACATACGGCCACCTGGACGATCCTTTTCGCCAAAGGCGCGTACACTCGATTTCAGCCCCGCCCAGAAGTCAAGGAGCATTCCCCCGTGTCACGCGAGTTCGAAACGCCTCAGATCGCAGAGTCGAAGCCCGAAGAGAACATCACCGACTTCCTCCTTCTGCGTCGCACCAAACATGCGGACATTCCACTTTGGGAGCGCCAACTCACACCCGGCACGTGGTCACCCATGTACGCTCCCGAGTTCATCACTCTCGTAAAGCGCCTCGCGCAGGGCCTTATCAACCAAGGCGTACAGCCAGGAGATCGCGTGGCGATCATGTCGCGCACCCGCTTCGAGTGGACGCTCATCGACTGGGCACTGTGGTTCACGGGCGCCATCAGTGTTCCGATCTACGAAACCTCCTCCCCAGGACAGATCGAATGGATCGCTTCGGACTCGGGCGCCCGCATGATCTTTTGTGAAAACGCCGGGCACGCACAAGACGTCGACGAGGTACGTCCTTCACTCCCGAACCTCGAACAGGTCTGGGTCATCGACGATGGCATCGTCGACGAGCTCTCCGTTGACGAGACCGAAATCGATGAAGAGGCCATCGAGAAGGCACGCAGAAGCCGCCGCAAGACTGACACTGCGACGATCGTCTATACCTCCGGCACGACTGGTCGCCCCAAGGGCGTGGAACTCACGCACGCGAACTTTATGGACCAGTCGCTCAACGCGACTGGGCTCCTTGGCGACGCGGTGATGCCACCGGGTTCGCGCATGCTCATGTTCCTGCCCCTCGCGCACGTGTTCGCTCGCGATCTCACCTTCATTTCCATCGTGACGGCGTGCACAACCGGGTTCTCGCCCGACGCGAAGCACCTTCTCGACGACCTCGCCTCGTTCAAGCCCACCGTTCTCCTCGCCGTGCCGCGCGTGTTCGAGAAGGTGTACAACGGCGCCGAGCAGAAGGCTGTTGGCGACGGCAAGGGGAAGGTTTTCCACCGCGCTGTCGAGGTCGCGATTCAGTACTCCAAGGGTCTCGACTCCGGCAAGATCCCTCTTCACGTGAAAGCGCAACACAAGCTTTTTGACAAGCTCGTGTACTCCAAGCTTCGTGACCTTATGGGCGGGAAGCTCACGTATGCCATCTCGGGCGGTGCGCCGCTCGGCGATCGCCTCCCCCATTTCTTCCGCGGCATCGGCGTGACCATTCTCGAGGGCTACGGCCTCACGGAAACAACCGCGCCGGTGGGCGTTAATAATCCCTGGAACGTCAAGGTTGGCACCGTTGGCCCGGCGTTCCCGGGTTCCAAGGTGAAGCTCAACGACAAGGGCGAGCTGCTCGTCAAAGGCGTCATGGTGTTCAAGGGGTACTGGAACAACCCTGAAGCGACAGCCCAGGCACTTCAGGACGGCTGGTTCAACACTGGAGACACCGCCATGATCGACGAGGATGGCTACATCACGATCACGGGCCGCTCGAAAGAGATCATCGTGACAGCGGGCGGCAAGAACGTCTCCCCCGCGCAGCTCGAGGACGTCGTACGGCAGAGCCCGATTGTCAGCCAGTGCATTGTGCTTGGCGACCAAAAGCCGTTCGTCTCTGCGATTGTCACGCTCGATCGCGAGATGCTCCCGAGCTGGCTCAAGAACAAGGGACAAGGTTCGATCCCCATGGCCGAGGCGATCTCGAACGAGGACGTCATCGCCGAAGTCCAGAGGGTGGTTGATGAAGCCAACACCTCGGTCTCCCGCGCCGAATCGATCCGCAAGTTCGAGATCATCGATGCGGACTTTACCGAGGAGAACGGCTACCTTACGCCTTCGTTTAAGCTCAAGCGCGCCGCCGTCGTCAAGGACTTCTCCGACGTCATCGACCGGATTTACACAAAGAAGAAGTAAGGCGGGAGCGCGATCGCTCAATCTGCGCAGCGAACGTTTGACGATCTCGGCCCGGAACTCATCGACGTCGAGTTTGTTGTCGTCGATCTCGAAACAACCGGCACGAATGCCGAGATTGACGCCATCACGGAGATCGGCGCTGTGCGCGTCGTTGGCGGCGAGGTCGTCGAGGAATTTCAAACTTTCGTCAACCCCGAGCGCCCAATCCCTGCCTACATCGCCGCGCTCACGGGCATTTCCGATCACATGGTGCACGATGCTCCTTCAGTAGAAGCCGTCATCCCCGCATTTCTCGAGTTCGCACGCACTTCCGTTCTCGTCGCCCACAACGCCCGCTTCGACATCGGCTTCCTCAAGGCCGCGGCGCTCCGGCTCGACTATCGGTGGCCCCCGTTTGAGGTCGTCGACACGCTCGCGCTCGCTCGGAGGGTTTTTGGTCGCGACGAGGTGAGGAACCACAAACTCTCGACCCTCGCGGGCGCCGTGGGCGCGACGACGGTCCCCAACCACCGAGCGCTTTCAGATGCGCGAGCAACTGTCGACGTGCTTCATGAGATCATCGCGCGCCTCTCCGAGGGCGGAGCGAGTCATCTTTCCGATCTGACCTCGAGCGGTAAGAAAGCGAAACCCGCACAAATCCGCAAACGGCACCTCGCCGCCAACATTCCCGTAGGTCCAGGCGTCTACTCGTTCATTGATGCGCATGGCTCCGTGCTGTATATCGGAAAGTCGGGCAACCTCCGCTCGCGCGTACGCACATACTTTTCACCGCAAGAGACACGACGCGCCGTTCTCGACATCATTCCCGTGACCGAACGTATCGACGTCGTGCAATGCTCAAGCGAATCCGAAGCCGCGATCCGGGAACTGCGAGCGATCGCGAGCACGCGTCCCATCGCGAACCGCCAGGGAATTCGCCCTTCACTCGGCAACTGGCTGCGCGTAAGCCACGACGGGCTACGTCTCGCCCGCAAAGTCCAAGAGGAAACCGAAGTTCATGCCTACATCGGCCCGCTCCGCTCGCGCCACGATGTCGAGCCCATCCGCTCGCTCGTATACGCGGCGCTCGCTTCAGCGGTCGGAGGCGGGAAAAATACCGGTATGGCGGGAAGCCAAATCGGCAGTGACGGCCCGACGGATGCCGAGGCACCGTCGGAACTCTTTGACGAACACCCAGGCTTCCACGCGCGCATGCACCACGCCCTCACAGAGGATCCGAGTGATGTTTTCGAGTATGCGGCGAAGAAGATGCGCGGGCTTGTGGACCGCGGACTTTACGAGAACGCGGAAGCGCTCCGCACCCGGGTGGAGCTTTTCGCGAATGCGGCAAGGCGCGCCGCCCGACTCCGCTCAATCGCCGAGGTTCCCTTCCTCGTGGCCGCGCGCAAAGTCGCGTGCCCCGGTGGTGCGGCACATTCACCGTGGCAGTGGGAGGTACTCGCCGTGCGACACGGGCGCCTTGGCGCTGCTCGCGCAATGCCCGCGTGGACGGATCCGCTTGCCGCGGTCGCGCAGCTTGAGCGTGAAAGCGAAGCGGAGGCCGAGCTGCACGCACCTCTATGCTTCGGCTATCACCAAGAGGCGGAACTTCTCCTCGAATGGCTCGCTGAGCCGGGGATCAGAATCGTCCATATCGAGGGCGAGTGGTCGATGCCCGCAACCGCGCGTTTCACTCTCGAGGAATTTCAGCGCACGTTCACACGCTCTGCGACACCCTGACCCAGCGGTCGAGCGCAGCCTGTGCGGCACCGGTATCGAGCGATTCTTCCGCGCGCTTCACCGCAGTGCGCATGCGATCGGTGAAGGCTGCGCAAGCGTCGGACCCTGCTTCGAGCGCCTCAGCAGCGACAATGCCCGAAGCGGCATTGAGCACAACCGCGTCGCGCACCGGACCTTTTCTGCCTGCGAGAAGATCTCGCGCAACCTGCGCGTTGTAGGCAGGATCGCCTCCGCGAAGCGCATCGATGCTCGCCCGAGCGAGGCCGAAGTCTTCGGGGGCAATGACATGCGTGGTGACACTCCCGTTTCGCACCTCCCAGACGTCGGACTCTGCGGCGATGCTCAGCTCATCGAGTCCGTCGCGGCCGCGCACGACAATCGCCGAAGCGCCACGATCAGCAAAGACGCCCGCGATCACAGGGGCCATTTCCTCAAAAGCAACGCCCACGGAGTGTGCGCACACACCAGCGGGGTTGGTGATGGGGCCAAGAACGTTGAAGGCGGTGGGGATCTTGAGGGCGCCGCGCGCGGCTGCCGCATGCTTCATCGAGGGATGAAACACTTGCGCAAAGCAAAAGGAAATGCCTGCCTCGTCGAGCACCCGCTGCACACTTTGAACGGGAAGGTCGAGTCGCACCCCCAGTGCTTCGAGGACATCGGCGGAACCCGACTTCGAACTTACGGCGCGGTTGCCGTGCTTCGCGACGGGAACACCTGCGCCGCGAATGACGAGAGAAGCCATGGTCGAAACGTTGACCGTGTGGGCGCCGTCTCCGCCGGTCCCAACGATATCTACGGCGCCTTCCGGTGCCGTGATGGCCGTCGAATGCTCGAGCATCGAGGACGCAAGAGCGTTAACCTCGTGCACGACAGCGCCCTTTGCTTGAAGCGCCACGAGAAAGCCCGCTAGTGGGATCGGATCAACTTCCCCGCGCATCACCTGTCCCATAGCCCACCACGCCTCGTCGCTCGTCAGATCCCGGCCCTGCATGAGGGCGGTGGTGAGTGCCGGCCAGGTATAGATTTCTTGATCCGTCATGACGCCCATGCTAGGCCGTCGCCACTCGTGACGTGGGGCATGCTCACCTTGCGGAACGGGGCTTAGATCACGCAAAAAACCGGGACAAAAGCCCCGTTCGATTCAACAAACTCGCCCCCAGCGGGTATGCTGAAAAAACCTGCGTGCGGACTTTTGTCCCCGCAGGGCCGCCCGGGCCTCAGTCCTCGCGGCCGAGACCATGTGCCGTGCATGGCCTCGCTTCCCGACCAACGACGAATGAGAACCGTGACAACAGCGCCTCTTTCCTCCGCCCCTCGCACCTCCCCCGTGAGCAGGCCGAACACGACCCAGGTCGGCACAATCGTGTGGCTCGCGAGCGAGATCATGTTCTTCGGTGCCCTCTTTGCCATGTACTTCACGCTGTACGGCGTCGTCCCCGAAGTGTTCTACGAGGGCCAGAAAAACTTCACGCTCAACTTCGCGATCACCAACACGATCATCCTGGTCACGAGCTCGATCACGTGCCAGATGGGGGTCTTCGCAGCGGAGAAACGCCGCAAGCGCCGCACCGGCTCGATCTTCAACATTGCCGGTTGGGGCCTCATCGAGTGGTACACCCTGACATTCGTTCTCGGCGCGATCTTCGTCTCGGGCCAGGTTTTCGAGTATGCCGAGCTCGTGCACAAGGGGCTCACGATCTCGAGCACACCTCACGGCTCGATCTTCTACCTCGCCACGGGCTTCCACGGCCTCCACGTTC
The DNA here is from genome assembly GCF_025147465.1 of Dermabacter sp. p3-SID358. Classification (GTDB taxonomy): domain Bacteria; phylum Actinomycetota; class Actinomycetes; order Actinomycetales; family Dermabacteraceae; genus Dermabacter. Next base: position 295,693 of record NZ_JALXOZ010000001.1, read on the forward strand.
TTGGCGGGCTCATCGCATTCCTCTTTGTTCTTGCGCGCGCGTACTCCGCAAAAAACTTCACGCACCATGAAGAAGTCAGTGCGATCTGCGTGTCGTACTACTGGCACTTCGTTGATGTCATTTGGGTAGCGCTCTTCTTCGTCGTCTACCTACTCGACCCGCTCATCCTGCACACCGTCGAAGGCAATTGGGTCTTCTTCTGAAAGTTTCTATAGCTCGGATTCGCACCCTTTACCGAAACGAGGTCCTCACAGTGAAGGCTTTGGCCACACACCGCCATCACCCGATGGCGCTCCTTGCCATCATCTTGATGGCGTTGATCGCCACGGGCGGTTTGTTTGCCGTCCTCTCCCCCAAGGATGCGTCGGCTGAGGCCTTCTCCGCATCCGACATCGCCGAGGGCAAAAAGCTCTTCGTCTCGAACTGCGCGACGTGCCACGGAGTGAACGGCGAAGGCCGCAAGGATGACGACGGCAATACCGTCGGCTCGTCGCTCATCGGCGTCGGCGCCGCAGCCGTTGATTTCCAGGTGGGTACGGGTCGTATGCCCATGCAGGAATCCGGCCCCCAGGCACAGCGCAAGCCCGTGCAGTTCACAGACGAGCAGATCTCGCAGCTTTCCGCCTACGTCGCTTCACTCGGCCCCGGACCTTCCGTCCCGAGTGAAGAGCAGCTCAGCACCGAAGGCGCCGACGTCACCAAAGGCGGCGAAATTTTCCGCATCAACTGCGCCATGTGCCACAGCGCCTCCGCTGCCGGCGGCGCCCTCACCGAGGGCAAGTGGGCTCCCACGCTGCGCGGTGTCGAAGACAAGCACATCTATGAAGCCATGGAAACCGGCCCCCAAAACATGCCGGTGTTCAACGACAACAACCTGAGCCCCGACGACAAACGCGATGTCATCGCTTACCTCAACCAGCTCGAAGAAAACGGCTCGCCCGGCGGCTATTCGCTCGGCGCACTCGGCCCGGTCACCGAGGGCCTCTTCGCGTGGACTGCGATTCTCGCGATTCTGCTCGGCTGCGCAATCTGGTTGGGAGCAAAGGCAAAGTGAACGAACTGACGCATAACATCGACGGCACCTCGCCGCGCAAGGGCGTAAGCACCGTTGCGCGTCCCGAAGAGGGCGGTTTCCGTAATCCCGGCATCCCACCGCACGAGTATCGCCAAGCGGATCTGGACCCGAAGGCTGAAAGGCGCGCCGAGCGCATTGTCTCGCTGCTCTTCCTCCTCTCGATCCTCGGCACAGCATTCTTCATTGCCTCGTACTTCCTGTTTAGTCCAACGGGTACGAACCTCCTCGCGGAAGAAGGCACTCTCTCGGCCGTGCACTGGTCCACGCTCACGATGGGCGTTGGCCTTGCTGTTGGCGTGTTCTTCATCGGCGCGGGCGCTATCCACTGGGCCAAGACCCTCATGCCCGATCACGAGGTGACCGAGGAGCGCCACGCGCAACGCGGCGACGAGGAAACCCGCGAAGCTGCCTCGAACATTCTTGTCGATGGCATCAACGAATCCGGGATTGCGCGCCGCCCGCTCGTCGTCGCCTCGCTCGTGGGTGCACTGGCAGCGCTCCCCATCGCGGTTCTCTTCCCGATCTCGACTCTCGGCCCCCTTCCCGGCAACAAGCTCCATCACACCTATTGGGGCCGCGCAACCGAGAACAGCAAGCGCGTGCGCATCGCTCGCGACCACGACCAGACCCCAATCAAGGCCTCCGACGTCACGGTTGGCTCGATCTTCCACGTGATGCCCGAGGGCCTCACGGAAGAAACCCCGGACTGGATCGAAGAACGAGCAAAGGCCGCCGCCGTTCTCGTGCGTATCGATCCCGCTGATGGCAAGAGCGAATCCTCGCTCGAGGCGGGGCACGAAGGGATCCTCGCGTTCTCGAAGATCTGCACGCACGTCGGTTGCCCCGTCGCACTCTACGAGCAGCAGACCCACCACATGCTCTGCCCGTGCCATCAGTCGACGTTCGACGTCACCGACGGCGCTAAGGTCGTGTTTGGGCCGGCGCACCGCCCGCTCCCGCAGCTGCCCATCGAGGTTGACGACGAGGGTTATCTCGTTGCGACCGGCGATTTCCCCGAGCCCATCGGTCCCAGCTTCTGGGACATTCACAAGGAGAAGTAATTCCTCATGAGTGACACCCAGACCACCGGCCTCGACCGCGACTCGAAGGCCTTCAAGCTCGGCTCGGTCGGCGCGAGCTGGCTCGACGAACGCACGAGCGGTGCGAGCATTGTCAAGGGTTTCGCGCGCAAGATCTTCCCCGATCACTGGTCGTTCATGTTCGGTGAGGTCGCGCTCTACAGCTTCGTCGTGCTCATCATCTCGGGCATCTTCCTCACGATGTTCTTCGTTCCCTCCATGAACGAAGTCATCTACGACGGTTCGTACACGGCGCTCCAGGGCGCCCATATGTCGGCGGCGTTTAACTCGACCCTGCATCTCTCCTTTGATGTGTGGGGCGGGCTTTTGTTCCGCCAGATCCACCACTGGGCAGCGCTCACGTTCATGGTCGCGATCTTCGTGCACATGTTCCGCGTGTTCTTCACGGGCGCCTTCCGCAAGCCGCGCGAGCTCAACTGGCTCATTGGCTTCGGCCTCATGGTTCTCGCGATGCTCGCGGGCTTCTCTGGCTATTCGCTCCCCGACGACGTGCTTTCGGGCAACGGTCTGCGCATCGCCGATGGCGTTATGAAGGCCATCCCGATCCTCGGTACCTATGGATCGATGCTCATGTTTGGTGGCGAATTCCCGGGTCACGACATCATCCCGCGCCTCTTCACGGTGCACATTCTCATCATCCCGGGAGCGATTCTCGCGCTCATCGCCCTGCACATGTTCTTCCTCGTGATGCACAAGCACACGCAGTACCCTGGCCCCGGCCGCACCGACCGCAATGTTGTGGGTTACCCGCTGTTCCCCGTGTACACGGCTAAGGCTGGCGGCTTCTTCTTCATCGTGTTTGGCGTGCTCACCCTTGTCGGTGCCACGGTTGCCATGAACCCCGTGTGGAACTACGGCCCTTACGACCCCTCCCCCGTGTCGGCCGGTTCGCAGCCTGACTGGTACATGCTGTTCCTCGAGGGCTCGCTACGCCTCATGCCAGGTTGGGAGCCCACGATTTTCGGCTACCCAATCTCGCTCAACATCATCATTCCCGGCATGGTCTTCCCGGGCATAATGTTCGGAAGCCTCGCCCTCTACCCCTTCATCGAGCAGTGGGTCACGGGCGATGATCGCGAGCACCACGTACTTGATCTCCCGTACAACACCCCCGTGCGCACGGGCTTTGGTGTCGCGTGGATTGCCGCCTACCTCGTGTCAATTCTTGCCGGCGCGAACGACCTCATGGCCGTTGCGTTCCACATGTCGCTCAATAACCTCACGTGGTTCTTCCGCATTGGCATCTTCGTGATCCCGATCATCTCGTTCATCGTGACGAAGCGACTTTGCCTCTCGATTCAGAAGCACAAGAAGCAGCTCGCCCTCCACGGCGTTGAGACCGGCAAGGTTGTGCGCATGGAGAACGGCGAGACGCTCGAGATCCACGAGCCGCTCAGCGAATACGACCGTTGGGTTCTCGTCAGCTATGACAACCATCGCCCGCTTCAGAAGGGCGAGGGTGTTTCGTCGCTGCGTGCGAAGGCGTCGAGCTTCTTCTTCAAGGATCGCGTCGAGCCTGCAACGCCGGCGGAGCTTCGCGCGGCACTTGAGCACTCGGGACACGAGGAGCACAAGATTAAGGCTCTCGTGGGTAGCTGATCTGCACGGCCACACCGATGTGACCACTCCGAATTGCATAGAGGTTGTGGGGGTTTGCCACTGAGTTTCGGCTCGAGGCAGGCCCCCACTTCTGTGCCACTGGCTTCGTTTGCCCACCTCTCCTTCTTCCCTCCGTCCCCTTCCTTCCCTCCCCTTCTCTTCCCCCCTCTCCCCTTCCCCCCTCCCCCTTTCTCCGCCCCTTTCCCCCTCCTTCCCGGACCGGATTGAGGTAGCTCAACGTACGTAATCCCGCCAGGGTTGAAATGGCGTTCCGACGGCTGCTTGGCAATTCACGCGCGCTTGCCTCTTGGCAAGTAGGTCGGCAACACAAATAACGAGCACCACAGGATCGGTTGCACCACGTCGAACAAGCTCGGTCTTGATTGAAAACCAGAGTGGATGACCCCTCTCCCTACAGCACCAGCAGGCAGCTTCTCGAGCCTTACCCTGTACTCTCTACGATTCCCCACATGGGCCTGACTCAATAGTCTGTTCAGATCCGCCGTATCAAATGTTCGAAAATTCGCCATCGAAGGTCGAAAGCTCCCGGCAAGCGCGTATACCGCGATGCTGTCCATCACGAAGCGTCTGGATGCTGCCGCAATGTCTAGCGAGGCACCCTCGCCGCGACTCTTGAGACACAAACAGCCTTCACAATCGTGCAGTGATTCCTGTACGATCTTTGTGCAGGAATTACTGCACGATCTAGGGAGAATCGATGACGCCGCGCGAATACCACCATCCACATTGCGACGAAATCACTTTGGCGAGCGTGCTTGCTGCGTTGAGCGACCCAACGCGACTGGAGATGATCCGACGCCTGGCGGACGGACACGAACACGACAGCCTTGAGCTGGCGGACGATCTACCTCGGTCGACGCTGACCTACCACACGCGCATGTTGCGAGAGGCCGGCGCGACGTGGACCCGGGGCGAGGGTCGCGCCTGCCTTATCCGATTGAGACGAGAAGATCTGGATCGACTTTTCCCAGGCCTGCTTGCTGCAGTGATCGCCAATGCTGAAGCTGAGGCCGTGCGAGCATGATGCGTCAACTCTGGCCGTTTGTCTTAGGCAGCGTCGCTCTCGGCCTGGACGCCTATGTCATCGCGGGTCTCCTGCCTGCTATTGCGCCCTCATTAGGCACTCGTGAAGCCACGGTTGGGCTGGGAGTTGCCGCATTTACGGGTTCCTACGCAATCTCGGGCCCGCTCCTGGCCGGGCTGGCTGGACAGCGACCACGGCGAAGTTTGGTCGCCGCCCTGTTGGTATTTGCGGTGGCAAATTTGATCACAGCGCTGTCACCGACAGCGGGGGTCTTCTTGGGCTCTCGTGTGGCCGCTGGCGCAGCTGCCGGCGTGTACTCGCCGCTATCGTCGGCGGTAGCAGCCGAGCTCGTGGCCCACGACTATCGTGGACGTGCGTTGGCATTGGTCTTAGCTGGCTTAGCGGTCGGCACCGTATTTGGAGTACCCGTCGGCCTTGCCTTGGCGCAGCAATGGGGGTGGCGCGCCGCGATCCTGCTGATCGTTGGCATCGGTGGTGCCGCGCTGGCAGGGGTTGCGCTGCATGGCGGGGAACTCCCCGCGATTCCAGCTTCTGGCCCCGTTGAACGGCTGCGGTCAATCACGCGACCGAAGAATCTCCTCACTGTCACCGTCACGCTGCTGACCGGGGTCGCGTCTTTAGGCCTCTACACCTACCTGACCGTCGTGTTGTCCGCCGGGAGCCTAGCGTCGCATCAAAGCATGGGGATTTGGGTCTGGGGCATCGGCGGAGCAGTCGGAGCGTTTGGAATCGGGCGTCTCGTGGACAGATGCGACCCCCTTCGCCTCAGCGCTTTCATTCTCGCCGGCCTCACCTTCGCCCTGATTGGGATGACGCAAGACCAGGTTCCAGGAATCGTCGTGGCGAGTCTTTTTACCTGGGGGCTATGCGGTTGGGCGTCTCTCGCACCCCAGCAGAAAACGCTACTGCAGGCGAATCCAACTGATGGCGCGACGGCTGTAGCCGCGAACGCTTCGGCGAACTACCTCGGTTCGGCCCTAGGTGCCACGATCGGCTCGCTGTTGGTAGCTGCGCACGTAACCCCAGCCGTGCTATGCGGTTCCGCCGCAGCTGTGGCAGCGCTCGCACTGCTCTGCCAGATCATTCGTCAGCAGATGAATTCCAACGCGTGAATGAACGTTCCAACGCGAGTTCAGGCCATACCAAGGACTTTCGGTGCGACAAGTTTATTGGTCCATCAAGGGCTGGCATATCAACCATGCTGCCGCTAGGCGCCGGGGATCCTTATCGATAGCGAAAGGGCGGCTGCTCCTGCAGCGATCAACCCTGGCGAGACCACAGCTCGCATCCCACCAGAAATCCACAAACTTATGAGTCCTCGATGGCGAAAACATCCCCACCACTATCTCCGTCCCTGCCGTATTGATTCAGGCGATCGACGGGTTGAGCGCTCGCCGTTTCATGTGTGAAAGCTTCGATCGAGGACCAAACACACCTAGCGCTAACGTTGATTGCGCGACTTCGGCGCGGAGATAGAAGCGTAGAACACGCGCACAAGGAGCGTGATGTCAACACCGCAGCTAACGGAAAATACACGCTTCTGCGGAGGTCCGCTCGGCGGCAGGGCTAGAGCCCCGCCAGTGAATCTCGATGCTTGCATGAGTTACAGAGAAAGAAAGTGCTCGGCAGTCTCATACGAGCCCGCCGAGCATCCGTTATGAAGTTGGAATTGACGCCCTGTTCATAGGGCGACTACTTATTGCTTCCTCAGTGGCTGTTGTGCCCCACTGAGTAGGCCATCACCCACATGACGACGCCGATCATGCCAACGACGATGCCGAGGGCGGTGATCCAGTAGGCGATGGGAAAGCCACCGAAAGCAAGCGATGCTCCCACCGCGCACACGAGCGGCGCCCAGCTATAGGGTGCGAAAACGCCCTTGTGGCCGGCCTCTTCGTGGACTTCGGCATCTTCATCGTCCTGTGCGCCGCCACCGTAGCGGCGTTCACTCATCCAAACGTAGATCGCGATCATCCAGCACATCGCTGCGAGGGCGAAGAGTGCGGGAACGCCGACCCATTCGATCCCGCCGGGATCAACGTTCAGGGTGAGGAGGGTGTAGACGACGCCGACGACGGTCACGAAGCAACCGATGAGGGCGAAGATGATGACGTTGGCGCGCATTCTTACTTACCTCCGTGGGCGCTAGCGAGTGCTGCTTCGTCGCGGTTGACATGAACCTGGTCGACCGCGGCAACTTCGGGGAACTTCTGGTCGAAGGCCGGGCGCTCCGAGCGGATACGCGGCAATTCAACGAAGTTGTGGCGCGGCGGCGGGCATGAGGTCGCCCACTCGAGGGAAGCGCCGTAGCCCCACGGGTCGTTGACGGTGACCTTCTCGCCCTTCATATGGGTAAGCACCACGTTGAGGAGGAACGGGAGGGTCGAGGCACCGAGGATAAACGCGCCGACCGTAGAGAACTGGTTCATCCACTGGAAGCCGTCCTCGGAAAGGTAGTTCATGTATCGGCGGGGAGCACCTTCGACGCCCATGAAGTGCTGGATGAGGAACGTCATGTGGAAGCCAACGAGAAGGAGCCAGAAGTGGACCTTCGCGAGGTCTTCACGCAGCTTGTAGCCGAACATCTTGGGCCACCAGTAGTAGAAGCCCGCGAACATTTCGAAGGCAACCGTGCCGAAGATGACGTAGTGGAAGTGGGCGACGACGAAGTAGGTGTCGCTCAGGTGGAAGTCGAGTACCGGGGTCGAGAGGATCACGCCGGTGAGGCCACCGAAAAGGAAGGTGGTCATGAAGCCAAGCGTGAAGAGCATCGGCGATTCGAATGTGATGGATCCACGCCACATGGTGCCAACCCAGTTGAAGAACTTCACGCCCGTGGGCACGGCGATCATCATCGTCATGAACGCGAAGAAGTCGAGCATCACGGCGCCGGTTGTGAACATGTGGTGGGCCCAGACGGTCACGGAAAGAGCGGCAATAGAGATGGTCGCGTAAACCAGGGTCTTGTAGCCGAAGATCGGCTTGCGGCTGAAGACGGGGATGATCTCGGAAGCGATGCCGAAGAACGGCAGTGCGAGCACATACACCTCGGGGTGGCCGAAGAACCAGAAGAGGTGTTGCCAGAGGATCGGGCCGCCGTTCGCAGGATCGAAGATGTTCGCGTCGAGTACGCGGTCTGCGCCAAGTGCGAAAAGCGCGGCGGCGAGGGGCGGGAAGACCATGAGAATGAGGATCGACGTGATGAGGACGTTCCACGTGAAGATCGGCATGCGGAACATGGTCATGCCGGGCATGCGCATCGTGATGATGGTCGTAATGAAGTTGACGGCGCCGAGGATGGTGCCGAAGCCCTGCATGCACAGACCGAAGGCCCACAAGTCACCGCCGAGGCCCGGCGTAAAGGTGGTATCGGAGAGAGGCGCGTAGGCGAACCAGCCGAACGAGGCTGCACCCTGCGGGGTGAGGAAGCCTGCGCAGGCGATGAGAGCTCCGAAGCCGGTCAACCAATACGAGAACATGTTGAGGCGTGGGAACGCCATGTCGACAGCACCAATCTGGAGCGGCAGCAGGTAGTTCGCGAACCCCGCGAAGAGCGGTGTACCAAACATGAGCAGCATGATCGTGCCGTGCATTGTAAAGAGCTGGTTGTACTGGCCCTTCGAAACAACGACCTGGAGACCGGGCTCCCACAGCTCAGCGCGGATCAAGAGCGCAAGGACACCGCCGAAGCAGAAGAAGAAAAAGGCGGTTGCCATGTACATAATGCCGATCGTCTTGTGATCGGTCGTGGTGAGGAGCTTGAAGAACTGATTGCCCTTCTTTGTCTCAGGCTGAGCCGGGGCGAAGCGGCGCGTGGTATCTGCGGTTGTAGTACTCACTTTTTGGCATCCTCACGACGGTTTTCGATGCGGCGGTCGGAATCGTCCTTCATGTTCCAGGACTTTTGGAGACGGTTAAGGTCGTTCGAGAGTTGACCCTCGTTGCCCTTCGCCCGCAGCTCCTCCATGTGCTTGTCGAACTCTTCTTTCGAGACGACCTTGACGTTGAAGAGCATGTCGGAGTGGTACTCGCCGCAGAGTTCGGCGCACTTGCCCGCATAGGTACCTTCGATCTGCGGAGTGACCTGGAAAGCGGTGGTGTGGCCAGGGATCATGTCCTTTTTGTAGAGGAAGTCCACAACCCAGAACGAGTGGATGACGTCGCGGGAATCGAGCTGGAACTCAACGGTCTCGCCGACGGGAAGGTAGAGGGTGGGAAGGTCCTTGGCAGCGCCCTCTTCACCGGTACGGAACGACTGGACACCAGGATCTTCGTGGACGTCTGCATCGACGTAGTTGAAGTCCCAGCTCCACTGCTTTGCAACAACATTAACCGTGACGTCAGGGTTCGGATCGAGACGTTCGATCTCAGAAATGTCACGCTGCGTGAAGTAGAAGAGGGTCATGATCATGATGACCGGGATGAGCGTGAAGGTCAGCTCGATAGGCACGTGATAACGCAGCTGAATCGGGAAGCCCTTGTCGCTCTTCTTGCGGCGGTAGGCGATCGCGCACCAGAAAACAAGGCCCCACACGAGGAGACCGACGGCGAGGAGAGTGATCCACGAACCGCTCCACATCGTGATGATGCGGTCGGTGTGATTCGTGATCTGGTGAGTGGCATCACCGGGGAGGAATCCTCGCTGCTGCTCTTCCGTGCAGCCCACGAGAGCAAGCGCCGTGAGGGCGAAAGCGGCAATGGCCTTCGGTATCCGGCGACTGCGTTCCGGGGTTTGGGGGATCACAGGCTGACCTTCCATGTATCGCGTGGCGAATCGGCGGCGGGGAGATTCGCGCTCGATTGTGCGGTTGTCTCGGGCTCTTTCATCCGGGCTGGCACGAAGCCCGCGCCTGGATCGGGACAAGAGTCCTTAGTCATCATACGCGACTCGCCGCGAAAAGTTGCCCTCCCAGCCTCTTTTCTCGGATTCGGTTGGGTTCACTCAGTCACGTTTAAGCCGGTCGGGGCGGTTTATCGGGTAGTTGTGTAGGCGGTAAGGTCCGACGGTTGCTCGCCTCACGCATGAGTGGGTGTTGGCTCGGGAGCCGGTGAC
>NZ_JALXOZ010000010.1 GCF_025147465.1 Dermabacter sp. p3-SID358
TCCGGGCGCGCCAGTGACATAAGCCCTCTGCTACGGCGGAGGGCTTTTTCGTACCCTTCCGCCCGTTCCCAACTTTATACCCAACGTTTGCGGTGGTATTCGGGCCTATACCCCCGCAAATGTTGGGGTTAGTTTCCTAGGCCGGGAGAAAGGGCGGCCCGGACGCGACCGAACCGAGAAGAGGGCGGCCGAACCGAGAAGAGGGCGACCGAACCGAGAAGAGGGCGACCGAACCGAGAAGAGGGCGGCCGAACCGAGAAGAGGGCGGCCGAACCGAGAAGGGGGCGACCGAACCGAGAAGGGGCCGCGCGGGGGCGCCGGGTCCGACGGTTGCCCCGCATCCATGTGCCCTCAAAAAGAAGCGCCGCACTCCGCCCTACTGAGGCGAGAATGCGGCGCTTTCGTGCGGCTTCGACGATCGTGGAGTCCGGCGTCAGGACACGATCTTGCCGGGGTTGAGGTTCTTGCCCGGATCCTGCGTGCTGTAGAGGTCGCGCATCATCTTGACGCCAAGGGGGCCGGCTTCTTCCTCGATCCACGGCTGGTGCTCGGTACCAACGGCGTGATGATGCGAAAGCGTTCCGGCGTGCTTTTGAAACTCGCCCTGCACGGCGTGCTTAATCGCGGTGTACTGCTCGAGCATGACCTCGTTGCTCTCGTAGGGCACCGCGAAGGTGAAGTAGAGGCACGCCCCCTGGTGGTAGCTGTGGCTCATATGGCAGAAGAAGAATCCGGGGATGCCGAGCTCCTCGAGCTTCGCGTAGAACGTGTCGTACACCTTGGAGTGCATCTCGTTGATGCGCGCCCACGTGGTGCCGGTGTCGGAAACATCGCCGAACACATTGAGGCCGAGGAGGAAGTCTCGCAGGTAGGGTGTGTCGAACTTTTTCTGATCGTAGATCGCACCGGGGCCGGCACCGAGCGTGATACCGCCGGCCTTCTTGACGATCTTCTTGACCACGGCCTGCTCGCGGCTGATCTGGGCTTTCGATCCCTCGAAGCACACGTAGCTCATGCACATCTCGTTTTCGGTGTCCCAGCCCTTCTTGCGGAGGTACGCGAAGAGGCCATCCTGGATTTTACGGGTAATTTCGCCCTTCTTGTCTTGTGGCTCTTTGAGCATCGAGAGGCTAAACGCGGTTTCGGGTCCGTCGCTCAGGCGCGTAAACACGGGGTGCACTTCGCTGCGGGCAATCGCGTGCATGCCGCGGATGCCCGATTCCCAGTCGGGGAACATGTAGGCGATGACCACGCGGTTTTCGGCCATGCGATGCACGCGCACGGTGCATTCAGTGATGATGCCGAGGCGCCCCTCCGACCCGAGGATCATTTCGTGGATGCTCGAGCCGGAGTCTCGGCCGGGGATCGGCTTCGTTTCGACGATGCCGTCGGGGCGCACGACCTTGAGGCCACGCACGATGTCTTCGATGTCGCCGTAGCGATCCGACTGCATGCCGGTCGAGCGCGTGGCGGCCCATCCGCCGAGGGTCGAGTAGGTGAACGAGTCGGGGAAGTGGCCCATCGTCCAGCCGAGCTCGTTGAGCTGTTCTTCGAGGTCTGGCCCGTACACGCCTGCGTCAACACGAGCGAGGCCCGAGGTGTCGTCAATCGAGATGACCTCGCGCATGCGGCCGAGGTTGATCGTGATGATCGGGCGCTTTTCCTCAACGTTCGGGGTGACGGAACCGGAGATCGAGGAGCCGCCCCCGTAGGGAATCGCGACGAGGTCGTGCTCAACGATGTAAGCGAGGATCTTCTGAACCTCGTCGTCGTTCTTCGGGTAGATCACCGCGTCGACAATGCGGGCGAAGTCGCCGGTGCGCGCGCGGAAGAGGTCGATCACGGAGCGGCCGAACGAGTGAACAACGCGGTATTCGTCGTCATCGAGAAGGTTCTCCTCTCCGACGATTGCGGCGAGGGCGGCGCGATCATCGGCGCTGAGGCGGCTCTCGGGCACCTCATAATCGCTCAGCTGCGGCTCCGGTGCCGGCGTGAGCTTTTCGAGGTCCATGCCGATTTTCGACTTGGCGAAGCCCGGGAAGACGGGCTTGTTGTCCCAGCGGAAGGTGATGTCGTCGAGACCCCACCCCCACCATTTGTGGCGCTTGACCTCGCGGGCCGAAATCGGGCTGTTCATGACGGTTACTCCTCGGATGGTTGGGTTCCCATGATGGCTTGGTAATTCTCGGTCTTGAGGGTTCCGACGGCTGCCTGAATCCTCGCGTTGAAGCTCAGCGCGCTTTCGCCTTCCTCTGCGCGAAGGGGTGCGCCGAAAACAACGCCGACGGGAGGTCTGCCCGGTTTGGGCCAGCTTCGACCTTTGGGCATCGCTTCGTGCGCGCCGATGAGCGCGGCGGGAATGACGGGCACGTTCTCGGTAATCGCGAGGGAGGCTGAACCAGGTTTGAATTCGGCCATTTTCCCGGTTTTCGAGCGTGTGCCTTCGGGGAAGACGAGCACGGGAATGCCCGCGGTGAGAAGCGCTCGCGTGATACCCGAATGCTTGCGGGAGCCGTCGCGGTCGATCGGGAAGGCGTTAAAGAGGGAACGCACGAAGATTCGGCGGTACCAAATATCGAAAAAGTATTCACGGGCAACGCCCGTGGAGAGGTACTTGCCCTGCGCGAATGGAAGGCCCTGGGCGAGCATGGGGGCATCGAGGTGGCTCGAGTGGTTGGCAACGAGGAGAAACGCGCCGCGCACCTTCTTCACCTCGGGGTTGACGATAATTTTCTGCGTGACTGCGCTTTTCACGACGCCCTTGAAGCCGACTCGCACGAGGAGCGCACGGACGTACGCGCGCCATGTCGAACGGTAGAGGGCCGGGTCGTGATACCTACTCACTTGGTCCCCTTCGCGGAGTGCTTCGGCAGGGGTTTTTCGCTGTCGCGACGCTTCGTGAACCACGCGGCGATCGAGTGCATCGCATTGCGCGGGGCGATACGAGCGAGGAACGCGAGCACCTTGAAGCGCTTCGAAGGGACGGAAATGAGCTTGCCACGCGCGACGTCGCGAAGGCATTCCTGCACGAGGCGCTCGGGTGAAAGCCAAAGGAAGTCGGGGATCGAGGATCCGGAAATACCAGCGCGTTCGTGGAACTCGGTGCGTACCCAGCCTGGCTGGAGCGAGGTCACGTGGACGCCGCTTCCCGCGAGGCGCACCGCGAGCGCTTCGGTGTAGGTGTTACCCCACGACTTGATCGCCGAGTAGTTGTTCTGTGGAAGATACCCGGAGACCGAGTTGACGTTGATGATCCAGCCTTGACCTCGACGTGCCATCGCGCGGCCCGCAGCGTTGGATAGGTGGAGCACGGCTTTGATCATGACCTGAATTCCCGAATCATGAAGCGAGAGGTCTTCGCCAAGAATGTCGCTGCGCACGCTAAAGCCCGCGTTATTCACGAGGATGTCGATCGCGGGGCGCTCGGTGCTCTCTTCGGAAAGTCGCGCTTCTACTCGCTCACGATCGGCCTCGATTTCAAGATCGCACACCATTTCTTCAACATCGATGCCGTAGCGGGTGCGGATCTCCTGTGCGAAACGCGAAAGGCGATCGGCGTTGCGGGCGACCAGCACGAGGTCGACACGCCGCTCGGCGAATTCGCGCGCGAAAGCGGCCCCGATACCAGAGGTGCCGCCGGTGATGAGGGCCCTATGCATGGCCTCTACGATACACTAGGCCTGCGCCTCTCTGAGCGCGCCCCAATGCTTACACCAGTGCTTGATCGCGAGGATTCATCCGCATGTCTGTGCCCTCTACCAGCGCAAATACCAAGTATCGCGAAGTTTTGCTCACGGGGGCAACGGGCTTTTTGGGCCAAGCTGTTCTCCAGGCATTCCTCGAGCATTTCCCCGAGGTTCGCGTGACGGCTGTTGTGCGCCCCAAGGGGACGCTCTCGGGCAAAAAACGCCTCGCGACTCTTCTTAAGAAGCCCGTGTTCGCCTCGTGGATCGAGCGCTCAAGTGAGGACGAGGTCCGCACTGCATTCGAAGAACGTGCCGATGTCATCGAGGGCGACCTCACAAATCTTCCTCCCCTCGAGCGAACTTTCGATGTGGTCGTGCACTCGGCGAGCTCGGTGAGTTTCGATCCTCCGATCAACGAAGCCTTCGCAACAAACGTTGGTGGCGCTAAGAACCTTTATGAGGCACTCCTCGAATCGAACAGCACCCTCCCCGGCGGGCAGAACCCGCACGTGATTCACGTATCGACCTCGTACGTCAGTGGTCTCGCGAAGGGCCTGTGCCGCGAGGGACGCCTCACGCACAGCGCGAACTGGCGCGACGAGTACGACGCCGCGCTTGCCGCGGCACGTGAGGTCGATGCCATGTCGCGCACGCCCGAGCAGATTAAGAAGAACCTGCGCCTTGCAGAGCTTAAGAGCGGCAAGATGGGCCCGAAGGTGATCGCCTCGGTCGCTGAAGAGGCCCGCCGCGCGTGGGTTCGCTCGCGGCTCCAGGATTACGGCCTCCAGCGCGCGAACTCGCTCGGCTGGACCGACATCTACACGTTCACGAAGGCCATGGCTGAGCGAGTCGGCGAGGAAATGTGGGCTGATTCCGGCCACCGCCTGAGCTTCGTGCGGCCCGCCATCATCGAATCCGCGGTTACGCACCCATTCCCCGGTTGGATCGACGGCTACAAGGTCGCCGATCCGCTCATCATGACCTACGGAAAAGGCCGCCTTTCAGAGTTCCCGGGCCTTCCCGATTCGATCCTTGACATCATCCCCGTCGACCACATCGTCGGCGTGATTCTCGCGCTCGCAACCCAGAATGTTGATCGCACGGGCGACGACGCCTACTACCAGGTCGCCTCGGGCAACTCGAACCCGCTGCCGCTCCACGAAATGGTGAGCATCGTTCACGACTATTTCGTCGAGAACCCCCTCACGGACGACAAGGGCAAGCCGATCGAGGTTCCCCTGTGGACCTTCCCCTCGGTTGACTTGGTTGAGGCGAAGTTCTGGGCCACGAATAAAGCAGTCAAGGCGGCGGAGGTTGCCGTCGGACGCCTTCCCGGCACGCCCACCACCCGCGCTTGGGCCGGAAAGCTTCACAAGAACTCCGCAGCGCTCGACACCCTCAAGAAATTCATGGGGCTGTACAAGGCATATACGAAGACCGAAATGGTTTTCGACGACGCGAACACGCGCGCACTTCGCGCATCGCTCCCGAAGGAGTTCCTCGAGAAGTACGACTTCGACATAACGGCTCTCGACTGGCGCTCCTACTTCCACGATCACCACCTGCCGGCCGTCACCGAGCTCACGAGCGCTTACACGCGCCAGAAGGCCGCACGCAAGGCGCGCACGGAGCGCAAGTCGAGCGAGCTTAAGACCTCGAGCGATACCCTCGCGGTATTCGATCTCGACGGCACCGTGATCGCGCAAAACATCGTGCAGCAGTACCTCGCGATCGTGAAGGAAACGCGCTCGAGGACCGACGGCGCGAAAGAGGTCGTAAAGCTCGCCGGTGCGCTCCCCCAGTATCTGCGTAACGAGCAGCACTCACGTTCGGAGTTCATCCGCTCGGTTATGCGCCGCTACCGCGGTTTCGACACCGCGGAGCTCACGCAAGTCCTCGCGGGAGAGCTCGGCGAGAACGTTCGCCGCCAGATCAAGGCTGAGGCGCTCGAACGCCTCGAAGAGCATCGGGCTGCGGGCCACCGCACGATCCTCATCACGGGTGCGCTCGACATCCTCGTGGAGCCACTCGCCGACCTCTTTGACGAAGTCGTCGCGACCCACATGCACGAAAAGGATGGCGTGCTCACCGGCTACCTCGCCACTCCCCCGGTTGTCGGCGAAGCTCGCGCGAACTGGCTGCGCAAGTACGCGCAAAGCAATGGTTTCAATCTTGAAAACTCGTACGGGTACGGCGATTCGCATGCCGACGCCGCCTGGCTCTCGGTGCTCGGACATCCCACGGCGATCTCTCCCGACCTCGGGCTTTACGCAGAAGCGAAGAAGAACCACTGGCCAATTCTCGAGTGGAAATAGCCGCCATTTTCCACTAACTCACCTGCGAGGGCGTAGGCTAGGGACACGGCGCACTGCGCGCTCAAGCTTCCCTGACCCCTTATCCCTAAAGGAGACGTCCCGTGGACGACCTCGCAAATAAGCTCAATATTCCGCCTGCGCCAGCCATGGCCAAGGCCGTCGAAGATGGCATGTATGCCAAGGCCACGATGCCGGCGTGGAAGATTTTCTGGCTGGGCCTCACCGGTGGCGCCTACATTGCCTTCGGCTTCATCATGTTCGTGACTACGCAGCAGGGCGCGCCGGGAGAGTGGCCGCTCGGCATTACGAAGATGATCGGCGGCGCGCTCTTCGCGACCGGCCTCATCATGGTCATTAACTCGGGCTCGGATCTGTTCACAGGCACGACCCTCAACGTTATGCCCTTCCTTTCGAAGCGCATCACGGCCGGTCAGCTGTTCCGCCACTGGGGCCTTTCCTACGTCGCAAACTTCGTCGGTTCGGTGACCATCGCGATTCTCGTGTTCCTCGCGAACACTCCGGCCACCAACAAGAGCGCGTGGGGCCTCGTCGTCCTCAACGTCACGAAGGGCAAGCTCTCGCTCGACTGGGGCAACGCGTTCGTTCTTGGCATTCTCTGTAACTTCCTCGTGTGCATGGCCGTGTGGCTCACGTTCGCTGGTCGCTCGTTCTTCGACAAGGCTCTCGCGATCGTCGTGCCGCTCGTGATCTTCGTGTCGACCGGCTTCGAGCACTCGGTCGCAAACATGTTCATGCTCCCCATGGGCTGGCTCATCAAGACCTTCGGCGCAGATGCCTTCTGGGCCGGTGAAGCCGTCACGAAGGCCGGCGTAAGCGCCGCCGACTTCGACATGATCAGCTGGGACAAGATCCTCCTCGGCAACATCCTTCCCGTGACCCTCGGCAACATCATCGGTGGCGCCCTGTGCGTCGGATGCTACTTCTGGGTCGCCTACCGCAAGGACGCTATCAAGGCTGAGCGCGAGGCGGCTGTCGCCGCTAAGTAACGGCTCTCGGTTCACTTTTCAACGCACAAAGCCCGGCTCCCTCAAACGAGGGGCCGGGCTTTCGCCTACGCTCAGCCGCGGTGAATCAGCCGGTGTTCTTCATGCCCGCAGCAACGCCGTTGATGGTCGTGAGCAGGGCACGCTTTTCCGCATCCGTGACCTCAATGCCCTTCGCTTGCGCTTCGCGCACACGCTGCAGCATGGCGACCTGCATGTAGCTGATCGGGTCGAGGTAACGATCGCGCACCTCGAGCGTCCGCTTAAGCACGGGAGCGTTATCGAGAAGATCCAGCACGCCCGTGAGACGCTCGACCTCGGCGACCGTGAGCTCGTACTCTTCGCGGATCGTCTCGAACAGGTGCCACAGACGGGTGGGGACGAGGGAGTGCACGTAGTGGGACGCAATCCCCATATCCGTCTTCGCGAGGGTCATCTCCACGTTTGAAATGACCGTGCGGAAAAAGTGCCAGTTCTCGTACATCTCCTTGAGGTCGCCCTCATAGCCAGCTTCGCGTGCGGCCTTAAGACCCGATCCAGCGCCAAACCACCCGGGAACGATCTGGCGGGACTGGGTCCAGCCGAACACCCACGGAATCGCGCGCAGGCCATCGAGGCCCTTCTCGCTCGTCGTCCTCTTCGAGGGCCGAGAACCGATCTTGAGGTCGCCGAGCTGCTCTACGGGTGTGGACGCCACGAAGTACTCGGGCAGGTCGGGATCGTCAATGAGGGTGCGATAGCGCGCGAAGGAGGCGTCGGAAAGGCTTTCCATGACGGTGCCGAAACGTTCCAGATCCTCCGGGCTCGTGCGAGGCTTCTGGTGAAGCGCCGAGCCCTGCATGACCGCCGCGAGCGAGAGGTCGAGGTTTTCGCGCGCGAGCACAGGAAGCATGTATTTATCGGAGATGACCTCACCCTGCTCGGTGAACTTGATTTCACCTTCGAGAACACCGTAAGGCTGGGCTAAGATCGCGTCGTACGTGGGGCCGCCTCCGCGTCCGACGCTTCCCCCGCGGCCGTGGAACAGGCGAAGGGTCACGTTGTGCTTGGCGGCAACGTCGCGAAGGCGTCGCTGAGCCTGGTGGATCTCCCACTGGCTCGTGATGACACCCGACTCCTTGTTCGAATCGGAATAGCCGAGCATGATTTCGTGGCGGTCGCCGCGAAGGCGCACGATCTCGCGGTAGCTCGGATCGCTCAGAAGCTCGTCGAGGATTTCGCCGGCGTGGCGAAGCTCTTCGACGGTTTCGAGGAGGGGGCTGAAGCCGATGTCGGCGCGGCGATCATTACCCGAAAGGTCCACGAGTCCGGCTTCGCGCGCAAGGAGTGCGACGGCGAGGATGTCGTCAGCACCGCGAGTCATCGAGACGATATAGGTCTGGATCACGTCTGGGCCGTAGGTGCGGTGCGCCGTGCGGATTTCGCGGAACACGTTGAAGGTGTTCTGGATGGTGGGATCGAGTGGCGACTCCTCGCCGAGAAGCTGCGCGCTTGCGAGGGGGCGCTTCGACGCCAGCTCAGAGGAAAGCACTTTTGTGCGTTCTTCGCGCGTGAGATCCCCGTACGCCTTGTCGAGCTCGCCCACGCGATCGAACATCTCCGCAAGCAGGTCGTGGTGCTTTTCCGCGTGCTCACGCACATCCATAATCGCGAGGTTGAGCCCGCTGCCCGCGAGAACAGACTGCACAATCGCAACTGAGCCATCGGCCATAAGATCGCCCCGATGGGTTCGGAGTGATTCACGCAGTTCTTCGAAGTCGTTCTGGAGCTCGGCGCCCGTGAGGTAATCCACCCCGGGTTTGTGCGCATCGCCGTTGTGGATACGCTCGCGCGTCGCCGCAAGCTTCGCACGCATCGAAAAGAGTTTGAGTCGATAGGGCTCGTGGGCGAAAAGCTCGAACTGCTCGGCGGGCACGAACGCGAGGGTCTCCTGATCCTTCTCGAGGCTCTGCGTGAGCTTTTGATCCTCGCCAATCAAGGTCGAGCTCATCGAAAGCTCGAGCGTGAGCGTTTCGAGGAAAGCCTCAGCGATGTCGATCGCCGCGTCAGCCTGGAGTTTGAGCACCTCGCGCGTCACGTCGGCCGTCACGTAGGGGTTGCCGTCACGGTCACCGCCGATCCACGAGCCAAAGCGAAGCGGCACCTTCCGCACGGGCAGATCGGCACCGTAGTCGCGAAGCTCGTGGCGGAGCGCGTCAAGAACTTCGGGGAGCGTGTGGAGGTAGAGGGAGCGCAAGTAGAAGATTGCGTTGCGCGCCTCATCCTGCGGGGTTGGTTGTGTGCGCCGCAGCTCGTCCGTTTGCCACAGTGCCTCAATCGTTTCCGCGAGGTCACGGTCTTGCTTCTTGCGAGCACGCGTGCCTTCCTCGGTGTCCGTCTCGAGGAGAGTCGAGACCCGTCGCAGTTTCGTAAGAACCGCGCGGCGCGAAGCTTCCGTGGGGTGAGCCGTGAACACGAGGCGCACATCGAGCTCATCGACGGTGCGTTGGAGCTCCTCAACCCCGGCCTCCTCCGCGATCGACTTCACCGTGCGGGGAATCCACGATTCATTCTCGTTCTGCCCCTGAAGGGCACGAACTCGATACGTTTGCTCCGCTGCATTTGCGAGCAAGAAGTATTGAGTGAATGCGCGCGTGAGCTCAGTTGCCTGCTCAATCGGCAGCTCGGCGAGGCGACGCTGCACGCGCATGGTGTCTTCTGTCGACTTCGATTGCTTTGACTGCTTCGCGAGCTGGCGAACTTCCTCAACAAGATCGAGGAGTTCTGGGCCGTGCTGGTCGGCGAGCGTTTCACCAAGGAGCGTGGAGAGCCTACGCACCGTCGCACGCAAAGGCGCGTCGATTAGCGGGTCATCACCCACGACCGGGAATTCAGCGGTCAGGGTGGGCAGATTGCGAAGACTATCGTCGTGTTGTTCGCGCACCTGAAACCTCTCGTCTGGAAGCGGTGGCACCCGTGGCGAACCGAAAACACCAGTGCGGCGCTCACGGCCCCCATCAGCGCCGAATGAGCCGGGGCCAGTCTACTCCCATATGCATTCCTCCTGCTGAGCAATGGGCCTCGTGGAACAGGTGCGCACGCACTACCCGCCCACGGCGGGGGCACACACCGTCAGAGTGGTTTCGGCCTCTCAGTCGGAGTGGATGCTGAAACTCCCTTGCGCCATAGCCAGGTTGCTCCAGTTTGATGGCTCCCTGTTGATTGTCCATAGTCAGGGGATCGCCGCACCAAAAGCGAAGGGGGCGCAGGCCGCTACGCGTTCAAGGAATTCGGCGGATGCGGATTTAGCGTCGGGCCCTTTCGCTCCTTAATGAGAAAGAGCCCCGTGCAGCGTCCTGTTTTTGCGTGGACTCATCCGGCCTAGTCTGAATCTGGCTGGCTGTCTAAGCTGAACCCGATTCGTCTGAATTGGCGGAAACTCTCAGACTTTCCGACGATAGCCCGCCCAACTCGATCCCGGCATCTCAGCAGGTTCTCGAGCGCGAGATGACCGGTGGAAAAGCACGCGAGTCACGCGTGCAAGTGCCCCTGAGGTGGCCTCTGTGTTTCCGACGCTGGGTACCGCGGCGGCAGATTACAACCAAACCCCGACCCTTACGGCATTCTTCAGGCTGCCGCTGACGCGTGCGATAAACAGCATCGCCCCCCGTTCGCACATGGGCAAGCGGGGGGGCGATTCCTGGGTGCGGAGACGAGAGGATTTGAACCTCCGAGGCGGCTCAACACCGCCTACTCCCTTAGCAGGGGAGCGCATTCGGCCGCTCTGCCACGTCTCCTTGCGCACAAGGTGCTGAGTAAGCCTACCGAACTTCCCCGGGTGGCTCAAATCTTCCGCGGAGGTTTCACATTGCGCGGGGTTCCTCTCTCACGGTACGACGCAAATGCCCCTACCTTCGAGCTTGACGACTTTAATCTCCATCTCGAGTTCGTCGCTCTTGACTGTGGCCGTGCCCCCTGCTCCTCGACCGCGAATAGAGCCCCGTCTAGGGCCTGGCGCATAGCCTCTGCCTAGTTCAGCTTTACAGCAGGAATGCTGTGACTCGCAGCCGTCGTGCCGAAGGCCGAAAGGAAGCATCGTAGGCGGGCGAGATTCACGGTCGCACCTTCGTTGCGGAGATTGAGGTGGAGGGGCAAGGATCCTTGGGTGCGCCTTCCACTTCACGGTGCGTGCGAATGGCGTCAAACTAGAATGTGTCAAAGTTGGCTTACCATCAGGCGAAGATCCCCATTGTCGAGCCTCACGAGCAAAATGCCCATCGACTCACCATCAGAGAAGAACTCGCCCGTGCCATCGCCCCGATCACGAACCGTCACATGCTCGGGACCGGCTTGAGCGAGGGCTTCTTCCGCCCCCTTGCGGGCTTCAGGTGAGCTCTCGACGCTTTTCTTGAAGGAGTCCACGCAGCGCCCTTTCACTTCGGGTGCGTCAAGTCGAACAGCCTTCCCTTTTTCCCCCACAATAAGCATGCCGCACACCCCTTCGTAGTCTCCGTCGAGGGCTCGCCGCACCATCTCTCCGGGGAGCGTCTGGCCGCGCTTTAGCTCATCTGCGGTAAAGGGGGCGGTGTCGAGTTTCGCCTGTGCACTCTCGGAGAAGCCTCCAAGCGCATCAATGCCTTGACTATCACTACCGCCGGATTGCGTTGGCGACTCGCCGCCTCCGGAGTCGCTCGTGCCGGGATCGCTTTCGCTGGCATTGCCACTCGAGTTCGAGGAGCCTTCTTCCTTGGAATCAGAAGGATCCGTGGTCTGCTCAGAGGTTGGTTCGTTCTTCTTGGCCTCTACGGTCGCACCGCAGCCTGCCAGGCCGAAGGCCAGGGTGCCAATTGCGATACTGAGGGAGACCGAGCGGGTCTTGCGGGTAAGAGCAAACATCGTCAACCTTTCATTTGGGTTGAGGCGCTTAGCCTCGTCATTCTCGATCTCAAACGGGTCCTGCTTCGAGAGCCGACGCCTCCCGCAGCAAAGAGAAACGAGCTAGAAACTATCGACCATGAGGCGAAGGCTGCCGTCGTCAAGCCGTGCAAGCTTCGTTCCGTTCGACGTGCCATCGCGTTCGAAGGTGGCTGTGCCGTCGCCATTATCGAGAAGCTTGAAGTGCTTCGGATCAGAGCTTTCTTTCACCTGCTCCGGCGTCATGCTCTTTATCGCTGAGGAATCTACGCCGTTTTGAAACTCAGCTGCACACCTATCCCTGAACTCAGGCACATCGAATCGCACGAGAGTGCCATCCTTACTCATCAGCACCATGTCGCAGGCTCCGGCAGCGTCCCCCGCCGCCAGCTTGGTCATCATTTCCTGCGGAAGCTGCAGACCACGTTGCAGCTCCTCTTGCGTGAGGGGCGTAGGGTCAAGTTTCGCCTTGGCATTCTCGGGGATGTTCTGGAACGGATCGAGGTTCCCGGCGTCAGCACCGCCCGGTTCCTCGCCTACTCCTGGAGAAGTGTCGCTTCCGGGCAAATCACTGCTTCCCGGAGATGCCGGGGCCTGATTCTGGCTGGACGTGGTGGTCCCGGGGCTGCTCGACGAAGCCGAGGGCGACGACTCATCCGCGCCTTTTGCCCCTTCGCTCTCTTTCACGGCACCGCACGACGCGGCACTTGCGGCAAGTGCGCCCGCCGCGATCGCGACAGTGAACGTATGGACAATGCGTTTGGTGGTTTTCACGTCGTACTCCTTTGAAGAATTTTGGGACCTAAGATAGCCAGATCAGTTTTGCGCAGCCTCGAGGCGAACTCCGCCATTTTTAATCTTGACCACGTTAAGTCCGCTCGGTTGACCCTGCATCGACAAGGCAAAGGTGCCGTCTCCGTTGTCTGAAACGTCGAACATGGACGGGGAGAACAAAGTTTTCGCCTGCTCCTCTGAAATTCCCTTATTCTCTCTACTTTCGGCTTGGCCCTGACCAAACATTGCCGCTGTGCTCTGGGCACACTGTTCGCGAAGCTCGGGTGAGTTATCGACGCGGACGCGCTGACCATCGGGGCTCTTGTACACAACTACGTCGCAGGCTTTCGAAAAATCTCCTTTAGTCACGATTCCCACCATGAGGTCGGCCATGAGTTGCTTGCCTTCCTCTTTCTCGGCATCGGTGAGCGGCGTAGGATCAAGCTCGACAGGTTCGCCTCGAACACTTGGGAACCCTCCCTTCGAACCCGCTGGCTTCGGCGCAGGCGCGGCGCCGCGACCTCTATCGCTTGCCCGACTGGCGGTCGAGCTATCGTCACTCGGAGCCGTGGAGTCACCACCTGACGTCTCGTTAGGCGTTGCCGACGAAGCCTCTGATGCAGAGCTCTCGGAAGACGAAGTTTCAGAGGCGGTTTCCTTCTCCGATTCGTTGACGGCACCGCAACCGACGGCACCAAGGAGAAGGAGTCCCGCAGTCGCGGCAAAGGCAAACGAACGGGTCATGCGCGGTGTCATCGACATCAGGGTCCTCTCGTAAGACTGAGGCGTGGATCACGCCGGGATCCCGTGCGACTACGGTAACGATCGTTCCTGGCATCTTCCTCGATACCCACTCACAGATTCCGCGTGCTCCCCTGCGGAACAGGAGAAGGTGGCTACCTGCCTATCAAGGCAGAGAACTTTAAAAGCGAGGGTGGCTCGGTAGAAAAATCTTCCGAGCCACCCATTTTTACGGAAAGCTACCGCAGCGTTGACTCCTCAGCCGAAGCGATATCGACGTCTCTCATATCCAAAAGTGGGCCCACGCCCTCCACTTTGACGAGGGCAAGGCCAAGGTCTCTACCCTGGAACAATACGCTGGCCGTACCGTTGCCATTCGCTTGAACCTCGAGATTCTCGGCGGTGAAAAGTTCCTGCGCCATTTGTGTCTCATCGTTGGTGAGGTCCTGGTCAATGCCGAAACTGTAGTTCTGGTCGGCGCACCGTTGGCGGGCTCTATCGCCATCCAATCGTTCGTAATCGCTGCCGTTTCTGACCACCACATACGGGCAGATATTCTCAAGCTTCTGGTCGAACCCGTGGGCGAGGAAATCGGCTGCCACTTGCGCGCCCTGCCGCCGTTCTTCGTACGTGAAGGGAGTTTTGTCAAGATTGACAACCGTGTTAGGGACTTCCTTGCTCTCCTCCGAAAAGAGCTCCGCCTCCTTGGCCTCACTTATGGCGCCACACCCCACGAGAGCTGAAGCAGCAACACCGGCGGCAGCGAAGATGCAGAACAAACGAGAAATGCGCGCCGACTTAAGCATTTGGGGCCTTTCAATAGAGCAACCGAGAAATACGCGAGGAGGGCTCGGCCAGATCAGTCTACCGAACCCTCCCCCTGTCGTTGCTCGCAGCCCCTTCAGTGAATAAAAGGCAGCCGAAGCTTCAAGCGATCACCCCTGCGAGAAGTCAAGGAGCGGGCCAGCATCCTTGACCTTAATGACCTTCAGACGCATGTTTTTCCCCTGGAAAAACACTCCGGCCGTACCATCGTCATTCGGGCGAATCTCGAGATTTTCAGGAGTGAGCTGCTCCTTCATCATCTTCGCTTCTTCCTCAGAAGGGCCATCGGCACCAAACATCGCGTTCATCTTTCCGCACTCCTTGAGTGCCGCATCCGTGTCCAAGCGCTCGTACTTGTCGCCACGCTTTTGCACAGTATTAGCGCAGACATCCTCGAACTTCCCATCGGCATACGCGGCGTAGAACTGGGATGCTACCTCTGCACCCTTCTTCATGTCCTCATCCGTGAACGAGCTTGGATCAAGTTCAACGGGAGTGCCCACAGCGGCGAAGAATTCACCGCTTTCGTTCGAACCACTTCCGGAATCTGAACCCGAATCTGAGGATGAATCCGAGCTTTCACTCGAGGAGGAGTCTGAGCCTTCGTTTGACGAAGAGTCTTCCTCATTTGGAGCTGCACTCGTGGTTTCGTCCTTGGCGGCGGAGTTGTCGTTCTTTGACTCATTGGCGGCGCCACAGCTCGCCAGGCCGAAGGCGAGCACGCCAGCGGCGGCGATGGTCGATAGCGAACGCGATTTGCGAACAAAAGTGGACATGGTCAACCTTTCGTATCGGCTAAGGCGCGGAGCCTCGCTGGTTTTCCCTCTTCCGGCGAGGTACGCCACGGAAGAGCGGACCCTGACACGCTAGCGAGTCATTCTGAAATATTTCTTCAGCTTTCCATAACCCAGTTATTTTTCCACGTCTGAAACGAGACCGTTTCGCACAAAATCTACGTGCTTCGGGGTTCCCACGCGATACTTCACGGCAGTCAGAATGCCATAAGCGTTAATGACGAAGCTCGAACGAATCACGCCCATCTTTTTCACGCCGTACATATTCTTTTCGCCCCATGCACCATAAGCCTCCATTAAGGCGTGGCGCTCATCCGAAGCCATGGCGAAAGGGAGCCTCTCCTTTTCCACAAACTCTTCGACTTTTTCAACGGGGTCCGGGGAAATGCCGAGAATTCGTGCACCGCGAGCAGTGAGCTCCTCGGCGTGATCGCGAAGGTCGCGCGCCTGGCGTGTACACAACGAGGTTCCCGCCGCGGGGTAGAACCAAATAAGGCACTCTCGCCCGCCAGATCGGCGAGGGTGATGCGGCCTCCGCCCGCGAGGGGGAGGTCAAAGTCAGGGGCCTTGTCACCCGGTGCAAGCTTGACGTTCATGGCACTCTCCTTCGTGCGGGACTCGACTCTTCGATCGTACGTGCGAGCGCAGTAAGAAACGAAAAAGCCCCGAACCCAGCGCGCCTTATGCGCACCGGAAACGGGGCGGGGCGCACGGCATGCGTGCACCTCCAGCGGAGAGTAAGGGATTTGAACCCTTGGTGCAGGGTTGCTGCACAGCGGTTTTCAAGACCGCCACATTCGGCCGCTCTGTCAACTCTCCTTGCGCCACGTGAGCGAGGCGCCCGTACATCCTACCCTCTTGATTCAGGGTCGTGAAAATACGCCGCATCATCCACGAAGCGGAAGCTGCGCGGTGGTTATCCTGCACTCTTACGAGGCGGCGAGGAAGCGCAGCACAATTTCCGCACCGTGGTCCTCGATACCGAGAGTCTCGGCATCGGCATACGACTTCACGCGCTCGCTCGCTTGGCCCATCGCGACACCGACCGCGGCCCAGTCGAGCATTTCAACATCGTTCGAACCATCGCCAACGGTCACGGTGTGCTCCGGATCCACGCCCAGGCGTTTCCGCAATGATTCGAGAGCGCTCGCTTTCGTCGTTCCTGGTGCCGACATATCAAGCCAACTCGACCATCCCACGGCGTATTCGCAGCCACTCACGCCAGCTCTTTCAACGATGCGCGCAAACTCGTCGAGCGGAATGTCGGGCGCGGTCACGACGACACGTACCGCTTCCGTCGCCTCGAAAAGCTCGTCTATGCTCGCCGGTTCTGCCTGGATCCCAAAGTCGAGATCGTCGAAGCTTTCGGTGCCTATAAAGCCGCCACTCACACGCTCAATCGCGAAGCGCGCCGTGGGCACGGCCTGGTACATCGCACGTAGCGCGGGCTCGGGGTCAAAAGTCACGGTCTCGACGATTTCGTAGGCGGCGTCGGACTCCCCCGTGATCCTCGTGGTGACTGCGCCGTTCGCGCTCACCGACCAACCGTCGGAAACCCCCGCGAGACGCACAATCGGGAGGGTTGTATTCAGCGACCGCCCGGTCGCGATGACGACGTGGTGGCCGGCTTCGCGCACCGCGTGAAGCGCACTGTGCACGCGCGGATCCATAACGCCCGCGTGGTCCACGAGCGTGCCGTCGACATCGAGCCCTACAAGGACCCGATGTCCCGAAAGTGGCTTGAGAAGAGAGCGAAGGTGCTCCTCGTCAAAACCTCTGGTGCTGCGTGTCGGGCTCATTTCACCTCGAACACTTCGCGCCCACCGAGGTACGGTCGAAGCCCTTCGGGCACGACGACGCTGCCGTCTTCCCGCTGGTGATTCTCGAGGAGGGCGACGATAAAGCGGGTCGTGCCAAGCGTGCCGTTGAGAGTCGCGACCGGGCGAAGCGCACCATCGACGCGCTCACGGATGTTGAGACGGCGCGCCTGAAACTGCGTGCAGTTCGAGGTCGAGGTGAGCTCACGGTAAGTATTTTGGCTCGGCACCCACGCTTCACAGTCGAACTTCCGGGCGGCGGAGGTACCGAGGTCGCCGGCGGCGGTGTCGATCACGCGGTAGGGAACGTCAATGAGATCCATCATCTCGCGCTCCATGTCGAGCAGGCGCTCGTGCTCCTCGTAAGACTCCTCGAGCTTGCAATACGAGAACATCTCGACCTTGTGGAACTGGTGCACGCGGATGATACCGCGCGTGTCCTTGCCGTAACTACCGGCCTCGCGGCGGTAGCACGCGCTCCAACCCGCGTAACGGATGGGGCCGTTATCGAGGTTGAGCACCTCATCGCGGTGATAGCCCGCGAGCGCAACCTCGCTCGTGCCCACGAGGTAAAGGTCGTCGTCTTTATCGAGGTGGTAAACCTCGTCGGCGTGTTCGCCCAAAAAGCCCGTGCCGTCCATCGTTTCAGGAAGAACGAGCGTGGGCGTGATGACGGGGGTGAAGCCTGCGCGAGTCGCTTTTTCAAGGGCGGCATTGAGAATCGCGAGCTCGAGCTGCGCACCCACGCCCGTAAGGAAGTAGAAGCGCGAGCCGGAGACCTTCGCTCCGCGCTGCATGTCGATCGCCTTGAGTTTTTCGGCGATGTCGAGGTGGTCGCGCACCTCGAAGTCGAAACGTGGAATTTCACCGTGGGTTTCGCGCACCTCAAAATCTTCCTCAAAACCCTCGGGGGCCCCTTCGGCGATGTTGGGGATGGCGCGCAGGGCTTTTTCCCGCGCTTCTTCGGCTTCGCTTGCGCGTTGCTCGAGGTCCTTGACCTTCTGGCTCAGCTCCTTTGCCTCGACGACGAGCTTCTGTTTTTCCTCGCCCTTGGCTTCGGCGACCTTCTTGCCGAAGGTCTTCTGCTCGGCGCGCAGCGATTCGAACGACTGCGTGGCTTCTCGCCAGGTCTGGTCGGCTTCGAGCACGGCATCAACGGTTTGAGGATCGCGGCGGCGGGCTTTTTGAGCCTCACGCACGCGGTCAGGATTCTCACGGAGCAGTCGCAGATCGATCATGTTTTCAAGCCTACAGTGCCACACCGCCCCGTATGCTTGAGCCGTGGAAAAACTACGCGTTGGGGTCGTCGTCAACCCGTCAAAGCTCAAGGACATGGCCGTTTTTCGCGGACGAGTCGTAAGCCATGTACTTGAGGTCGACTCGGATGCGCAAGTGTCGTTTTACGAGACGAGCGTGGAGGATCCGGGCTTCGGGCAGGCTCAGCAGGCGGCGTCCGACGGTTGCTCGATAGTGTTTGCGGCGGGCGGCGACGGCACGGTGCGTCTCGTCGCGGCGGGGCTTGCCCATTCTGGCGTGGAGCTCGGCATTATCCCGATGGGCACGGGCAACCTTTTTGCACGCAACCTTGACATCCCGCTCGATAATCTTCGCGGCGCGATCAGGGTCGCGCTCACGGGAAAGGGCCACAAGGCCGATCTTGGGTACTTGAAGCACGGCGAAAGCCTCGACGACGCTCGCGAAGCGAAGGAAGAACCCTTCCTCGTGATCGCTGGTTTCGGCTTCGACGCCGTAATCATGGAGAACACGAACTCGAAACTCAAGAAAGCCGTCGGTTGGCTTGCTTATGTGGTGGCGGGGGCAAAGAAGATCGTGGGCCGCGGGCAGAGCGTGGAGCTTGAGCTCGATGGCCGCGCCGCGCAGTCACTCAAGGCCCGCACCGTCATGATCGGCAACGTGGGGCGCCTGCCCGGCGGGATCACGCTCATGCCGGGC
Source organism: Dermabacter sp. p3-SID358 (assembly GCF_025147465.1). GTDB lineage: Bacteria > Actinomycetota > Actinomycetes > Actinomycetales > Dermabacteraceae > Dermabacter. Next base: position 18,803 of record NZ_JALXOZ010000010.1, read on the forward strand.
GCGGATCGCTCCAATGGCTCCCTCGAGATTCTCGCGCTCGATTGGAAGGGCGCGGCAGGCTTTTCACAGATCCTCGGGCAGCTCGTGCTCCCGGGGGCCCCGAAATCTCTCGCGAAAATCTCCAACCACCGCACATTCCAGGCTCGCGAGGCGATCGTGAGCACCTCGAAGGCGCTCCCCGTGCAGGTCGATGGCGATTACCTCGGCGATGCCACGCACCTCGTCACCCGCGTCGATGCGGGCGCCCTCACCATTCGATCCGCACGCTGAGAAACGCTAGTCCCGAGCGATAAGGGCCTCAAGGCGCGAGACAAACGCGCGCGCTTCCTCGTACGCGGTATCGGCGTTGTGGTCAACCACGTAGGGCACGGAACCGTCGGCCCTGCCGTACGAGCCGAGGAACACGATGCGCGAGCAAATGCGGTGGAGGCCGCGCAGCGCGGAGGCCACGCGGCGATCCTCGATGTGCCCCTCGAGGTCGAGGGAGAAGGAGTAGCGGCCGAGTGCGTCGCCGATGGGGCGTGATTCGATGCGGGAAAGGTTGACGCCGTTCGAGCTGAGCACCTCAAGCATTTCGAGAAGCGAGCCCGAGCGGTCGTGAGCGAGGTGCGCGACGATCGTCGTTTTATCGGAGCCCGTGCGCGCGGGGATGAGGCCGTCGCGCTCGACGAGCACGAAGCGGGTCTCGGCGCCCTTCGTGTCTTCGATTCCGCTCGCGAGCACGTGCAGGCCGAAGTGTTCGGCGGCGAGAGGCGAGCAGATCGCGGCAGCGGAGTGGGCGCGAGGATCGTTCTCATCGAGCTCGGCGATCTCGCGAGCCGCCGCTGCAGTTGAGAGTGCGGGCTGAGGGGAGGCACCAGGGAGGTTTTCGCGCACGAATGCCTGGCACTGGGCCTGCGCGTGCGGGTGAGAGTACACGGCTTCGAGGTCCTCGAGGCTCGAGGGGACTCGCGTCGCGAGCACGAACGTGATGGGGACGATCTGTTCGGCGACGATCGTGATGCCACCGGTCGCGGCGAGCACGTCGAGCGTGCCCGATACGCCGCCCTCGACAGAGTTTTCGATCGGCGCCATCATCGCGTCCACGTCGCCCGCAACGAGGTCGCCGATCGCTTCGGCAACGCTGCGGTAGGGCACGAGCGTTTGTTCGCCATCGTCGGGCCTCACGGGCAGCGGACCCATGAGTGCCTGAAGGAGCGCCTGATGAGTGAAGGTCGTCTCGGGGCCGAGGAATCCATATCGCATGTCCCTAAGAGTACGGGCATGCGAGAAATCGCTACGCTTGAGTCCATGCACGACTCGTCTCATGCGCGCGAACGCCTCGTGGGCGCGGCCCTCACCGCCGCATGCTTCGCGCTCCTCGCCGCGCTCGTCCTCGGCCCGTCACTCCATTGGGGCGGGATGCGCAAGGACGCGACTCCGCCCGCGAGCCGCGTGCACACGGTCTACGTCACGAGCGGGTTGACCTGGTCAGACATCACCAAGGACGACACCCCAGCCCTGTGGTGCTTTGCCGAGAATTCTGGAACGGCGGGGCTCTCGCTTTCAAGCGAATCGGTCATGCCCACTAAGCGGCAGGGCCTCGAAACCCTCGCCACGGGAACGCGCACTCCGGCACTCGCAAGTAAGAGTGCGTCGGGGACGGACAGCAAGGCGGGTGGGAAGGAGTTTTCCGACGCCAGCTCCGCCCTCGGTGAGGCAGGGATTTCACTCGTCGATCTCGGCGATGTCCAAACCGGCGATGACGTAACCCGCACCGAACACGAACGCAGCGTGCGGGCAATCGATGCCGCATTCGCGGAGCACGCAGGCGATTGCGGGGAGCGCAACATCGCACTCGCGAGCGTCGGTTCCCTGAACCCCTCCCCCGGGCGCGCGTTTGAGGTCGAGCACACGCGTGGCTACGACGCCCTGCCCACGCCACTCAACCTGCAGGTGTATATCGATTCTCGCTGGGGGCCGGCGTTCCTTACGAGCCCTTCGACGCGCCAAGTTGGCGTCGTCATGAATCTCGACCTCGCGGCGAGCTTCGTAGGCAAAGACCAGATCGGCATCGGCCGGGCAGCCGTCGGAACCCAAGCCGAGCGAGGCGCCCAACTCGCGCATGCGCGCGAGCTGACGTTCGCGTCCCGTGAGACCGAAGACTCGCTTGCTCCCATGCTCGGGGTGATCATCGCTGTGCTCCTCGCCTCGGGTCTCCTCGCACGTCGTTTCTCTGCAGCGCGACACGTCGCAAACGTTGCTCTCCTCGCGATTCCCGTGGGGTACACCTCAAGCATCCTCCCTCTCGGCTTCCTCGTGGATCTCGCCATTCACCCGCTTTTCGCGATTGCGGCCTGGACGCTGCTTGGAACGGCGATCGTCGGCGCGGGGCTGACGTGGGGCGTAAAGCTTCTCGGCTCCGCCCTTCCCGAGCAGAATCGCCGGCTCCTTACCCCTGCCCTCGCGGCACTCATGACCGCGGCCGCAATCTTGCTCGACGCCGCGCTCGGCTCCCACGCGAGCTTCACATCGCTTCTTGGCAACCAGCCGATCTACGGCGGGCGCTTCTACGGTCTCAGCAACCACATCACGGGTATCACGCTTGCGGCGTGGGCACTCGGCGCGGGCATGCTTATGCACGCACTTCCCATCTTTTCGACCGGCCGTCGGCCCGGACTCGCACGGGTCGTGTTCGTCGGGGGCTCGGGTGCGATCGTGGGGCTCTGCTCGATCGCGCCGAGCATGGGTGCCGACGCCGGCAGTGCCCTCATTTATGCCCCCGTGACCCTCGTGGCCTGCCTCGTCCTGAGCGGTATCCGGCTCCGCCCGTGGCACGTTCTTGCGGCTTTGATCTCGGGTCTCGGTGTATTCGCCCTTGCCGGGGTTTTCGACTACATGCGTCCCGCGTCGTCGCGTACGCACCTCGGCGAATTTATGGCGATGCTCGTCGAGAAGGGCTCGCTTACGGGTGCGCTCTCGCAATTCTGGGTGGTATTTGCCGATCGCACGTCGCGCATGTTCGAGCCGCTCATGCTCTATTCGCCGCTCCTCACGATCCCGCCCCTGGTGGGTGCTTTCGCTCTCACGTACTTCGCGGTGCGCAAGGGCCGCCTCGCGAGGGAGCTCCCCTATCTGTATCGACTGCGTCTCGCAGCGATCGCGGGGGCATGGATCGGGGCGCTCACGAACGACACGGGCCTGGTGCTCGTGGGTCTCGCCTACGTGGTGGGTCTCGCGCTCAGCCTCGCCGCCCGCGCGGCGCTTACTGCTCGTTCTGTTCGGACTGGCTCTCAGCGGTAGGCTCGGTAGCCGAGTTTTCGGGGGCCTTCACCTGCGCGTTTTTCTCGACCGAGGGAATCGCGTAATGCGTGACAGGACGTTCCTCGACAAACTCGGGCACCTCGGGGCGCTCGCCCGTGAGAGTGCGCACCTCACCTTCCTCGCTGAGGGGGTCGTTCGGTGAAAGAGAGCGACGCTTCGAAAGCGCGCGCATGACGTCTTTCAGTTGGTTTGCGCGATGGAGCTGCGATCGCAGATCTTTTCCGGTCACCCGGTGGCTCATCTCGACCGGAATCTCCTTAACCCAGAACCCTTTGTGGAGCGCATCGATCGTGAGGCCCGTTTCCACGCCCCATCCGGCAGCGAGAGGCTGCACGGAATCCCACGTCTCGCGCGTGATGCACCGCGTGCCACTGAGGGGTTGCAGGGTCTCAAATCCCGTGGCTTTCCGGATGCCATTTCGGGCCGTTTTTACAACGAGACCCATGCCAGCCGCTCCTTCTTGCGGTGGAAGGGTCGCGATCGCCATATCTACGCCCTCGTCCAGCACCGCCTCAACGAGAGGCTCTGCCCCGCGTGCGGACTCCTGCATATCGGCGTCGATAAAGAGGAGGGCCCGTGCCGGGTCCTTCAGGACATGCCCTTCGCGAGTGACCTGCGCGGCATGGGTCGTTTCTTCACGCATGTGCACAACCTTGGCACCCGTCGCCATCGCCGCGGCCTTGCCGCGATTGCTTCGGTGACGGACGACGATCGCGCCCGCACCCTTGGCAAGCGCCGCGGTTGCATCGGAGGAGCCATCGTCGACAACAACGACAATGTCGACGCCGCGGATCGCGAACGAGGCGGTCACCGTTTTTTCGATTCGTTCAGCCTCATCCTTCGCGGGGATCACGACCGCGACCCGCGTGGGCCGCTCACCCCCGTATGCCGCGGCGTCGACAGTGCTCATCGCAGGGTCACCTCTCGTGCGACGATTCCGCCGCGGGCGCGGCGCTCGAGAGCCGTAAGCGGTTCCTCGCTCGAGAGAGCCTCGTCGAAGCGCTTGAGGAACTCGGGAACTTCGTTCTCGACTCCCTCCACGCCGAAGCCCTTCGGCAAATCCCACACGGGAATCGTGAGGCCATCGGCACGGAACGACCCGACGTAGCGCGTGCCCTCACCGATGCCTGACTGACGTTTCGCGTGTAGGCGAGCAACCGCATCGATCACGCGGTCTTCGCTCTCGTCGAGAACCCAGCGCAAATGCTCCTTGGGGCCCGCATCGACCCAGTACGCGTGCGGCAATCCGCCCACGGCGGCCGTCGGCATAATCGCCTCGTTAGCCTGCTCGAGCCCCTGCTCGATCTGCTCGGTGCGCTCCGCTCCCGCGCCAAGCCAATACTCAAACGACTCGTGCACATCGACCGTGTAGCCCTCCTCAATCACGAGGAGGTCCTGGAGCCTCGGGGAATCCTCCGCAACCTTCACGGTGGTCACGGCTGTGCCAGGCTCCGAGTCGAGCGCCTGCTTGAGAGCCGCGCCAAGCCCGCGCGAGGTGTCGTTGCCGGGAACGCTCGCCTGCATGCCGAGCATCACTGTGCCGTTGTCGCGCTTAATCGCGGCCCAGTTCATGGGGAGAATCGTGGCAATCACGGCATCACCGCCGCCGAACTCGGGAGCGATCTTGGCGTCGAGAGTCGCCGACGGAATGAGCTGGCGCATCGCGACGAGATCGTGCTCGGCGATGAGGCCCTCGAACGGGCGGCGAACAAGAGTGGTGCTAGAAGTCATGGCCCAAGTCTAGCGAGGCGGAGGGGGAACCTCCCGAACGGCGACAATCAACACGCGCGGGATCCGCGCATACCCGCGTTTCGTGTGGATAGTGACAGTTTCCTCATCCGCTTCGACGACGTAGCCGAGGGCATCCGCGACCTTCTCGCGCCCCTCGTGCGTGCGAGGGTCGAGAGCATAGCGCGCGGTCACGCGAGCCCCGGGCTTGAGGATCGGAGCCCAGCCCGTGCGCGGCCTATCCGACGGTTGCTCGGCACTCATCGTTCACGATTCTGCTGTGCGGAAGCCGGGCGAGCGTCGGACCCCTCCGGCACCTCCGTGCCCGTGACCCTCCCGATCGCTGTCATGAGGTGGTAAATCACGAGCGCCGCGAGGGCACCGAGGGCGATCCCGTTGAACGTGATGCCCGCGTTCGCCGGGCCAATCGTCCACTCGACGTTCGCGATGCCCACGACGAGGGCGACGCCCGCGGTCATCTGGTTGCGGGGTCTCGAGAAATCGACCCTGCCATCGACCCACATGCGCACGCCCACGATGCCGATGAGGCCGTAGAGCACAAACGTGACACCGCCGAGAACGCCCGGCGGAATCGAGAAAATGAGCTGACCGAGCTTGGGCGACATCGAGAGGGCAATTGCGGCGATGCCCGCGACCCAGTACGCGGCGGTCGAGTAGACGCGGGTCGCGCTCATGACGCCGATGTTCTCGCCGTACGTGGTCGTGGGCGAACCACCGAAAGTCGCCGAGAGCGCGGTGGCAATGCCATCGGAAAAGAGGGTGCGGCCCATCAAGTGATCGAGGTTCTTGCCCGTCATCGAACTGAGCGAGGTCACGTGCCCCACGTTCTCCGCGATAAGCACAAGAATCACGGGGAGGAACATTGGCAGGACCGAGAGGTCGAAGTGTGGATGGTGGAATTCGGGCAGGCCGATCCACGGGGCCTCGTGGAAGGCCGTAAGGTCAACCTCGTTGCGCCAGAGGGCGAAGAAGTAGCCGACGAGTACGCCAAGGAGAACCGAAACGCGCCCGAGGATCCCCTTGAAAAGGGCCGTGCAGAGGACGACCGCGAAGAGGGTCACGGTCGCGGTGAGCGCCGACTGCTGGAATTTTTCGTAGGCCGTGGGGGCCAGATTGAAGCCGATGAGGGCAACAATCGCGCCCATGACGACGGGCGGCATGAGCGCGGAGATCCACCGCGTCCCCACGAACTGCACGATCACACCGACAAACGCGAGCGCGAGACCGGTGAGAAGCACCGCGCCGAGTGCGGTAGCCATATCGTGCGCCTTCGTCGCGGCAACGATAGGGGCGATGAACGCGAACGAACTGCCGAGATAGCTCGGGACCTTGTTGCCCGTGATGAGAAGGAAGAGGAGCGTGCCGAGCCCTGAGAAGAGGAGCGTCGTGGAGGGCGGAAAGCCCGTCAGGAGCGGAACGAGGAACGTCGCGCCGAACATCGCGATGACGTGCTGAGCACCGATCCCAATCGTGACCGGCCATGCGAGCCGCTCGGAAGGAAGAACGACCTTACCCGGCTCAACAGTGAGCCCATTTCCATGAATTGTCCACAGTGGCATGGCGGCCTTTCGTCGGGAGAAGGGTGGGGGCTACGACTCCTCGGGAGGGTCGAGATCAGGGGTAGCGGGGGCGCTTTCTTCGAGAGGGAGGTCCACGGGGAAGGCGTGTGTTCGACGCTGGACTTCGGACACATCGGGAAGAAATGCCGTGGCTTCGGCTGCGCCGTTGATGCGAGCGCGAAACTCTGCGAAGGTGCGCTCAAGATCGGGCGCACCGTATTCATCGCGCACGGGAGCGGGAACAGTAATCATGAGGGCAGCGGCAACCCCGGCGATGAGGCCGAGGCCACCGTTCGTGAGGCCAGCTGCTGCTCCCGTCACAACGGAGAAAACTATGACACCGAGGAAACCCATGAGCGTGAGGGCCGCACCGATCGATACGGCATTACCGCGTGCCTTAACGGCATTTTTCCGCATGAGAGCCTTGCGGCCGAAATGCGAAAGGAGTGCGAGCGATGCGACGAGAACTAGCTGCACAATCACAAGGCCAGATCCACCGCGCGCCTCGTAGCCCACGAGGACCGCAACGAAATACACGAGGACTGCGGCGAAGGCCACGATGTGCATGGTGCGCGAAAACTCGTACGTGCGCGCCGCGTACATGAGCCAGTCGACGCGTTTGAAGTTGAGCGTGCTTGAGCGAACGTAGGGGCGCGAAATGAGCAGCCCGAAGGCCGCGAGGGCGAATGGGAGCCACACGTACGAAGTCGAGAAGCTTCCGGGAGCCGCATACTCGAGGCGGAGCGAGTTATCAGCGGCAGCACCCACGACCATCGCAGCCGCAGCACCCACGGTGAAAACGTAGTGCGAAGGGCGCTCATTGAGCTTGGGGTTCGCAATAAAGAGGCCGAGCGCGAGGGAACCGAGAGAGTAGGAGAGCGTCACGAGGGCGAAGGCGGGATCGCCGTTGATCGCTTTGCCCACCATCATGACGAGCGAGAGGGCAAAGCTCGCGACGAGCAGCACCCGCAGCACGAGAATCCAATGGCCAGCGCGTGCTTGAGCCGCGGCAGTGGGAACGTACCCCTCGAATCCGCGTCGCTCCGAGCCCATCACGGCCGCCATGAGGAGCAACGCGACCGAAACGCCAACGCCCACGCGCGGCCCGCCGGGAAGGGGAACGAGGAGGTCGGGAATTGACGCAACGAGGTCGTAACCGAGCACGCCGATCGATGCCGCGAACGCGGGCAGCATACCGATGCGGCGCACAATCCCAAGATAAGCGAATTGCTCGGGCCTCTTTGGCTTCGCATCCTTCACATACGCGGGGACCCAGCGCAAGAGATACACGGCGAGTATGGTCGCGATGCCGAATCCCGCGGCAACTGCGGGAATCCACGCGGGGAGTGCGTCAGGGGCATGGGTATAGGTCGTCGTGAAACTCGAGCCAAAGGCGAGCACGACGATGATGTCCCGCAACGCGTCCCAACCGCTCAGGTCGCTGAACTGAGGAGGGAGATGCACGGCGCGAGACCGCGGCGCGGCCGAAGGCGTGGCGCCAGAGCGCGCATAGTCTGCTTCTGCGGGCGCTGGAGACACCGCAATCTCCGCGGTCTCTGTGGCCGGCTCCTTCGGCGCGAGACCCGGCGCAAAGTACTGCTCGGCCTCGCCGTCAAGGTTCGCGCGCTGCATCCTAAACCGTGCAAAATCATCGCTGTCGGGAAGCTTCTCCGTGGGAAGTGTGCCCGGTTCGGGAACAAAGATCCACCCCTCGGCGGAGTCTGCTCCTGCCTGGACACGATCGTCACGGTTCTCCGGTACCTGATCCTTCGCCATGAGCTCCCTCAGTAGTGTCGCGCGGCACGCCGATGCGGGGAAGCGCCGAAGAGGCAAGCACGGCTCGCACGAGCGCGTATCGCGAATATTCTAGGGGCGAGGAAGCGAATCACCACGTCCGTTTCTCCGAGCGTGTCGCGAATCTCTTCGTTGTTTCCTTAAAGCTTTGAGTAGCGCTTCGAGAAACGTACGAGCGGGGACAGCGCCGGCCCCTGTTGTGCCTCACGCACTCGGCACACGAAAAGCGTATGGGTCGCCGCTTCGTGCGTGCCTTCAACTTCGAGGGAGAAACTGGCAATCGAACCGCAGATTCGGGCATTTCCCACCGAATCGCGCGTGTGGGCGACCCCTTCGAGCATTCCCTGCAACGGAAGGCCGGGTTCACCAAAGCGTTCAGCGAGGCTTTGCTGCTCGGCGCCGAGCACGCTCAGTGCGCACGTGCCTGATTCCTCGAGCGCCTCCGCGACGCGCGAGAGGGAATAGAGGCTCAACACCATCGTTGGCGGGTCGTATGACACATCAAGGAAGGAATCGATCGGCGTCACGAGATCCCACCGACCCACACGCACGCTCACGACCGCGATCGCCGAGGCTATGTCTTCGCTCAAGCGCCGGTACAGCTCCACATCCATTCCCGCATCCCTTTCACCCTTGGTCACGATGGTCGACGAGCAAGCGTCGGACCTTGCCCTACCTACGTGCGAGGGTAACGCTCCGGTGACTACTGCGCTCGATTCCCCCTCCACGTCACACACCGCACGCCAACTCGCGCCAAACGACCCGTGTGCCCATTAGTCTGGAAGGCATGACTCGACCCGCACGCACCCCCAGTCGACGCACGCTCCTCACTGCAGGAGCCTCGCTCGGCGCCTTCGCCCTCACGACCACCGCCGCGGGCTGCCAGAGCTCACCGAAACCAGGCGACCCGGGTTACCCCTCGATCGCCGAACAATTCAACCTCCCCGTCCCCAAGGGGCACCTCGACGTCACGATCGGCACCCCACTTGGGAGCGACGGCTTCAGCCCTTTTACGACCAGCTCCCTTCAGAACACCGCCGCTCTGTGGCATGTATACGAGGGTCTCTCGATCATTGATCCTACGCGATGGGAACCGCAGCCTGGCCTTTCGCAGAACCTCTTTGAAGCAGGCCAGATTTCGATCGATGTTTTCCTGCGCGATGGCGCGATCTTCCACGACGGCAACCCCGTTACACCCGACGACGTCATTTACTCCTTCGAAGCCGCCCTTGACGAAAACAATCACTACCCCAACCGCGAGCTTCTCGATTTCTTCGACCACGCCGCGCAACTCGCCGACAACGTCGTTCAGCTCCGTCTCAAATACCCCACGCCCGACATCAACTCACGCCTCTCCCTCGTCAAGATCATCCCCGAAGGAACCGATCCGGCCACGCTTCTCGCCAACCCCAACGGCACCGGCCCTTGGAAAATCAAGGAGCACGATATCGAAGGCGGAACCATCACATTCGAAGCCTTTGACCAGTACTCCGGCCCGTGCCCCGCGCTCTTCGAAACCATGACTTGGCATGTCGAGCGCGACGAATCCGCAACCATCAAGTCACTCACCGACGGCAGCACACAAGTAGCGTTGCCCGTGCCCGCAAGGAAATACCGCGAGCTTGAGAAAAGCCCTCAGGCCAAGAGCAACAAGCTTCATCTTGCTTCTCATCGAAGCAGGGCGAGCATCTACGCAATGTTCAACCACGCTGAGGGACACCCCTTTGCCGTGGCCGGTGCCCGGCGCGGATTCATGAAAGCCTTCGACGATAAACGATGCGCGGAGCAGGTCTTCGGCGGCTATGTTGACCCCGTCCGGAGCCCCCTCTACCCCGGCACATCTGATTTCGACGCTGTCCCAAGCCACTACACGCATGCCCCGGACGAAGCACGAGACCTCTTCGAACGTGCAAACGTCAACAAGGTTCGTCTGCTCGCAAGCGACGAAAACTGGACACGAGGACTCGCCGAGTCTCTCAAAGGCGATCTTGCCGCACTCGGTCTTGAATCTGAGCTCGAGGTGCTCCCCTGGTGCGATGTCGTGAAGCGCATGGAGGAAGATGCCGACGGCTGGGATGCCGCTCTCGTGTTCTTGGACGCCGCGTTCATCGGCTCCCACCCCGAGACTCTCCTGCGTTCTCTTTACGCCTCACCATTTTGGGTCGAGTCACGATTGCGCCTTGGAGAAAGTGAACTCCTCGCAGAAATTCGCGACGTGCTCGAACGCAGCACGGGTCCCGAGCTCGTGGGCGATGATCTCCAGCGCGCACTGCAAAGCTTGACGAACCGTATTTCGATTGAAATCCCCTTGTACCCGCTCGTGTGGATGCACACGCTCAGCGCGGTCAATACTTCCAAGGTCGCCGGCCTATCCGACACTCATGCCCTAGGCTTCGTCGCTTCGACGGCGACACCGCCCGAGGAGATGGAGAAGAAGCGTTAGTTGGTGGCAACCGTCGGAACCCTCCCGAGGGCCCGCACGCCGCAAGCGTGACGAAACCGTCCTTCACGTGACCCCTTTCGGCATGACCGGGCACCGCAGGACACCGTAGGCTTGGAGTATGACCGCACCGGAACTTGCCCTTACGACCCGTTTTCAGGATGCCTTCGCCGAGGCTTTCGGCGAGGAGTACCGCACCGCCGACCCGATCATCAGGCCGGGGAAGTTCTCGGACTTCCAGTGCAACGCGGCGATGGGACTCGCGAAGAAGCTTGGCGCGAAGCCACGCGACCTCGCCCAGCAGATCCTTGAGAAGGTGCAGCTCGACGACATCGCCGAGACGCCCGAGATTGCTGGCCCCGGCTTCCTCAACATCACGCTCAAGACCGAATGGGTCGCGGCACAAGCTGGTGACCTACACGGCGATGATCGTCTCGGCGTCGGCAGCCCCGAGAAGACCGAGACGATCGTGATCGACTACTCGGCGCCGAACGTGGCGAAGGAAATGCACGTGGGGCACCTGCGCACGACCGTCGTGGGCGATGCGCTCGCGCGCGTGCTCGAGTTCGAGGGCCACAAGGTTGTGCGCCAGAACCATATCGGCGACTGGGGGACGCCGTTCGGCATGCTCATTGAGCACCTGCTTGAAGTGGGCGAGGATTCGGAAGAGGCGAAACTTCTCGAAACCGACCCGAACGCGTTCTACCAGGCGGCACGCGCGAAGTTCGATGCAGATACGGAGCAAACCGATTTCGCGAAGCGCGCGCGTGCACGAGTCGCAACCCTGCAGTCGGGCGACGAAGCGACGCTTGCGATGTGGACGAAGCTCGTTGGTCTCTCGAAGCAATACTTCCACCGCATCTACGACATGCTCGACGTGACCCTCACCGATGAGGATCTCGCGGGCGAATCGACCTACAACGACGCGCTCGCGGGGGTCTGCGCGGATCTCGAGACGGCGGGCATCGCGCGTGTCTCGGATGGCGCGCTGTGCGTATTCCCGGCTGGATTCACGGGCCGCGACGAGCAGCCCCTTCCGCTCATCATTCGCAAGTCCGACGGTGGCTACGGCTACGCGACGACCGATTTTGCGGCTATTCGCCACCGCGTGAATGACCTCGGTGCCGATCGCATCGCGTACGTCGTGGGCTCCTCGCAAGAACTGCACTTCCAGATGGTTTTCACGACCGCGCGCGAGGCCGGTTGGCTCCCCGAAACCGTCGATGCAGAGCATGTGAAAATCGGTTCGGTTCTCGGCGAGGACGGCAAGATCCTCCGCACGCGCTCTGGTTCCTCGCTGCGCCTCATGTCGCTCCTCGAGGAAGGAGTCGTGAAGGCGCGCTCGGTGATCGACGAGCTGCGGCCCGACCTTCCCGAAGGTGAGCGAGCCACAATCGCTCGCCAGATCGGCATCGGAAGCATCAAGTACGCGGATCTCTCAACCGCGCACGATTCGGATTACGTATTCGACCTCGACCGCATGCTCGCTCTCCAGGGCAACACGGCCCCGTACCTCCAGTACGCGGTCGCGCGCATCCGCTCGATCCACCGCAAAGCTGCTGACCAGGGAATTTCTGCGGAGCAGGTCGATGCGGCGGCACCGTGCGTCGTTGATGATCCGGAACGCGCCCTTGCCCTTCAACTCTTGCAGTTCGCGCCCACGGTGGCGGAGGTCGGTGCCCAGTACGTGCCTCACAAGCTCGCGGCGTATCTGTTCGACCTCGCACAGGCATTCATGAGCTTCTACGAGAAGTCACCGATCCTCAAGGATGCGAGCGAAGACGTGCGCCTCGGCCGCCTCGCTCTCGCAAAGCTCACCGAGCGCACTCTCGTTGCGGGCCTCGATCTGCTCGGCGTTCAGGCACCCGCACAGATGTGAGCCGGGGCGGCCCCAGGGCCGCTATTTTCCGAGACTCTCCTCGAGGAACTCTCGCTGTTCCTCAAGGAGTCGTGCCATATCCGCCCCGCGGCGTAGCCTCGGGGTCACGCTGATCTTGCCAGGAATTTCGCGGTACGTGAGCTCGATGCCTTCACGCTCGAACTGGTGCGTGACGACCCTCGAATCGGTGAGGAATAGATCCTTCGTGCCAACGCTCAGGTGCACGGGAGGGAGGCCCTGGAGATCCCCGTTAAGTGGGGAGAGCGCCGGGTCATCGAGCGGGGTGCGGCCAGCGTATTTTTTCGCAGCGAGCTGCATGATGCGGCGCTCGTGTACCGGGTCGTGCTGGTTCGTTTCGCTCAACTCGAGGTTTGTGAACTCGAGGTCAAGGAGGGGGTTCATAAGCACGATGCCGGCGGGCTTAGCTTCGACGTTCGCGAGGCCACCGTCGTGTTTCGTGTTTGCGAGCGCCGCGAGCGAAAGCGCGAGCCCGGCGCCGCTCTGGTGACCCGCGAGCGTCCAGGTGCCTTTAGCGATCAGTCCCTGGACGGTAAGGCCTTTGATGACCTCGAACGTATCCTCAAGCGCGGTGGGATGCATGTAGTCGGGGCCGTAGCGGTAATCGATGAGGAGGCCCGCGCATTCGCGCACATCTACCTGCGTGCTGAGCCACTCCCAATCTCCCACGAACGGTCCCGACATGTAGCTTCCTCCGTGGAGATACACGACGATGCCGCGATCAGCCTTGTGCTTGTCGAGCCACACGGAACGCGTGCGATTAATGAGTTCGATGTCGATTGCGTGCCGCTTCTGCACGGGGGCCGGGGGCTTCGCGATCCGTACTTTGCCGAATCCGAGCTCGTACACGAAGTTGGGAAGCGGTGTGCGCGTAAGGGTGCGCCCCGCGATAGCGGCATAGTGCTTGATGCGACCCATGGTGGGATACCTCCTAGCTCGGTTCGCGAAACGCCTTAAGGCTAGTGGCCTGACCTTACGGGATACTGGCTTCATGACTTCTCGCGTTGATGTTCTCGTTGTTGCCGCCATGGCCGAGGAGGCCGCCGCCGTTTCTGCTCTTTGCACCAACCTGAACTCTGTCGCGCACCCATTTGCCGGTGCCGGCAAGGGCGAAGGTGCGGGCTCTTCGAGCGCGGTGGCCGCTTCGGTGGGAACGCTCGGGTGTGCGGGTTCCGGGGTTCAGGGGTCCGACGTCTCCTCGGCCCCCATCGCCCTCGTGACCACGGGCGTTGGCACGGCCGCCGCGAGCGCCGTTCTTTCCTGGGCTGTTGGTGAATTTTCACCTCGTCTCATCGTCAACGTGGGCAGCTGCGGTGGCCTCGCCGAAGACATCACCGTGGGCACGGTCGCGATTGGGTCTTCCTACGCGTATTCGATCGCGGAAGCCACTGCTTTCGGCTACGAAAAGGGCCAGGTACCAGGTGCTCCCTCACGCTTCGGCGACGCGGATGGTAAGCAGCGTGCAGCACGCGCCCTCGAGGCCGTTGAGGCGGCGGGGCTTTCGGCGCGTTCGGGCCTCATGCTTTCTGGCGACGCTTTTGTGACCGCCGATACCGCCGAGGGCGTGCGCGCGAAATTCCCGGGCGCTATCACTGCCGACATGGAGTCGTGCGCCTTCGCCCACGTTGCGCACCTGTTCCAGGTGCCGTTCCTCGCGCTGCGCGCGGTGAGTGACCTATGCTCCCCCAGGGCGAACGAGGAGTTTCACATTGGTCTCGAGGTGGCGGCGGAAGCGTCGGCCCGCGCCCTGAACCGCGCTCTCCCGGCACTGCGCTAGGGCATTACTGGGGCATGAGCCGCCCTCACCATCCCACCTGCCGCACTCCCCCCTTCGGCCCTGCTGCCCCGCATCACGGCAGTACTAGTGGAGTGGGCCAGCCCCACATAGGGGCATCGCAACCGAAACTCGGCAGCCCGCCCCTTTTGAGGGTGGAGAAAAGTGCAGGGGCACCCCCGAAACCGACCACTCTGACACCGTTACCTCCACCCTGAGGGTGGTGGGGTGCGGTGAGACCGTTCACCGAGCCGTGCCTCCGAAACAGCACTTCATGTACGGTGGATAGGCAAAGACAGCCCTCGGGGCTGTTTTTTGTTGCCCTTGACCCGCATCCGAAGGAGAGGTGTTGTCCTTGACGAGCGCAACGGCCACGAAACCCACGCGCAACGAAACCCCGCCGGGCGAAAGCGAGCCGCGCCACTACGGCATGGCGAAGGGGGTCTTCTACCCCTCGGCCGCGATCATCATCGTCGCGGTGTTGTTCTCGGTGCTTCTTCCCGAGCAATTCAGCGCAGTCGTAAGCGCAATCAACACGACGATCGTGGAGAGCGTCGGCTGGTACTACATCCTCGCGGCGACGTTCTTCGTTGCGGCGGCAGCAGTCCTCGCCTTCTCCCGACTCGGCTCGATCAAGCTCGGCAAGGACGACGAAGATCCGCAGTACAGCCTCATGTCCTGGTTCGCGATGTTATTCGCAGCCGGCATGGGCATCGGCCTCGTGTTCTGGGGTGCGGCAGAGCCCCTCACCTTCTTCGCATCGGATCCGCCGCCGAGCATCGCCGGGCTCCCCGATGCGGCACGTGCACCGAAGGCCATGGCGCAAGTGTTCCTCCACTGGGGCCTTCACGCGTGGGGGATCTACGTGATCGTGGGTCTCGCCGTCGCCTATGCCACGCACCGCCGCGGACGCCCGCTCTCCGTACGCTGGGCTCTTGAACCCATTCTTGGCCGCCACACAGACACCTGGATCGGCAACGTCATCGACACGATTGCTGTCGTGGGTACCCTCTTCGGCGTCGCGACTTCGCTCGGTTTCGGCGTGAACCAGATTTCCGCGGGCCTCGTGCACCTCGGCGTGCTCCCGGATAACCCGTGGCTGCGCTTCGTGATGGTCATCGTCATCACGGGCCTCGCAACTCTCTCTGTTGCTTCAGGCCTCGAGAAGGGCATTAAGTTCCTCTCGAACACGAACCTCGTCCTCGCGGGCGTTCTTCTCGTGGTGATGCTCCTGCTCGGGCCCACCCTGTTCCTTCTGCGGGATTTCGTGTCGGGCATCGGAAACTACCTCCAGAACTTCATTTCGCTGAGCTTCCAGACCCTCCCCTTTTACGGAGACGAGGGCGCCACGTGGCTCAATGGTTGGACGACCTTCTACTGGGGTTGGTGGATCTCGTGGTCGCCGTTCGTCGGTGTATTCATCGCGCGTATTTCGCGTGGCCGCACCGTGCGTGAATTCATCATGGGCGTCATGCTCGTGCCCACACTCGTGACGATCTTGTGGTTCACGGTGATGGGTGGCACGGCGATCTACAAGAGCGTGTTTGAAGGCGCGAACTTCCTCAATGCCGAAGGGGCGATCGACCAGAATCTCGCTCTATTCCAGGTATTTGAGACGATGCCCGCGAGCACCCTCCTTTCGGGACTCGCGATCATCCTCGTGACGATCTTCTTCGTCACCTCGGCTGACTCCGGCGCCTTCGTCGTGGACATGATTGCGCACCGAGGCGACCCGGAGCCGCCGCGCGGCACCCGAATTTTCTGGGCTGTCACGAGCGGCGCAATTCCCGCGGCACTCATCGGCATCGCGGCCTACACGGGCGCGGGCGACGCCTCGGGCATGAGCGGCCTCCAGGCCCTCGCACTCATCGCTGCGCTTCCGTGGTCAGTCGTCATGATCGCGATGGTCGTGTCCATGTTCAAGGCACTGCGCCACGAGGTGCGCATGATTGAGCGGCTCGAGCTGCAGATCCGCCGCCGCGAGCTCGTTGAGCACGTGACCGAACATGTCTCGGATCAGGTGGCCGACAAGGTCTATGAACGCGTCGCCACTGAGACCGGCCAGATTGATCTTGGTGCGATCAATGCTCCCAAGGAAGCACCTGCCGAGGGCACGCATAAGCGCCGCCTCGACTAGTCGATGCGTCAGCGTAAGGACTGATCCGTCACAGGAAGGGTGTGGAGTCGGGTTCATGAGAGCCCGGCGCCACACCCTTTTCATCTGCCCCTGGGCCCTTTGGCCTTATTTTCGCGCTCCTAGGTAGTTAGGTTTGAATCATGACTACCTCAAGTTCGGCGTATTCAAAACGCCAGTTCAATGTGCAACTACCGATCGAGCTCATCACGCAAATCAAGCACGCGTCAATCGATGAGTCGATGACCCTCTCAGAGTTTGTCGAGCAGCTTCTTCGCTCCGCGCTCGAGGAGCGCACGAAACCCGCCGACGAAAGCCCTGCCGCAGCCTAAAGCAGGCGGTTCCGACGGTTGCTCAGAAAGCGTCAGACCCCTCTTCCTCCCCCGTTTCCACCGCGCGTTCAGGATTGCGGGACCATTCGGAGTATGAGCCTGCGTAGAGGTAGACGTGGGCGAAACCGGCGTAATCCATTGCGAGAGTGTTAACTGCGGCGCTCACGCCCGAGCCGCAATAGTTGAACGTGATCCGCTCCGTTGTCGCGCCCGCACGCTCGAAGATCGTGCGGATCTCCTCGGGTGAACGGAAGGTTCCGTCGGCCTCGAGAAGTGACGTGAAAGGGACGTTTTTCGCCGTGGGAATGTGCCCGGGTCGCGGGTCGAGATTCTCGGAATCACCGCGGTAGCGCGCGGGCGGGCGGGCGTCGATTAAGAGCGCTCCCTTTGTGGGGATCGCGTGCTGGACCTCGTCTTCGCTCACAAGCCGCACGTAGGGTTGCCACGGAAAGTCACTCGGCTCGCGCCACACCTCGCCGCTTTCGAGCGCATTTTCACCCGCTTCGCGCACGTATGCCGCGAGACCGCCATCGAGAACAGCGGCGTTGACGCCTACGAAGCGCAGCATGAGTGCGAGTCGCGCCGCACCCATGGGGTCACCAGCGCCGTAGCACACGACCGTATCTTCGAAGTTGATGCCGAGTGCGCTGAATTTTTCGGAGAGCTCATCGTCGTCGGGGAACGGGTGGCGTCCACGCTCCGGTGCGCCTTCGCCCGTGAGATCGTGCTCGAGATCCACGAAGATCGCGCCGGGGATATGCGCCTCGAGGTAGTCCTCCCGGAGGGAGCCTTCAGCGACGCTCCAGCGCACATCGGCGATCACGAGGTCGCCGGTGCCAGGTTCGAGGCTGCCGATGCTTTCGCTTCCGCGTGCAGGTGCCGAACCTCCCGTGCGCTCAAAAAGCGCCGCGGCGCACACGAATGGCGGCAGATTCTGCCAGTCAATCTCGCTCATGACCCCAGCGTAGTGCGAGCCAGAGCGCGCGCTCTCAGAGCCGCATCGATCACGTGAGCAACGCCGGCATCGGTGTTCGCGGGGGCGAGGGCGGCCGCGTGAGCGCGGAGTTCCGGGTGGGCGTTACGTACGGCAAGGCCGACGCCTGCCACGCTCAGCATTGGAAGGTCATTTGGCATATCGCCCACGGCCCACACTCGCTCGTGTGCGATCCCGCGCGCGCTGCATGCGTGAGAGAGTGCCGCGGCTTTCGAGATACCGGGCGGGCTGAGTTCGGCAAGGCCATCGGATGTTGAAACGTGTAGCTCGGCGAGACCTTCGATTCTCTCGCGCACCTCACGGTAAAAAGCCTCGGTATCCAGGGCATTCGAGATCACGAGGATTTTGCCCGCACCGCATGGAATGTCGCGCAATGGGGTAAAGCTGGCGTCGGAATCCTGATCCCGCTCTCCTGCCGCTGGCGCCGAGGCGAAAGCCTGCTCCCTCACGTACCCCTCGGCCGTTTCAGCCGAAAAGGCGATTCCCGGGATGGGGTCGAGCGCGCGGGCGACCTCGCGGACCTCGCTCATCGTAAATCCACGATCCTCGAGAAGCTCGCCCGTCGCGGCGTCGAGAACGTAGGCGCCGTTTGCGGCGTAAATCGCGCCCGTGCTCAGGCCTCGAAACCGCGTGAGCCATCGCGGAGGGCGCGCCGTCACGAGGCAAAAGTCGAGGCCGTCTTCGTGCGCTCTGGCAACCGCGTCGAGGTTTCTTGCGGGGATTTCGCCTTCGTCATCCACGAATGTGCCATCGATGTCGACGGCGACGAGGGCGGGTGCGGGCGGTCGAAGAGGGAGCATTGCCTCATCGTAGTGCCCGTACACTCGAGTCATGCCCCGAGTTCTCCATACAGCCCAGGCACTCGTCGATGTCATGATCGAGGTTCCCTCGCTCCCACAAACGGGAAACAACGTCAATGCCGTGGGGATTCCACAATCGTACGCCGGCGGCGCCGTCACTATTTCGCTTGCGGCAGCGCGCGTGGGGGCGCACGCCGTTCATGGGGGCGCGCACGGTGAGGGACCGAATGGAGACCTCATCCGTAAGGTTCTGCGCGAGAACGGGATCGGCATTTCGAGCCCAGCGATCGAGGGCAAGGATACGGGGAGCTGCTACGTGTTCGTGGAACCGTCGGCAGAGCGCACGTTCGTAACCTGCTATGGCGCCGAGCGCGACATCACCGCCGAGTCCCTCGCGTTTCTTGCCCCCCGAGAAGGCGATCTCGTGTGCGTGAGCGGCTACAGTCTCTTCGAGCCCACGCGCGATCCCCTCCTCGCCTTCCTCGACTCTCTCGATTCCGATGTCCGCATGGTCCTTGACCCAGGTGCCCCGTTCGCTTCGTTCCCGCGTGCGCTGCGCAAGCAAGTCCTCGCACGCACCGACGTGTGGACGTCGAATGCCGATGAAGCACGCGAGATTACCGGCATCGACGATGTGAGAGGAACCCTCCCGGCGCTCGGCAGGCTTCTCGGAAAGGGCGCGGTCGTAATCGTGAGGGATGGTTCCGACGGTTGCTACCTTTTCGAACGAGGCCACCTCGACTACGTGCCCGGCTATCCGCAAAAGGCGATCGACACCAACGGTGCTGGCGATACTCACACGGGGATTCTGCTTGGCGAAAGGGCTCTTGGAACGCCGTGGCTCGAAGCGGCACGTCGCGCGAATGCGGGCGCTGCCCTCAAGGTGACGCGCAAGGGACCGACCACGGCGCCGACGCGCGAGGAAATCGACGATTTTCTCGCCTCGAACCCGGCAACATCTCTTGATGCGGGCTAAGGGGCTCACGATATCCTGGTAGCGCACGTCACATTTTCCCGTTCGAAGGATCTCTCGTGAACCCTGCCCAATCTGCGGCCGCTGATCCCACGAGCCTGTTCGACTTCACTGTCGCGGGCGCGAATGGCGAACCGAGGGACCTCTCCGAGTTCACGGGTAAGGTCACTCTCGTCGTGAACACCGCGAGTGAATGCGGCTTCACTCCCCAGTATGAAGGTCTCCAGGAGCTTCAGGAACGCTTCGAGGAACGCGGTTTTAGCGTTCTCGCATTCCCGTGTAATCAGTTCGGCAACCAGGAACCCGGCTCGATGGAGGAGATCGTCGATTTCTGCGAGACGCGCTACCGTACGAGTTTTCCCGTATTCGCGAAGGTCGATGTCAACGGCACGAATGCCGATCCACTCTTCACGTGGCTTGAGGAGCAACGCGGCGGCATGCTCGGCGGTCGCATCGCGTGGAATTTCACGAAGTTCCTCGTGGGCCGCGATGGACACGTCATTCGACGCTTCGCACCTCCCATTCCCCCGTCGCGCATTGCGACATCTATTACGAAGGCTCTCGCGGCCTAAACCCTATAGAAAGGACCTTCCTTGGAAGCTCTCGTCGGCATTCTCACCGGTGGTGGCATCTTCCTCGTCATCATCATCGTCGTGCTTGCGCTGCTCTTCGGCGGCCTGCGCTCCTCGATCCTCTTCACCGTGAAAACGCAGGAAAACGTCATCGTGGAACGCTTCGGCAAGTTTCTGCGTGTTGCGAAGCCGGGTCTGAACACAAAGATCCCGTTCATGGACACGCTCACGAAGCCGATCTCGCTGCGTATCCGCCAGCTCGAGGTCAACATCGAGTCGAAAACGAAAGACAACGTGTTCGTGACGGTCCCAGTCGCAGTCCAATACGTGATCCGCGAGGAATCCGTTCAGGATGCGTACTACCGCCTTTCGAATCCCGAGGCGCAGATTCGCAGCTACGTGTTTGACACGGTGCGTTCGGCACTTTCGGGCCTCGATCTTGACGCGGCCTTTGAGTCGAAGGATGACATCGCCCGCAGCGTCGAGGCGACCCTTTCGACCCGCATGCAAGAGTTCGGCTTCCACATCGTCAACACACTTGTCCAGGACATTTCCCCGGATCAGCGCGTGCGCGACTCCATGAACTCCATTAACGCCGCGCAGCGAGACCGCGTGGCCGCGCAGTCCCTCGCTGAGGCCGACAAGATCAAGCGTGTCACGCAGGCCGAGGCCGAGGCCGAGTCGAAGCGCCTCCAGGGTGAGGGTGTCGCGGCGCAGCGCCGTGCGATCGCGATGGGCATTGCAGAGCAGTACGAAATGCTCAAGCAGGTGGGCATCGAGAATACGGCCGAGGAGCTGCTGCTCATGACCCAGTACTTCGACACGATGCAGGACGTGGCCCGCAACGGTCGCTCGAACGTGCTGTTCCTGCCGTCAAACCCGTCGTCGGTGGGTGCGATGGGCGACGAGATCCGTTCGGCTCTCCTGCAGGCACAAGCGGCAAACGACACGATCAACGGGGACTCGACTCCCGTGAACCCCGCCGAGCCTGTCGACGGCGAAGGCAATTCGCGCGAGCACCTTGAACGCCTCCGTGCCGAGGCCAAGGAACGCGCCCGCCGCGCAAAGGAAGAGGCGCGCCGCAACGCCGAGGATGCTGCGCAGAGCGCCCGCGAACGCTTCGACAACGAAGAGCCGAATCTCTAATCGCTTCGCCATTCATCAAAAGGCGGGTCCGGATTCCTCCGGGCCCGCCTTTTTCGTGCGAGTGGGCCGCGCCTTAGCGTTTCGGTAGGAGCTCCCTATCGAGGGCGTCCTTCTCGCCTGTTTCGAGCGCGAAGCCCATCGCTTTCGCCGAATCAGCGATCGAGGCCGGGCGCGAAGCGCCAGGGATGGGGAGCACGTGATCGCCTAGCGACATCTCCCAGGCGAGAACCACCTGCTGCGGGCTTACGCTGTGTAAACGCGCGACCTCAGCAACCGCGGGGAAGCGCCCGCCCACTTCGGCCGCCCCTCCGCCCGTGCCGCCAAGAGGCGACCACGGCACGAACGTGATTCCGTGCTCGCCGCAGAACTGGAGCTCGTCCCAACTCGTGTGGTTGAAGCGCGGCGAGAACTCGTTTTGCACGGCCGCGAGGTTGCCCTCGCCGAGCACCTCGAGGGCGATCTCGATTTCCTCGACGCTCGCGTTCGAGATGCCGATGTTCTTCACGTGGCCCTCGTCCTTGAGCACCGCAAGAGTTTCGATGGCCTCGGAATACAGGCGCGTGCGGTCGGGGCGGTGCAGGTAGTACAGGTCGATCTTCTCGACCCCGAGATTCGTCTTCGAGCGCACGACGGCGGTGCGGAAGTGACCCACAGAGCTGTCGCGGCCCCACTTTTCGCCTTCGGCGCGCGTAATGCCGCCCTTCGTGGCAACGGCGATGTTCGCGCGGTCGAAGTCAGGGTGCGCGGCGCCGTAGGCCTCGAGGGCGTCGGCGACCTGGCGTTCATTATGGCCCACCTTGTTCCACGCAGGGGCGTAGATGTCGGCGGTGTCGATGAGCGTGATTCCCGAATCGAGCGCGGCGGCTACAGTCGCGCGTGTGTTCTCAACGTCGTCCGCTTTGTTCTCGAACGAGAGTGGCATTGCCCCGAGGCCGAGCGGTGTCACTTCGATACGCCCGATCGAGCGCGGAGAGTAGGCGAAAGGCGCCAGACGTGCGGTATCTGCTTTTGTCATAGCCTCAGCCTATCGCCCATGCACCTTTGCAAGGCGCGCCAACGCCTCTTCGAGGACCCGCGTGGGCGTGCCGAGGTTGAGTCGTTCAAATCCGGGCGCACCGAAGCTTCGCCCGTGCTCGAAGAACACGTGTGCTTCCTCGTCGTGCAGGCGCGTCAGCTCGCTCTCGTCGATCCCGAGCGGGCGGAAGTCGATCCACTGGAGATAGGTTCCCTCAAGCGGCGAGATCACCACTCCCGGGAAATGCTGCGCAAAGAACTCCCTGCTCACGCGATCGTTTCGAGCGATAAGTTCAAGGAGTCCCTCGAGCCACTCTCCCGCTTTCGTGTAGGCAAGTTCAGTTGCCGGGTAGCCGAGACAGTTCACGAAATGAAAACCCCACGCCTCGAGTTCACGCTCGTAAGCGGTGCGAAGCTCAGCGTTCTCGGTGATCGCCCAGCTCGTTTGGATCCCCGCGAGGTTGAAGCTCTTCGAGGCCGAGGAGAGCGTAATGGTACGGGAAGTCGCATCCTCGCTTATTGCCGCAAACGGGATGTGCTCGAAACCCTCGTGCACGATGTCAGCGTGGATCTCGTCGGCAATGACTGTCACGTCGTTTGCGCGTGCGAGATGAGCGATCTCCTCGAGCTCGGTGTAGGTCCACACGCGGCCCGTGGGATTGTGCGGGGAGCACAGCATGAGCGCCGAGACGTCATCGCCCTCGAGCGCTTCGGCAAGCGCCGCGAAATCCAGGCGGTAGCGCCCTCCCTCACCGTCGAGAGGAACGCGCACCACGCGGCGGCCAGTCTTTTCGATGGAGTCCACCATGGGTGGGTACGCGGGCGTCAAGAGTGCAACCCCGTCGCCTTGCTCGCTCGCTGCCCGCACCGCCGCAAACAGCCCCGTAACAACCCCGGGCATGAGCGAAATCCAGCTCGTATCAATCGCCCAGCGGTGACGCACCGCTTGCCACATTTGAATCGCTGAAAAGAAGGCGGGCGTCGGACCCGTATACCCCAAAACCGCGCCCTCGAGATGTTTCTGAAGCCCGCGCGTAATCTCCGGGGCAGGCAGGAAGTCGAGGTCCGCTGTCGAGAATGGCGCGATGCCCGCGGGCACGTCCCCTCCCCGCTCGCGCATAAGCTCCCACTTCGCGGAGCCCGTGTCCGTGCGATCCACAAGAGTCTCGAAATCGTAGGTGGACGTGCGCGTCACGGGGCTTACCTCTTTCTGGTCATCGTCGAACATGTCAGCAACACCCATCGTACGGTGAGTACTCTCGGCTCGTCACCGTACGATGGTTCCCATGCGTGAAGCCCCTCTGATCTCGTTCGTCGTGCCCTGCTACAACTCGGCGGAGTACATGCAACGGGGTATCGACTCGATTCTTTTCGAGGGCGAGGAGGCGCGCGAGCGCATCGAGATCATCCTCGTGAACGACGGTTCGACGGACGATACGGAACAGATCGCGCGCGAGTACGAAGAGCATTACCCGGATACCGTGCACGTCGTGAACCAAGAAAATGGTGGGCACGGCGCCGCCGTCATGGCAGGCGTTCACGCGGCGGCGGGGACATACCTCAAGGTTCTCGATTCCGACGACCGCCTCGACACGCGAGCTCTCACGGCGCTGCTCGACACCGTCGCATCATTCCCGCCGGATAACCGCCCCGACGTCGTGCTCACCGACTACGTGTACGACAACCACGCGCTCAAGAAGAATCGCCGCATCAGCTACCGCAGCACCGTTCCCGCGCGCCGCACGGTCACGTGGGATCAAGTGTCCCGCCCCCGCATGGGCAGCTACTTTCTCATGCACGCGATCCTCTACAAGCGCAGCGTTCTGCTCGAATCCGGCCTCGAGCTGCCACGCCACACGTTCTACGTAGACAACCTTTACGCGTCGATCCCGCTCCGGCACACGCACACGCTCCACTACCTGCCCGTGCCGCTTTACTATTACTTCATTGGCCGCGAGGATCAGAGCGTTAACGAGAAGATCATGATTTCGAGGCTTGACCAGCAGCTTCGCGTCAACAGGATCATGATCGACGAGCTACGCGTCGACAATATCGCTTCGCGTTCGCTTCGCCGCTACTTGCTTCACTACCTCACGATCATCACGAGCATTTCGCTCACGTTCGCTGTTCTCGCGAAGACCCCGGAGGCGAAAGCCCAGGGCCGCGACCTGCTCGCCTACCTCAAGTCACACAACTACCCCGCGTACAAGGCATATCGCCGCACCCCCATGAGCATCGGTCTCAGCGCGCGCGGGCCGGGCGCGCACCGGTTTATTCGCACCACCTACGGGGTCATTCGCAAGCGGTTTGGGTTCAATTAGGTCCGACGCTTGCCCGGCTACCGTCGGAATCTTTTTCACGCGCCGGACCACGCAACCGGGCTGGCTGCCCGTTCCACAACCGCTGGGCCCTGCCAGGATTCTTCGCCGAGCATCCTTCCTTTAGAAGAAGTTGACGAGGAGCACGAACGCTGCCGTGCCCGCTGCAACACTCACGAGGGTGCGGCGCCCGCAGAGAAGGTGCACGGCGATCGTGACGGCCGAGGCGATCAGCAGGTGAATGATGCTCCCGGGCTCTTCGGCAAGAGTGCTCTTGAAGGTCGCGAGCGCGAGGATGACGAGGATGCCCGCGGGCATCCACACGGCCATAACTCGCACAAATTGAGACTTGCGAAGGGGTTCGAGGATCGCGAACGGGAGAGCGCGAAGCGTGAATGTGACCGCGAAAGCGATCAGGAGAACCGAGGCGAGGTACCAAAAAGGAATGTCAAGCTGCATCGTCGCCCTCCATCTCTGCCGGCAGCGGCCTCGTGAGGCGCACGGCGAGGGTGTAGCGGGCGGCGAGCGTCGCGACAAATCCGATCATCGCGGCGAAGATCGGCTGGCCGGGCATGAGGAGAAGGGCGAGGCCGAACGCCGCGGCGCCGAGAATAAGAGAAGGGATCTCTTGCTTCGTTCGGCACGCATCGAGGGTCAGCGTGATGAACAGGGCGCACAGCGCGAAGCTCAAGCCGCGAATTTGGAAGGGGATGAAGCTCGAGAGGAGAACGCCGATGAGACCGCCTCCCACCCAGCAGATCTGCAGCACGGCACCCGCCGAGATGACGCGCGGCTGCGTCCACCCCTTCGGATTAGCAACGGTGACTGCGAAGATCTCGTCGGTGAGCGAATACATCGCGTAGAACTTCAAGAACGGATTCTTGACGACCTTGAGCGGGAAGTTGAACGCGTAGAACACGTGCCGGAAATTCACGAAGAACGACGCAGCCGCGATGGTCAGGAGAGGCGTGAGCGAGGTGATGAGCGTGATGAGCAGAAGCTCGAGCGAACCTGCGTATGCGAAGAAAGACAACGCCGGGGCCATCCACCACGGGAGCCCCGATTGCACAACAAGCAGGCCAAACGCAATACCGATAGGGATCATGCCAAGGCCCGCGGGAAGAATGAGGAGCGCTCCCTGCGCAATCTCGTGGCGCACCGAATAGGGACGCGCATGCGCGCCAGGCCGCGCCTCAACGCTCATGCGCGTCTCCCTCTCCCTCATATCGTTTCCTGTTTCCGCGGTGCGCGGAACGAAGTCAATCTTCGCACGCTCGCGGCATCAGAAGGAACAATTCAGGTCGCTGACCTGTGTATACATTGTGCTGGGAGTGAGGTCGTTGAACCTTTACGAGGATAGAGGGTCGCAAATGGCGAGGCCTAAGTCCTGAGCGACAGCGAGCATTTGACTGTCGTGGCTCACCACAGTGACCGCACTGCCTAACTGGAGGGCGGTCGCAAGATGAATAGCATCGAGCGAACGAAGATGCTGCGGTATCGCCTCAGCGATCGAGAGCACTGCATCAGTGAGCGGCGCGACGTCAACATAGCGGAGAAGCAATTCTCGCTCCTGTACCGGCCGCTCCTGACGCCGCAGCACCCGGGTCAACTCAGTTTGGAGGAGCCTGGAAGAGACCACTCCGCGACCTGCAACGGCCTCTTTAAACCACTCTCGCGCCGACATGCTTCCTTCGAGCACCGCGACCGCCACCGAGGTGTCAAGGTAGTTCGTCACCGATCGCCCCTCGCCCAATCGACGAGTTCGTCTATCTCCGACTGCGACGCAGCCGGGCGATTGGGCCAATCATCGTATGAGACCGGACCCCGATCGCGGGCCGGCGTTACAGGCAGGGAACCATTCTCTTGCAGCGGGCCAAGCTGCGCCCAGGGACGGTGATGCTTAGTCACGACATAGGTTTGCCCAGCGGCCGCATCATCGAGCGCGCGAGTGGGGTTCTGCCGGAGTTCGGCCACTGAAATCGTCTTCATGGCTCGAGTGTAGATGCAAAATCTAGTCGAATCTAGAGCATTGTCCACACCTAGACGCAACAGCATTCGATGACTTCCTCGGATGCAAAGCGCCGGAGGTGTGCAGCTTCTTGCACTCAGTTTGCGGCGAGGAACTCCTCGAGCGAATCGAGCATCGCTGAACGTTCCGACTCCTCGGCCCACGAAATCTCAATCGAATTGCGAGCAAGCTGCGCGATTTGCTCATTCGTGAGGTTTTCCTTCTCCGCGAGCGCGAGGAAGTTATCCGCGATGTAGCCACCGAAGTACGCCGGGTCATCGGAGTTGATCGAAACCTTCACCCCGCGGCCGAGCAAATCCACGATCTCCTTGCCCTTCATCTCTTCCGTCACAAAGGAATTCGACATGGGGCAGCTCGTGAGGCCAATGCTCTTCTCCACCACGAGCTTCACGAGTTCGGGATCTTCGATGATGTTGGTGCCGTGATCGAGGCGCTCAGCACCGAGCTTCGTGAGTGCGGTGCGAATGTTGTCGATTGAACCGATCTGGTCGATATCGCAGTGCATCGTGACGCGAAGCCCGTTTTCACGCGCAAGGTCAAAAGCCTCGGCAAACTTCTGCGGCGGGTTGTCGCGCTCATCTGAATCGAGACCCACGCCCACAAACATGTCCTTGTACGGAAGCGCCGCGCGGAGGGTCTCAAGAGCTGACTCCGCTGACATATCGCGCAAGAAGCACAGGATGAGATCCGCGCTCACGCCATTCTCACGCGCTTCCTCGACCGCGCGGTAGTAGCCGCGGATGACGGCCTCGAGCTCAACCCCGCGCGTCGTGTGCGCTTGCGGATCGAAAAAACACTCGGCACGCACGACGCCGTTCTCTTTCGCCCGCGCGAAGTACGCCGAACCAAGCGCATAGAAGTCGTCTTCATCCTGAAGCACGTTCATTGCCGGGTAGTACACGGCGAGGAACGAGGTGAGCGAATCGAACTCGTACGATGCTTCGACCTCTTCGACAGTCTCCTGACCGATATCAATCCCATTCTTCTTCGCGAGCTTGAGCTTGAGATCAGGCTCAAGGGTGCCTTCGAGGTGGAGGTGAAGTTCTGCCTTCGGAATGCTGTACGCGAATTCTCGCGAAACGGCCACGATTGCTCCTCAAGATCGTTCGAGTGAGTAATTCTGGGGAGTCCCCTTCTCCATTGTGGCACTACGAGTCACAAGCGACCGTCGGACCCCGAAGCCTTAAAGTGACTGTTCACGAATAGTGCCGAGCGTGCGCGGGCGAATGCTCGGATCGGCTTGAAGCCACTCGCTAACCTCACGGGGTCGCACGTCATGCGTGTGGAGATCGTCAATCTCGATCCAGCGCACACCCACCTGATTCTTGTCGTGCCCCTCCCCCACTCGAGGTTCGCTTCCGGGCTCGAGGTCGCACCAAAAGAGGAGATTCTGCTGGTGGAACACCTCCCCGGCGTCGCGGTAGCGGCCCACCTTCGCGCTGATGAGATCAAACGTGCACGCGAGGTCGTAAACGCGCACGCCCGCGCCCACCTCCTCTTCACATTCGCGCCTCAGCGCCTCAACCTGGCTCTCGCCGTGCTCCTGCCCACCGCCAGGGAGAACTAAGACGCGATTGCCGTTGATGTCGATATTTTCGTTGAAGAGCACGCTCGTACCACGCACAATGATCGCCTTGACGCCCACGCGCACGTTCGAATAACCGGGATCGAGTTCCATATCCCCATCGTAGGGGTCCGACGCTTGCCTGCCATTCGTGCCCCTTATTTTTGCGAAGTGTTCCTGCGCGAGACAATGACGAGCATGAGTGCGGATGAATCAGTAGTGGAGGAACCCCACGGGGCCGTCATGGCGCCTCGCGCGCCATGGTGGGCGATCGCGATCATCATGGTCGGCGGAGTGCTCGCCGCCGTGCAATCGCGCATCAACGCCGATCTCGCGAAGCATCTCGAAAGCCCATACCTCGCGGCTTTCGTGAGCTTCGGAATCGGTTGCCTCGGTCTCGTGGTCATCGTGCTTGCACGGCCCGGCGAGCGCCGTGCGGCACGCGAATACGCGAGCGACCTCGTGAGTGGACGCTTCGAGTGGCGCTACGCAATCGGCGGTCTCGGCGGCGCCTTCCTCGTGTTCACGCAGGCCCTTACTGTCGGAGTTCTCGGGGTCGCGCTGTTCATCGTGAGCGTCGTGGCCGGGCAGACCCTTGCGGGCGCGGCGCTCGATCGCGTGGGTTTCGGCCCGGGCGAACCGCGACGGCTGAGCCCTGCACGTCTCATCGGCGCGGCTCTCATGGTCGCGAGTGTGGCGTTGGCGCTCGCCTCGGGACTCTCGAACTCGGTCCCGTGGTTAAGCCTCGCACTTCCGTTTCTCGCAGGCGTGGGGGTGGGCCTCCAGACGGGTGCGAACGGCATCGTCACCGCTCATACGGGAAGCTTTCTCGTTTCGGCACTCGGGAACTTCACGATGGGATCGCTCGCCCTCGGCATTGCGGCGGCCATCAGCGTTGCGGTGACTCCGCTCGGCGGGTCGTTTCCCACCAACCCGATTCTCTACCTCGGCGGGCTCATTGGACTCACCTATATCGCCGCCTCGGCAGCCCTCGTGCGCTATACCGGCGTGCTCGTGCTGAGCGGCGCGTCAATCGCGGGCCAGATCATCGGTTCCGTCATGCTCGACGCATTCGATCCCGGCGTGCACCTGTCCCCACTCACGATCGTGGGCGCGGCACTCACGCTGCTCGCCGCGGTCGTCATCGCGGGCTACCTGCCGCTACCCTCGCGCAGGCAGGTTCCATAAGGGGGCGGGTTCCGCAGCCCAGGCTGCCTCTGGCTGTTTCCTTGCTGGCTTTCCCTACCCCTGCTCGGGCAGTTTCAGGGGGTTGCTGCGGCGCCCGTTCTAAAAGTGGTGAAAAACGTCGTTAGACCCCAAGTTCTTGACGCGACGCGGCGATTTTTCACCACTTTCCTGAACGCGCCTGGCGGGCAGTGGCACTACCTGCTGTAACTAGCACTACTTGAGGAACTAGAACTACTGGAACTAGAACTACTGGAGCAACTGGTATTACTGGGGCGGGCCGTACACCCCGAAAGGAAGCGTCCCCTCAACTGACCGTCACTCGCCATCCGCAACGAGCCGCGCAGTCAGGCCATCCGGTTCGAACTCGACGTGTGACGAGAGATCATCAACCGATTCGAGCACCGTGAACGTCGAGCGTTGCGACTCCGTAACTGCGCGCCACACGTCATCGCCAGGATCGCTCGCCTCGGGGCTGAGCGCCGCAATCGCGCGCGTGACAGTGTCGACATATTCATCGAGGCTCGTCGCGAGGAGGTGCATATTGAGTTCTTCGTCGATCCACCACACGCCACCCGGGATCCCTTCGTTATTGAGCGTGAGAATCACGGCATCGTCGGTGGTCTCGAAGAGGGGATAGTACGACGTCGGCTCGCCCAGCAACGTAAACGGGCCCAGATCGGTGCGGTCCTCGGCGAGGAGAGTCAGCTCGAACTCCCCCACGCGCACACCCGCAAGTTCGTCGGCGAGGTCCTTGAGGGCCGGGGGCACGTCGGCCCCAGACTCCTCGGGATCGATGGAATCAGCGAGACCATTGGAGGCTGCAACCGCGGCGGCGAGGCGCTCAAACGCGGCCCGCATTTTTGAGGTGTCAACGTCGGTAGTGGGGGTGGGCCAGTCGAGTTTTACGGGCTGATTCACGTGCATCCTCCTCGTGGGCGCCAGGGCATGTGTAAAGGTTTCGTGAGAGACCACGGCAATCGTACCGTGACGTCAGCCACGATTCCCAGGCTGCAAAACAGGAACGTACGGCATCACCAGCACGAATACTGAGGCCACGAATGTCTCATGCAGGAATCCGGTCGTGCTCTCAGCATTTTGCAAGGCCGAGCACAGCGCCCGGGAAGAAAGAAGCGGTTATATGTAATCACGCGTTAGCGGCGTACCGATCCTTTGAGGAGAGGATCCGTACTTGAAGCCCTAGCGCGGGGGAAAGGGATACGGCGCCGGCTCGTGGGGACGAGCCGGCGCCCTTATTAAACGCGAACGGGCTCAATGACCCGAGACCGAAATCTGTACCCAACGTTTGCGGCGGATTGGCAGAGAATACCGCCGTAAACGTTGGGTTTAGTTTTCTAGGCCGAAAGAACTTAGGGGGTTCGCCTCGGGGGGTTCCGCCGCAGGGCAGGGCTGCACCGAGGTCCGGGGTTCCGCCCCAGGGCTGGGAGGTACCCAGACAAGGGTTCCGGACGAGGGCCGAGGCCAGGACGAGGGCCGAGCCCCAGGGTCAGGGGCCTGTTCGGGCGCGGGCCCCGGGGCCCGCACCAGGACGCGCGTCTGCCTCGGGGTCGGGTTTTCGATTGGGGCAGGGGGCAGGTCGGGCGCGAGCCGAGGGTCAGGAGTCCGACGGCGCCTCGCGAATATCGATCCCAAACACCCTCTTGACCTGGGCCGTCACGAGTTGCGGGTGGCGCCTATCGCTCGGCGTTGAAGCCCACGGCGCGAAGAGACCCGGGAGATCGGGGTGGGTGATCTTGCCGTGGGTCGAGCCGGAGGACGTCACCACGAAGCCGTGCTCCTCGAGCCGACGTCTGAGCGCAGCCCGATCACCGGGGTGCCGCGTGCCCTTCTTCTTGCGATTACTCGG
This sequence comes from Dermabacter sp. p3-SID358, assembly GCF_025147465.1. Taxonomy (GTDB): domain Bacteria; phylum Actinomycetota; class Actinomycetes; order Actinomycetales; family Dermabacteraceae; genus Dermabacter. The sequence goes on from NZ_JALXOZ010000010.1 coordinate 50,247, forward strand.
CCCCGCGAGATCTGCGGGATCGAACGAATCAACCTCTTCCGGCCTCACCGAGAGGGCATAGGCCGTGGGGAAAGCCCCGATCACGTGATTGTCAGCGCGCCGCACTTGCACGGTCCATGCGCCGCGTTGGAAGTGGTCGCTCGCGCCGTTATCGCTCGTCCACGCATCCTCGGGGTCGGCGACGGTGAGCACGATGATGTCGTGAGTAATGCGCGCGAGGCTCGCGCCCGAGACCGTGCGCACCTCGTCCTCGATCACGGTGAGGGGCCGCGTGAAAGGGCGGGGATCGGTGGGGTTGAGCGTGACGACGGTGCCTTCGGGCGGGGCTCCGAAGCCTCGATCGATATCGAGCACTTCCGCCTCAGTCATCTTGGCGTGCGCGGCCTTCGCGGCCGCCTCGGTCGCAGGCTGCTTTTCGCGCCGCCGCTCTGCCTCGTTGAGGAGGTCAGCGAGATCTTCTCCCGCCGCTCGGCGCCGCGCAAGCTCGGGGACCGCATCGTAGTCGACCGCGCGTACCGCCCGCTTTGCGCGCGTGCGCCCGGCGAGAGCCGCGGGGCTCGGCGCGCCTTGAGGCGTCGTTTCTCGCGGTGTTTTTGCCATAACACCACCGTACCGTGGTGAAACACCTACCCCCCGCTTAGGTGAGGCGGCTAATCTAGAGGCCTTCCCATGTCACCTACGGAGGACCTTCGTGAACGTTTCAACGTCGCTGCGAGCGCTCGCCGCATGCGCCTGCCTCGCCCTCGCTCTTGCCGGCTGCGGGTCATCCAAAGAGCCGGCTGCCTCACCATCCGCCTCTAGTTCGGCGCCGGCGAGCGACGGCGGTCCCAGTGTCGTGATCAACGAGTCCAAAGGCGACGGCAACGCCCAGCCCGTCCCGGAAATCACCCAGGGCGGCCTCGATCATTCCGAACTTGCCAATTCGTGCAGCGACGAAGGCATGGTGAAAATCCCGCTCCACGGCAAGCCTGAACCAGCACTAGAAGGGTTCGACGGTTCCTTCACGTACAACGGGTGGAAAGAGAACGCCGGCGCCTCCGAAGCGATGTTCACGATCAACCAGGGCGGCGGCAAACAAGACTTCGGCCCCCTCCAGGTGGGAGATCAATTCGAACTTGGCGGAGCGATGTACTCCGTGACGAGCATTTGTCAGGACAACGCCGAGCTCGACGTCATCGGTTAGCCGTGACTGTGCCGCACTCGCGAATCAACACCGAAAGCGGGATCTGCACCTATTTTGCCGCCGAACAGTGTTCGTCGTGCAGCCTCATGCGCACCCCTCACAACACGCAAGTGCGCGATGCGCACGCATACCTCAAGGCCCTTCTCGCAGATGCGTCGACACCCGAGACTGTGTTCGAAGAGCCGCTCACAAGCGCACCGTGGGGCTTTCGCACGAAGGCAAAGATGATGGTCGCAGGCACAGCGGCCGCGCCCACATTCTCCTTTCCTGGCACGCGCGAAGGCGTTGACCTCGCCGATTGTCCGCTCTATCCCGCTCTCGTGACCGACGTGCTCGAAAGCGCTCGCGCACTCATCCGCCGCGCACAGGTACCGCCCTACAACCTTGAGAAACGACGCGGCGAAATCAAGTACGTGCTCGTAACGGCAAGTTCGACCGAGGCGATGGTGCGCCTCGTGCTGCGAAGCACCTCGGCACTTGAGAGGATCCGCGAGCACCTCGGGCTTCTCGATTCGCGCGTGAGCGTCGTGAGCGCGAACATCCACCCCGAGCACGAAGCCCTCATCGAGGGCACCGAGGAGATCCACCTCGCTGGCGCAGAAAGGCTCCGCCTTCCGCTCGATGGGATCGACGTCGACGTGCTCCCCCGCTCCTTCACGCAAACGAACACCGCGGTCGCGAGCAAACTTTATGCACAGGTCGCGCGCTGGATTCTCGATGCAGGGGCGAGATCAGCGTGGGACCTCTACTGCGGCGTGGGCGGCTTCGCCCTCAGCATCGCGCACGAAGCGCGGGCCCGCGGAGCGTTCATGAACGTCACGGGCATCGAAATCACGAACGACGCGATCGAAAGCGCGCGAGGTTCGGCTAAGCGGCATGGTTTTCCGGCAAGCGTCGGACCCTCCCCCGACCCCGAAACCCGCGTACACACGCACTTCGAAACCGCCGACGCCACGCAATGGGCCGCGACACAGCCCGCCAGCGCTCTCCCGGAGGCGATCGTCGTGAACCCGCCGAGGCGGGGCATTGGCGAAACGCTCGCCCGATTTCTCAACGAATCCGGGCCTCCCACGCTCGCCTACTCGAGCTGCAACCCGGTAAGTCTCGCGGCTGACCTCGCACGCATGCCGAACTATCGAGTCGCGCGCGCGAAGCTCATCGACATGTTCCCGCACACCGCGCACAACGAAGCGCTCGTGCTCCTCGTGCGCGATGCGCCGGTGGCAAACTAGCCTTCGTTCTCGAAGGCTTGCTCGACGTCATCATCAACCCAGTCGAAGGTGCGCTCAACGGCCTTCCGCCACAGGCGCATGCTGCGCTCGCGCACCTTCTCGTCCATCGATGGGCTCCAACGAACGTCCTCTTCCCAATAGGTCTCGAGGTCGTCGGTCGAATCCCAAAAGCCCACGGCAAGGCCCGCGGCGTACGCGGCACCGAGCGCGGTCGTCTCGATGATTTTCGGGCGGATGACATCGACACCGAGGATGTCCGCCTGGAACTGCATGAGGGTCTCGTTCACGGTCATGCCGCCATCGACGCGTAGCTCCTTGAGCGGCACCTTCGAATCCTCGTTCATGGCGTCGATCAGCTCGGCGCTCTGATAGGCCGTCGCCTCGAGCACGGCGCGTGCCACATGGTGCTTGTTCACGTAGCGTGTGAGGCCCACGATTGCTCCTCGCGCATCGTCCTTCCAGTACGGGGCAAAGAGGCCAGAAAACGCGGGAACGACAAAACAGCCGCCCGAATCCTCGACCTTCGTCGCGAGGTCCTCGACCTCTTTCGCGCTCGAGATGAGGCCGATGCTGTCGCGGATCCACTGCACGAGCGAGCCGGTCACGGCGACTGAGCCCTCGAGAGCGTAGACCGGGTCGGCGTCGCCGAGTTTGTAAAGCACGGTCGTCAGCAGGCCGTTATCCGAAGAAAGGGCTTCGCTTCCCGTGTTCATGAGGAGGAAGTTGCCGGTTCCGTACGTATTCTTCGCGGTGCCCTTCTCGAAGCACGCCTGGCCAAACGTCGCCGCTTGCTGGTCGCCGAGGATGCCAGCGATCGGCACGTTCGTGAGGAGGCCGCGCTTGCGGCCCTTGCCGTATACCTCGGAGGAGGAGCGGATCTCGGGGAACATCGACATGGGGATCCCCATTTCGCGCGCGATATCTTCGTCCCATTCGAGCGTGTGCACGTTCATGAGGAGAGTACGCGAGGCGTTCGTGACGTCGGTAACGTGCACTCCGCCCTTGGTTCCACCCGTCATGTGCCACAAGAGCCACGTGTCGGTCGTGCCGAACAGCAGATCGCCAGCCTCGGCTTTCTCTCGCGCCCCCTCGACATTGTCAAGGATCCACTTGACCTTGGGGCCCGCAAAGTACGTCGTGAGCGGCAGACCCGTGACGTCCTTAAAGCGGTTCACCCCCTCCTCGCCCGCGAGTTCGTGCACAATCCGCGAGGTGCGCGTGTCCTGCCACACGATCGCGTTGTAGATGGGCTTGCCCGTGTTCTTATCCCATACCACCGCGGTCTCGCGCTGGTTGGTAATGCCGACGGCTGCCAGGTCATCCCTGTTGACTTCAGCTCTGTTCAGTGCGAGCGCGATGACCTCACGGGTATTTCTCCAAATCTCCATGGGGTCGTGCTCAACCCAACCCGAACGCGGGAAGATCTGCTCGTGCTCAAGCTGCGCCTGGGAAACGGCGTGGCCGTCGTGGTCGAAAACCATGGCGCGCGAGCTCGTCGTGCCCTGGTCGATCGCGAGGATGTACTTCTGGTCTGAGGTATCTGGCATGTGAGATCCTTTCGGGGTCGCAGGCACCGCTGCCCGCGGCTAGTGGTGTGCGCGGTTTCGCGCGCGGTCGTCAGCGCGCGGGAATCTCGCGCACGTTCTCGAGCAGTGCTGCGGCTTCGGCGTCACTCGTCGTGTTCTCGGCCTCGAGGCGCGCGGCGATGAACGTCGAGTACGCCTCGATTTCCGCTTCGCGGCGAGCCTCATCCCAGCCGAGTTCCTCGCCGAGAATCGCGGCGATCTCGCGCGCGGCGCCCACGCCGCGGTCGGGCGTCTCGTAGTCGAGGCGCGTGCGGCGCATGAGGGCATCGGCGAGGTGAAGCACCCCTTCGCTGCGCGCAGCGTACGCGATTTCCGCGCGGAGGTAACGCGGGGCCTCTGTGAGGGGCTTTGCGAGTTCGGGGTTCTCCTCCATGAGGGCGAAGAGGTCTTCGAGGAGCGCGCCGTAGCGGAAGAGGAGGCGCTCGAGGCGCACCTCGTCAATGCCGTAATCTTCAGCGAGCGAAGCGGCACGCACGCGCATCTCCTCGTAGCCGGCGCCGCCGATCACGGGGATGTCTCGCGTCTTGGTCTTGGGGGCATCGGGGGTGCCGCGAAGCGCGAAGTCCACGACGTCCTCCGCCATAACGCGGTAGGTGGTGTATTTGCCACCGGCGATCGCACTCAGGCCCGGTTCGACCTCCATCACCGTGTGTTCGCGCGACACCTTGGTGGAGGCGCCGTCGGACTTCTTGACGGGCTGGAGGAGGGGGCGGAGCCCCGCGTACACACCGATGACATCTTCGCGCGTGAGAGGTCGGCGCAGAACGTCGTTGGCTTTTTCGAGCACATAGTCGATGTCGCTGCTTGTCGCGGTGGGCACCGCCACGTCTTCTTTCCACGGGGTGTCTGTTGTGCCGATCAGCCAGTACTCGTCCCACGGGATGATGAACAGCACCGATTTCTCGGTCTGCGTGATGATGCCCGTGTTGTCTTTCGCTTCGATAGCGTCACGTGGAACGGTGATGTGGATGCCTTTCGAGGCGAGCACCTGAAGGCCCGAATCGGCGCCCGCGCGGTCCTGCTCCTCACCAGTCCACACGCCGCCCGCGAGGATCACCTCGCGCGCGTGCACCTCGTATTCGTTGCCGGTTTCGAGATCGGTAATCGCCGCGCCCACCACGCGACCGCCGTCTTTGAGGTAGCGCGTGACCTTCGTGTAGTTCGCGGCCGCCGCGCCAAGGTTCACGGCGGAGCGCACGAGCATCGCCACGAAGCGCGCATCGTCCATGCGCGAGTCATAAAATTCGATCGCGCCCGAGTTCTTCTCGGGGTCGAGACCAGCAAAGTCTTTCGCAAGCCCCTTGGAGAACACGTGCCTGTGGATCGGCACTTCTCGGTGGCCAATCTGCATGCCGTCATAGAGGGCGATACCCGACCCAATGAAGGCACGCTCGAGGGCGTTCTTCATGGGGAACATGAAACTGATGGGCTTCACGAGGTGCGGCGCTGTCTTCGAGATGAGCAGGTCGCGCTCGCGCAGAGCCTCGGCGACGAGAGTGAAGTCGAGCATCTGCAGGTAGCGAAGGCCGCCGTGCATGAGTTTCGAGGAGCGCGAGCTCGTGCCGCTCGCCCAGTCGTTCATCTCGACAAGGCCGACGCTAAGGCCGCGGGTCGCGGCATCGAACGCGGCGCCAGCGCCGTTCACGCCACCACCGACGATGAAGATATCGAGTGGGTTTTCGGCGCTCGTCGAGGCGAGCTTTTCGAGATGCGCGGCGCGAGTATTCGGGTTGAGTGCGGAACGGGCGGATGAGGACATAACACTTCCTTCGTCAGTGTGCTCGGTTCGCCGTTGAACCACGTTTGGCAAGCTCACGCGAGGTTAGCACCGCCAGCTCACCGTTCACGGTGAGTGACCGATCGGCTCGGCTCTACACTGATCTCACGCGCACCGGCACGCACAGGAGCACCCATGACCGCGACCTTCCGCATTCTCGTTCTCGGCCTCGGCGGCACGATCGCCATGAGCCAAAATCAACCGGGCGGCCACGCCTCCCCTGCCGCGCAGCCGGATGCGGGCATGTTTCCGATCCCCGGCATCGATCTCGAGTTCCGAGAGATCGCGAATGTCGGTTCGCCCTCGGTCACGTTCGCGCACGTGCGCGAAGTTCTTCGAGTGGCTCGGGAGGGTTCCGACGCTGGCTTTCGCGGCATCGTGCTTACTCACGGCACCGACACTCTCGAAGAGACGGCATTCTTGCTGGGCCGCTACTGGAATCTCGAGACTCCCCTCGTGCTCACGGGCGCGATGCGTCCCGCAAACGCGCCCGGGGCAGACGGCCCCGCAAACCTCCATGATGCGATCGTGACGGCCGCGAGCGAGCAGGCTCGTGGCCTCGGTGTTCTCGCGGTTTTCGACGCGCTCGTGCACGCCGCAGATCGCGTCACGAAGGTCAGCTCTCGAAGCATCGACGCGTTCGATTCGGAGCCTTCAGGTCCCCTCGCGCTCGTGAACGAGGATGGGATTCGCGCGATGTACGCGCTGGAAGCGTCGGACTGCGTGATGCCCACCGTGCCCGCCGAGCTTCCCTCCGTGCCTCTCATCGGGACGGGCCTTTTCGATCGCGGCGAGGCCCTCGAGGCGCTCGTGCGCCAGGCCGAACCGCCCGCGGGGATCGTGATCAATGGCGTGGGGATGGGGCACGTGCCCGAGACGGTTATGCCGCTCGTGCGCGAGGCCCGCGAGCGCGGTATCCAGATCGTCGTTGCGACTCGCATACCCGAGGGCGGAACCTCGACCTATCACTACTCGTATCCTGGCGCGGAGGTGGACCTCATCCACTCGGGCGCGTGCATGGCGGGCATGTTGAGCGCGCACAAGGCGCGTCTCCTCCTTCAGGTGCTGCTCGCCGCTGGCGCAGACCGGAGCGGGATCAGCCGCGCGTTCGCGGGCTTTGCCTACTGACGCTCACGGCGCGGCCGAACCCGGTGCCGCTTTTCATAGATTTCATAAATTTCAAAGCAATTCATAAAACTCATAGACCTTCATAGGGTGCGGAATTTACCCTTGAAGCATGGACCCTGCACGCAACCCCTTCCGCGCCACTCTCGGCGCCACGCCCCCGCTTCTGGTTGGCCGCAACGAAGCGGTGCAAAACTTTGCCTTCGCACTCGATGACGGCCCGGGCGCGCACGAGCGCATCTCACTCATTGTGGGCCCGAGAGGAATTGGGAAAACCGTGCTACTCAACGCGTTCGAAGACACGGCGGAGGAGCGCGGCTGGTTCGTCATAAGCGAGACGGCAACGAAGGGGTTTGTCGAACGCATCCGCAGCGAGATCATTCGCCGTTTGGCTCGTCAGCGTTCGCACCTCAAAGGCTTAGGACTCTCTATCTTTGGCGTTGGCGGCTCCGTCACCTGGGACTCAACATCAATCTCGGAAGCGTCGTATTCCTTGCGCAACGCTCTTGACGACTATCTTGCCTACAAAGCCAGCCTCGATCGCACAACGGGGCAACCCGCAAGCGGCGTATTCATCACCCTCGACGAGATGCACCACCAGCGCAACGATGAACTTATCGAGTTCGGCGCTACCATTCAGCACCTTGTGCGCGAGAGAAAAAATATTGCCGTCGCCATGGCTGGGATCCCCTCGGCCATCAAACCGCTCCTTTCAAGCCAAGCGACCGCGAGCGAGGCGCCAAACCCCATCACGTTCTTACGCCGCGCCGAGCGAGTCGAACTGGACCGAGTGTCAGATGAGGACGTAAGCCTCGCTCTAGAGCAGCCGCTCGCGGAGTCGGTAACCACCTGGACGGGAAGGGCCCTCGAGACCGCCGTCAATGCTTGTCAGGGTTACCCCTTCATGATCCAGCTCGTCGGGCAGTGGGCGTTTCGCGAAGCTCAGGGTAGGAGTATCACGCGAGAGGCTGCCGAACGAGGGGCAGACAAGGCCCGACGAAAACTCGGCCAACTCGTTCACGAGCCTGCGTTGGCCGATCTCTCCGATGTGGATCGATCGTTCCTCGTTTTCATGGCTCGAGACGATGGGCCCACAGAGATCGCTGCTCTTAAGGCAAGACTCGACCGTTCAGATTCCTACGTAGGCAACTACCGCAGGCGTCTTATCGATGCCGAAATGATCGTCGAGGTCGGGCGCGGCCGGATAGATTTTGCCCTGCCCTACCTACGCGAATACCTTCGCGAGCACGCCGCTAGTCTCGTGATCTAGGTGTACTGATCGGGGAGGTTCGTTAATCGCGTGAAGGGTGGCTGGTTGCCGCAGGCGGTGTGGGGCCTGTGGTGGTTGTAGTAGTGCAGCCAGCCCTCGAGCTCACCGCGGCGCTCGGCTTCAGAGGTGTAGCAGCGGGCGTAGGCCCAGCCGTCGGCCAGGGTGCGGTGGAATCTCTCGATCTTCCCGTTGGTCTGCGGCCGATAGGGCCTGGTGCGCTTGTGCTTGATCCCGAGCTCATGGCAGGTGTCTCGCCACAGGTGTGAGCGGTAGGTGCCTCCATTGTCGGACAACACCCTCTCGACGGTGACGCCACGCTGGTTGAACCACTCGACAGCCCGGACCAGCACGGCAGTGGCGGTGAGGGCGGTTTCGTCGTCATGGATCTCGGCGTAGGCGACACGGGAGTGGTCATCGATGACGGTGTGGACGTACGCCTTTCCCATCAACGGGTCCCGCCACTTGTTGCGAGGCTTGTCCGGGGTAGCAGCGCGGTTGCGGTCGCCTTGTTGTCGGCCGACGTAGCGCCAGCCCCCGCCGTCGGGGATGTTGCCGAGCTTCTTCACATCAACGTGCAGCATCGCCCCGGGATGGTCGTGCTCGTAACGGCGAACGGGCTCTCCCGTGGCGCGGTCGACATAGGAAAGCCGGTTCAGTTGCGCGTCGACCAGGATCCGATGGACCGTCGACGGGGCGATCCCGAGCCGGCACGCGAGCTGGACCGGTCCTTCGCGCAGGCGCAGGCGGAGCTGGATGCAACGCCTGGTCGTGGCTTGGCTGGTCTTATTCGGCGACCGGTGGGGCCGTGAGGAGCGGTCCTGCATGGACTGGCCGGTGCGGTAGCGGTCGGCCCAGCGCTTCACGGTGGGCCAGGAGACCTGGAATCGGGCTGCGACTTCGCTGACCGGCCAGCCCTGGTCGACCACGAGCCGGGCGACGATCAGTCGGTGGCGGGGTGTGAGGGCAGCGTTGGGGTGGCTCATCGCGGGTTCTTCCTCGACCTGCGGGAGCGGGTGAAAGTGACCAAGACCAGGACGGCTGCTCCGACCCACCAAAGTCCTGCTGCGGCTCCGGTTCTCACGAGCAGCGGCGTTCCGCTCCACCATCCGGCTGCCCAGCCTCCGAGGGCCACGCCGAGGCTGGTTCCTGTCTGTCGGAGGGCGTTGTTGAGTCCGCTGGCCACTCCTGGGCGGCCGGGCCAGGCGGACAGGCTTTCGCCCACGATGGCGGAGGTCATCAACCCGAGGCCGACCCCGATGCCCAGCAGCCCTGGGGCGAGACCCATGGTTCCCGGCAGCCGGCCCAGCGTCGCGAGTCCCACGGCGCCGACCGCGAATCCCAGGGCAGCGACGCGGCGTCGGCCGAGGCGGACGACAGCCCTCCCCGAGAGGGGGCCGAGCACGACGAATGGCGCTGTGGCGAGCAACAGCAGCAGTCCAGTCGGCCCGGCACCCATCCCGAGCCCGGACTGCAAGTGGACTGTGATGACCTGGAGAGTGCCGTTCGCGCCCGAGGTCATCATCGCTGCCGCGATCACGGACCCGACCAGCGACACCGTGGCAATGGCGCCACGGCCGGACTGTTCGGGTTGGGGCTGCTGTGGGCGCCGGGGGCCGGTGCCCAGCTGCTGCCAGGTCCCCCATGCGGCGACCAGGCCCAGGGGCACGTTGACCCAGAACACGGCCCGCCACGACATGGCGGCCACGAGCAGGCCGCCGACGGCTGGGCCCAGGGCAGTGGCCACGGCGCTGATGCTCGACCAGGCCCCCAGAGCCCTCGCACGCTCATGTGGTTCAGGCCAGGACGTGCTCAGTGCTGCCAGCCCGGCCGGCAGCATCACGGCCGCGGCCAGCCCCTGGCCCAGACGGGCACCCAGGACGACCAGCCAGGCTCCGGCCAGCCCGCCCACCACGGAGGCTGCCGTGAACACGGTGATGCCGACCAGCAGGGCGCGACGTGGCCCGATGCGGTCGACCAACCACCCGGCGGGCAGCAGCGCGAGGGCGAGGGGCACGGTGTAGGCATCCACGACCTGGGCCCAGCGCGCCACGGGCACATGGAAGGTGCGGCCGACCGTGGGCATCGCCACGTTCATGGCCAACACATCCAGCAGCACCAGGAACATGGGGATGCACAACACTACGAGCAGGAATGTCCCGCCGTTGCGGCGGGCACCACCCCGGTGTGAGGCGGGGGCATCAGGAGAGAGGTTCATGCCTACCACGATGAGGTATGGACGCTTCGGTGGCGGTCGAAGTGTGACGGGGTGAGAATGGGTGCCATGGACCCACAGCCAGACATCGCCTCGGTGGCCGCGCACTTCGCCGATCGGTCACGCGCCGCGATGATGCTCGAACTGCTCGACGGCAACGCCCGCCCCGTGACGCGCCTGGCCCAGGTGGCAGGGGTGCGCACCTCCACCGCCAGCGAGCACCTGTCCCGCCTGGCGGGGGCAGGACTGCTCGTCGTCGAGCCCGAGGGACGGGTGCGTCGCTACCGGCTCGCAGGCCCCCACGTCGCGGTGGTCCTGGAGTCGTTGATCCCTCTGGCGTCCACCCCTGGCATCACGGGGCTACGCCAGGCCAGCCAGTGGGACCGGTTGCGGGTGGCGCGCAGCTGCTACGACCACCTGGCCGGCAGTCTGGGCACCGACATCCTGGCGGGCCTGGTCGAGGTCGAGACGCTGCGCCGCACCGACGGCATCCAGGGCACCGTTCGGGGTCCGCTCGATGCCATCGCCGGCCCGACGGCCACCGGCTACGTGCTGGGTCCCCACGCTGCCCAGCACTTCGCCCGGATCGGTATTGACCTCGCCGTGGTGCAGGCTGGGCGTCGTCCCCTGCTGAAGGTGTGTACGGACTGGACCGAGCAACGCCACCACCTCGCTGGAGGACTCGGAGCCGCGCTCATGCGCGCCCTCATCGACCGAGGGTGGATCGAACGCCGCCCCGGACGGCGCGACCTCCTAATCCACAAACCAGAGGACATTCAAGACTGGCTCACCACTGCCTGACTCGATCAACATCTCCGGTCAGTACATCTAGGCCTGCACACGACGCGCGATGAGCACGTGCGCGAACCAGAACGCCGCACCGCCCGCCGAGAGCGCGAGGGCACCGATGCCGAGCTTGACCAGGTCGGCACCGAGAACCGGAACCATGACGCCCGAGACGATCGCGGCAACGATGAGGTTCATGAACGTCGCAAAGCTCGTGGAGGCACCGCGCTCCTCGGGGAACATGTCAAGAACTTCGAGCTGCACGGGCGCCATCATGAGCGCCGCCGCGAGACCGAGAATGCCGGGGCCCACCATGACGAGGAGGTGCCAAATACCGAACTGCGAGGTGAGCTCGGGGGTAAGCATCGGGATCACGACGGAGAGGATGCCACCCACCACGACGGTCGTGAAGGCGATCGTGATGAGGCGCGAGCGACTCAAGACGAAGGCGAGGCGCCCCACGAGATAGTTGCCGAGGATCATGCCGGCGATGATCGGGATGAACAGCACCCAGTAGTCCTGGGCACCGAGGTGCATGACGTCTGGCACGATGATCGGCGCTGCCGAGATGAAAATGAAGTCGGCCTGGCTCGCGAGGCCGAGCGCGAGCGAGAGGCGCCAGATGACCGGCGAGCGAAGCACGCGCCCGAGCGACGTGAAGATGCCCTTCGCATTGAACGGCTGGCGCTTCTCCGGAAGGAGCGTTTCGGGGATGACGATCATCATGATCGCGAGCGTGACGAGCGCGTAGAGGAGCATCGCACCGAAGATCCAACGCCACGGCCCGAGGAGCAGAATCCAGCCGCCGAAGATCGGCGCCGCCGCGGGCGCGAGCGCGAAGATCATCATGACCTGGCTCATAAGCTTTTGCGCCCTGCCGCCGCCATAGAGATCGCGGATCACGACACGCGAAACGATCGTCGCACCACCCGCGCTGAGGCCCTGGAGCACGCGGAAGGCGAAAAGCATCGGGAGATTGACGGCGAGCGCCGCGCCAAGCGAGCCGATTGAGAAAACGATGAGCGAAGCACCCATGACACGCTTGCGTCCAAGCGCATCGGAGAGGGGGCCGTGGAACATGCTCATGACCGCGAAGGAAATGAGGTAGAGGCTCGTCACCTGCTGCATCGCTGCGGCGTCCGTGTAGAAGTCCTCCCTCATCGAGGGGAAGCCCGGGAAGATCATGTCGATCGAGAACGGGCCGAGCATCGCGAGCATCGCCATCGCGAACGTGAAACCGAACGTGACTTTCTCACTGCGACCGAGGTGCAGGCGAAGAGCAGCCGTTTCGGTCGCGACCTCCTCGACCTGCTCGATCGGTCCGGTCACGTGCGAGACGTTGTCGGTGGGCGTCGCGAACGCGACCTGCGGGATTTCCTCGGTAAGCGGGCGCGGCTCCTCAGTTGCGAGGCTTTCGGCGGCACGCTCGTCGGCGAGCCGCGCGAGTTCTAGGGCACTTGTGTCGGTTTTCCTCTGCTGTTCGTCAGTCACTTGGCCAATCTTATGGAAGATCCGCGCCCTTCCAACCCCTCTCGCACAAGATCACTCATGACTTCACTTACTCGCTCGCGTGCTTGTTAAGCTCGAGCCACACATTCCAGCGGAAGAAGGAGGCCAGCCATGCGGCGACGCACGCTTCTCGGCGGCAGCCTTCTCGCGGCGCTCGGCGCCTCGGCACTGTATGTGGAGCGCAGCAGCATCGCGAGCCTTTTCCCGCACGAGGCGCACGAGGACCTCTACTCCCTCGGCGTCGCGTTCTCCGCCACTTCGGATTCACTTACGCGCGAGGTCGAGGAGCACGACGCCGCGGCCTTGCTGCGCGCGGGGACCATCCCGGGGGTAGAGCGCACCTTTGTGCAGCCGGATTCACCCGAACTCATTCTCGGCACGCGCACTCTCAGCACCGCTCACGGCGCGGGTACGCTCAACGCCATCACGCGCGCCTTCCTCGACCGCGCATCGCGACCGGCCTCCACGCCCACGCTCACCGATCTCGACCGTTCCGCGCTCCTCGACGTTTTCAGCCTCACGTGGGCGCTTCCCTCCCCCGTCGCGGCCCTCAGCCCGAACTGGCGCTACACGTGGCCCCGCGACACGGCCCACGTGATCGTGGCCCTCGCCGAACGTGGCTTCGGCGACTGGGCACTCGGCCTGCTCGAACACCTTGCACGCATCCAGCGCCCAGACGGCACGTTCGAGGCGCGCTACCGCCCCGGCACCAAGGACGCCCCTGATGATCGCGCCCCGCAACTCGATGGGGTCGGGTGGTTCCTGTGGGCAGCGGCAACGCTCGCCCGGCTCGGGGTTTTAGGTTCCGACGCCACCTCCGCGACCTCGCTCCCCACTCTTAGAACGACGCTCGCCCGTGCGGCGCGTGCCGCCCTCGACGCCACACACACCGGAAGCGGCCTACCGAAGCCAAGCCCCGACTATTGGGAAGTGCCCGAGCGGCGCCTCACTCTCGCGACGGCGGCCATGACGCTCTGCGCGCTCGAGAGCGCGGCGTACCTTGCAGAAATAGGCTGGATTGAGGGCGAAGAAGGCGTCGGAACCAGAACGCTCGAGGCACGGGCCCGGGAAACCGAACGCGCCCTCCTTGCTGCTTTTGGCCCAAGCAACTTCCAGCGCTACGCGCACGGCGGCGGTTTTGACGCGGGGCTGCTCATGCTCTTACCGCCGTACCAAACCAAGGGATTTGCCGAGCGCAACCCGCAGATCGCCGGTCAGGTCGATGCGGCGTGTGAGGCGATGTCGCGACCCGCGGGCGGCGTCGCCCCGGGGGCACGCTGGAAGCGGGACAGCATCAGCTGGACTCCGCAAACGGCGATGTTCGCGCAAACCTACGCACACCTTGGCAAGCGCGAGCGCGCGCTCGAGCTTCTCGAATGGCTTGCAGCCCACCGCACGAGCGCCGGAGCGATCAGTGAGAAGGTCCTGGCCGACGGAAGCCCCGCCGCCGTCGCGCCCCTTTCGTGGCCGGCAGCGCTCGCGCTCAGCACCCTCGTGGCGCTCGGTGCTTGAGCCATTGCGCTTCCCTTTTAGTCCCCAGAGCCCACCAGGCCACGGGGCTAGAGTGGTAGATCGGGAACGAGGAAGATCCCACACCAAGTTTCGAGGAGAGGTCATGAACGAGAAGGCAAGTGCGCCCGATCTTCGCGCGGAACGCGTGAACTACACGAAGGGCCAGCTCACCAAGACGCTCGCGGGCAACGACCCGCACGCATTGTTTGACGAATGGATGAGGGACGCGATCGAGCGCCGCGATCGCGAAGGCGATCTGCTCGAACCGAACGCCATGGTCGTCTCCACGATCAACCCGGAAACTGATTGGCCGGATTCGCGCGTGCTGCTCCTTAAGGAGCACAAGAACAAGAAGTTCGTGTTCTTCGGCAACTACGAGTCTCAAAAGGGGCACGACCTCGACGTGAACCGCAAGGCGGCCCTGAACTTCGCGTGGCTGCCGCTTCAGCGCCAGGTGCGCATCCAGGGCAAGGTGCGCCGCATCAGCGCTGCGGAATCCGACGCCTACTTCGCGGTGCGCCCGCGCGGTTCGCAGATCGGCGCCTGGGCGAGCTCGCAGTCGGATGTCGTCGAGTCGCGCGAGGATCTTCAGCTCGCGAACGAGCGCGCCGAGAAGCGCTTTGAAGGCAAAGAGGTTCCCCGCCCGCCGCACTGGGGCGGCTGGGCGCTCACCCCGCACGTCATCGAGTTCTGGCAGGGCGGCGCCTCGCGCCTTCACGACCGCATCCGCTTCACAGCCCTGGACGTTGAAGAGGGCCGCTGGCAGGTGGAGCGCCTCGCACCGTGAGCCTCTGCGAACAAAGGGGTCGGCATTCACACGAATGTCGACCCCTTTTTCTCTACGCGAAGGGGTTCCAAAACCTTCCGCCGTTGACGATCGCGAGCATGATCGGGACCGCGAGCACCGCGAGCGCGAGCGCCATGATGAGCCAATCGCGCCACGTGAGCGGCTTCTTGCCGTACCACGTACGTCGCTTCCCGCGCCCGAAACCGCGCAGCTCCATCGCACTCGCGACCTCTTCGATCCGGTCGAACGCGCCGAGGAGAAGCGGGAGGATGACGCCCACGATGTTCCGCGCGCGCGTCACGATCCCCGCCTTCGACGAGGTTTCGAGGCCGCGCGCCTGATGCGCCTTCGAGATCGTCACGAAGTCCCGCTGAATATCGGGGATGTATCGAAGGGCGATCGAGACGGAGTACGCGATCTTGTAGGGAACACCGATGCGGTTCAGCGACTGCGCGAACTCGGGCGGGCGCGTCGTCGCAATAAAAAGGAGCACGGGCGGGAGCACCGCGAAGTACTTGAGGGTCACAACGAGCTGATAAAACAGCTGCTCACGCGTGATGTCCCAGTGCCACGGGCCATCCACGAGCACGGTGCGCGTGCCGTACAGCTCGGTTCCGTAGCCGGGGGCGAACAGGAAAATAAAGACGTTGTTGAGCAGCATGAGACCCGCGATGATCACGAGCACTACGGCGAGGTCGCGAAGCTTCACGCGGCTCAGCGCCCACAGCACGATGTTGAGCACGAGCATCGCCGCGAGATAGCGCGCATCGAATCCCACGAGCGCACCCACGACGCTCGCGACGGCGAGCATGAGTTTCGCGAGCCCCGACACTCGATGCAGGAAGCCCGGTCGATCCACGTAGCCGAGAACGGATTTAGCGGGCATCGCCCACCTCCCGCTTCTCGCGATCAACCGCGATCACGGCCTCAATGAATTCACTGCGGCCAAACTCTTGGGTGCCGCCGTTATCGGTGGAAACGGGAAGCCCGACGGTGGCTGCGAGCGCATCGAGGCTCGTGCGCACGAGGTTCGCGCGCCTCGTCACGTCATCGTCGACGAGGATCCGCGCGGGCGAAGAATCCGCGATGATCTCCCCCTCGCTCAGCACGACGGCGCGCGGAACATACTCGAGGGCGAGATGCATGTCATGCGTGATGAGAAGGATCGTTGTGCCCCCGCGGTTAAGCTCGCGAATGAACTCCATGAACTCCGTGTAGTGGCGGAAGTCTTGGCCCGCGGTCGGTTCGTCGAGAATGAGGATCTCGGGTTCGAGTGCGAGCGCGGCGGCGATCGTGACGCGCTTCTTTTGGCCGTGGCTGAGCGCGCTCACGGGCCACGACTTAAACGGAGTGAGGCCGCACGTCTCGAGTGCAGATTCGACGCGGCGACGAACCTCTTCCTCATCGAGGCCGTGGGCGCGCGGGCCGAGCGCGACCTCATCGAAGATGAGCGGCTTCGAGATCATGTGTCCCGGCTCTTGAAGCACAAAGCCCACGCGCGTGCCGATCTCGGCGATACTCAAGTTGAGCACATCATCACCGAGCACCTCGACCGTGCCCGAGTTCGGCTTCATGAAGCCCGTGATCGCGCTCGCAAGGGTGGACTTCCCCGCGCCATTGTTGCCGAGAATCGCGAGCATCTCGCCGCGCCGAATTTCGAGGTCGATCCCGCGCAGAGCGTGCACGCCCTCGTGGTCTTGATCGTGGCCGTGAAGCACGTGGAGATTCCGCACGCTGATAGCCAAGGTGGCGTCGGACCCCTCCCCCGACTCCCGCTTGACCGAAGCCGCGCCGGACCTCGCGGCCCACTGCTCACGCCCCCACTCTCGTACCCGTGCGCATTCGCTCTCGCTCAGGCGAAGGGCCTCGAGCCGGGCGGGGTGCGCGGACGCTGGCGGTTCGATCCCCGCATAATTGAGGGCCGTAAGGTGCAGCGGCCGGCGAATGCCGTGCTCGGTGAGGAGACCGGAGGTCACGAGCTCATCCGGGGTTGTATCGGCAACGAGGCGGCCGCCGGCCATCATGAGGATCCGATCGACCCCCCTGTGCAGCACTTCTTCGAGACGATGCTCGATGATGACGACACTCGCACCGCTCTCCCGATTGAGGTCGTCAGCCAGTTCGATCATCGCGCGACCCGTCGCCGGGTCAAGGTTCGCGAGCGGCTCATCGAACAGGAGAATCGGCACGTCGTCCACGAGCACGCCCGCGACGGCGACGCGCTGCTTTTGCCCGCCACTCAGTTCGTGCGGCGAGTGCTCAAGAAGCTCGGTGAGGCCCACGCGCTTGGCGACCCGCTCGACGATGCCCGGCATGTCGCCCGAGGCAACCTCCTGGTTCTCGAGGGAAAAGGCGATATCCTCCGCAACCGTGAGCGCGACAAACTGCGCGTTGGAATCCTGGAGAACCGTGCCAGCCTCACCGGCGGTGCGCACGAGCGGCGCGCGCACCGGATCCACGCCACCGACCCTCACGCTGCCACTCACGCTTGCCTCGAAGCGATGCGGCACGAGGCCGTTCATGACGTGTACGAGCGTGGATTTTCCCGAGCCGCTCGGCCCCACAATCGCGACCTTCTCACCCCAGCCGATCGTGAAGCTCACGTTCTCGACCGAGGGAAGTTTTTGGGTGCGGTAATGCACGCTCACGTCATCGAAAACGATGGCATGAGCGGCACGGTTCGCCTCGGGCGAATGGGAGGGAAGAGCCATACGGAACGCTTAAGCGCCCACCTCGAGCGAGCCCGAGCGGGTGCGCGTCTTCGCATACAGCGCGAGGATGATCGAGCCAAACACGCAGGTGAGAATCGCGTTCGTCACGAAGGCCACGAGGCCTTGCACGATGACCTTATCGAACGGTTCGCCCATGAGCGTCACGTCCAGAATCCAGGCGAGTACGCCCCATGCAACGAAGTGACCCACGATGACCGCGAGGTTGAAGCGCACGAGATCCCGGCGCGGGAACTCCCCCTCGTTCACGCGGTTACGAAGCATGAAGAAGCCCACGATGAGACCGAAGACAGCCGTCGGAATCTCCCACGAAAGCCAAATGCCGTAGCCGGTTGCGTCGGCAAGAATATGCCCCACGAAGCCGGCAATGGCCGCAACGTACGGTCCGTACAGCACCGCGAGAACCGCGAGCAGGGCGTACTGGAATGTGATCGCAAGATTCGGCACGGGAACGGGGATCGCAACGAATCGACTCAGCACAAAAAAGAGTGCCGCACCGATACCGATCGCCACGACCTGCGTCACGGGCGAAACCCTGCGGGTCACGGGAAGCGGTGCACTGGAGGTAGGAGTTTCAGGGGTAGACATGATGGGGATCCTTACTGTTCGACCTTCTCGAAAGCGACATGCCAGCTGTTGCCGCGCCCGAGGTGGAAAGCATTCGCGTACGAGCCGCGATTGATCGCGACAGCCACGCGATCGAGAGAATTGACGTAGATGAGGGACTCGCCGACCTCGACGTGCGCGAAGCTCGGCGCATACACGAGGCTCGTCGCGTGCACGGTCTGTCCGTTGTGGGTGATGGTGAGGCGCGCGTAGTCGCCATGGCTAATGCCGGCATCCTCGAAAAGGGTGCGCGGGATCGATGTCCACAGTGAGCCGTAGCGGTTATCGTGCGCGTCAATCGTGCCCGTGAGCACGTGGCCTTCGCGTTTCGGCTCAGCGATCGGAAGAGCCACAACCTCGCCCACGTCGAGGCTTGGGCCGACCTGCTCGTAGGTGATCGTGCCACTCGCGAGGCGCGCTCCCGTGAACGCGTAGATGTCGCGCCCGTGGAACGTATAGGAGTGCGCTGAGCCCTCGCGGCGGTTGAACTTTTCGTCGATTTCGCGAAGCTCCTCGATCCCGAAGAACTTCTCGATGTGGGTAAGGGTGCCGTTGTTCGGAGTCGCGACATAGTGCCCGGTCGAGGTGCGTGCGACGACGCTCAAGCGATCCGAGCCAACGCCCGGGTCGACGACCGACACGAAAACGGTGCCCTCGGGCCAATACGAAATGACCTGGGCGAGGCGATAGGAGCCTTCCCAAATGTCGTACGGCGGAATGTTGTGCGTGATGTCGTGAACGCGCAGCTCAGGGCTCACGCCGGCCGCGACGCCATACATGGCGCTCACGGCGCCATCGACGTATCCGAAATCCGACTGGAGAACGAGTGGCTTCACCGCGGGCCTCCCTTGACACATGTGTTCATGACCTTCGTAAGCGTACCGATACCGAGGACGCGCGCGAATGCACATGGCGAAATATGAACAGCGAGGCGAGAAGGCAGTGACATGTGTCATTCACGCACGTGACAAAGCAATGGCAAGCCCCTGACGTTTTCCACTACTACCCAGGCCGCGCGTGCCGAAGAGTGGAGGCATGAACAACGCACAGCACGTCATCACCGTCTCGAACCTGACCCGCACTTATGCGGGATCGAAGAAAAAGAAAGCCTTTACCGCCGTGGACGGAATTTCCTTCCATGTGAATGAAGGCGAGGTTTACGGGCTGCTCGGCACAAATGGCGCCGGTAAAACCTCGACTCTCGAGATCCTCGAGGGGCTCGCTCCCGCGACGAGCGGAACCGTGGCAATCCTCGGCATGGATCCGCGTAAGGACCGTGCACAGCTTCGAGCTCACACGGGCACGATGCTCCAATCGGGTGGCCTTCCTACTCAGCTCACCGTCGCCGAGACTATCCGCATGTGGGCGGGAACGTGCTCGAACCCCATGGACCCCGATCAAGCCCTCGCCGCCGTTGACCTCACGCACCGCGCGACGGTGAAGGTCGGATCCCTCTCCGGCGGTGAGCAGCGTCGCCTCGACCTCGCCTGCGCACTCGTGGGCCAACCTTCGATCCTTTTCCTCGACGAGCCGACAACCGGCCTCGACCCCGAATCCCGTCGCGGTGTGTGGGCGCTCCTCGAGGACCTCAAGGCTCGCGGCGTCACGATGATCCTCACGACCCACTACCTCGAAGAAGCCGAGCGCCTGTGCGACCGGATCGGGATCATGCACCGCGGGAACATCGTTCTCGAGGGCAGCCTGCGCGACATCGTCGCCACGGAAGCCTCGATGATCAGCTTCGAGGTCAGGGAAAAACCCGACGCCACCGGCGCCAACACCGAGCTCAGCCTTCCCGCCCTCGCCGGCGCCAACGTCACGCGCACCGGCAATACCTACGAAGTGCGCACCGACGAGCTCCAAGATGATGCCCTCGCGGTTTTGCAATGGGCGAAGAACGAAGGTCTCTCCCTCACCGGTTTCTCCGCGACACCGGCCTCCCTCGAAACCGTGTTCATGCGCGTCGCGGGCGAGCAGCGCTAACGAGTGCGCCGGCCCGCATCCACCGAACTTTGACGAAAGGACACACCGTGACCACAGCAGCCGCTTCCACCTCAAAGTCCCGCTCGAATCATCTCTCGCGCACAATCGCCCTCGCACGCGCCGAACTCACACAGTTCCTGCGCAACCCCACCCTGATCTTCATGGGGGTCGTGTTCCCCCTCGGTCTCACGGCGGGAATGTTCTTCCTTCTGAAGTCAGCCTCCGGCACCGAAGGTGTGGCCGCTTCGAGCGCCATCGAGATCTGCATCCTCATGACCATGCTGCTCGTCGTGTACTACTCGGTTCTCTCGATGTCGACGACGCGCCGAGACGAAAAGGTCCTCAAGCGCTTGCGCACGGGCGAAGCCACCGACGCCACCATCCTCCTTGGCATCACCGCCCCGAGTGCCGTGCTCGCGATCATCACGATGATCGTGGCCCCCGCCCTGCTCGTGGTGTTCGGCGCACCAATGCCCGTGAACGTCGTGCCGCTCATTGTCGCCACAATCGGTGGAATCGCGGTAAGCACGGCGCTCGGTTTCCTCACGAGCGGCTACACGAAAAATGCCGAGGCCGCCCAGATCACCTCGCTTCCCGTATTGATCCTCGCGATCGCCTCGCAAAGTTCGTTCCGCACCCTCATGCCCGAACAGGTCAGCACAATCGTCGACCGCACCCCCTTCGCGCTCATGGCCGATCTCGGCCAGCTCGCGTGGATCGGGAAAACAGCGAGCGATACCCACGAGCCACTCGACTCCGGTGCGGCTCTCGCGGCTGCAACTTCGCCGATGCTCATCCTTGCACTGTGGGCGGTCGTGCTCGTCGCTCTCGTGCCGATGTACATGAAGTGGGAATCAAATCGCTAAACCACTCACTCAAACTGCGTGGGACACTGGTGAGGGCCGGTTTCGGCCCCGCCAGTGTCGCCTTTCACGATCGCCACAAGGACTTCTCATGAGCACCGCCCCACCGCCGAAAGCCCTTGGGCCTTCGAGCGCACGCGAGGTTGCCCGATACGCCTCGTATACGCGCTGGTCCGTTGCCCTCGCCGCCCCGACGCTGTGGATCATCTTCGCCTTCCCCCTCTTTACGAACCTTCACCGCTATGGCGAGCATGCTTTGCCTCTCGTTGGCTTTTCCCTTGGCTCGGCAGCGCTCGCGACTTTTGTCACCGTCCCACTCATGCGCGAGGGCGCGCTTTACCTGAAGCCCACCACGATGGCGAGACCACGAGGCACGCGAGTGAGCCTCGTCGCCATCACGGTCAGCTGGGCGGTGTGCCTGCTCCTCACGTGGATCACTAACGAGGTGCTCTCCGTGTGGGCCGGCATGTACGCCATGTTTTGCAGCGCGCTCTTTGCGCTCGCGCACGCTCCTTGGATGAAGCGCAAGTGGCTTGTCGCGACCGTGGCAATTGCCCTCACCTGCGTCCTCTCGCACGGTTTCGCCTCCGGAACCATCTTCGCGATGATCCTCGTGCCCTACGCGTTTCTCTTTGCCACGGTCTCGGCCCTGTGGGGCATCAAGGTTCTCCGCAACATGGATTACGCCCGCGAGCTTGACGCCGAACTGAAGGTCAGCGAGGAACGCCTCCGCTTCGCGCAAGAGCTCCACGACACGATGGGCCAGCGCCTCGCGGCGATCAGCCTCAAATCTCAAGTAGCCCTCGCGCTCGCGGAGAAAAACAAAGATGTCACGCACGAGCTGCGCGAGCTTCAAGAGCTCGTGAAAGTCAGCACGAATGACATGCGGGACGTCGCCCACGGTTACCGTCGCCCAAACCTCGCGACCGAAATCGCCGAAGCGCGATCGCTCCTCGCGGCCGCGTCTATCACGTGTGACGCTCAAGGGGATTCGCTCGACGTTCCTGAAGAGCATAGGGAAGCCGCTGCGTGGTTCGTGCGCGAAGCCACGACGAACATTCTGCGCCACTCCCACGCGAGCCACGTGCGCCTCATTCTCACAAGGAGCGCGGTGACCCTCATCAACGACGGGGCACCGTCGCCGCCTGGGCCTCTCTCGGGACTCGCAGCGCTGCGCCAGCGCGTACACGAGAGCGGGGCGAGCATCGAAATCGAGCATGATTCGCCCCAATTCACCGTGCGGCTATGCTTCAACGAAGGCGCGGCAGCCGTCGGACCCAACCCCACCAACGCACCCGAGGAGCGCGCATGATCCGCATCGCCATCACCGACGATGAAACCCTCGTGGCATCCTCCCTCGCGACCCTGCTCGGGCTCGAGGAAGATTTCGAGATCGTCACCGTGTGCGGCTCGGGCGAGGAGCTGCTCGAGTGGTGGGCGCGTGAGCCGAACGGCGCCGACGTTCTCGTGTGCGACCTGCAGCTTGGCGGCATCGACGGCATCGAGACCGCGCACCGCGTACGCGAAAAGAGCCCGGGCGTGCAGGTGCTCATCGTGACGAGCCACGCCAGACCCACCGCCCTCAAGCGCGCGCTCGAGCAGGGCGTAGCGGGATTCTTGCCGAAAACATCTGATGCGAAGGAGTTCGCCGCGGCAATCCGCACCGTCCACGCGGGTCGGCGCTACCTCGACCCGGAAACAGCTGCCCTCGCGATCAACGCGAGCGACAGCCCCCTCACGGAACGGGAACGGGAGCTTCTCGAGCTTGCGGGGCACGGCCTCTCGATCGAGGATATCGCCGCCGAGGCGCACCTCGCACCGGGCACATGCCGCAACTACCTCTCCAACGCGATGGCAAAGACCGGTGCTGGCAACCGCTTCGAGGCGTACATGGTGGCACGTGACCGGGGCTGGCTCTCGTGACGGCAAAGCGCATCATTCAGGTTGAAGGGGCAACGGTCACGCGGCCCACGGGTCCTTGGACGGCCACGGTGCACGCTTTGCTCGAGCATGTTTCAGGTAAAGGCGTCCCGGTTCCACGGCCTCTTGGGTCCGACGGTTGCCGGGAAACACTGAGCCTCGTTCCGGGTACCGGTGGGGACGAAAGATGGGGCGATGCTCATCTTTCCGTCAAAGCGTGTGCCTCGGCTGGGGCACTGCTGCGGCGCTATCACGACGCGAGTGCAAGCTTCGTACCACCTGCGGGAGCTACGTGGATCACCGATTGCTACGTGAAAAACGACGCAGTTTCAGGAGATGATGCGAGCACCGCCGGGGTCACCGAGGTTCCTGGCACGTTCGAGGTGATCCTCCACGGCGACCCCAAACCCGGCAACATGGCGTGGAAGGGAAATGAGGCCGTCGGGTTCTTTGACTTCGATGATGCCCGACCCGGCCTGCGGGTCGATGACGTCGCCTACGCGCTCAAGTGGATCATCCCGTTCAACGGCGAAGTCGAAAAGCTGCGAGGCATTGATGAGGGTGAAGAGTCGGCGATGCGCGAGCGCGCGGCGGCTTTCCTTCGTGGCTACGGCTGGCAGGGCCCTTTTGATGTTGCGACCCTCGCCGTCGGCGCGCACGAACGCTCGATCGACGAGATCGAGTGGGGCGCCGCGGGTGGTCTCGAGCCTCAACGCACATGGGTCGCTTCAGGCGACGTTGCCGCCTGGCGGGCGGAACTCCCCGAACTCGGCGCAATCGCGCGCCGCGTCTTCCCCGCTCCCCTCCGGGTCCCCGCCGACCCCGGGATCCACACCCCTCTCAGGGTCGCTGCCGCTTTCAGGGTGAAGAAAAGAGGCTAGGCAACCCTTGAAACGGGGCACAACGTCGTTTTTCTATACCTTGAACGTCAGGGGTTCGGCGGGCGGATGGGCCAGACGGGGCGGGGCAGGCGCCTTACTTCAGGTTGGCGCCTGACGACGCATTCGTGCGGCGATCCACGAACTCCTGGTAGGCATCGGCAACCTCATCCACGTCACCGTCGGCCACGAGCACGCCTTTCTCAATCCACAGAGCGCGCGTGCACATGGCGCGTACGGACGCGAGAGAGTGCGACACGAAGAAGACGGTGCCCGCGGATTCGCGGATCTCCTCAATCCTCGCCATGCTCTTCTTGCGGAAGGACGCATCGCCCGTCGCAAGTGCCTCGTCGATCATGAGGATCTCGGGGCTGCGAATCGTCGAAATCGCGAACCGCAAGCGCGAGGCCATGCCCGAGGAATACGAGGTCATCGGCAGATAGAGGAAGTCGCCGAGCTCGGCGAAGTCCGCCACGTGCTGAACGCTATCGCGCACCTCTTTGGACGAGAGGCCGAGGGCGAGCCCACCGATCATGATGTTGCGCTCACCGGTGAGGCGCGGAAGCATCGCGGCGTTGACACCAAGAAGCTCCGGTTCCGCCGACGTGTACACGCGACCTTCGGTCGGGGGGAGGAGCCCGGCGATTGCGCGCAAGAGCGTGGATTTACCCGAACCGTTCGTGCCCAGAATCGCTACGGATTCACCGTGGTGAGCCACGAACGACACGCCCTTGACGGCAGGCACGTGAGTGATGGGGCCCGTGCTGGGGCGCCCGAGACTGATCGCCTTATCCCACAGGCTCTTGCGCTGCTTCGCCGTGCCGCCACGGCGGCCACCGAACACGCGATAGGTGATGTACAGGTCGTCGGCAATGACCGACGGCGGCCCCAACGGCTTGCGCTCGACTTTCTTCGGAAGAATGCTCGGGTCAATTTCGAAGTCAATATCCTCAGTCACGTCCGTACGTCTCCTCGACTCGCCAGAAGAAAACGAAGCCGATCGCGAAGGTGCCAAGAGCCCACGCAACCGCCTCGAGCCACAGCATCGGCGTCATGGGAATCAGGCTTTCGTTGCCAAAGACCGCGCGGAAGAGCTCCAGGTAGATCGCGAGAGGCTGGTGCAAGAGGATCGGCTTGATCCACATGCCGTCGGGCACCATCGCGCTCAGAAGGAACATGCCGCCCGAGGCATACCGACCGAGGGTAAGGAAGAACGGCAGCGCATTTGCGATATCGGGGGCACGCGCACCGAGACGAGCGAAGAACAGGGTCACACCGGCAGAAAAGGTCGCGAGAAGCAGCGCTGCAAACGGCAGCAATAGCCAGGACCACGTGGGGAGCACGACTCCCATGCCGGGCAAAAGGCCAGTGACCATCGCCATGATCATCATGGCGACGAGAATGGGCACGAATAGCACCACTTCGGTCATGACGGAGGCGAGCGGCACGATCGCTCGCGGGAAGCGGTGCGAGCGAATCAGTTGCATATTTGTGGGGATCGAGTTGATACCCGACATCACCGACGTCTGGAAAAGGGTGTAGCTAAACGTCCCAATGGTGATGAAGGCCGCACGGTTATCAATTCCCGGGGCGCTGCCATGGAACAGGAAGCCGAAAATCACCACGTAAATCGCAGCATCCAGAATCGGGCGCAGGATCGCCCACGCTTGCCCGAGGTAGGAACCCTGATTGCGGGAGTACGCGCGAGAGGCGGAAAGATGCCAAATGAAGGAGCGGCGCTGCCATACCTGAGCGATGTACCGACCAAGTGGCGGCCGCACGCCCATTTCCCTCAGGCCCGATTTGCTCGCGAGTTCCGCGGCCTCCGCCGAACTCAATCGCGGAGATAACTCCACGTGGGGCTTGGTCTCAGCCACAATCATGCTCCTATGGGCCTGCTGCCGCGTCTCATTTTTCTCGCGCCCTGTTCGCTATGATCTGTCGGTGTGAATCACCGTGACCCGTCGACGCCGCTCGTGAGTGTCATCATGCCGGTCTTTAACGGCAATGCGACCTTACACCAGTCGATGATGAGCATTCTAAGGCAATCAGTAGAGGATCTGGAGCTCATCGTCGTCGACGACGGCTCGAGTGATGACTCCGTGCATATCGCCGAGCGCCTCGCGCAGACGGATGATCGAGTGCGCCTCGAGCGCAGGGAGAAAAGCGGCGGCCCCGCGGCGGCACGCAACACCGGAATCGTGAAGGCCAAGGGGCAGTACCTGGCCTTTTGCGACGCCGACGACATGTGGCTCCCTCACAAACTTGAGCGTCAGCTCGAATGCGCGAAGCGTTCGGGCGCCGCTTTGATCTACAGCTCCTACCACCGGATCGCACCGAGCTTCCGTGCGAGCGCTGAGGCCTTTGAGCCGGAGGGGCGCGTGGTGTGCGTGCCGACGAAGCTCACACACGAGGAACTTCTCGCGGGAAACAAGATTGGCAACCTGACCGCGATGGTGAACCTTTCCGTCACCGGGCCGGTGACGATGACAGACCGCCCCGGCGCGGAGGACTGGGCGCTGTGGCTCGAGATCACCCGAAGGTTTGGGGCAGCACGCGGGATCGAGGAACCGCTCGCGCTCTATCGCGCCGAACAGAAGGGCTCGCATTCCAATGATCGACTCCGGGCTATCCGCGCGGTGTGGCGCGTTCTGCGGGAACAGGAAAACGTGCCACGATGGAAAGCCGCCTGGTACTTAATGAGAAGCTCCATCGCTGCATTGAGGAAGTCCAGGATCTAAAAAAACCGCATGGGTAGGTAGCGAAACATGATTCTGATTTGTACGAACGAGTTGGCGGGGCCGACCGGCTACCACAAATCGGTGGTGCAGCTCGCGAATGGTCTGCACCAAACCGGCTACCCCGTGGCGGTCAAGGCTTTCTTGGGCGGCGGCAACGTGTGGGATCGGATGCTGCCCTCGTGGCCGCTCGATGAGGGCATTCCCGCGTTCACCGTGCGTGCTCTACCTGCCGATGGTGGCTCACTGCTTCATCGAGGCGTCCACCCCGAGTATTCGGGCAACCTCGGCGCACTGCGCTTTTCCTTCACCGCAAATCAGGTTGGCGTACTGCGGCAACTCAACGACGTGCTCGATGACAACGACACGATCGTGTTCACCAACCCCGTCCAGGCTCTCGCCTTCCAGTACGCGTTGGGCGACGCTCAACGTCGACCGAAGACGGTACTGCAGATCCACGGCGACTACGCCCACCACAAGGAGCTGTGGGAGCCACTCAAGTCGGTTCGCGACTGTATTGATCGGTTGCAAACCGTTGCCGATGGGCTACGCGCGCAATTCATCGACCTTTTCGGCGAATCCAACGTCGTATTCATTCCGAACTTCCCGGGCGAGGGCAAAACAGCAATCCCGCGCGTGGCGCACGAGGGCGTCAACATCGTGCTCCCGGCATCGCTGCAGCACCGAAAGAACCAGCTCGATGCCGTGCGCTCGCTCGCGAAGATCAATGATGATTCAGTGCGACTCAGCCTCTGGGGTTCGGCACATCCGCTCAACCCCTACGTGAGCGCTGTTCGCGAGGAAATCTCGCAGCTCGGGCTCAAGGACCGCGTGCACATTTGCGGCTACGGCTCCGAACAGGACGTGTACTCCGAAGCGGACATCGTACTCATGACATCGCTTTCCGAGGGCTTCCCGTATCCCTTGCTCGAGTCGATGAGTCATTCACTGCCCGTCGTCGCCTACGACTTTGACTTCGGCGCGCGCGAAGCCATCGAGGACGGCCGCAACGGATTCCTCATCCCCATGCTCGACCTCGACCTCTTGGCCGAGCGGCTCGGCACTCTAAGTGCAGACGCCTCTATGCGCGAGCGTTTTGGAAAAGCGGGCCGCGAGCGTTACGACGAGCATTTCTCACAAGAAGCAGTGGGCAAGCGCTACCAGGAGTTCCTCGGCCCCCACGGCCGGTTTGTCGATCTCACCGAGGCCTTCGCCGTGCGCGGCGAGGAGCCGATCTCCACCGAGCAGATCAGCCACAGGGTCAAGTGGCGGGGCCTTTCGCGCTATCACCAGATCACCGTCAAGGGCGACGCCCCCCTTCACGACATGCAGATCGACAACTCGGAACGCGCTACCACGCCCCGGGTGAAGCAGCGCGCAACCAAGCGAAGGGCAAGCACGCAAGCCGCGCACGAGACCCTGATCCAGTTCCCCGCTTTCGGCAAGGAAGTCATTTCCTACACCGCGGCGCCTGGCTTGCAAGAACGCCATTACCTCGGGCACACCACGAGCCGGCATGAGCTCGAGATCTTCGGCCACTTGCGCCGCGATGCTGACTACACCCCCGTGGACGTGCTGCATGCAGCCAAGGGCGGAGCCCAGCACGTGTCGTGGACCACCACGCCGAAGGCACTTGGAACCTTTATCGAGAAGGGCGCCGAGGCCGTCTCGTGGAAGGTTCGACAGGTCGTCACGGAACTCAACAAGCACGTTCACGCCACGCGCGAGAGCGAACAACCCACGCAAGCGATCACATTCGCCACTCCCAAGGCTGATTCTCACCCTCCCGTCAAAGCCCCCGAGGCGAGCGTTCCGGTCGATGGTGCTGCACCGAATGCTCCGGCTCAGCCTGCAAAGGCCGACGGTGGCCTCAGTCAAGGGCTTCGCGAATTCGGCAAAGCACTAGGCCTTTCCAACAAGGTCGTGGCGAACGTGACACGCGTCGCCAAGTCCTACGCGGGATCCGGCATCAAGCTGCTGCGCAGCGCAGTCGCCGTCAAGGAATCTGTTGCCCCCCATCGCGAGATCGGCACGCACCCCTGGTTCCCGGTGACCGGAGGCACGGATAACTTCGGAACACCAGTGAACACCGCCGGTGCGGTCACGGTCGAGCCTGGGGCGCTTACACACGCTCCGTCCGTGCTCGTACGCGGAGAATACGACCGCCTTGAGCTCCGCGATGGCCTCACCACACGCAGTTTCTCCTCCCCCTTCACGTACGGTGAGTTCTTCGATCGCCTGTGCGAAGCCGAGCGTGAGTACGGCCTTTTCGACATCACCACCCGAAGCGGTGACTACCTGTGGGAGCTTGGCCGCTCCGCCCTCGTGATCCAGCTCGCCGAGGCTCTGGGCCTGTGGGGTGCCGCGGATGCGATTGGTGCCCCGGTGAAGCCCGAGTACGACGGTCCCAAGCGGCTCACGACAGCACCGCACGCGAAGACCGTGGTCTTCGACTACGTGCGCCGCGGGCAAAGCGGATACCGAACCGCACCGTTCATCAACGACGAAACGCTGTTCGTGGTCCAAGCCGACGCCAATGGCTACCCCGGGGTTGAGGACTCCCCCCTCGTGTATCCCTTCGCCGAGTTCACGGAGTGGAGCCGCCACTGGCGCCAGCGCTGGTCCCACCTGCGGGTACCGGAAGTTGACGCACGCCCCTTCGAGGAAGCGCTCAGCAAAGCATTCGACATGCGCGTGGACCTCGGCGACCACCTTCGCAACCGCCTCGCGAAGTTCCAGCTCGAGCGGGACTTCTTCACCCCCGTGTTTGAACGAGTGCAGCCCGAAGAGGTCATGATCGCCTCGAGCCACTGGCGGGCGGGCATCGTGCATGCCGCGCAGCGCTCCGGCGCGCTCGTGGGCGATATCCAGTACGCGCTCACGAGCCGCTACGCGCCGAGCTTCTGGTTCGGCGGCACCCCGCACTACGGCGCGACCCGCTTCCACGCATGGTCAACGATGTGGGCCGAGCGCACCAACGTCTACAGCGAGAGCGTGATCGTGCCGCGCGAGCAAAGCGACTTTGAGGCCGCCAAGACAGCCGTCGGCGATGCCGAGCCCCGTTGGGACCTGTGCGTGATTTCGCAACCGCGTGTACTCCGACGAATCCTCTCCTTCGTGAAGCAGACCGTTCAGAAGCGCCCCGAGCTCTCGATCGTGATCGCGCCCCATCCGGCGCAGCGCGCAATCATCGGGAAAGAAATCGCCGCCGCGGGTCTCGAGGGCAAGGTCGATATCGCGACCGAAAACACGCTCGTCACCGTGAGCAATTCCCGCATGAGCGTGGGCACGTTCTCCACTTCACTGTGGGAGTCGGCAGCGCTCGGCAAGCCCACCTTCGTGATTGAGGTTCCCGGATTCGAAGAAACGCTGCAAGACGTGGAATCGGGACTGTTCCGCCTCGCGAATTCGCCGGCGGATTTGGTGCCGTTCGAGGTCCCGGAGTCGCGTCACCAGATCTTCGCGTAACGCCCATGGACATTCAAAATCACTACTACGGGCACAGTGCCGCGCTCGCGCGCTTTGTAGGTGAGCCTTCGGTGAGGCACATCAATGGTTTAGTGCAGCACGGCTGGACCGTTGCCTCGCCCACACTCGTGCACTTTTCCGATTTCGCGAAACTTCCCCGCACTGCGCGTCGCCTTGTGTGGAGCCACCATTCACGCGCCTGGGATCCGCATAGCGACGAGTTCCCCACCACCGCGATCGGTGCTCCGTGGTTGTATCTCAGTTCCCTCGCCCGGGCGGTCGCGATCAAGCCTCTCGGAAAAACGGTCGCGTTCCCCGTGCACTCGACGCGGCTCGTGAGGATCGATGACGCCAATGCTGGCTTCGCCGAAGAACTCGCCCGCCGAGAAGGCCCAGCAATCGTGTGCGTACATCCCGAGGATCTGGCCGATCCCGCCGCGGTGCGAGTCTGGAAAGACCACGGCCACGACGTGGTGAGCGCGGGCGACAGGCGCGACCCGAATTTCCTGGGCAGAATCATGTACCTGGCGCGAGCGGCGAACCGCGTGGTCTCCAACCAGCTTTCTACTGCCGTGGTGTATGCCGCAGCCGAAGGCACTCCCACCGAAATTTTCGGCCCCCCCGTCGCGGTCGGCTCACTCGGCACAAGCGTGTCGAGCCGCACGCAAGAGGTGTGGCCCGAGTTTTTTGACCCCGAAGCGGCACCACAGCGAGAGCACATCGCGCGCGCTGAGCTCGGCATCGACAACATGCGCGAACCCGCTGAGCTTCGGGAGCTGCTTGGGTGGGACAAACGCCACGTGAGGCCTTTTCTCGACTACTGGTGCGGTGCGCCGCTGAGAAAGGCCGGTACGGTTCTCGGGATCGTCAAACGGCCCGACGGTGCCCAAGACGCGGGGTCCGACAATTCGCCCCTGGCCTTCCTCAAGCATCCCTTCAGCCACTTGCCCAGCCCCTTGCCGCAGCTGCCTGGAGCGGACCTCTTGCCCGCTCCCCTCACAGCGGAGCACCAGTCACCGCTTCGCAATGCTTAGAACTACCCTCGCAGCAACTGTATGATCGGGGCTATGTCGCGCCAGCAGCACACACCCAAGACCATCGAACTTCGTGAGCACACAATCGGCGAAGGGCACCGCCCCTTCGTGGCTGCGGAAATGTCGGGAAACCACAACGGCGACCTGGGCCGAGCCCTGGCGATCGTGGACGCCATTGCCGAAAGCGGCGCCCCCGCGGTCAAACTTCAGACCTACACGGCGGACACGATCACGATCGATGCCGACGGCCCCGAGTTCCAGATCAGCGCCGGCCACGACCTGTGGGGCGGGCGAAACCTGTACAGCCTGTACCAGGAAGCGCACACGCCGTGGGAGTGGCACGAGCCCATCTTCGAACGCGCTCGCGAACACGGCCTGGTCCCGTTCTCAAGCCCCTTCGATGCCACCGCCGTCGACCTCCTCGAAGATCTCGACGTTGAACTTTACAAGATCGCCTCTCTTGAAATCGGCGACATTCCGCTTCTGCGCACCGTTGCTCGCACAGGCAAGCCGATCATCCTTTCCTCCGGTGCCGCGAACGCCGCCGACATCGATCTCGCCGTGGAGACGATCCGCGCCGAGGGCAACGACAAGATCGCCGTTCTGGGCTGCACCTCCTCCTACCCGGCAACCGCGGATGCCTCGAACCTTCGCACCATCGAGGTTCTGCGTGACACGTGGAACGTTGTGAGCGGCCTTTCCGACCACACGAAGGGCATCGGCGTGAGTGTTGCCGCAGTGGCCTTCGGTGCCTCGATTCTCGAAAAGCACGTCACCCTCCGCCGTGCCGATGGAGGCGTGGACTCCGACTTCTCGCTCGAGCCCGAGGAGCTCAAGTCACTCGTTGACGAATCCTACGCAGCGTGGCTCGCGATCGGGGATGTGCACATCGGCCCCGTTGCGAGCGAAGCAGAGAGCCAGCGCTTGCGCCGCTCCCTCTACGTAGTCGAGGACGTGCGCGCAGGCGACGTCGTCACCGAGAAGAACGTGCGCTCGATCCGCCCCGCCGGCGGCCTCGAGCCCCGCTACTTCGACACGGTCATGGGCCGCACCTTCCGTGCCGACGCCGCCAAGGGGACCGCGCTCAGCTGGGATCTGATTTAACGAACGCCGCGAACGCCGGTTCGTTTCGATCGGGGCACGGCTCATAGCCGGCCCGGTCGAAAAGGCGCATCGAAGGGGCGTTATCGGCGCGCACAAATGCGTGCACGCGCGAGCCTGGGTGGCGTCGGAAAAAGAGTCCTTCCGCCTCCGAAAGAACGTTGAGCGCGAACCCGCGCCCCCGCGTTTCCGGTGCGAGGTTGATCGACACTTCCCAGGTAGCGCCGTCGGCATCGAACCGCACCATGCCCACCGGGACCCCTTGAACGTGCGCGATAAACAGCTCGCGGTCGTCTCGCTCAAGCGTGCGTTTGAGCCATGGCGCGTGGGCATCCAGCCCAATGGCCTCGGTAGTGCGAGAAACCGCTCGCGTTGCCGGGTCGTTGCGCCAGCGGAGGAGAGGAAGGCAATCTTCCATTGTGGCCTCGCGCACCCTCGGTGCCGCGCCTGCGCCGGCATCGCCTGCAGCATTCGCGGCGAAGCGCTCATCGAATGCCGCAGCCCAGGCCCCCACGATGCGCTCGGCGCCGCGGCCATCGACTTTCGCCATTGCCTCGCGCGTGCTGATCGTGCCCGCAACTACCGCCGCGACGAAAGAGTCAAGGCGGGTCGTGGCTTGAGCGGGATCCGCACGAATGTCGTCGATCGTGCCGAGACCGCTAGCGATTCCCGCGTCGAGAGCAGCGCCATACCCGGCTTTTTGATTGTCCACGACCGCCACCAGAAGCGTAGGCACGCCGATGCAGGCGAGCTCCCACGCACTCGTGCCGGAAGCGCTCACCACGAAATCCATCGAGGAAGCAATATCAAGAAAAGCAGGCGTGGGCTCGAGAACCTGAACTCCGGGCCCGGCCGCCTCAAGGACAGACTCCCGGTGGCGCTTGGGTGCAATCACCGTGAGCTCGATGTTTCGAGGAAGGTCGGCGCAGAGGCCCGCAATCGTGGCGGCTGCGCCCGTCGCGTCGGTGCCGCCCATAACGATCAGCGCTCGTGGGTTCGGTGAGGGCGTCAGCCCTTCTTCACGTTTCTGCCGCGCGGCGAGCACCTCTGTGCGCATGGGTGCGTAGGCGATCCCCCGCAACATGCGACCCTGCGGCGCGTGCTCGCGCTCAGTGAGCTCCGCACCGATCGTCGAGTCGATCACGAGAGCGGCATCTCGCAGGCCGTAGCTGCCATCCTCCATCGAAGAGAGAAGCGCCCCCGAGGCACGCACCTGTTCCAGGGCGTCGTCTCCCACCGTGTAGTCATCCACGTGCACGATGGAGGCACCGTGCTCTGCCGCCAGTTCACCCAGGTTCCGCGACGCGGGTACCACCGGCAATTGCGCATCCGCGGCCAGTTGCCGCGCGAGAGGCGACTGAATCGCGCCCGCCACGCATACCGTGTGTCCGGCGCTCACGGCGGCATCGGCAACCGACACCACTCTTACGAGGTGCCCAATGCCGCCTCCATCGGTGGCGTCGCAACGGAAGAGAACATGCATCAGCCGTCCGCCAACTTCTTTTGCCGGATCCTCGCGTTGATCTGGGTGATGTCAGGGCGTGCACGAAGCAAGTTGACGACGTCCTGCCAGGCTGGAGGCTGGTCTCCAAGCTCAGCGACGACGGCATCGAGAAGTTCCCCGTCTTCGGCAGTGTCCAACGTGACGCGCAAATCGTTCGCGGCAGGTTGCACCACGAGCCCCATCGTGCGAAATGCGCTCTTGCTGTCGTACAGGTAGGAGGTGACATGGATGCGGTGGAAGCTCTCCGCCTCGTCATTGGCGACCAGCAAAGCGCTGCGCGAAGCGAGCTCGACATCGAGGCCACGCGGGAGCGTGCGAATGAGCGTGGTCGCCACATAGTCGAGGCTCGGGTCAACGCGCCACATGCTCACGATCGCGGAGATCAGCCTGGGGTCGCACAGCGGGCAATCGGCGGTCAAACGCACCACCGCATCCGCGTCAGTGGCCTCGAGCGCCAGCATGAAACGTGAAAGCACGTCGTCCTCACTGCCGCGCACAACCTTCACGCCGAGCTGCTGACCGAGAGCCTCGACTTCATCGTCGTTGCTCGCCGTGGAAGTGGCAATCACCACCTCGTCAACTCCGCGGGCTTCGCGGGCTGCCCGAACCATCCACTCCAAAACAGGGCGACCGGCCAAGGGGCGCAGCACCTTTCGCGGCAAACGTGACGACCCCGTGCGGGCTTGAATGACGGCTACGATTCGCTTGGTACTCACCGTGTAATAATGGCACGCTCGGTCGCCGGCGTGCCATAATGTCACGCGCGACTATGACAGTTGCGGACCCCTCAACCGTGCACGGCGCTCTCGCGCATGGATATCGCACAACGAAAGAGAACCTCAATGTCAATCCTTAGCGGTTCATCCATCCTGATCACCGGGGGAACCGGATCCTTCGGTAAGGCCTTCCTCAAAGAAGTGCTCGAGAACCACAACCCCCGCCGAGTCGTCGTGTTCTCCCGAGATGAGCTCAAACAGTACGAGGTTCGAAACCAATTCAACAACGACCCGCGCTTGCGGTGGTTCATCGGCGACATTCGCGATGAAAAGCGCCTCCGCCGCGCCCTTCACGGCGTGGACTACGTGGTGCACGCCGCCGCGCTGAAGCAGGTCGATACGGCCGAGTACAACCCCTTCGAGTTTGTGAAGACCAACATTCTGGGAAGCCAGAACGTGATCGAAGCATCGATCGATGCGGGTGTGAAGAAGGTCGTTGCGCTCTCCACCGATAAAGCCTCGAGCCCGATCAACCTCTACGGTGCCACTAAGCTCACCGCCGACAAGCTCTTCATTTGCGGCAACCACTACGCGGCTGCCTACCCCACCCGCTTCTCGGTTGTGCGCTACGGCAACGTCA
Source organism: Dermabacter sp. p3-SID358 (assembly GCF_025147465.1). Classification (GTDB taxonomy): domain Bacteria; phylum Actinomycetota; class Actinomycetes; order Actinomycetales; family Dermabacteraceae; genus Dermabacter. The sequence continues at coordinate 85,406 of NZ_JALXOZ010000010.1, forward strand.
TGGGATCGCGTGGTTCGGTGATTCCGTTCTTCCGCAAGCTCGGCGAAGAGGGCAAGCCCCTGCCGATCACGGACCTGCGCTGCACTCGATTCTTCATTACCCTGCCCCAGGCAGTGAAGATGGTGACCGAATCGTTCGAATTCATGCAGGGCGGCGAACTTCTCGTTCCCCGCATCCCATCGATGAAGGTCGTCGATCTCGCGCACGCCGTTGTTCCCGGTGCGGAACTCGTGGACGTCGGCCTGCGCCCCGGCGAAAAGCTCCACGAGGAAATGATCAGCCCCGAGGAAGGCCGCCGAGCCGTCAAGATCGCCGGTGGCAAGTACTTCATCATCCAGCCGGACCTCGCGACCTGGGGCTACGAGACTCCGGCCGACGCCGAGCCGGTCGAGGCTGGCTTTGCGTTCCGCTCCGATTCCAACGACGAGTGGTACACCCGCGAGCAGATCGCCAACATCATTGCGGAAGGGATCTGACATGCTCCCCTACGGTCGTCAATCAATCAACAACGAGGATGTCGCTGCGGTCACCCGCGCCCTCGGAAGCGATTGGCTCACGACAGGCCCCGAGGTGGACCGCTTCGAGGAATCGATCGCGAAGCGCACCCACGCCACACACGCCATGAGCGCCACGTCAGGTACGGCTGCGCTGCATCTCGCCTACGCCGCCGCTGGCGTGGGTGCCGGCGACGAAGTGATCACCACTCCGCTGACCTTCGTGGCGACCGCTGCCACTGCCGCAGTTTTTGGCGCGACAATCGTGTTCGCTGACGTCGATCCACAAACGGGCAACCTCGACCCGGCCGCCGCCGAAGCTGCCGTAACATCGAATACCAAGGTGATCGCTGGCGTCGATTACGCCGGCGTCCCCGTAGACGCCGACGCCCTCCGGGCTCTTGCCGAGAAGAACAACGCGCTCTTTTTAGAAGACGCCGCCCACTCGATCGGCTCCCGCCGCAACGGCCAACCCGTTGGCTCGCTTGCACACATGACCAGCTTCTCGTTCTTCCCCACCAAGAACCTCACCACCGCTGAAGGCGGCGCCCTGGTGACGGATAACGAGGAACTGGCGACCCGCGCTCGACGCTTCAAGAACCACGGCCTGGTTCGCGACAAGGAGCAGCAGCGCTACCCCGACGAGGGGCCGTGGCACCAGGAAGTGCACTCCTTCGGCATCAACTATCGCCTCCCCGATGTGCTGTGTGCACTGGGTAGCTCGCAGCTAAAGCGGCTGGATGGATTCGTTGCCCGCCGCGCCGAGATCAAGCGCCTCTACGACGAGGCGCTCGCGGGCCTCGATGGCGTTGATATTCCCTTCGCACCCGAAGGGGCTGAACCGGCCTGGCACCTGTACCCGCTTCGCGTTCCCGCGAAGCGACGCAGGGCTATCTTTGAATCGCTGCGCGAGCAGGGCATCGGCGTGCAGGTGAACTACATTCCAGCGTACTGGCATCCCGTGTTCGAGGATCTTGGCTACAAGCGCGGAATGTGCCCGGTTGCCGAGGACTTCTACCGCAGGGAAATTTCCCTACCGATGTTCCCCGGCCTCACCGATGGCGATGTCGAGCGCGTGATCGAGGCGTTTCGAAAGGCTGTGGCGACCGCCTAGCGCCAGATTGCCCCTTCATGCCAGGAGCGTCGCTGCTCCACGCGAGCAGCGACGCCTATCTCAACTCTCAGCTCAATGGGCAATCGACCTTCACGAGCCGGGAGTGCTCAGTTTCGAAGACCGTTGGGCCCGGCGGCGCAGTGAGGGGCATGTTCAGGGAATTGAATGCCGGGTCATACTGGTACAGGTCTCTTTCCTGGTACACGTAGCCGATTCCGGCCTCCTCGAGCAGGGCGCACGCATCGGCATCAAAGGCCGCAAGCGGTACCGCATTGATGACGGCCCGATCTTTCTTTGACAGCGCCATCCCCGCCACGGGGAAATAAACATTGGCGTCTTCCAGGGCATACATGTGGGCTGCACCCGAGTAGGGGCTCGCGAGGATCGATAGATTAGGGTCCATTTTCGGCAGGGCCGAAGCGAACTCTTGATGCTCCCCCGGCTGCAAGAACCTTCCGCGGCCCGGGTATTCGGGCTGCAGGTTTTTGGCCGCATCGGCATCGCGGAAGGGAATCGAACTCAGCGCTGCCGCTAAGGCGAGCACGAACGCTGTGCCTTGCACGAGTGCTGCGCGTCCACGGTCCCGGCCAACAACGGTTTTGTGCAGCCATGCGCTCATGAGCTCGATTCCAGGAATCATGAGGGCAATCGACAGCATCGCGAGAGGAATCGAAAGCCTGTCCTGCCCGCGGAAATAGAGAGCCGAAAGGTTCAATGGGGAATCAACCGCCGCATCCAGGTACAGGATGGCAACTGCTGCCCAGCACGCTACGAGCCAGCGCTCCCCCCGAATCACGCTCACGACTATTCCCGGCAACCACACAAGTGCCATCGCCACACCTAGGGGCATGGGCCACACCGTAAGTAGGCCGAAAAACACTTCGCCTAGAGCCGTGCTCATCGGCACCTTCAAGCCGCCTGAAAAGCCGGTCGCACGTGCCCCGATGGGAGTGAAAGCTACCGCGAAATAGGGGGCGAGAGCGAGCAGTGGAACCACCCACAGCACTCGCAACTGCCGAGGCGAACGCAGAATACGCACCGCGCTTAGCACGCCGAGCAAAAGAAGCAGCGTGACAGCGGTATTCGGATGCAAGAGCGCGAGGCCCACGAGCGCAAGGAACGCCACCCCTCCCATGCACAGGAGCGGCCTCACCCAGGAAGCAACTTTGCGCCAACCCGAAAGGGGGTGCGGCGTTTTCGAGGTACGAGTGCTGAGGATGCCGCTCGGTGCGTGCGGCTCGGTGGCATCCTCGAGCGTGAGCCACAGGGCGTAGGCCGCCGCAAGTAGCCCCGGCAGTATCGCGAAACCAACGAGATTCGGGATCGGCGACAGGTGAATCCAGAGATTCACGGGGCTCGCTGGTATGAGCGCCGCGCCGATTGCAGCCGTCGGACCTGCCCATCGCACGCGCGGGAACACCACGGCCGCCAAGAGTGCGTTGCCAACGATCCACGGCACAACCGCTAACGCGAGCACAGAGCCGTTCAGAGCGATCGGGATGCTTGGGATCGGGACGAGGGAGGCCAAGTCGTGGAAGCCCGCCGGGTAGGAAGCAGCTGAAAGGTCGGTGCGTGTGAGCGCGTTCAAGCTGAGGGCCGAGCCATCGCCGCGGTCTCGGATAAAAGCGAGGGCATTGAGGTGGAAGAGCGCATCGTAGCGTTCGAGAATTGCCGCGGGGCCTCGCGCCACGATAAAGAGCGGCACGAGACAGATGGCGAGCGCGGCGAGCAGTGCGACGCTCCACGCCCTTACATGTCGTTTCGACCCGAATGCAAAGAGGGAAGCCTCCAGGCGCGTATGCGGCAGTGTGACTCCAGCGCCTCGAGCCACGGCACACACCGCCATCAAACCCACACAGCCCAGCCCGAACGGCATCAACCCCCATCGCAAACCCACAAGGCTGGCACCAACGGCTGCGAGACCCGCGATTGCCATACCGATCGCAGGAGCGAACGCTGCAGCGAGAAGGGGGGAGCCGCGCAATATGCGGATGCACATGTAACCCGGCAGGTACGCGAGCACCAGCGTGGAGGCGATGGCGGCGATAAACAACAGCAGGTCAATCAAGGGCGGTGCGACTCCCGGGTTCACTGTGGACATGGACGCGCGATTCGGTTTCCTCGGTCGCACGCGAAGCGTCGAAGCGCACGCGCGGGCGTCACGGAGCTGGCGATCGTACGGGATTCACCAGTCGAATCACGCGCTTAGACTACCCCGTTCGCCCCAACCTCAGGGTGGAGAAAAGTGACCAGGTAAGCCCCGAAGCGGGGTCACAACGTCGTTTTTCTCCACCCTCATCTGAGAAAACTGAGGGGCGTTGGGAAAAGAGGAGGGCCCCGCGCCGCAGCGTTTCTCAGCGCCCTCACGAGTGAGAAGTTTTCGGTCGGCGGAAGAGTCCCTCGAAAAGCCTCGGCTTCGTGCGGGGCGTCACGTCCCGCACCGCAGCGAGTTCTGGCACGCGCTCCGCGAGCGCCTTCTCGATCCGCAGATGCAGCGTGACTTCGGAAAGCTCGCATCCTTTGCACGCACCCGCGAATTGGACGCTCACTTCTCCCCCGGCCTCGCCCCACGCGGCTTCCTCGATGTGCACCTCGCCGCCGTGCGAAGCAATGTAGGGCGCGAGATCGCCGTCGATCACGTCGGTCGCGACGAGGCGCAGCGCCTCTATCCGCTGGCTCTCGCCCACCACAGCATCGAGCCACCCCGCACTGGCGAGCAGCCGCACAAGCTCTTCGCGCACCGTGTCGGCCTCGTCCCGCCACGAGTAACCTGCGCGTAGCCACACCCAAAGCGCGTGGGTCTCAGCCACAATCCGCTCTACGCTCGAATGCTCGCGAGGAACTGGCTCCCACCCGAGCGGCAACGCGCCGCCCTGCACGCTCCAGCGCAGCACTCGTCCCGACCCTGTCACGCTCGAAGCAACGGGAGATACATGGCCAAGGCTTGGCACGGTCCGCTCGGCTTCGGCTGGCACAGCGCCTGGTCCGACGCTTGCCAAAGAATCGTCGGAACCCACCTTCACAAAAGCGCCTCCACCACGAGCTTCGCGAGGAAAGCCCCACCCCATGCAAGCGCAAACATGTAGCAGAAAGCGAGGGCAGGCCACTTCCACGAACCAGATTCACGGCGCAAGGCCGCGATCGTGCTCGTGCACTGCAGCGCGAATACGAAGAACACGAGGAGGGCCGCGGTCGTGCCCGGTGTGAACAGAGGCTGCCCTTCGTGCGGGCCGGGCCCCCACGTGAGCGAGGAAAGAGCATCGCCGGGAGCTTCCGGATCTGAGGCGCTCGCAATCTGCCCGAGCGTGGAGACGAACACTTCGCGCGCGCCGAGCGAGGCGACAACACCGACGCTCACTCGCCAATCGAAACCGAGCGGTTCGAACACGGGCTGCACCGCTTTGCCGAGGCCCGCGCCGTAGGAGTGCTCGAGCTGATACGTCGAGACCGCCGCCGAATCCGATTGGTCGATGCCCGCGGAGGCAAGCTCCGCATCCCCCACGGCGGGGAGATTAAGCAGCGCCCACAGCACGACTGTGAGCACGAGGATAATGCGCCCAACCTTTGTGAGGAAACCCTTGACGGGGATCCACGTGTTTGCGAAGAGCTCGCGCAGCGTGGGGATGCGGTAGGTGGGCATCTCCATGTAGAAAGGCAGGCTCGCGCGGCCGCGCCCGAAGATCTTTGAGAACACCCAGGCTGAAGCCATCGCCGAGCATGCACCGAGCAGATACAGCGCGAAGAGCGCGGCTCCCTGCGCACCGATCACACCACCGAGGCGCGCATCGGCGGGAATCAGCATTGCAATGAGCATCGTGTACACGGGTAGGCGCGCCGAGCACGTCATGAGCGGGATCGTGAGCATGGTCGCGAGCCGATCCTTGGCCGAGGGCAGCGAGCGCGTTGCCATGATTCCCGGGATCGCGCACGCGAGGCTCGAAAGCATCGCAACAAACGCACGCCCCTCAAGACCTGCGCCGGCCATGACGCGGTCCATGAGGAATGCCGCCCTCGACATGTAGCCCGAAGCCTCAAGGATCGAGAGGGCAAAGAAGAGCAGGAAAATCTGCGGAACGAACGTGAGCACGCCGCCCACGCCGCCGATCAAGCCATCCGCAACAAGCCCAGCAAGCCAATCAATGCCGATGTGGTCGCGAGCCACGTCGCCGAGAAACGCAAAGCCATCTTCGATCCACCCTTGAATCGGCGCGGCAACCGTGAAAATGAGCTGGAACAGCACGAACATCGCCGCGAAGAAGACGAGACTCCCCCACAGCGGGTGCAAGAGCACAGCGTCAATGCGGCGGGTGCGAATGTGCGAGCCGGGCGCGCGGTAGTGCGCGGCTTCCAGCACTGAGTCAATCCACGCGGCGGAGCCCTTCGGGTCGGTGGGTGCGGGAACGGCCGGGGTGGGCCAGTCTTTTTCCGACGCCAGCTGGGCCTTAAGCGCTTCGAGTTCGTGGCGATTGCCGGCCGTCACGATCAAAACGCGATGACCAAGCGCCTTGGAGAGCGCGGCAACATCGACGCTGCCTCCGCGCTTCAGGAATTCATCGGCGTGCGTGAGCGCCACAAGGATGGGAAGCCCCGTGCGCTGGAGCTGCGCAATGAGCCCGAGGGAGCGGCGCATGCTCGTCGCATCGAGCACTGCAATGAGCGCGTCGGCGCGATCCTTATCGCTCAACGACTTGAGAACGACCTGCTCATCTGGACTAATCGGATCGAGGGAATAGGTGCCGGGGAGATCTTCGACCTCGGCATCGATCGCGGCTCCCGAGGCGTCGGTAACGCTAACGCTGCCCACGAACCTGCTGACCGTAACCCCCGGATAGTTCGCGACCTTCGCGCGCATGCCCGTGAGAGCGTTGAACACCGTGGACTTGCCTGCGTTCGGGTTGCCCACGAGCGCAAAACGGCGCGCGGTGGCCCTTCGCGGCGCTTCCGGCGCCGCATCGTGGCAGGTCATGCGGCCTTCTTTTCGGAGGCCTCGGTATCGGTCGCTTCCCCTACGTGCACGAGGATGCGCGCGGCATCGCGCTTGCGCAGCACGATTTCGCAGTCGGCGACGCGGAACACGAGCGGGTCACGCATGGGTGCCTTTCGCACAAGCTCGACCTCGAGACCGGGATGGAAGCCCAGGTCAAAGAGCCTGCGGCACAGCACTGAGCTCGCATCGCGATAGGCGGCGATCACTGCGGTCGATCCCTTCGGCAACTCATTGAGTGCAATGGTCGAGGCGAAGGGACAGTCGAGGGTGCACACGAGCGCACGGGACGTAAGCTCCTCGGCGAGCGTGTCCATCTCGGGGTAGGCAACTGACATATTTGCAAGGTTAGCATTGCCTAATCTAAGTGGGAAGGGACGTGGGTCACGCCGCCGCCAGGCCAACGATCCGCCACAACATTCTCAAAGCTGAATACTCAATGAACTCGCTGCAACATTTCGCCCTCTGTCTTGCCGTAAATTCCCCGGTATTGGTCTTCTTAAAGCGGTTTTAGAAAACCGATCCCCACCGCCGCCCTGCGCGACCCTGACCCCACAAGGAGACCACCATGGCCACATCCCGCATCGCCCGCCGCTCCCTCCTCGCCGCTGGCGGGGCCGCCTTTGCAGCCGCAGCCGCAGGCTGTGGCGGCGGCAACAAAGCTGCAGTCAAAGATGCCACGAACGAAATCGGCGACGACCCGAAGAAGATCGAAGGCAGCATCACGTACGCCTACTGGGACATCAACCAGGAGGCCATGCTCAAAGACGTCATGAAGGCCTTCAACGAGAAGTACCCAAACGTCAAGGTTCAGCTCAACATGGTGCCGTTCAAGGACTACTTCACGAAGCTTCGCGCCCAGGCCTCCTCGAAGGCACTGCCCGACGTGTTCTGGATGAACGGACCAAACTTCCGCTCCTACGCGGAGAACGGCCAACTCGCTTCCCTCAAGGCACTCGTGGACGACGGCCTCATCGACCCGAAGAAGTACCCGAGCGCCCTCGTCGAGATGTACACGGTCGACGGCGAACTTTTCGCGACCTGCAAAGACGTCGACTGCGTGGGCATCTGGTACAACAAGAAGCTCTTCGATCAGGCTGGTGTCGCCTACCCCGATGAGACCTGGACGCTCGACACCTACAAGGAGAAGGCACTCGAGCTGACCGATAAGCTCCCCGACGGCGTGTGGGGCTGCGCCGAGGTGTTCTCGCGCACCGCTTCCTACTACCACTCAATCGCCATCAACGGCGGCTGGGTCATTTCCGACGACAAGACCAAGTCCGGCTACGACGATCCTAAGACGATCGAGGGCGTAGAGTTCTGGCGCGATCTCATCGAAATCGGTGCGTGCCCCGAACAGGACTTCCTCGCCGAAAACTCCTGCTACGGCATGTTCGAAGGTGGCCTCGTGGCGATGCAATGGTCGGGCAACTGGCGCGTCGGCGCCCTCATCGACTCCTCCGTCAAAGACGATTGCGCAGTCGCCTACCTCCCCGGGGGTGACAACCGCAAGACCGCCGTGCACGGCCTCGGCCACGTGATCTCCGCGAACACGAAGAACCTCGCCGCCTCCCAGGCCCTGGTGACCTTCCTCGCGGGAGAAGAGGCAGCAAAGATCAGCGCCGAGTCCGGCATCGCACTGCCGGCCCTCGAAGGCACCCAGGATCCGTACGTCGACGCCCAACCCGGCTACAACCTCGAGGTTTTCGTCGACCAGGCGCAGAACTCCGCCGTGCCGTTCCCCGTTTCGAAGACGTGCCCCGAATGGGAAGAACTCGAAGGCGAATACCTCTCGAAGGTCTTCAACGGTGAGGTGAGCGCCGAAGAAGGCTGCAAGGAGCTCGCGAAAGCCATGAACGAGGTTCTCAAGAAGGAAAACAGCTAAGGACCTTAGCGCGACCTCGCTCGCAATTGAGAAGTG
>NZ_JALXOZ010000011.1 GCF_025147465.1 Dermabacter sp. p3-SID358
CCGGTCGGCGAAACCACCCGAGAGTACCGTAGGTCCCCATTGTCACAACGGTGAGCGTGGTCGCGGGAAAGTCCCAATCGACGCTCAGAGATTGCGGCATGTACCCCACTCGCGAACGCGCCACGCGGAGGCTTTGCCCGAAAAACTCGGCCGTGCCCGTGAGGGGTGGAACGAGGCCAAGCATGGCTTTGAGAAGTGTGGACTTTCCGGCGCCGTTCGGTCCGACGATTGCCATGCAGGCGCCGCGTGCCACTTCGAGCGTGACACCTTTGAGGACGATATTTTCGCGGTAGGCGACTGTCATGTCGGTGACGCGACACGCGGGCGCGGCGACACTCTTAGCAGGGGGTTGCGCCGTCACTTCCCAAGCGCCTCCGCGACAGCGTCAACGTTGTGGGTGAAAGCTCCCAGGTATGTGTCGACCCCGGGTTCCGCTCCGAGGGAGTCCGCGTAGAGCTCGGCTTTTGAGACTTCGACGTCCCAGCCTTTCGCATGGACGGCTTCTTGGAGGCTCTTGATCGCTTGCGGATTTGCTTGGTTGTCGAGGAAGATCGTGGGAACTTTTTTCGAGGCGATAAGGGTTGCGAGTTCATCGATTTCCTTGGCGCTTCGTTTCGCTTCGGTCGAGACAAAATCGGTCGCGTGCACTTCGAGGTTGAATCGTTTGCCGAAGTAGTTGAAAGCGTCGTGGCCCGTCACGAGGATGCGCGGTTCATTCACTGTTGCGAGTTTCGAGTCAGCCTCTTTGACTGCTGCTCGTATTTTTTCCTTGTACTTCTCGGCGTTCGCGCGATAGGTTTTTTCGTTTTTGGGGTCGGCCTCGGCGATCTTGTCGGCAACCGAGTCAACGGCGATGAGCCATGCTTCAGGGCTGTTCCAGATGTGAGGGTCATGGAGCGGGCGCCCTTTGTCGTCCTTTTCTGGCCACGGCAGGAGAAGCTTCTCAGGGACCTTCGAGCCGACGGCGAGTTGACGATCGCCGAAGCTTTCGAGCTGAGAGGTCATGTGGGCCTCGAGATTCAAGCCGTTCCAGAAAACGAGGTCGGCGCTTCGCATCTTTTCGATGTCTTGGGTGGAGGGCTGGTAGGTGTGGGGATCCCCTCCGGGACCCACCATCGTCGTGATCTCGGCGTCTGGGGCGATGTTCGCGACGGCATCGGCGAGGTAGCCCGTCGTCGCATATACCGAGAGCTTCGCCCCGTCGGCGTGGCGGGAGGATGGGTCTGAACAGCCTGTGAGGGCGAGCGCCACGGTGGCGAAGGCGACCATGGCAGCGCGTGCTGACTTTCGAAGGCTCATGTTGTTCCTTTTGCGCTTGTGTGGAGGCGTGTCGATCGGGCATGCCGCTGTGCAAGTCCGGCGTTGGCGCGCCTCTCGCGCCTTGTGACGCGAGGAAACCAGGATGCCCTAACAAAGAAGTTAGGGCAACCTAAAACCGTGAGTGTTGTGTGTCACGAGAGCGCGGTCGAGCAAGGAAGATGCATCGTTGTGCTCCCTCGCGCCTCGACTTCTCTCGATCAGTAGAGTGCCCTCGAGTGCGACGTATGGAGTACCGAAGACGTCCGCTTCGTGTTCGACGCTGACATAGTTCCCCAGGGGGAGCTTCGTGGGGTAATCCGTTTACAGGAGGCGGAGCTTGAGGATTGGGCGCCTATCGGCCGGGGATGCGGTGATCCTCTCACCGTGGAGTGTCGAGCGGGTGCCGAATCGCCGAAGAATCACCTTTCGGTTTCGTTGCCTGAGAGCTTCCTTGCGATCTGGTCAAACGGGGTGAAATCCCCGGCGGGGGAGTGAAGCACCTCGGGGTTTGCGGTTCCGACGGTTGCCTGGCCACCGTCCGAATCTCGCTTCACGGAATCGTCCCGGGCGCCGTTTTTGCCGGTGCTTCCCGGGGCGGGCCTTCCCGCATTTGCAGTGGATGCTTTCCGCGCCCCGACAAGGGCGAGCGCCTCCTCGGCGATGCGTGCCGCTCGCACGCTGATCGAGCCTGCCCCGCCGGGCGAGGCGAAATCCTCCGAGGCGGCAAACACCGAGGTGGGCACGGGGATTGCCCGCAGGTAGGAGAAGAGCGGCCGCATCGCCATGTCGATCACGAGGGAGTGGCGCGCGGTCCCGCCCGTCGCGCCGAGAATCACGGGCGTGTTTGCGATCGCTTCCGCATCGAGTAGGTCGAAGAATGCCTTGAAAAGACCTGAATACGACGCGTTAAAGGTGGGCGTCACGGCGATCAAGAGGTCAGCGTCCTGAACGGCCTCGAGGGCGCTCTCGACCGTTTCCGACGCGAATCCTGTCACTGTTGCTTCCGTCACCGCGGTCGCGATTTCGCGCACGTTGACGCGCGTCAGCGAGGGTTCGAGACCTGCGGCGCGTGCTTCGTTGACGAGTGCCTCTTCGAGAGTGGTCGCGAGCCGCGCGGTCGTCGAGGGCACGCCAAGGCCCGCCTGAACCGTGGCGATGCGAAGGGGAGTGTGCTCGATGCTCATGCGTCTTTAACGATTCCCGCTCACCGCTCATTCCGCGGCATTGAGCCGGTCACGTTCCCCTCGGGCCTTGGCCGTGGGGCGAGTCCAATTCTCACCCGTCTCGAATCGGTACTCATCGCTCCACTCGCCTCGTTCGGCTCGCGCTTTCGCGATCAGGCTTTCGTGTGTGGGGGCGTCCGGCCGTCATGGGCGAAGGAGTTCCGACGGTGGCCCGGCAACCGTCGGACTCCACATCGAATGCTGATGCCGCCGGGCCCGGCTTCGCGGTCACCCAGCCCAGCATTTAGCCCTGCGCGCTCTTTGCGGCCTGCGCACGTGCCGCATCATGTGCGAGCGCAAAGGCATCGGTGTCGCGCATGAAATCTCGTGCCCACTCCGCACGTCTCGTGGCCGCACGTCGGTACTGGCTGCGCTGAATCTTGTCCCCGGAAGTAGCAAACCCCTGCACGTTCTCGAGCCTCTCAAAGTGCTCCATGACCTTCGCAAAAGCATCGTCGGGGGAGGCGAGAGCGTGCGTGACGCACTCGCCGTTCTCAATTTCGTCGTACTGCCAGCGCCCCTGAGCGTTCCGCAGGGCCCACGCGGGTGCCCGGTCGCCAATCTCCCTTCGCAGGTACGCATCGGGTTCCTCGCTCACGGTGATGTCGATACGCGCATACCGATCGCGCACGGCGGGCGAGCAGCGGAAGAGACGACGAATGTCCCGCGCGTCGAAACCGGAAAAGTAGGGAACCTGCCCTGCAAGGGAACCGTCGGACTGAATCAGGTGATTGAAGAGGTAACTCGCGCTCCCGCTGTACAGGCGATCGCTTCCGGAGGATAACGGAGAGAGGTATTCCTCGACGTAGCAGATGCACGAAAGGATGGAGGCCATGTCGGTGGCGATTGCTCGGTCGAACTCCTCCGCGCTTGCGGGGCGAAACTCCCACGTCGCGCTTTCGTACTCCCTGTAGACCAGGTCGCGGAAGGCGTCAACGGCCTCGTCGATTTCGCCCGTCACGCGTGGATCTCGCTCGCCGGTACCGTTCGTGGAAAACCGATGCCGCACGTGCTTATCCGCGCAGTCGGGGAAGACGAGCTTCCACGTACCGCTTCCATCGCTCCTCACGTTACGAAAGATCCCATACGAAACCGGTAAGACCCGGCTCGTCGCCGTCTTCACCATGTTTACCCCCTTAATTTCGCCAGGCTCGCTCCCCTCAAATTTCTCGTCGAGGTCATCTTTGAGGGACCGAAGGAAGCGATCGGGGGCCCCGCTCCTCGGCCGCACACGCCTCAGCTCACGAATGTGGAAACCCGAAATGTGGTCGATGACACTCTCGGAGCGCAACTCATCGAGATAGAGGCTTGCAGCAATCTTCGTGGGGAAGTGGTGTTCGGGCGGCTCCTGCGAGCACGCCTCTGCGCTCTGTGCGGCGCACTGTTCAATCTTGTCGAGCGGGGTGATGTGCCACATGCGGGATTCCAAGTGCCGGTCGTCGTTTCGTCGTGATCGAAAGGGGCGCGCACCGAGTTTACGTACCGGTTCTGGTGGAACTGCGAGAGCCGCAGCGCGAAAAACGGGCACCGGCCCAACCGTGAAGGCTGAGACGGTGCCCGCTCAATCCGCGGAGGATAGGGGATTTGAACCCCTGAGGGCGTGAACCCAACACGCGTTCCAGGCGTGCGCCATAGGCCGCTAGGCGAATCCTCCAGTTCGCTGCCGCGTGCGGGGCATGCCCGCCACAAAAGGCAACGCGTTTCAGTGTACCCAAAAAGCCCTGCGCGGTGCATGTGGGGCCCGAAAACAAGCACGGTCGACGGGGCGAAGGTCACATGGCCTAGTCGTCCTCGGCGGAGAGATCGGGGTGGCGCACGAGGTTGACGATAGCGGCGCCGAGCCCGCCCCAGAGCATGAGCATCGCGACGATGAGCAGAGTAATCGCAGAAGCGTTCATCGTTTCCCTCCCTTCGAGAAGAGACGCGTGAGGAGGCCGGCGCGTGCGAGGTCATCCTCGGCGCGCAGCTCTTGCGGGAACTGAGTGCTGGAGGTTGGAACCTCGAGGGGCTTGCCGCGCACGATGCCCTGGGCAATTGGGTCACCGTCGGAATCGAGCTTGCCGGCGTTGGAACTCTTCGGCCAAGGAAGCGCGCTCATAAAGATCGCGGCGGCCACGAGAGCGGCAGCCATGCCCCACCCGAACGTATTGACGAACCACGAGGGCATACCGCCGTAGCCTTTCGCGAGAATCTCGCGAGCATCGAGCACGAGAGTCACGGCAAGAACCGCGGGAATGATGAGCGACACCATCACGTGCCAGAAGTCGCCGACCTTGAACGAGCCGTACATGTTGAGGTGGTCGCGCAGGGCGGGAATGGCCCTCACAACGTACGCGAGGATGAGCGTGCCCGCGAGAGCCGCGATCACGATGCCGAACGAGTTCACGAACTTATCGGACACATCGAGCAAGTTGAGGCCCGTCGTCGTCGAGAATGCGAGAGTCGAAAGAATGGCCATGGGGATGCCAACGGCGAGGGTGCACTTGGCGCGGTTCAAACCGAGCTTGTCCTGCACAGCTGCGATGATGACCTCGAGAATTGAGATGAGCGAGGTGAATCCCGCGAGCAGGAGCGAGCCGAAGAACAGCACGCCGATGAGACCGCCGAGCGGCGCCTCGTTGATGATGGCGGGAAACGCGATAAATGCGAGGCCGATGCCGTCCGTGGCGACGTCGGAAACCTGCTGCCCAGTCGAGGCCGCCATGAAGCCGAGCGCAGCGAAGACACCGATGCCCGCGAGAAGCTCAAAACCCGAATTGGAAAAGGCGACGACCAGACCGGAGCCAGTGAGATCCGACTTCTTCTTGAGGTATGACGCGTAGGTAAGCATGATGCCGAACGCGACCGAAAGCGAATAAAAGATCTGCCCGTAGGCAGCGATCCACACCGATCCAATCGTAAGCGCGCCCCAGTCAGGGGTAAAGAGCGCGTTCAGGCCGAGGGCCGCGTTCGGAAGCGTCACCGCGCGCACCACGAGAATGAGGAACATCACGATAAGAAGCGGAATGAAGATCGAGCTCGAGCGAGCGATGCCGCCCTGAACGCCGAGCGCGAGTACCCCCACGCTCAACACCCACACGATGATCATCGCGATAAGGATCTTCGGTACGAAGTCGAAGCCAATGCCGGTGGTTTCCGCGGGCACCGACGCGGTGAAGGTGCCAAAGAATGCCGCGGGATCGTTGCCCCACGCCTTTGTAAAGCTAAAGATGAAGTACCAGGCTGACCACGCGAGAATCGCCGCGTAATAGGCAGCGATGACGACGCAGATCATGACCTGCCACCAGCCAATCGCCTCGGCCTTGCGGTTCATGCGGCGCCACGCAAGCGGGGCCGAGCTGCGCCAACGGTGCCCGATCGCGTAGTCGACGAACAGGAGTGGAACACCCGCGGTGAGGAGCGCAACCAAGTAAGGAATCATGAACGCGCCGCCGCCGTTTTCGTAGGCGGTGTAGGGGAAGCGCCAAATATTTCCGAGGCCCACCGCCGAGCCGATCGCCGCAAAAATGAACGCTGAGCGGCCAGAGAACGCGCCGCGGTTGGCGCGCTGTTGCTCGGGGGCGGCGTGAATGGTCGAGGTGGCACCCGCCGGTCGATCCGTATCGGGGGCCGACGGCTCCACGCCCAAATGGTGGGAGTGTTCGGTCATTGTGCTCTTTCTTCGAAAGTTCGGGAATGCTGCGAAAAGTAACCTCCACAGTGTGGGAAACCGAAGCTGGATTGTCCACTTTCGTTCGCCATGTGGGCACGCGGTGTCGCAAGATGCAGCTAGGTCACAGTGAGAGCAGTGCGCTGTGCGAAACGGGGCACGAAGCTGTATCGTGGTGGGCGACTCCCCGCGTGGTGTCATCCATCGGAATCCCCCAGGGCTTGACGGCAGCAAGGGTACGAAGGCTCTGGCAGGTGCGCGGGGAGTCGTTTTATGGCCTCTGAACGGGGCGGTGTTCGATCCTTCTCGCCGTCCCGCCGGGGAGTAGTGCCGAAACTCTTCTCGGCATCTATCTCAGTCGCACGGTGGGGTTTGAGAATCGCGGTATTCGTAATTGAGGCTTGGCCGGCGCGGTCTTCTCGGTCGAACTTTGATGAGGGGCGCCCTAGTCGAGCGTGTCATCTTCCGGCAGCAAGAATTCCTGGCCCACGACGCCTTCGAGGAGAGAGGAGTCGATCGTTTCTCCCTCGCGGATCACGCTGATGGAACCATTGGGCTCCATGATTGCGCACTGCACTTGCGCAGGGCCGGCCACCCCCGAGCGGCGAAACGCGAATGCGAGATCCTGATCCGTGACGCGCGCCCGGCGCGCATAGTGGTCAATCTTTTTTCCGTGCGCGAACACGACGACGGGCCGTTTGTTGAGACCGAGCGCGGGATACTTTGTCGACTTCGAAAGAGCCGAGTTCAGTGCGCCGAAACACACCTCCATGAGCACGAGAGTGACGAGCCCGATGACACCCGCCGCAAGCGTGGGTGGGTGCCCGATCACGACACGGCCAGCTACCGCGCCGAGCATGATGATCACGGCGGCGTCGAAGCTCGTCGATCCCGTGAGGATGCGCGGACCAAAAATGTGGATGAGCAGGTAGAAAACCAGGTAGATCACGATGGCGGAGAGGACCACAATGGGGATGCGCCACCACTCGATGCCGATTGCCCCTACCAGCGCTTGGGTCCACTCCTCAGTCGTCATGTTTCAAGCCTAGGCCACTCGCTCCGCGGGTCTTCCTCCAGCAGCCCCAGCTGCTGTTTCTCCCGCAGTCTCTCTTCTTCCCCAGCAGCTGTTCTCCCTGCTGCTGTTTCCTCCGCCTGGCCCCGCCTCCCTTCCCTGCGGCGCACTTTATGAAGATTTGGCGGCGTTGCGGGGGTGCCGCCCCTCCTACACCGTCGTTTCTTCATTCTTTGTGTCGGGCTCTCCCCAGCTGTCCCTTCCCTCGGCCCCGCCTCCCTTCCCTGCGGCGCACTTTATGAAGATTTGGCGGCGTTGCGGGGGTGCTACCCCCTTCTACACCGTCGTTTCTTCATGAAGTGGAGCGGGGATTTGAGTGGGAGATCGACTCGGCGAGCGGCTGGGCCAGGCACGGCGAGGGCCCCGCACCTCGACTCGTGCTCCACAAGGTGCAACGGTCACCAATGGCAGAGACTCTGGCAGATCTAGAGCCCTTCTCCATCAATCCTTGGAGCATGAGAATTGATTTTCTCGACGGGATTGTGAGTGCGGCGCAGCTTATGGATGCGGGCTGGAGTCGCCGCTCGATCAACAGCGCCCTGTCGAACGGCAACCTGGTGCGGGTCGCGTATGGCAGCTACTGCTTCGCGCCTCTTTCGACAGAAGACCTCGCGATACGCGCGGTCAAGCTCGGCTGCTGGGTCACGTGCTTTTCGGCACTCGAGAGGCACGGCCTCTGGGTTCCGCGGATTCCAGGACCGCCGCATTTGTGCACGACCTACAACCGGCTATCCAGTGGCAAAGCTCGATCGAAGAGCGTGGGATCTCACCGGCGATGGACCCGCAACCCGTCGAAAGCACCAGTGCTCGACATCGTCGATTCGCTCACCGAGGCAATTCATTGCGGAACATCAGAGCAAGCGTTCATCGTGCTCGAATCTGCCCTTCGTTTGGGGAAAGTGACACCGACAGAGGTCGACCGCATTGTAGGAAAGTGCTTTGCATATCAGGCCAAATCGCTAGGAAGCCCTGGTCGTTTTTCCGAATCAGGAACGGAGTCCGCATTTGCTTTCCGCATGAACCGCCTCGGCATCCGGTTCCGGCAGCAGGTGAATATCGCCGGAATTGGACGCGTTGACTTCCTGATCGGCGACTCTCTCGTTGTGGAGCTTGACTCGTTCGAGCACCATCAGGCCAGCCGTCGAGGTTTCAATCGAGATCGTGAGCGCGATGCAGACCTTCATCTGCGTGGCTACAGGGTGATCAGGCTGACCTATGACCAGGTGTTCTATAAGTGGGAAGAGTGCGAGCGCAGAGTGGTGGAAGCCATCAGGCAAGGTTTTCATCGCAAGCGAGTGCGGTGAACAAGGTCAGTGCGGTGTGGGTACTGGCCTTGCACACTCGCGACGTTGGGCAAGTCGCCTTCAGTGCTAGCTCTAGTTTTGGGTGCGTACCTCATTATGAAAATTTCGTAGGATCGAGTCTCTGTCGGCGCGGCAGGCTGGTGTTTTCTTCATGGTTTGGAACGCAAAAGGCAGGAACTGGGCGTGGGGTGGCGCGGAACGGGCAGCAGGGCCGCGCGGGCAAGGCGCCAGGCGGGGAGTCAAGCGGAGTGGGCAGCGGAGCTAGGCGGGCAAGGCGCCAGGCGGGGAGTCAAGCGGAATGGGCAGCAGGTGTGGCCACGCGGACAAGGCTCCGGGCTCGTAGCTACACGGGCAAGGCTCCAGTCCAAGTGGGCACGCGGACCAGGAAGCAAGGCCAGAACCCAAACCAAACCAGTACACACACCCACCCTCCACCATCCTCGCCTCTACTAGGCTGGTGCCGTGGCTACAGCTCTCTACCGTCGTTATCGCCCCGAGTCCTTTGCCGAAGTGATCGGCCAGGATCACGTCACTGAGCCGATTCGGCGCGCCTTGAAGTCGGGCCGCATCGGTCACGCTTATCTCTTCTCGGGCCCTCGCGGCTGCGGCAAGACCACCTCGGCGCGCATTCTCGCGCGGTGTCTTAATTGCGCCGAAGGCCCCACGGATACGCCTTGTGGGACGTGCGATTCGTGCCGCGATCTCGCGCGTGATGGCGCGGGCAGCCTCGATGTCGTTGAGATCGACGCGGCGAGCCACGGCGGCGTCGACGATGCTCGTGACCTGCGTGAACGCGCCGCATTCGCTCCCGTGAGGGATCGCTTCAAGGTTTTCATCATCGATGAGGCCCACATGGTGACCTCAGCTGGCTTCAATGCGTTGCTTAAGCTCGTCGAAGAGCCGCCCGAGCACGTGAAGTTCGTGTTTGCCACGACCGAGCCCGACAAGGTCATTGGCACGATCCGCTCGCGCACCCATCACTATCCGTTCCGGCTCATCCCGCCGCAGGTGCTCCTTCCCTATCTCGAAGAAATCTGTGTC
The DNA here is from genome assembly GCF_025147465.1 of Dermabacter sp. p3-SID358. Lineage (GTDB taxonomy): Bacteria > Actinomycetota > Actinomycetes > Actinomycetales > Dermabacteraceae > Dermabacter. The sequence goes on from NZ_JALXOZ010000011.1 coordinate 9,589, forward strand.
CACGAGGGCGTTTCCGTCGAGGATGGCGTTCTTTCACTCGCCGTGCGTGCTGGTGGCGGCTCTGCCCGCGATACGTTGAGCGTCCTCGATCAGCTGATTGCCGGTTCTGATGAGCGCGGTGTTGAGCTTGATATCGCGACGAACCTTCTCGGGTTCACCGATGTTGAGCTGCTCAATCGCGCGGTTGAGGCGATCGCCGAGCACGATGCCGCGACCCTGTTCGGCGTTCTCGATGAGGTGATCGGCTCGGGCCATGAGCCGCGCCGCTTCGTCGAGGATCTGCTTGAGCGCTTCCGCGATCTCATCGTTCTTGTCGCCGCTCCCGAGCGTGCTCGGGATCTTCTTCCCGATGTCCCCGTCGACCAAATTGATCGCTTGAGCACCCAGGCCGAGCGCTTCCAACCGCGTACTCTCACGGACTCGGCGCAAATCGTGAGTGAGGCCCTCAACTCCATGGTTGGGGCCACATCGCCGCGCCTGCACCTTGAATTGCTCGCCGCGCGCCTCATCCTCGGCCCTTCGACCGGGTCCGGCGTTGCGGCTGGCGGTGCGCAAGCGAGCGTGGGTGGTCCCGGTGGTTCGGCACGCGGTGGGGCGTCGGGTGGGGCTTCTCAGTCCGACGCTTCCCGGCAAACCTTGTCGCCACGTCAGCGTGCCGTGCAGGTTGCGCGCGAACAAGCGGCAGCAGCCGCGGGGCGTGATAGCGATGTGACTTCGCGATCGCCGCGGGCCGAGCAGCCGTCGACGCGTGTGGAACCAGAATCGACGCAGGCCAAGCATCCATTGGCGATGGCCGAAGCGCAACCGGCGAACGAAGAGCCTCGAGAGTCGCAGGCAAACGAGCCGCAATCGGGGCATGCGCCGGCTCGCGACACTGAACCGTCGTGGGGCGCTCAGCAGTCGGAACCGCAGCGCGCACAGTCGCCGCAGGTGCAGTCCTTGCAACCGGAACAGCGCGAGGCGCAGCCTCAGCGCCCGACGTCGGGCAGCAGCGACGATTCGTGGGGCGACCTCGTATCGAGGCAACCGTCGGACTCCTCGAATTTGAACCCCGCCACCGAGCAGCCTGCGGCTTCCGCGAAGAGCGAGCCCGCCCCGCAAGCCGCACTCGCGAATCCGGGGGCGAGCGTGAGCGATGTGGAGGGGCACTGGTCGGCGCTCATGGATACGCTGCAGACGCTCAAGCGTGCGTCGTGGGCGCTGATTGCGCAGAATGCGGGCATTCAGTCGTTTGATGGTTCGACCCTCGTGCTGAGTTTCCGCAGCCAGGGGCTTGTGAATGCGTTTTATCGCGGCCAGCACGCGCCCAATATGGCCGAAGCTGTGCGTCGCATCATGCGTATCGACGTGACAGTTGAAGCAGTCTCCGGCGATGCGCCGTCGAGCGTTGGGCAAGGCGCGAATGGCGGTGGGCCAAAAGGTGGATCGCCGAGCGGAGACGGACCGAATGGCGCTCCTTCGAGCAGCGGCCCATCGCGCCAAGAAGGCCCCGTGGCTGGAGAGCGGTGGGGCGATGCGATTGATTCGGCGGGCCCGAGCAGGGAAAAATCGGCGGATCAGGGTGCAGGGCATCCGTCGGAATCGAGGGATAAGCGCGGACCGGATGCTGATGGCAATCGCGGGGGGCGCGGTGCACCTGACGACGTGCCACCTCTTGTCGATGAAGAGCCGCCCTTCGACGATGACGCGCCGCCTGAGGATTGGGCGCCCGCGCCGCACAGCGCGGAAGGCAGGCGACAGCAAGCGCGAGCTGCGGCTGAGAACGAACACGGCGCAGACCCTCAGGGGCACCGAACTGCGCCGAAGGCTGATCGTTCAGAATCCGCTGCACCGGAAACCGTGGCGGCTGAAGATACGCGCGACAATTCGGAGACTCCGCGAGGCGTGACGGAGCCCGTGCGCATTCCGGCGCAGCCGGGCGAGGGGGAGCCTCGCACGCATGGTCAGCACGCGCTCGAACGGGCGATGCGGCGAGCCTTTGGCGGCGGATTTGAGCCAGCAGCGACTCTCGTAGAAGAGCCCGATGCCAACGTGCCCGCGGGGCACGAGAAGGATCCGGCTATCGAGGAAGCCCAGGCGGAGGTTGAAGCGGAGCACAGCGATGCGTGGTCGGGCTCGACGCACACCGATCCGACGGATGCCGACGGTTGGGGGCTTGGAGCCGGATCTGGAGAGAGGCCCGAACCTGCGTCAGAGCAGGATCTCACGCGCGGCCCAGGGCAAGAGGCGGCGGCGCCGCGCCTCACGGGTGCCGCTCTCGCGCGTCAAGCGCTCCACGAGGCACAGGCGAAGCGACCCGCCGGAAAGGGGTCTGGCGGTTATGCTCCGAGTTCGAGTGCGTCGCCTGCTCAGGAAACAGATGCACCAGCCGAACCCAAGGGGTACGACGACCCCTTCCAAGGTGCCTCGCTTGATGATGAGGACGCCTCGTCGATGAGTACGCAGCGTCGCCCCGGGCGCGACATCGTTGAGGAGTTTCTTGGCGGCGAGGTGCTCGAGGTGATCGACGAGCAGCCCTGAGCCTTTGTTCCGGTTTATGAAGAAAATGTGGTGCTGAGGGTCGGTGAGTCCCGGGTGGTGGCAGTTTTTTGATGAAGTGGAGCAGCGGAGCGGGGGACTGTGTCGGCTGAGGGCTCTGGGCTGTTCCGGTTGATGAAGAAAATGTGGTGCTGAGGGTCGGTGAGGCTCGGGTGGTGGCAGTTTTTTCATGAAGTGGGGCGGCGAGGAAGCCGAGGGCGGGTAGGAACTGGAAAGTGGGGCGGAAGCCAGGGCCGGAGGAGTGTGTCAGGGGGTGACGAGCGTGGGCCAGGGATCGAGGGCCTCGAGCTGCGCGGCGATGCGGAGCAAAGTCGCTTCGTCACCAGGGCGGGTACCCCCGAGATGCACGCCCACGGGCAGCACAGTTCCGTCAACCTCGGTTCGGTGGAGCGGCACGCTCATGGCGGCGAATCCGTTCATGTTCCACACGCTCGTGAACGGCGTGAAGCGCGACTGGAAATCGAAGTCCTCTTGCGGGTTCGTGGGAATTCGATCCGCGAGCACGGGCGGCTCCGAGAGCATCGGCGTGAGGATCGCATCGAAGCTCTGCCATGCCTCGGCCATGCGTCGCGTCAACCTCTGAATCCGCGCGATCGCCGCGGCGTATTCAACCCCGCTCACCTCAGCTCCGATGTCGCGAAGCCAGCGGGTAAGTGCCCCCACGCCTGCGGCTTCCTCCGCAGCGCGAGCCTCGGCGCTCCCAGCCGGCCCGAAGGGCAAAGGGAGAGAGGCAGCGCCTACGGTCCACACGGGCATGAACGTTTGCCAGTCGTGGGGTGTCATGGGCGCAGGGATCTCCACGACCGTGTGCCCGAGGGATTCAAGCAGCTCGCGCGCCCTTTCGACGGCGTCGAGAGAGGAAGCGGAAAGCTCCACCTCCGCGACCATGGGCTCCGTGATGAGCCCGATGCGGAGCGGAGCAATCCCTCGCGCATCGAGTGCCACGAGCGAGCTCTCAACGGCCGCAAGCGCGCCGCACCCGCGATCGCCCGGGACGCCCGCGCGAGCGAAAGCATCACCGGGCCTCGATCGTGCAATGAGGTCAATGCCGAGCGCGAGATCCGCGACCGTGCGCGACAGCATTCCGTGGCGCGCGAGCCCGGGACCGTCAAGCCCGAAGGGGCCGACGCTTACCGTGCCACGCGAGGTCAGCATGCCGAGTACGCCGTTGCAGGCTGCCGGCACTCGTACGCTCCCGCCGGCGTCGTTGCCATGAGCGAGCGGTGCTACACCGCAAGCGACGGCCGCACCGGCACCTCCGCTTGAGCCTCCTGCCGTGCGGCGTCCATCCCACGGGGTGCGTGCCGCACCGAGCGGAGATTCGCTAAAGACGCTCATGCCGAACTCACTCGTCGTCGTTTTGCCAATCGTGAGAGTTCCGGCGTTCATGATGTCCTGGGCTACGCCATCGGTGTGCGTCGAGACATTCCCGGCAAGGGCTGGTGAGCCCGCCTCAAACGGCAGGCCTTCTATCTCGACCAAATCCTTGATCGGCACCGGGATGCCCGCGAGCAGTGGCGCTTGCGAGCCGCCGCGCGCGCGAAGCATCTCCTCTGCACTTTCCGCCTGTTGCCTCGCGAGATCGTCGCACACGCACGAAAAAGCCCCGACCTTTCCTCCGCGCTCGCGGGCGCGCTCGAGCACGCGGTCAACGTGGACGCTCGGGGTGAGTTCGCCGTCTCGGTAGGCGCGGGCGAGGCGAACCGCGCTGAAATCGAGCGGATCCTCAACGGTGCTGACGCCCACGGCAAGCCCTTAGGTCAGCGGCGCGAGCGGCGCGAAAAGATCGGTGCGGGAGGTCGTGACGATCGTGTCGTGCTCGCTTACGGGGATCGACACTTCCCAAAACGGGGGCGTGGGTTCGAGGCCGCGATCGGTCAGCGTTGTGAGAAGTGCGTCCCATGAGTCATCGCGCGTGCTGTAGGGGCCATTGTGGGAGAGGGCAGCGATGCGCCCCTCGGGCAAGGAGACGGTGCTCGCCGAAAGACCGGGGAAGGCCGAGCCGGCGTCGGACTCCAGCGCGATGGTCCCGGGGAGCGGCTTTTCGATCGGGAAGCCGATTGCGACGTCGCTGTTCGCGTGCGCGCTGTCAATCCCGCCAACGCGGTAAAACACGACGACGAGGTGCCCGGTGATCGCGACCCCTTCGCGTTCGAGCACGGCGGGAAGCGAATCGGCAACCACCCGCGCGCATTCTCCGAGTGAGCCCATCGCGAGATCGTTAACGCGCACGGCGGCGAGCGGCACGGAGGGCTGGTCGAGCACGGTGAGAGTGGTGTAGCCGCGTCCGTTTTCGACGTCGCTTCCGCCGGGGGTCGTGTGGATGGTCATGGAGTGCTTTCACGTTGAGGACAGGCGTGAGGCGAGTTTACGAGTTTATTTGTCTCACCCGTGCCATAGAGTTTAGGTGTGTTTCAGGGAATCGTGCAGGATCTGATCGATGAACTCGGGATGCTTCCCGGTGTGGGCCCCAAGTCGGCGCAGCGCATCGCGTTTTACGTGCTTGGCGCGGAGAGCGCGTCCGTCGAGCGGCTCGCCTCAACTCTCATCGAGGTGAAGAAGCGCATCCGCTTTTGCGAGGTATGCGGCAACATCGCGGAGGAAGAACGCTGCGCGATTTGCCTCGACGAGCGCCGCAATGGCGAGCTTTTGTGCGTTGTAGAAGAGCCCCGCGACGTGTTTGCCATCGAGCGTCTTCGCGAGTACCGGGGTCGCTACCACGTGCTCGGTGGTGCGATTGATCCCATTGGTGGCGTTGGGCCGGCCGATTTGCGCATCCAGGAACTTCGTGATCGCGTCGCCGAGGGTGGTGTCACCGAGGTGATTCTCGCGCTCGACCCGAACGTTCAAGGTGAGGCCACGAGCACGTACATCGCGCGCACTCTCGCCGATACGGGGGTCGAGGTGACGCGGCTTGCCTCGGGCCTGCCGGTTGGTGGAGATCTCGACTACGCAGACGAAATGACGCTCGGCCGCGCTTTCGCAGGGCGCCGCGCGTTCTAGGGGGTAATGGTGGTGCAGGCTGTTCAGCCAGGTGCAATGCCGGGTGGAGAAATGGGAAGTCCGACGCTTCCCGGGCATCCGGTGCAGCCACTTGCTCCCTTGCGCGGCTTGCCGGAGCCGGAAAAGCTGCCGACGGGGGATGACATCGTTGATCTCCCCGAGGAAGTCCTCTTCGATTCGGCTCGCGTAATGCGCAAGAGGGCGGGCTGGAAGATTTGGGTGTGGATGGCGGTTGTTGGGGCCGCGTCTTGGGGGGTGCTCGGCATGGTCTTTCTTAGCTCTCTCACGCCCATCTTCGCGTTCCTTCCCATCTTTGCCATCGCCGAACCGAGCTTCGTGACCTCGTTCCTGAGCGGTCTGGGAGTTTCTCTATGGGAGGTGCTGTTCATAGCTTTCGGTTCTGCGCCTTTCGGCGCGCTCGCGGGCCTTGGCGCGGCGGCACTCGGTTTGCGTTCTGTCGCGAGGCTTCGTCCGCGTGAATATCTCACGGAGAAGCTGTTTCGGCGAGCGATCGGTTGGTCTTTTGCGAAGTGGCTCCTTTGGCCGCAGCTCGCGGTGCTCGCACTTTCGGTTCTGCTGACAGCGCTTCCCGGCAACACCTTCATGCTCGCCGACTTTTCCTACATTGTGGTCGCGGGATACCTCTCGATGCTCGCTGTGGCGATTGTGAGCGTGCCGGTCGCGGGCGGTTGTGCCCGCACCGCGAATCCCCTTGGATTGCCGGGGTACAACGAGCTGGAGGTGAAACGGCAAGCGGCCCTAGGAACACCTAAATACGCTGCCTACACGCGGGTGATGTTTGCGCAGGATCGGCGGCATTTGCCGCGCAATAAGCTTGTTGTCAACACTCGCATGTTTGTCGAATCCTTCTGCACACTCCTTCGTTACCGCGCATGGCAGATCGTCCTTTTCGCCGCGTTGATCTCCCCGTTTTACTTCTTCGCCGATATCGGGCAGCTCTTCAGTTACGCGAATGACCTCGAAGAGGTGAGCGATGCGACCGACTTCTCACTCGTGAGCCGTCTCTCCTTCGTTGCACTCGTGATCGCGTGGGGGAGTGCCCTCGCGTGGCTTCCGCCCCTTGTGCTTTCGCTCTTTCACCTCATTCCTCCGTCGAAGCGAGGTGTGCGAGATGAACGCACCTACCCCACGATTTCCGAGCGCCTCGCCGTGAATCGGTGGGAACGGGGGGTCGTGTGGGTCACGACCCTCGGTCTCGCAGCGATTGAGGCGGTGTGCCTTTTCGCGTTTCTCGTCGTGCTGAGTGCTACGGGGGATGCGGGAGAAGCCGGTTCCCTTCACATCGCCGCCCTCGTGTTCGCGGGCTTTGGCGCGAGTGCGCTTGGCATGATCGCCACCTACCGCGCTTTAGCGATCGATTTGCGCACGATCGTGTATGGGCCCGCCGGTTGGTACACGCGCCGCGAGGTCCCCTTTTCCGCGATCGCCCCGAAGCGAGGCACACGTGCGGACTTGGCTGATGACCCGCGCGTGAGGGCAGCGTTGCGCGAACGCCAGGCGATGGCGCTCGGCCTGCCGAAAAACGCGAGCCTGGAAGAGATCGCGAAAGCCGCCTCACGTACGGGTGTTCTCCCCGATTTTGGTCTTGGTGACGAACAGGCCGCTCCCGCGATCATCGATCCGCCGGCGGTGAGGAGCGAGCACGACATTCCCGAAAATCTCGAGGAGCTCCACGCGGGACGTCTCACATTGTGAGTGATCTCGGGCGTGCTGCGGTCTTGGTTGCGGGCTCGGCTGTCACAATGGCAAGAGCTTGACGTATTCATGCCACCATCGCGGAATACCGCACGAAAGAGAAAGTCACCCATGGCGCTTGTCGTACAGAAATTCGGCGGATCCTCTGTTGAGGACGCCGCGGCGATCAAGCGCGTAGCCTCGCGCATATCGATGTACGCCAAGGCCGGGCACGAGGTCGTTGTCGTCGTTTCGGCGATGGGCGATATGACAGATGAGCTCATTGATCTCGCTCATGAAGTGACGGCCCAGCCACCCGCGCGTGAACTCGACATGCTGCTGACGGCTGGCGAGCGTATCTCGATGGCCGTGCTCTCGATGGCGCTCAACGCGAATGGCGTGAGCGCACGCGCTTACACGGGCTCGCAAGCCGGCATGATCACCGATGAGCTTCACGGCGGCGCACACATCATCGATGTGACACCCGGGCGCATCCGAAGCGCCCTCGACAACGGTCACGTCGCGATCGTCGCGGGCTTCCAGGGCGTTTCGCGCACCACGAAGGAAATCACGACTCTCGGGCGCGGAGGAAGCGACACAACCGCGGTCGCGCTCGCGGCAGCCCTCGAGGCGGACGTGTGCGAAATCTACAGCGATGTGGACGGCGTGTTCACTGCGGATCCGCGTATCGTGCCGAGTGCGTGCCGCATCCCCGAGATCAGTTCGGAAGAGATGTTGGAAATGGCCGCAGCAGGGGCGAAGATTCTTGCACTGCGTTGCGTCGAGTATGCGCGACGCTTTGAGGTACCACTCCACGTGCGCTCAAGCCACAGCGGCCGCATTGGCACCGTGATTTGCGAGGATCCCGAGCGGGACTTTCCGATCGATCCCGAGCTGACGAGGCACGGCGCCCTTGAGCGTGCAAAAAGTGTTCCACTCACGACTGAGGAGGCCCCCGTGGCGTTCCAAACAGAAGGTGGCCACGAGGCCCCGATGATCACGGGCATTGCCCACGACCGCAGCGAGGGGAAGGTGACTCTCGTCGAGGTTCCCGATACGCCGGGCAAGGCTGCGGCAGTGTTCGAACTTGTCGCCTCAGCGGGCGCTCACATTGACATGATCGTTCAGAACGTCTCGACGGTTGACGCCACCGTCGCGATTTCCTTCACGATTCCCGAGGCGCATGCTGAGGCTGCCACGAGCGCCCTCGAGGCAGCGAAAAGCGAGATCGGGTACCGGGAGCTGCGCTACACGAACCAAATCGGGAAGGTTTCCGTTATCGGCGCGGGGATGAAGTCCAACCCGGGGGTTTCGGCGGCGGCTTTTCGCGCGCTTGCGAACGCGGGCATCAACATTTCGATGATCTCGACGTCGGAGATCCGAATCAGCATTGTCACGCGGGCCGACGAGCTTGATCAGGCGGTGCGCGAGCTGCACACCGCCTTCGGCCTCGACGGCGAGGGCGAAGCGAAGGTGTATGCCGGGACGGGCCGCTGAGGGCGGCCGGAAGGAGAAGGCAATGGGCGAGAAGGTTATGGAGAAGGACCCGTTCGGGCCCGTCATCGCTGTCGTGGGAGCAACGGGCCAGGTCGGCCGCGTGATGCTCGCGCTTCTCGAGGAACGCCGCGTTCGCCACTCGCGGATCCGGGTGTTCGCCTCGGAGCGTTCGGCAGGCTCGCACCTTCGCGTGAACGGCGAAGACCTTGTCGTGGAAAACGCGGATACGGCGAAAGTTGAAGGCGAAGGCAACCGCGTGGACATCGCGCTTTTCAGCGCGGGCGGTGCGACTTCGAGGCGTCTCGCTCCGGTCTTCGCAGCCGCGGGGGCGACGGTGATTGATAACAGCTCCGCATGGCGCAAGGATCCGGAGGTTCCGCTCGTCGTCGCCGAAGTCAATGGCGAGTGTGCCACTCATGCACCGAAAGGCATCATCGCGAACCCGAACTGCACGACGATGGCGGCGATGCCTGCTCTCAAGGCACTCCACGACCGCGCCGGCCTCGAAAGGCTGACCATCGCGACCTATCAGGCCGTATCTGGAAGCGGAGTAAAGGGAGTCGAGGAGCTCGCGGGCCAGGCACGTGCACTCGACAACACCCTTGAAGGCCTCGCCCTCGATGGGTGTATGGAGGCCGAACCGACCCCGTCCGTGTACCCCGCTCCGATTGCCTTCAACGCGGTGCCTTTCGCGGGGGCGCTTGTTGACGATGGGTCCCTCGAAACCGACGAAGAGCAGAAGCTTCGAAACGAATCCCGGCGCATTCTTGAACTTCCGGATCTGCGCGTCTCGGGAACGTGCGTGCGGATCGGCGCATTCACGGGGCACTCGCTCAGCATCCACGCCGAGTTTGCGCGGCCGATATCGGTGGAAAAAGCGCAGGAGGCGGTGCGAGCCCAAGCAGGCGTCAGCCTCGTGGACCTTCCCACCTCACGTCTCGCGGCCGGGCGAGACGGCACGTTTGTGGGGCGATTCCGCAGTGATCAGGCAGTCCCGGGTGGCCGTGGGCTCATTTTCTTCGTGTCTTCAGACAATCTGCGCAAAGGGGCGGCGCTCAACGCCGTGCAAATCTGCCAGCTCCTTGCGGCGTGAAAGTGGCGGGCTGTGTCATACTTGTGTTAATTGTTGGAAATATTGATAAATTTCCGAAAGTCTTTCTCAGTAAGTATCTCGGTCATTCCCTAAATGTGCAGGTCCGCCACGAAGGTGCGGTGTGGGTCGGCACGAAAATAACCGCAGGTCTCGAAGCGCCTTCTGAAGATCCTAGGAGTGTTGACATATGACCCCCGATCGTCGCGTCGCCCGCCTCACGGTCGATCCTTCGCGCGAATCCGGCACTCGAGTCAACCTCACACGGGCACGCGGCGAACGCACGCGCGAGGTGATCCTCGAGGAGGCCACCCTCCTGTTCTCCACGTACGGTTACCGCGGCACGTCGCTGCGCGATATCTCTGAGCGCGTGGGCATTTCCCACCCGGGGATGCTCCACCATTTCTCGCGCAAGGAGGCTCTGCTTCAGGCTGTTCTGGAGCGTGCTGCGCACTACTTTGAGGAACTGATCGACGACTTTGTGAAAACTGCGCAGGATCCTGCGGCGATCCGCGAATGGGATGCGGTACGTCAGTACCAGTCGGTCATGTTCGCGGTCGTGCGGGCCGAGGCTGTCGAAAAGGATCATCCCGGGCATGACGCTATTGTGGGCATGCAAACGATGGCCGAAGAGAAGCTCACCGCTCTGTTTGAGATGTACGAGGATAAAGGCTGGCTCGAACAAGGTGCGGACCCGGGCTGGATCGCCCGCTCAATCGTCGCGATGTGGACCGGGGTGTTTATGCGCGATGCACTCATGGAAGACGGTCTCTACGACCATGACCTGTCGATCTTCTTGCGAATGTTTATCATCCCTCTGCGCGAGGTTGACCCGTTTCCTTCGAAGAGTGGAAAATAGCGCTTATGGCTACCGAGGTTGAGCTCGACCGGCTCCGCAACGCTCTCGTGCGGGATTCTTCCGGCGCGCGCCTCGGGAAGGTGTGCGAAATTTTCCTCAATGATCGCACCCAGAAAATATCGTTTGTTACCGTCGCACTCGGCCCTTTCGGTACCCGAGAAGTCTATATTCCTTACGAATATATTGATCTCGATAATGGCGTTCCTAAAACTGCTCTTCGCCGGGAAATCCTCGAGGGGGCGCCGCGCGCCAACGGGCTTGGCCATTTGACGTTCACACAAGAAGAGCAACTGCGCACGTACTACGAGTCTGCCGTGATTGCCGACCCGTGCTCCTCCCCGCATGACTGATTACCAGAGGTGCCACAGGGTTTGAGCTCGCACCGGAAAACCAGACGTTGTTTACAGCCGCGTGAACGCCAGAAAGTACCCGGTGAATTCTCGGTGACCCGAGCGAAGGGGCGCATCGCCGCTCGGTAGAGTCGAATCAATGGCAATTTTGCCAGGAAGTATTCGCTTACTAATTCGGCACGAGGGCACACATGAAAATCTCGGTTATTGGGCTCGGATATCTTGGCGCGGTTCACGCGGTTTGTATGGCGGAACTGGGGCACGATGTCGTGGGGATCGATGTGGATACCGAGAGGATTGCCAAACTTGAACGCGGCGAAGCGCCATTCTTTGAGCCAGATTTTCCCGAGAAGCTCTCCGCGGCCCTCGAACGAGGAACACTCCGTTTCTCGAAGAATCTTTCCGATGTCCGCGATTGCGACGTGCACTTTGTGTGCGTGGGCACGCCGCAAGGTGCCGACGGCTCCGCTGACCTCGGTGCGCTCCACGCGGTACGCGAGGGTCTTCACGAGATTCTCGCCGGGGCCACCCCCGAGAAGGTTCTCGTCGTCGGCAAGTCAACCGTTCCCGTCGGGACCGCGCGTGGCCTGAGCGAAGCCTTTGCCGACCTCCCGCACGTTGAGCTCGCGTGGAATCCGGAGTTCTTGCGCGAGGGGTACGCCGTGAAGGACACGCTCGGCCCCGATCGCCTTGTCTACGGCGTGCACGAGGAGCAAAAATTTGCGATCTCGCATCTCGACGAGGTCTACGCCTCAATCCTCGAGGCCGGCACGCCGCGTCTTGTATACGGCTATGAAAGCGCTGAGCTCGTGAAGGTCAGCGCAAACGCATTCCTCGCGACGAAGATTAGTTTCGTGAATGCGGTCGCCGAGATGTGCGAGGCGACTGGCGCAGATGTCGTCGAGGTCGCGGAGGCCATCGGCCTTGATGACCGTATCGGGCGTCGCTTCCTCAAGGCCGGTATCGGCTTCGGCGGTGGCTGCCTCCCGAAGGATGTGCGCGCGTTCATTGCGAGCGCCGAAGAGCATGGCGTGGGGGAGTCCTTTGAGTTTCTCCGCAATGTGGATCGCATCAATCAGAAGCGTCGTGCACGGCCCGTTGAGCTTGCCCTTGAGCATTTCGGCGGAAACCTCCGGGGCGTGCCTGTCACGGTTCTCGGCGCGGCTTTCAAACCGTACAGCGACGACGTACGCGACTCGCCCGCGATCGATATCGCGCTTTCGCTCTCGCGGCACGGCGCAGATGTGCGCATTACGGATCCGCAAGCCCTCGACGTCGTGCGTGGTCGCTACGAAGAGTTGACCCTCGTGGACGACCTGGAGGAAGCGATGAACGGGGCGCGTTTGCTCATCCTCGCGACGGAGTGGCAGGTTTACCGCGATCTCGATCCCGCACGCGTCGCCGAACTCGTCGCGGAGCGCGCAGTGATTGATGGTCGTGGCGTTTTCGATCTCGCTCGCTGGCGCAAGGCGGGCTTCACGATCATGGCACTCGGTCGCGGTGAACGAGCCGGGCGACTCGCTTAGCGGATTCCTTCGCCTAGACGTGGCACACTACTAGCGGCTGTGGTCGCAGCTTCCTCGTTGGCGCACATGTGCGCACGCACGCGAGACATCCTCATTTGCGACCGAAGCGACATACGCGAGAAACGAAAAGTAAGGAATGTCCGTGTCCAACGGTTTTGCATCCTCGCCCGCTGAGCGCGCATGGCAACAGACCCCTGAAGCACCCGAACGTACTCTCGTTGTGGGGGCCGGCGGGCAGCTTGGTCGTGCGCTCCAGGGTCTCTGGCTCGGCCGCGACGATGTGGACTTCGTGGAACGCGACGTTCTCGATGTCGGTGCGCACGCCTCGATCTCCGCGTTCGATTTTTCGCCCTATTCGGTCATCGTGAATGCCGCGGGCTACACGGATAAGGATGGTGCCGAAAGTGCTGAAGGCCGCCGCGAGGCGTGGGCCGTGAACGCTCAGGGCGTGGCGCTTCTCGTGTCGGCCGCGCGCGAGGCGGGAGCCGTACTCGTGCACATTTCGAGCGACTATGTGTTCGATGGTTCGGTGGCGTTTCATACCGAGGAGGAGGGATTCGCTCCGCTTGGTGTCTACGGGCAGACCAAGGCGGCAGGCGATGCCGCGGTGTCAACACTTGGAACCCACTACATTTTGCGCACGAGCTGGGTTGTCGGTGAGGGGAAAAACTTCGTGGCGACCATGCGCGAACACGCCCGCAGCGGCGAGTCACCCTCGGTTGTGAATGACCAGTTCGGGCGTTTGACCTTTACGGAGGAGATCGCGCGGGCGGTCGACTTCGTGCTTCGCGAGAAGGTGCCTTTCGGCACGTACAACGTGTCGAATTCCGGCGATCTCGCGTCGTGGTTCGATATCGCTCAGAGGGTCTATGCGCTTACAGGGCATGATCCTGACATGGTTCAGAGCGTGTCGAGCGCTGAGTACCTCGATGCGCACAAGGGCGTTGCAGTTCGGCCGATCAATTCAGCACTTGATCTGAGTAAGATCGTCGCTGCAGGCTTCCACCCGCGCGACCAGTTCGAGGCTCTCGCCGCGTACCTGGCTCAGTGATTATTGCGGCGCATAAGGACGATTGCGCCCGTAGCGGCGAGGCCTAGGCCCCCGATGACGCCCCCGATGAGCCACGCGACCGAAAGGCCGAGGGGCTGTCGCGAGGGATCGGTAATGAGCTGAGTCGAGCCTTCGGTCGATTCCTCTTCTCTTTTTGCGGGATTCGCGCTCGGGGTAGGCCCCGGTCGCAGCGTGCCCCTAGCGCGATTGCCGTCGCTCGTGAGTTTCGAGTAATCACTTCCCACTGCGCCGAAATCGGCTGAGCGGCCGTACCCGTCGCGCCCGGGGATGCGCGACATTGCGCTGGCCTTCGGCCGCACGAAATCCGAGCCGCTCGCTTCGGTGGAGGAATCCGTACTTTTGGTGTTCCCGCGTGACGGGGTGGTGCTGCGACCGCTAGGTTCCCGGTTCGGCTCGGTGGACGCGGAATCGCCCGTGTCTGGGAGCGGAGAAGGCTTTTTCGGCTCCGAAGGAGATGCGCCGGGCTGATCCGTGGGCTCGTGTCCCTTGGTGGGGCTAGGTTCGGGATTGTCCGTGGGATCTTTCGAGGGACTGTGTGTCGGTTCCGGTTCTTGCGTGGGTTCCGGTGCGGGCTTCGGCGTTGGTTTGGGTGTAGGGGTTTCGCTCGGGCGTCCGGTTGGCTCGTCGGTGGGTTCCTTCGTAGGCTCGGTCGAAGGGCTTGGCGCGGGGTCCGACGGTTCAGAGGGCTTCGTCGTGGGCGGGGCATTATCGGTGATGTCGACTTGCGCCTGTGACGCTGTGCCTCCGTCGATTGGAGCAACGGTGATCGTGTAGGCACCGGGCTCAGCGATCAAGAAGGTCACGGTCGCGCGCCCATCGGGGCCCACGGTGGCAATATCGCGCGAATACCCGATCGGTGCGGCCTCAACGGGTTGTGCTTCGACGGGAGTTGACGTGGCGCCGCTCGCGAGGGAAGGCGTGGCTTTCCGGTATTCACCCCGGACGCGCGTGCCTTCCTTGAGGCCACATACGAGTGCCGTGAACTTCGCGTTCTTTTCTACTCTCTGACTCGAAAGAGTGACGGTACCGGGGGTGCACGCGGGGTCGGCGGCGAATGCGGCCACAGTTTCGAACGGAAACGACCCCGAAAACGCGAGAGCCGAGGCAAAAACACTGACGCCGACTACGGCACCGCCGAAGCGGCGCTGTTGCGCAGTGCTCCGTTTCTCCGGCATGGGGTCCTCAGGGTTGCGGGCGGTTATGAGAGGGCGCGACAAAGGTTCCACGCTCGGTCTCACCCTAGGCGACGTAACGGATGTTAAGCGTTTGGCACGCTTAAAACCCGTGTAAAACCCGGGCCATGCTCCTTAGCGACGCATCCGAGGTTTACCCGGGTCCTTGAAGCGTCTACCGGCCTGGTAGCCGAAACGGCGGATCGGCGCGTTTTCCCGAAAGGCCTTTCGCGCTTCCAGGGAATCGACATCGCCCACGACCGGATTTGGCACGCGTGAGATGCCGGTGCCGTTGTAGAGGTACAGGAGGTTCGCGGCGACCGAGCGACGGTTGCGCGTACCGAGCAACTTCGAAACGTGAACACCGAGCCACGCGAGCCATCCGATCGAACCCTGGAGGTTGACCCCACCGGGAAGTTCCGCGATCGCGGCACGTCGACCGATTGTTGCCATTGCTCCCAGGTCGGTGTACTTAAACGGTTTCTCGGCTTCTGCATCGTTGCCTTCGACGATTGCCTTGATCGCGCGCGCGACATGTTGACCCATTTGGACTGCCGGCTGGGCAAGCTGAGGCTGGGGGTCATCGCCTCCTGCGATGTCGCCTGCAGCCCAGACGTTGTGGTAGCCCTTGACGCGCAGGGTGGGATCAACGTCGATTCGGCCGCCGCGCCCCTGCGGGAAGCCCCATGCGTTCACCGCCGATGATACGCTCACGCCCGCGGCCCAAATCGTGATGTCCGATTCGACGTAGGAACCATCGGCGAGGCGCACGAAGTCGTAGCCGACCTCTTCGACGCCTTGGCCGAGGCGAAGCTTTACACCTCGCCGTTCGAGCTCCCGGGCCGCATACTCGCGATGCTCGGGCTCGAAAGCCTTGAGGAGTTCGTCGCCGCGCTGAATGAGGGAGATCTCGAGAGTGCCGGGATCGACCTCGGGGTAGAGCACGTCGAGTTCGCTAATACGGAAATCGGCGAGAGCGCCTGCGATCTCGACGCCGGTGGGGCCACCGCCCACGATTGAAATTGCGAGGCGATCAGTGAAGCTCATTTCCGTGAGCTGCGTGGCGCGCTCGAGCTCCGCAAAAACCCGCTCTCTGATGTCGAGGGCTTGAGAGCGGGTGTACATCGGCATCGCGAACTCTTCCGCGCCAGGTGTGCCGAAATAGTTCGTGGTGGCCCCGCTTGCCAAAACGAGGTGGTCATAGCGCACCGAGCCGCCGTCGGAAAGTTTCACGACCTGCTCATCGGTGTCGACGCCCGTGACCTCACCCTGGCGGAAACGCATGTTAGGGGCGTGGAGGGAGAGTCCTCGAAGGAACATCGTGACATCGCCAGAGTTCAGCCCGGCTGTCGCAACCTGATAGAGGAGTGGCTGAAAGGTCTTGTAGACGTTTCGATCGATGAGGGTTACCCGCACGCGCGCATTCCGCAGCGCGAGCACGAGGTGAGCGCCGGCAAATCCGCCACCGACGACCACGATATGAGGCCAGCTAGCACCATCCTTGGCGGGCACGGTCTTGCGGTAGAACGCGGGCAGCAAGGGCATGAACGATCCGTTCCTTTAGTGAGGCGACTATGCGAGGGCCGACCCCAAGGCTAGGTCGAGGATGTGAAAGAAAGCTCCATATTCGCTGTCGATTGTTTTGCCTCTATCGTGCGTCACGGCGCATGCGGTAGTGCCCGGCGAGCGCAAGCTCAACCCAGAGTGCGCCGACGCCGAGGGCGATTCCGGATGCGTCCGCGAGTGCATCAGTGACGTCCGCCGAGCGCGCGGGCATGAACGCTTGGATAACCTCCACGGCAACACCCCACAGAATGAGGACCGCGATGAGGGCGAGCAAGCGTCGAACTTGCACGACCCCGAAAACGGTGCCGAGGTGCGCGCGGCCCCGCTCGTGGGCACCCTGAGTCGGCGTGGACGACCAGGTAAGAACACCTTGGTCCTGAAGCGTCAGGAGTCTCGCAAAAGCCCAGGTGGTGAAGGCAAAAATAAGAACGTGACCGATCTTGTCGGCACCGGGGAGGCTCACGACGGGTTCAGCGGCGTCGGGAACCCTCGGTACGAAAAATACGGCGTTTGCGAGCGCCGCCACGAGGGCGAGAAAAGGCGCGGACTTCATGAGGTGAGTTTAAATGTCCCACCCTCCTTTTAGAGTGAAAGCATGAGAATTCTTCACACGTCGGATTGGCACCTCGGGCGCACTCTCCACGGCGAGAACCTGCATGTATACCAGCAGGAGTTTCAAGAATTCCTCTTGGCGCAGGTCCGCGAAACCGGTGCGCAGGCGCTCGTGGTTGCGGGCGACATCTACGATCGCTCGGTCCCTCCCGTCGAAGCGGTCGAGCTTCTCCACACTTCCCTCGCCGCGCTCGCGGAGGAAACCACGGTGATCCTCACGCCCGGTAATCACGATTCGGCGGTGCGTCTCGGCTTTGGCTCGAAGCTCATGCGCCCCGGTATCCACATTCTCGCGGATGTCGAGGGCATCGAACACCCGGTTTCGGTCGCCGATGAGCACGGCGAAGTGCTCTTCTTCGGGCTGCCATTTCTGGACCCGGATATTGCCCGCTACAGCCTTGCACCAGAGGGTGGAGTGCCGCTCGCGCGCAGTCACGAAAGCGTCATGGCGAACGCGATGAATCGCGTACGCACGAAACTCGAGACACTCGGGCATCCGCGAAGCGTGGTCCTTGCCCACACCTTCGTCGCAGGAGGGGACGGTTCGGATTCGGAACGCGATCTGAGCGTAGGCGGCGTCGCTTCCGTTCCGGGGAGCGTGTTTGAAGGAGTCGACTACGTCGCCCTTGGCCACCTTCACGGCTGTCAAAACATGAGCGGCCTTGTTCCCGGGGGTCGGCCTGTCGCATGGTACTCGGGAAGCCCTCTCGCGTTTTCGTTTTCGGAGCGTCACCACACGAAGGCCATTGTGCTCGTGGACATGGATGAATCGGGTGCCGTCGACGTTGAGCGAATCCCCACACCCGTTGGCCGAAAGCTCGTCGAACTGGAGGGCAGCCTTGCGAGCATCCTCGCGCAGAAAGAAGAGTACGGGCAGGAGTGGATCCACGCGATCGTGCGGGAAGAGTCGCGCCCTGCCCATCTTCAGCAGACCTTGCGCAGTGCCTTTGAGCACCTGCTTTTCACGGAGTTTCGCTCCACGCGCGATGTGTCGAACACCGAAGCGCCGCTCGTGACGCGCGAGGCCCCGCCCGCCGAGGTGGTTTCGGAGTTTTTCGACTACCTCACGGGGGCAGAGCCGAACGCCACTCAGCGCGAGATCATTGAGCACGTCCTTGCCGATGCGCGTGCCCGCGCTAATCTCACCGAGTCGCACTCGCGAAGGAAGGCATCGTGAGCCGATGAAACTTCATCACCTCAGCTTCGAGGGCATCGGTCCTTTTAAAGACAGGGTTGACATCGACCTTGATGCGCTCAGTGCGAGCGGTGTGTTCCTTCTCGAAGGGGCCACGGGCTCGGGAAAATCGACCATTATCGATGCGATCGTGTTTGCGCTCTACGGTAACGTCGCCGGGGGCGGTTCGAGCGATGCGCGCGTGCGCAGCGACTTCATGCCGAACACGCGTGCGAGCGTCGTGGATCTCTTCTTCGAGGTGCCGCGGGGTATCTACCGCGTGCGTCGCACCCCCGCGTACGATCGGGCGCGCCTTCGAGGCACAGGCGCGCCCGTGCATGAAAACCAGAGCGCGAAACTCTGGAAGCTCGGTTCCCCCGACGCCCTCGCCGAGGCGATCGAAGGCACCGAGCGCGCCGAGGAAATCGAACCGATCGCGAACCGTCCCCACGACGTCGGTTCGGAGATTCGCGAACTTCTCGGCCTTACGCACGCGCAGTTCACGCAAACCGTCGTGCTTCCCCAGGGCGAGTTTGCGCGCTTCCTCAAATGTGACACGAGCGAGCGCAAGGTCGTGCTCGAGCGAATTTTTCAAACCCAGTTTTACGAGCAGATCGAGCAGTCCTTTGGTGAGCTGAGGCGCGAGGTCCAGCGGGACGTCGATTCATCCAAGGCGGAGCTAGGTGCAGCACTCGAGCGCATGCTCGAAGCGGCCTCGGTAAGCGACGAACAACGAGACCATGCGCTCACTGATACCAGGGGTTTTACACCCGCCGGCCTCGAGCGCTCCCTCGACATTGGCAGAGAACTCGAAGATGCAGCCGGCGAAGCCCTCGCTCAAGCCGCGCACGCGCTTACGAAGGCGAAAGCTGCATCGAATGAAGCGGAAGAAGCCGCTAAGGCAGCCTCCGCACATCACGAATTGCTCACTCGCAAGAGCACGCTCGACGCGCACGAAAAGAAACGTGCAGCGCTCGACGAAGCAGTGCGGGAGGCGAGCGAGAATCTCGCTTCCCACGAGCGTGCCGAGAGGCCGTTCTATGCCCACGAGCACGAAAAGAGTGCGGCTGAAGCGCTACGCGACACTGCCCTGGCGCTGCCAGAGGCCGAGCGTAGGGATCCTTCGCGATGGGATGCGCTCTTCACGAAAGAAAGCGAGCAGGGCGAAGCCGCACTTCGCACGGCAGCCGCGCTCGCGGGACTAGAAAAAGAGGAGGCTGCGCTCCCGAGGTACGCGGCGGAAGCAAAAGGTGCCAAGCAGAAGGAAGAGCAGGCCACAAACGAGCTGAAAGAGAAAGCGGCCCTTCTCGAGGAACGTCCGGCGGCACGCGAGAAGCTCACGGCGAAGCTTCGCGAGGCTGGTGAGAGGGCTTCGACTCTCGCTGCGCTCAAAGAAAAGCGAGAGATCCACGCCGCACGTGAGCGCACCGCCGCGGAAGCGCGTGAGAGCCTCGCGACCCACCGATCGCACATGCAGCGTGAGCGCGACGCACTCGCGGCTCTCAAGCGTGCGAGTGAGGAAGAATCGCTCCTTCGCCGTAAGAGGATCGACGCGATCGCCTTTGAGCTCGCCGCAAACCTCGAACAAGGCGAGGCGTGCCCCGTGTGCGGCGCGTGCGAGCATCCTGCCCCGGCACATACCGACGATGAGCTCGTGAGCGAGGAGCGCATCACGAAGGCCGAGCATGCGCGAATCGCGGCGGAGCAGCGTCTGAGCGAAGCGCGCTCGGCAGCGGCGGCCACGAAGGCACTCCATATCGATGCGCTCGAACGCGCGTGGGGCGAGAGCGTCGAGGGTGATCTCGCTCGGTTCCAGGAGGGTCTGCCCGCGCTGATCGAACGCCTCACAAACGAAGGCGCGGCCCTCGCGCTCGAAGAACATGCCGCTCGTGAAGCCGAGGGCGCGCGTGAAAGCCTGAGCACCGAGATTTCGCAATTCGATGAGCGCACGCGCGCACTTGAGAGAGAGGCGCAAGAAAGCACAGTCACCGCGGAACGTGCGGCCCTCGAAGCTCGGCACCTTGCCAAAAATCTTGCGGAGACCCGCGCGGCGATCGCCGCCGAACTCAAGAAACACGAAGGCGCCCATGAAACTCTCGCGTCGCTGCGCTCCTCGCTCCTCTCCAAGGGGGAGGGCGCTCGCGCGCACGCACGCCGCCTCGAGAAAGCTCTCGACGCGCAAAATGCGCACACACAAGCGAAAGCTCGCCTCGCCGAAGCGCTCGAAGCGAGCGGCCTCGAGAGCGTCGAGGACGTGGCGCGGGCGCGTCTCGAACCCGCACAAAAGCAGGCGCTTGAGGGAATCGTGCGCGAGTACGCCTCGCTTACGGCACTCATTGAGGAAGCCCGCAAGGATGAGCGCCTTAGGGACATCGAGGCGAGTGAGGAGGCACGCCAAGCGGCGGCGGAGGCCCTCGACGTCACCGCTAAGCATGTGCGCGATGCGCGCGAGGCCCACACCGAAGCCGCGGGAGAGCACGCGACGCGAGCGAAGGTGCTTGAGCGGGTCAAGCACGCGCGTACGGACTTCATGACTCGCGCCGCAGCGCACGAGAAACGTTCTGCACGCCAAAGCGAGGTGCTGCACCTCGCGAACATCGCGACGGGAAACTCGGGTGACACTCGAGCCCGGCTCACGCTTTCGACCTTCGCGGTCATGCGCCGCTTCGAAAAAGTCATCGAGGCCGCAAACGCGCGCCTTTCGGCCCTTTCCGGCGGAATCTACGAAATCCGCCTCGAGCGTCCCGAGAAAGCTGGTCGCAAACAGGTTGGGCTCGACCTGGAAATATTCGATCTTCGCAACGACTCGTTCCGCTCGCCCTCAACCCTCTCGGGAGGCGAAACGTTCTATGTTTCCCTCGCTCTTGCCCTCGGTCTCGCCGACATCGTGAGCGGGGAAAACGGCGGCGTACAGATGAACACCCTCTTCATCGACGAAGGGTTCGGCACGCTTGACCAGGAAAAGCTCGAGGAGGTGATCACTGAGATTCGGGCGCTCGCTTCCCACGGTCGCACGGTTGGGATCATCTCCCACGTCGCGGAACTCAAAACGCAAATCGCGGAAAAGATCCACGTGGAAAGAAAGTCTGACGGTACTTCGCGTATCACCGTGAGTACGGGGCCCGCGAGGATTACGCAATTCTCCTAAACTGAAGTTTCTACTCGCGACGAGCACCCTGACCTTTGACCGCCACGCACCGAGGAGAGCACAGTGCCCGTGGACATCATCGTCACCATCATCGCCGCGCTTTGCTTCGCGGTGGGCATCACGGGCATCGTGCTGCCTGTGCTTCCCGGTTCCTTCCTGATCCTCGTGGGGATGCTTGTGTGGGCCATCGGGATCGGCGGTTGGACGGGCTGGATCGCGTTCGCGCTCGTCGCGCTCTTCTCGATCGCGGGTATGACCAGTAGCTACGTGCTTACAGGCCGTAAACTCAAGCAGAGCGAAGTGCCCACGTGGGCGATCTTCGTCGCGATCGGATGTGCGGTCCTCGGGCTTTTCCTTATCCCCGGCCCGGGCTTGCTCATCGGCTTCATTCTCGGTTTTTTCCTCGTGGAGCTGAGCCGTAAGCGTGAATTTCAGGAGGCGCTCAATTCGACGCTCTCAACCATGAAAACCCTCGGGATTGGCATTCTCGTGGAGCTCTTGCTTGCGATGGCGAGCGGAACCGTGTTCATCGTTGCGCTTGGCATTCATCTCTTCTCGAGGGCGGGCTAACTCTCATGAAGGCGAGCGCAGTGAAGGCCCGGCAGGTGTCGGAATCCCGCCCAAACCCTGTGGATGCACGCGAGGCCGCAAAGCTGTGGCCGGGCCTGAAGCGGCTTTTCCGCCTCACGTGGATGGCGAAGCAGTACTTCCTCGTCGCGATCGCGGGCGGTATTTGCTACGCGCTCTTGCAGATCCTTACGAGCTCCCTCATCGGCGAGGCCACCGAAAAGGCGATCGTGCCGAGCTTCGCGCAAGGCAAGGTCGTTGTGGGCGCAACCTGGACTCTCGCGGCAGCGCTCGTGGGTGTCGCGGTCTTGCGCGCCGCGACGATCGTGGGGCGCCGTGCCTTCACCTCCTTTGGGATGTATGAGCTGCACTGGCAGTTCCGCACGAAACTCCTTCGAGTCTTCTCCCAAACCCCGCTCCAGTGGCACCGCAATCGCTCGACCGGCACGCTGCTCTCCGCCGTGTATGCCGATACGGAAGCCGCCGTTCAAGCGATCATCTCGTGGGCCTATGCCCTCTCGACGGGCGTCATGGTCATCTACGTGACCGTCATGGTTGCCCTCATCGACTGGGTCATGTTGAGCGTCCTTGTGCTTGTGTTTGGCCTGCTCATTGGGCTCAACCTCGTGTTCCAAACGATGATCACTCCCGTGGTCATCCGCATGCAAGAGCTGCGCGCGGAGGTTTCCGACATCGCCCATGAGAGCTTTGACGGTGGCAACGTCGTCAAGGCGCTCGGGCGCGAAGACGACGAGGACGAGCGTTTCGGAACCGCCTCGGAGGAGCTGCGCGATGTCGGCATCAAGTTCGGGTACTTGCGTGGCTGGTTCGACCCGCTCATCGATGCCCTCCCCAATATCGGGATCATTCTTTTCGCGCTCCTCGGTGCGTGGCGCATGAGCGAAGGGCACCTGACAACAGGCGAGCTCGTGCAAGTCTCGTACCTCTTCACGCTCATGGCGGTACCGATTCGTTCCTTTGGTTGGGTTCTCGGGAATCTCTCGCGTACGGTCGTGGGCACCGATCGCGTTGAAGCGATCGTGAACACCGAAACCGATCAGCACCGCGGAACTGATGAGGTTGAGAAAATCGCCGCCCCCGCGCGCCTCGTATTCGAGAACGTGAGCCTCGAATACGACGACGAGGCCGGGCGCGCAAGCTCGAGTGACCCAGCGCTTCACGACGTGAGCTTCGCGGCGGATCCGGAAGAGGGCTCGCGGGTTCTCGCCGTTGTGGGATCGACAGGCAGTGGGAAGTCGACCCTCACGCTGCTCGCGTCGCGCTTGCTCGACCCCACGAAAGGGAGAATTCTCCTCGACGGCCACGACATGCAGGCGCTTTCCACCGAATCGCTCCACAGCTCCGTTGCGCTCGCCCTCCAGCAGGCATTCATCTTCGATGAATCTGTGCGGGAAAACATTGCGCTCGGCGGGACCTTCACTGATGAACAGATTTGGCGGGCCCTCGAGATCGCGCAGGCTCGCGAGTTCGTGGAAGGTCTCGGCGAGGGGCTCGAGACCGTGCTCGGTGAGCGAGGCGGCTCCCTCTCGGGAGGGCAACGCCAGCGTCTCGCTCTCGCGCGTGCCCTCGTACGAGAGCCGCGCCTGCTCATCCTCGACGACGCGACCTCGGCGTGCGACCCCGCGATCGAGGCGGCGATCCTACATGGCATTCGCACACACATGACAAGCTCGACCCTGCTCGTCGTGGCCTATAGAAAATCGACGATCTCGATTGCCGATCGCGTCGTGTTCATGAGCGGCGGGACCGTCAAAGGAATCGGCACGCACGAAGAACTCAGTGCGAGCGATCCCGAATACTCGTCGCTCGTGAACGCCTACGATGAGGCGGCGATTGCCCACAATCTTCTCGAAACGGACAACGGCCCGAGGCGCGGGGGAGGCCACTACAACATGGGCACGAAGACCGATGCCGATCGCGAGGCCCGCCTCGCGAACGAAAAGCGCGCAACGACGGGCACCATTCCCGCGGTCGATCCCTACCAGCTCGGGGAGAGCACGGGACTCGAAACCGGGCAGATCCCCGCCCTGAGTGAAGACGATTTGCGCGAAGATGATGGGGGAGGTGCGACATGAGTAGCTCGAGCCTCACGCGGAAAGCGACGAACGAAAGTTCGCTTTCGATCATCAAACGCGGCTTCTCCATCACTCCCGAGATCAAGAACGGCCTGTGGTTCACGATCCTCCTTGCGGTGCTCGCCACCGTCGGAAAAATCGTGGTACCTATTGCTGTCCAGTCAGTGATCGACGATGGCATTCTCGCCAAAGGCGAGCCGGATTTCGGGCTCATCGGCCTCATCTCGGGCGTTTCGATCCTTGTTCTCACCCTCACGATGATCGCGAACATCTGGATGAACAGGCGCCTCTTTAGAGCTTCGGAAACGGCCCTAGCGGTGCTGCGCACGCGCGCCTTTCGCCACATTCACGACCTCTCCCTCCTCACCCAGGGCACCGAGAAGCGCGGATCGCTCGTCTCGCGCGTGACGAGTGATATTGACACGGTCGCGCAGTTCATTTCGTTTGGCGGAATCACCCTCGTGATACAGGCGCTGCAGCTTGTGCTCGCGACCGCCGTCATGCTCGTGTACTCGCCCGTGCTGTGCCTGCTCGTGTGGATCTGCTACCTTCCTGCGCTGTTCCTCATTCGCACGCTCACCGCGATGATCCGCACGCGCTTCCAAAGGATCCGCGCCCGCACGGGCGACATGCTTGGAACGATCTCCGAATCTCTCGTAGGGGCTGCGACGCTGCGGGCCTACGGCGTTCAAGAGCGCAGCGAGAAGAAGAGCCTCAAGGCCGTGAGGGACGTGCGCGATGCAAGCTTCGCAGTGCAGACCCCGCAAGCGGGAACGATGGTGCTTTCCGAAATGGGCGACGGCATCACGACCGCCGCCGTGATCGTCGCGGGCATTTACCTCGGCACGGGGTTCGATATCCTCACGGCAGGCCAGCTCGTCGCATTCCTCTTCCTTATTTCGCTGTTCTCGGCGCCCGTGCGCATGCTCATTGAAATGCTCAATGAAGCGCAGAACGCGGTCGCTGGATGGGGGCGTGTGCTCGGCGTTCTCGACACGCCCGCCGACGTTGCCGATCCCGGTGGCAAAATCGACCCGTTCACGGGGGAGCGTACCGCCCCTGTCGAGGGCGCGCGGCCCATCCCCGCGGGGCCCATTGGATTCACGGTGCGGAACGTCCGCTACACCTACCCGAATGGGCCCGAGGTTCTCCACGGCCTTACTCTTGATATCCCCGCGCGCTCGCACGTGGCGATCGTTGGTGAAACCGGCTCTGGCAAAACAACCTTCGTCAAGCTCCTCACGCGCATGATGGACCCGACCTCAGGTGAAATCTTCGCGGGCGGCGTCCCCGTGCACAAGGTGCCGTTCTCGTCGCTTCGCTCCCGAGTCGTTCTCGTTCCGCAAGAGGGTTTCCTTTTCGATTCGACCGTGCGGCACAACCTCGCGTTCGGAAGGCCCGACGCTACCGACGCCGACATCGAACGTGCGCTTGATGAGCTGGGCCACGGCCACTGGCTCGAGACGCTTCCCGCGGGTCTCGATACGAGCGTTGGCCAGCGAGGCGAAGCACTCAGTGCGGGGGAGCGCCAGCTCGTGTCCCTCGCGCGCGCCTATCTCATGGATCCCGACGTGATCGTTCTCGACGAAGCAACCTCGGCAGTTGATCCAGCCGCCGATGTGCGCCTCCAGGCCGCCATCGAAGGTCTTTCGCGCGGCCGCACGACCATCACGATCGCGCACCGTCTCTCGACGGCGGAGCGTGCAGATTCGATCATCGTTCTCGACAAAGGCCGCCTCGCCGAGCACGGTACCCACGACGAGATCGTTGGCCTCGAAAACGGCATCTACGCGCGCTTGCACCACTCGTGGGTCGCGCACCGCAATGCGAAGCGGTAGCGCACCGCTAGGGTGAGCACTCGTGAACACTGACGACAGGCGCCGCAGCTCCGGGCCGATTCCGAACATCTCGCGCCGCGATGAGCCGAGGTATGGTTCGCGGGAGCGCAAGGAAGAACTCGCGAAGGGATTTTTAGGCGCGGGTGTCGGCTACGACGAATTGCGACCGGGATACCCCAAAGGGGCGCTCGACGTGATGCTGGCAGCCGTCGGAACCGCCGCACGCCCCCGGGTCGTTGACCTAGGGGCCGGAACCGGGAAGCTCTCGCTCGCTCTCGCTGAGCGAGGCTGTCGCGTCACTGCGCTCGATGCGAGCGAGACCATGCTCGAGGTGGCGCGGGAGAAGGCCGCGGAAATCGGAGTAGGGGAGCGGCTCGAGGCGCGCGTGGCGCCTGCTGAGGCCACGGGCCTCGAGACACAAAGTGCGGATATCGTGACCGCCGCGCAAGCGTGGCATTG
This sequence comes from Dermabacter sp. p3-SID358, assembly GCF_025147465.1. Taxonomy (GTDB): domain Bacteria; phylum Actinomycetota; class Actinomycetes; order Actinomycetales; family Dermabacteraceae; genus Dermabacter. Next base: position 35,851 of record NZ_JALXOZ010000011.1, read on the forward strand.
GTTCGAGCGAGATGCGGTGAGCGCCGAAGCGGCAAGAATCCTCGCGCCAGGGGGAGTGCTCGCACTCGTGTGGAACACGCTCGATGTGAGCATCCCCTGGGTGCACCGGTATTCGCGGATCGCCCACGCGGGCGACGTGCAGCGCGAGGGATTTCTCCCCGACGTGGGTGAGGGGCTCGAGCTCGTCGAGCGGCACGTCGAGCACTGGTTGGATGCGCGCCCCACGTGGGATTTCGTGCGCCTCGCGAGCACGCGCAGCTATTACCTCACGGCTTCGGACAAGACCCGGGCGAAGGTACTCGACAACCTCGATTGGTACCTCCACGAGCACCTCGGACACGAACCCGGCCGGGAAATGGCGATGCCATATCGCACCGACCTCTTCCTCTACCGGATCGAGGGTCGCGAAAAGTCGACCTAGCCGACCGCCATGGAGGTCACGCGCCAGCGGCCCTCAACAAAATGCATCCCCACGGTGAATTTTCCGCTCGAGGCGCCGCGCGTGGCGGGCTCACGGGTAGGGTCGTCAATAAGCTTTGCGGGCGCTTCGTGGAACGTCGCCTCGACCTTCGCGGTTGTCGCATCGCCGTCACTCGCGCCGCCCTTCGTGAGCGTCACCTTCTCATCGCTGAGGGTGATTTCGCCGCCCACGATCCAGCCTCCCGAGGCGTGGAGCTGCTCGGCGTTATCGGCGAAGCGCATGCACTCTTCGCAGGATGGGTCCATGAGTTCGCGCCACGCGGCTGTATCGCCCGTGCCGATCATGTAGGCGTAGACGGCAAAGAGATAGGTCGCTGTTGATTTTGCCCCGGCTTCGCTTTCGTCGTCGATGCCGGGGTAGTCGGCGCGATTCGGCTTCGTCGTATTCGTGGGTGTCGGCTGGCTCGCCGGATCCACCTTTTTGCGGGTGTCTTGCGCGGAATCGGCCACCTGCTGCTCGCCCTGATTGTTCTGCGAGAACTGCCCGAGTCCCACGAGCCCCGCGGGGATGATGAGGGCGAGGGCAAAGATCAAGACGACGATGCGCTGGGTCGTTTTACTCACCGCTCAAGGCTAATACAGCGCTCTCACGCGAGTCAGAATCGGCCGAGGGCGAAGAACCATCTACCGACTATCTCTCGCCGGGCGGTACGCTTGAGTAGTTATCACCGTGGGCGTGGCAGGCGTCGGCCCGCAGGAGCCCAAGCCGGCTGGAAAGGTGCCCCGTGACCCTCCTGAGGCTCTTGTGGCGTTACGCGAAACCGTCGTGGCTCTCACTACTACTCGTTATCGTGTTCCAAGTGTGCGCGCAGCTCGCAGCGCTCTACCTGCCTACGCTCAACGCCGACATCATCGACGATGGCATCGCGAAGGGCGATATCGACGCGATCTGGCGGCTCGCGGGATGGATGCTCCTCGTGAGCCTCGCGAACATTACGGCACTCGTGGCCGCGAACTACTTTTCGGGCCGCGCCTCGATGCGGCTCGCGCGCGATGTGCGCTCCGACGTGTTCGACCGCGTCCAGTCGTACAGCGCGAAAGAGATTAGCCACTTCACTCCGGCGTCGCTCATTACGCGCAACACGAACGACGTGCAGCAGCTTCAGAACCTCGCGTTCTTTGGCCTTCAGTTCCTCGTGTCGGCGCCGATCACGGGTATCGGAGGCGTTGTGCTCGCCCTGAGGCAAGAGGCGCAGCTCGCGTGGCTCATCGCGGTGATGGTGCCGCTCATGCTCGTCGCGATCGGACTGATCGTCTTGCGCGCTGCGCCCCTGTTTCGCGAGATGCAGGAGAGAATTGACGAGCTGAACCTCATTCTCCGCGAGCAGATCACGGGTATTCGCGTGGTGCGGGCGTTCGTGCGTGAGCCGTTCGAGCGCGACCGATTCGAGGTGTCGAATGAGCGCTTTACGCACATCAATCGGCGCGTGGGGCATCTGATTGCGCTCATCAACCCGATCATCATGTTCCTCCTCTCGTCCAGCTCGGTGCTCGTGCTCCTCGTGGCTGCGGGGCCGATCGATCGCGGCGAGATGCAGGTCGGCTCAATCACGGCCTTCATTTCCTACCTCATTCAGATCCTCATCGCGGTCATGATGGCGACGTTCATGACGATGATGATCCCGCGTGCAATGGTCTCCGCCGAGCGCATCACGGAGGTGCTCGAGACGCCGAGCTCGGTTCTTCCGCCCGAGGCGGATGTGGCTGTGCACCCGGGAGACCCGCGCGTGAGTGAGCGCCCCGAGCTCGAATTCGAGAGCGTGACGTTCACGTATCCCGGGGCTGAGCGTCCCGTTCTCGCGGACGTGTCGTTCAAGGCCCACGCGGGACAGACCGTCGCCATCATCGGCGGCACTGGTTCCGGCAAGACGACGCTTCTCGGTGCGATCTCGCGGCAGTTTGATGTCACCGAGGGAGCGGTCAAAGTCAACGGCGTGGACGTGCGCGAAGCGGCGCCCGAACTCCTTCACGGTGCGCTTGGTTACGTGCCGCAACGCCCCTACCTGTTTAGCGGAACGGTCGCCTCGAACGTGAAGTTTGGCCGCCCCGAGGCAAGCGAGAATGACGTGTGGCACGCCCTCACGATCGCGCAGGCTCGCGACTTCGTTGGCGAAATGCCCGAGGGGCTCGAGTCTCCCATCGCGCAGGGCGGCACGAACGTCTCCGGTGGTCAGCGCCAGCGCCTCTCGATCGCGCGTGCGCTCCTCGCAAAGCCGGATATTTACCTGTTCGACGATTCGTTCAGCGCGCTCGACTTGCAGACCGATGCTCGGCTTCGCGCAGCCCTCGCGCCGGAAACCCGAGATGCGCTCGTCGTGATCGTCGCGCAGCGCGTTTCGACCATTACGAGCGCCGATCTAATTCTCGTGCTCGATCACGGGCGCGTCGTTGGCCGCGGCACGCACGAAGAACTCCTCGCGACGAACGAAACGTACCAGGAAATCGTGGCCTCGCAGGGCGCGGCTGAGGAGACCGAGGAAGGGGCGACGCGATGAGCGACGAAAAGAAGCAAAGCGACAGGGGCCTTCGCCCGGGCCAGACGTCCCGCAATTTTGGGCCGTCCCTCAAGAGGCTCCTCGGTGAGCTCATGGCCGAGAAGGCGATGCTCATCGGTGCGATGGCGATCGGCATCATTTCGGTGATCCTGAGCGTGATCGGCCCGAAGATTCTCGGCCGCGCGACCGACATCATCTTCAACGGCGTCATTTCGAAGCGCCTTCCCGCGGGCGTGACGAAGGACCAGGTTGTCGCGGGCATGCGCGCCAACGGCCAGTCGCAGCTCGCGGACATGGTCTCCGGGATGGACCTCAACCCTGGGCATGGCATCGACTTCAGCGCCCTCAATACGGTGCTCCTCACCGTCACGATCCTGTATGTCATCTCGGCGCTTTTCGCGTGGCTGCAAACGCGCATGCTCATGCGCGTGGTCTACCGAAGCGTGTATCGGCTCCGCCGCGAGGTCGAGGAAAAACTTCACCGCGTGCCGCTCAGCTACTTCGATTCGCGTCGCCGCGGCGATCTGCTCTCGCGCGTCACGAACGACGTGGACAACATCCAAAACACGCTCAACAATACGCTCGGCGGCATCATCACGGCGTCCCTCACGGTGCTCGGCACGATCATCATGATGCTCACGATCTCGCCGATTCTCACCCTCGTGGCGCTCATTGTCATCCCGCTCGCGCTCGTGATCACCGCGGTGATCGGCAAGCGCGCGCAGAAGCTCTTCGGTGAGCAGTGGGACGCGACGGGCGACGTGAACTCCGAGGTCGAGGAAGCATTCGCGGGCCACGAGATCGTGTCCGTATTTGGCCGCGAGCGGGACGTGCGCGCACGGTTCGAGGAAAAGAACGCCGAGATGTACAAGGCGAGCTTCGGCGCGCAGTTCGTGAGCTCGCTCATCATGCCCTTCATGATGTTCGCGGGCAACCTGTCGTACGTGGCAGTTGCGCTCGTGGGTGGCCTCAAGGTCATTTCGGGGCAGCTCTCGCTCGGCGATGTGCAGGCGTTTATCCAGTACTCGCGCCAGTTCACGCAGCCAGTTTCGCAACTCGCGTCGATGGCCACGCAGCTCCAGTCGGGCGTCGCCTCGGCCGAGCGTATTTTCGAGTTCCTCGACGCGGAGGAGCAGGTACCTGATTCCGGGAACGTTTCCGCGCTCGCAGGGGAGGGGTCCGACGCTTCCCTTTCCTCAGGCGCTCCGGAGAGCTCGGGTCGTGGCGAGGTGCGCTTTGAGAACGTGCGCTTCTCGTATTCACCCGAGAAGCCGCTCATCTCGGATTTGTCGCTCGTGGCGAGTCCCGGCACAACCGTCGCGATCGTGGGCCCCACAGGTGCGGGAAAAACGACCCTCGTGAACCTCATCATGCGGTTCTACGAAATCGATGGCGGAGCAATCACGATCGATGGCGTGGATACGCGCGAGATGACGCGCGATGAGCTCCGCAACCGCACGGGCATGGTGCTGCAGGATACGTGGCTGTTCAAGGGCACGATCCGCGAGAATATCCGCTACGGGCGTCTCGACGCGACCGATGAGGAGGTGCTCGAGGCCGCGAAGGCAACCCACGTGCACGACTTCGTGCAGCACCTCCCCGAGGGCTATGACACGATCATCGACGACGAAGGCTCGACGGTCTCGGCGGGCGAGAAGCAGCTGCTCACGATCGCGCGTGCGTTCCTTGCGCGCCCTGAGCTGCTCATTCTCGACGAGGCGACCTCGAGCGTGGATACGCGCACCGAGGTGCTCGTGCAGAACGCGATGAATACTCTGCGCGAGGGCCGCACGTCGTTCGTGATCGCGCACCGCCTCTCGACGATTCGGGATGCCGATCTGATTCTCGTGATGGAGCACGGCGACATCGTTGAGCAGGGCAACCACGAGGAACTCCTCGAGGTGGGTGGCGCGTATGCGCGACTCTATCGCTCGCAGTTCGAGGGCGCGAGCAGCGAGATTGCCGACCCTCCTGAGCAGGAGCCGTTGGCCCCTGCTCAGGAAGGCCAGATGTTTTAGTCCTCGTCGGCGGGGTCGGCGAGGATCTCATCGATCCTCGAGATTTCCTCATCGCTGAAGGTCGTTGCCGGAACACTTTGGCCGCCTCGCACGATCGTTTGCGCGGCCGAAATGTTGGCGCGCAGCTGCTGCACGCTCGAGGCTCCCACGATTGCGGAGGTGACGACCCGCTTGCGCAGAACCCACGCGAGGGCCATTTGCGCGAGGCTCTGCCCGCGTGCCTCGGCAACGCGGCTGAGGGCGCGTACCTTGTCGAGGTAGCGGGGATCCTTCGCGACGTCTTCCCCGAGGAACACGTTTTGCGCGGCGCGTGACTTCTCGGGGATGCCCGTGAGGTAGCGGTTCGTGAGGAGTCCCTGCGAGAGCGGGGAGAAGGCGACAACGCCGATGCCGAGCTTTTCGCACACGCCGAGGAGCGAATCTTCCGCGTGCCCGCTCCTGCTCTGCTCGGGCGTACGTGTAAGCATCGAATAGCTCGCTTGATTGACGACGAGCGGAACACCCATCGTGCGCAGCATCGTTGCGGCCTCGCGGGTTTTTTCGGGGGAGTAGTTGGAGATGCCGGCATAAAGCGCCTTGCCGCTCTTGACGGCGCTTGCAAGTGCCCCCATGGATTCTTCGAGGGGGGTCGAATCGTCCTGGCGGTGGTGGTAGAAGATGTCGACGTAGTCGAGGCCGAGGCGTTTCAGTGATTGGTCAAGCGACGCGAGGAGATACTTCCTGCTGCCGCCATCCCCGTAGGGCCCGGGCCACATGCGAAAGCCCGCCTTCGTGGTCACGAGGATTTCGTCGCGGTGGCCTGCGAGGTCCTTGTGGAAGATTTCCCCGAAGATCTCCTCGGCGCTGCCCGCGGGCGGCCCGTAGTTATTGGCGAGGTCGAAGTGGGTGATGCCGTGGTCGAAGGCGTAGTGCACGATCTCGCGTTGGCGCGAGAAATCGGCCTTGGGGCGTTCGCGATTCTCGTGTTCGAAGCCACCCTCGAAGCGTTCGCGCCCGAAGTTGTGCCAAAAACCAAGGGAAATTGGCGGGAGCATGAGCCCCGAGGTTCCAAGGCGGCGGAAGTGCGCGTAACTTGCCTCATCCATGGTTGCGCGGCTCGTGGGGGTGCTCTCGTTCATGGTGGCCTCCTTGCCGAGTGATGCCTGCCATTCCAGTGTAATGCTCGTCACCGAGTCTTTAGGCCTCGTGCATGTCACAGGGTGCACGCCTTGCGCTAAGCGAATAGTCATGCATACTATTGCAAAATGATTCAAGTGAGTGAGTTTCGGTCCGACGCCAGCCAGGCAAGCGTCGGAACCTCCAGGCGCGCATTCTTACGCGCCATCCCCGCCACCCTCGCGGCAGGCGCCCTCGCACCGAGCCTCGGGGCGTGTACCCGGGCCTCCGAAACCCTCGCGGCCGAGGCGAGCCTCATCCCCGAAGTCGACTTCAGCGGGATCGAATACCAAGAAAGCATCGCCCGGCTCCTTCCCGAAGAGATCCGCGCCCGCGGCGAACTCGTCAACGGTGCAGAGCTGAGCTACGCCCCGGGCGAATTCCTCAATAGTGGCAAAGCGGTTGGCTACGACATCGACCTCCTCACCGCCCTCGGCCTCGTTCTCGGGCTCGAGACGCGCACAGAGTCCGCCGTGTTCTCGCAGATCATCCCCGCCGTGGGCAGCAAATACGACGTGGGGATCTCAGGGTTCACGATCAACGATGAGCGGCTCGAAACCGTGACGATGGTGAGCTACTTCGAGGCCGGCATCTCCTACGCGGTCAAGAAAGGCAACCCTTACGGGATTGATCCGCATGATCTGTGCGGTAAACGCCCCGCGGTGCAGGTCGGCTCCTACCAGGAGGAAATTGCCCTCGCAGAGGACGAGAAATGCAGAGCTGCAGGAAAGCGTGGCGTCGACATTCTCGCTTACGCCAACAATTCCGACGCCGTCACCAACGTCGCGGGAGGCAAGGCCGATGTGCTCATCGCCGATTCGCCCGTGACGAGCTACGCGATCGCGCGTTCGCGCGGGACCCTCGAGCACGTGGGCGAGGTTGAAGAATCGGCGCTCAACGGGATTGTCGTCAAGAAAGGCGAGGATCAGCTCGCCGAAGCACTGTGCGCGGCCGTGCAGCACCTCATCGACACCGATGCGCTGCGCAGCATTATGAGCGCGTGGGGGAACGAGGTAGGGATGATCGAGAAAGCAGAGGTCAAGAAGGCATGAGTACGAGTATCGACACCCCGATCCCCAACCGGATCCGCGCGAAACGTGCCCCGAGGCCCGGAACATGGATCGCCGCGGTGATCGTCGCACTCCTGAGTGTGGCGCTTATCGTGTTCCTTGCAGGGAACGAGGTTTTCGAATGGGGCGTCGTTGGGACCTACCTGTTCGACGTCAAGGTCATCACTGGCGTCGGTTGGACGCTACTTCTCACGCTCGTGTCGATGGTGATCGGCACCGTGATCGCCCTGACCGCCGCGATCATGCGGCTTAGCTCCAACCCCGTTTTGCGGGGCGTCTCGTGGGCCTACATCTTCGTGTTCCGCGGCGTTCCCGTGTACACACAGCTCGTGTTCTGGGGTCTCATCACCGTGATCATCCCGAAGATTGTGATTGGTGTGCCATTTGGCCCTGAACTCTTCAGCTTTTCGACCCGCGAGTTTTTCACGGCATTCTGGGCGGCGGTCGTCGCATTGGGACTCAACGAAGGTGCCTACCTCGCGGAAATCATGCGGGCGGGCCTCACGAGCGTCGAGCGCGGCCAGAGCGAAGCCGCGAAGTCCCTCGGCATGAAGAACTCACTTATCCTGCGAAGGATCGTGATTCCGCAGGCAATGCGCGTGATTATTCCGCCGCTAGGCAACGAAACGATCGGCATGCTCAAGACCACGTCGCTCGTGCTCGCCGTGCCGTTCACGCTCGACCTCACCTACGCCTCGAACTCGATCGCGAACCTCCTGTTCAAACCGGTGCCGATGCTCATCGTCGCGGCCCTGTGGTACCTCGCCGTGACGAGCGTGCTCATGGTTGGCCAGTACTACATCGAGCGGTACTTCGGCAAGGGGTTCGATGACCGCGCTGGCGTGAAACCGGGTTCGCGTGCTTCGCGTCAAACCTCCGTGAACGCCTCGGGAACAACTCCGAAGGAACCGCTACCGGAGGTGGAACTGTGAGTGCAGGCTCGGCAGTGGCAACGACCAACGAGAACGGCAAGGAAGAGAACATGACCATGGCGGCGGCTCCGAAAGTGCAGCTCAACAACATCCACAAGGCCTTCGGGGACCTGCACGTTTTGCGCGGCGTCGACCTCGAAATTGGAGAAGGGGAAGTATGCGTTCTCATCGGCCCCTCCGGCTCGGGTAAATCCACGCTCCTTCGATGCATCAATCAACTGGAAGAGCCAACCGGCGGGAAAGTCCTCATTGACGGGGAACTGCAGGGGTACCAGCCGGAGCCCTTGGCTGACGGCCGCTGGCAAAAGCTTTCCGAAAAGGAGATCTCCGCGCAGCGCTCGCGCATCTCGATGGTGTTCCAGCGCTTCAACCTGTTTCCGCACATGACCGCTCTTGAGAACGTGTGCGAGGCGCCGATTCACGTGCGCGGCGTGCCGAAAGCCGAGGCCCGGGCACAGGCCCTCGAGCTTCTGAAGCGCGTGGGGCTCGGTGACCGTGCCGATCACTACCCGAGCGAGCTATCCGGCGGTCAGCAGCAGCGCGTCGCGATCGCGCGGGCGCTCGCGATGGAGCCCGAGATCATGCTTTTCGATGAACCGACATCGGCGCTCGACCCCGAACTCGTTGCCGAAGTCCTCCAGGTCCTCAAGGACCTTGCTGCCGAAGGGCAAACCATGGTCGTCGTGACCCACGAGATCGCTTTTGCTCGCGAAGTCGCCGACCACGTCGTGTTCATGGACGGGGGGCAGGCCATCGAGGCCGGGGCGCCGAGCGAAGTCCTCGACAATCCCTGCTCGGAGCGACTCAAGGAATTTCTTGCAAGCGTGCTCTAGCGAGCGGAGCGGAAACGCTCTGCCGCTTCGATGATCTCGCTCGGAGTGCGGTCGAGATACAGGCCGAAATACTGGAGAGTCACGTCCGGGAGATGCACGGCCAGGCCCGTGCCCTCTTGCCAGCGATGCCTCGTTTCCGAAAGGCGCACCTTGTGCCACGGGAAGGTTTCGCGCTCGCCGCGAGCGACCACGAGCGTGAGTCCCTCGGAGTCCAGCCACAAGCCTTTCCCGTCTAAGGATCGGCCATACGAGGAGCCAGCGATGTTCGGGACCCGGAAGACCTCGCCAGCGTTGTCGCCGAGTCTGTCGTAGGCCGAGGAAATCCGCTCCGAAAACTTCCTGCTTCGCGGCTTAGGGTTTGCGAGATCACGCTCATCGAGCGTATACACACCTTCGGCCGCGTAGCCGTCGGAAAACTCGGGCTCACGCACGGGAGTGAAACGCCCGATGCTTCCGCCCACCCAGCGGATCACGCGCGACACGAAAGGGATGATGGCGAAAGCGAGAACGCCGAAAACGATGAGCACCGTGAAGCGCATGTCCTCGGGCAGCACGTTGCTTCGGTAGAGTGCCGCGGCGATAGCGCCGAGACCGAGGATGAGCGCAAACTTCACAATCATGCTGATCGTGTGGAGTGAGGGGAGAACGTTCCCGAGGGCGTGATTGACGCTGTCACGCGAGAGGCCCGCATCGCCGAGTGATTCTCGCGCGAAGGCGCCGAATTTCGCACGGGCATCCGGCAAACCGTGATCCTCATAGCCCACCACGACGGGTTCCATCTTGAGCCCTCTCTCGCGCCCCTGAATCACTGTTAATTCTATGAGAATATGCGTGGAAAAGTCACCCCCTGACCAGGCGTAACGTGGCTACTGCTCCGCCGTGTGAAGGCGAGAGGCGCGCGCAATGATTTCTGCCGCGCTCAACCCGAGTTTGTCGCCGCTATAGCGCAAACGCCGATGCGGGAGATGCACGATGAGGTCCATGGTTCCGAACCACAGCACCTTCGCAGTCTCGAGTCGCACCTCGCTCCACGGATACGTCTCGCGCTCGCCGGGATCGGCGACGAGACTCAGTCCTTCGGGACCAAGCCACAATCCCGTTCCGTCGAGTGCGCGGCCCCATTCGAGCGCGTACTCGCCCTTGGGTGGGGCCGAGGTGTTGGCTAACGCGTTGAAGCGTTCGAGAAAAGGCGTTCGACGATCGCGCGCCCTTCTCGAAAGAGCGCGAAACCGATCAGAAGCAACATCCCTGCGGAGGTCACGAAAGAGATGAAGAAGAGCTGGAAGCCGGTCGTCTTCTTCACGATGATGTCGGCGAGGATGCCCGCGATAAGCACGACGATCAACACGCCGGCGTATCGCCTGCAAAAGGCGAGGAGCGCCTGGATATAGCGGCGTGCGCGCGCCTCGCGTGCACTCGCGGCATCGGCGAGATTTCCATCGTCGTAGCGCACGGTGGAGGTGCTCTCGTCCATGCCTGCCCCTCTCTCGCCCGTCCGTCCCAACTGTTCAGGGTGTAGATAACTGCGTCATAGACCCAGTTTCGGCTTTGCCTTCCCTCTTTTCTACACCCTCACGGGAGTTTTTCTTCGCCCTCACGTGGGTGACGGCCGAGGATCCCAATCGCGCGCGCCGCCCGGATAAGCCCGAAGCCATCGGGTGCACTCACCCACGGGACGCCGTGACGCTCGTGCACGCTCTCGTGCGCATGTTCGGATCGGTTGCGACCCGCGCCGCTCGAAGGAGGTCCGACGGTTGCCGGGCGGGCGTCGGACTCATTCCTCCCAATCGTGCTGCGCCACACTTTCGGTACCGCCCCCACGAGCGCGCGCCCGAAAGCGCCGATGGAAGCGAGGGGGCGTTCGGCGCCGTGGGCGAGATCCTGCTCGTCGTCGGTGAGTTCGCGTATCGCGACCGCTGCGACCGATTCCGGGTGATCCTCCACGATGCTGCCGTAGATTGACGGGTCGTGTTGACCGTCGTCGCCCACGAGGAGCCAGCGGGTGTTCGGGAACATTTCGCGCAGCGAGGCGAGGGTGGTGAACTTGTGTCGCGTGCCAGAGCGGAAGAAGCCCGTGTTCGTGGGGCCCCAATCGGTGAGCAGGAGGGGCCCGGCGGGGTAGCCGTTCTTGAAAAGGAAGCGCTCGAGCACCGGGGCAACGTTCCACGCCCCTGTCGAAACGTAGATGAACGGGGTGTTTTCGCCGTAGTGGCGGCGAAGCTGCTGGTAGAACACTGGCATGCCCGGGACGATGCGGCGCGAGGCTTGCGAAATGACGAAGGCATTCCAGCCCGCGATGAGGGGGCGTGGAAGGAGGGTGATGAGCACCGTGTCGTCGATGTCGCTCACAACGGCGATCTCCTGCGCCTCGTCGTCAAACACGTGGGCGTTCGCCGTGACGGTGTTGGTGCCGTCGGTGCTGAGGGTGATCTCGTGCAGCCCGGGTTCGAGCTCGACGGGGATGATTTCGTCGATGATGCCTGAGCGGTCCGCGTAGGTTTCAAAAACTTGTGCGCCCTTAGCGGTGTCGACCGTGATTTCGACGCGAACGTGCGGGTCGATCTGCGACATGAAGTTGCGAAAACCTCGCCGCGCGAGCGAGCGCATGTCGTAAACGGGCTGATCGAAATGATCGGGTTTCGTGCCGGGCCCCGCAAAGAGGACGCGTCCGAGAACGCGAACCTTCGTGCGTGAACCGTACGCGGTGTAAGGCTGGATTCGGGCCTCGTAGCCGAGAGTGCGAAGCAGCCGAGCCATTGCAGTGTTCTTCTTATCCTCGAGGCGCGCCGACCAATGGGGTCGATCGGGGCGCGAGAATGTGTGCGAACCCAAACTCACACCTCCCTGCACCTCGGATCGCGACAAAGCCCCCGGCGGGAGCTCATTCATCCTAGTGGACGCGCCGCACGCGACCCTTAACGCGCGCCTCGAAAATGCGGCAAGATAGTGCCGTGAGCAAGTATCGAGTGTTGACGGTGTGCACGGCGAACATCTGTCGTTCGCCTGCCGCCGCCGTCATGCTCAAAACCGGTCTTGAACAGGCGGGGCTTGAGGATCTCGTCGAGGTTGAGAGCGCGGGAACAACCTATGAATCCGAGGGCTTTCCCATGGACGATCGCATCGTTCTCGCCTTGGAACGTGCCGGCTACAGTCCCGAGGCGCACGCGGCCCGCACCGTTCTCGTGCATCAGCTCGGTGAATGGGACCTCGTTCTTACGATGAGCACAAAGCACCTTGCGGAAATGAACCGCAAGCTCGAGGCGATTCCCGAAGGCGTTGAACCGCCCACGCTTCACATGTGGGGCGAGTTCGATCCGGCTAAGCCCGCTGTCGCTGAACCCGAGGACCTCGAGGTGCCCGACCCCTTCTACGAGGGGCAGAAGTTCTTCGACCGCACCGTGCTCAAAATGGAGCGCGCGGTCCCGTCGATCCTGCTGTTCATTAAGTCGCGCCTTCGAGAGCGCGGAGAGATCGCTTAGCCCCGAGCCATGAGCAAAGAGGCGATCCGAGTGCGCAGCGATTTCTGAGCGCCGCGAACCGCGGGTATTTACGGCTTCTTCGCGCGCGCCCTGAGCGTCAGGGCGCCGAGGCCACCGGCTACGGTCACGCCCACGGCAACGGTACCCGCAAGGATGGTCTTGAGTGAACCGAGGGCGCTGCCATCAGGGTTGGTCCACACCGAAAGGATCGTGTCGACCTTTTCGTCCTCATCACCGAGAATGTCGTTCGCGCGCGGTGTCGAACCATCCGTGGGGGCCGCGGTTGGGTTGAGGCGAACGCCAGGAGGAGCGCTTTCAGGCTCGCCCCCGTCAGGCATCGTGAGAGCGGGAATCTCGGTGGGGTCGCCTCCCGGGGAGGGCGAAGGCTCGGGTTCTGGCGCGGGAGCGGGGGGAAGCGGCTCCGATTCTGGCTCGGGTTGGGCATCCCTTTGCGCTGGCGTGTTCCGTTCGGGATGCTCTGCTTCTGGTGAGGGCTCGGTCTGTCGCGAGGGCGAGGACTCCGGCTTCGGCTGAGCCTCCCGGGTGGGATTAGCTTCTGGGTCGGCGGTTTCGAGCCGCTTTTCGGGCGCGGGGGCCTCGGCGGGGGGCTCCGCGTGAACCGTTGGTTTTGCCTTCTTCGCCTCGTCTTTAGGCTCGGATTGGGGTTGCGGCTTGGGTGACGCCTCGCGCTCGAGCTCCGGCTTTTCGGAAGGAGCCGGTTTTGGCTCAATCTGGGGCTCGGTTATCGTTGGCGCCTCAGTCGATGGTTCCGGATGCGGCAAGGATTCTTGTGTGGGTTCCGGTGTTGGCTCGTCGCTCGGCTCCGGCTCGGGCGTAGCCTCATCCGTGGGCTCGGGCCCGGGCGTTGGGGCTGGTTCCTCTGAAGGGTCGGCGGTGGGTTCTGGAGTTGGAGTCGGCTCGTCGGTTGGGCTTGGTTCTGCCTCGCCGCTTGGCTCCGGCTCGGGTTGAGTCGCATCGCCCGGCTCCGGTTCCGAGCGATCATCGAGACACGGCACTTCATCCGGGTGCTCAATCCACCACTTGACCCATCGGAATCCCGCGAAGAAGAAGTACTCCGGTCCCGGTACCACGCACGTGGGGGCCTCGATTTCCGACGGTTCAGCCACCACAGTCGAGTTCTCATTTGTGGGCTGTGCGGAGCTGGTGGTGGTTGAAGGTGTGCTCTCTCCAACCGCGAAGGCGAGTGGTGCCGCGGGCACGCTAAAAACGGAGAGGGCGAGAAGGAGTGCGCCCACTCGCTTGACGAAAGAGTGAGGGCGCGAGGGCAGACTGCGAGCCGGCGTTCGATGCGCCGAGTGGCGCACGCCGCTGCGTGAAGTTGACATGCAGTCTCCCGAGAGTAAAGCGCTTGTGGGGAAATCGGATAGAGGCCTAAAAGCCACGGAACCCAGACTACGCGGTAGTAAATGCGCGTGTCACCCCTGTTATCGATTTGTAATAAAAAGTGCACCGACTGGTGTAGTAATCGCCGAATGGCGACAGCAGAAGCGGGAGTAACCGCTCACACGAATACTCCCGCCGTTGAGATAGAAAAGAGGGCTGATCAGCGGTTACTCACTGAGGGCTGCGTTCACGACGTCCTTTGCCGCGGCCTGGACACTCGAGAGGTGATCTTCGCCCTTGAAAGATTCGGCGTAGATCTTGTAGATGTCCTCCGTGCCGGAAGGGCGCGCGGCGAACCACGCGTTCTCGGTTGTCACCTTGAGGCCGCCGATCGGATCGCCTGAGGGGGCGTTCGTCATGATCGAAGAGATCTCCTCACCGGCGACGCTCGTGGCTGAGACGGCTTCGGGAGAGAGATTTTTGAGCTTTGCTTTTGCCTCGCGATCGGCCGGGGCGGAAATACGCGCGTAGGCGCTCGCCCCGAACTCTCCAATGAGCTCTTCGAGATGTTCGTGCGGGTTCTTGCCCGTGACCGCGGTGATCTCCGAGGCGAGGAGCGCGAGGATGATGCCGTCCTTATCGGTCGTCCACACATCGCCGTTCATGCGCAGGAACGACGCCCCCGCGCTTTCCTCGCCGCCAAAACCCACCGAGGAATCGAGAAGGCCGGGCACGAACCACTTAAAGCCCACGGGAACTTCGAGTACGTCGCGACCGATCTTCTTCCCGACGCGGTCGATGAGTGAGCTCGAGACGAGGGTCTTGCCGATCTTCGCGTTTTGAGGCCACCCGGGACGGTTGTTGAACAAGTAGGTAATTGCGACTGCGAGGTAGTGATTCGGGTTCATGAGCCCGCCCTGCGGGGTGACGATGCCGTGGCGGTCAGAATCAGTGTCGTTGCCCGTTGCGATATCGAATTTATCGCGCTGCTCAAGAACCGAGGCCATCGCCCACGGGCTCGAACAATCCATGCGGATGATGCCATCAGCATCGAGGGTCATGAAGGAGAAGGTTGGGTCAACCTCGGGGTTGACGACCGTGAGGTCGAGACCGTGACGCTCGGCGATGCGGGCCCAATATTCGACGGCGGCGCCGCCGAGAGGATCCGCGCCGATCTTCACGCCCGCCTTCGCGATCGCCTCCACATTGACGACCGAGGGCAGATCGTCGATGTAGGTCGTTGTGAAGTCGTAGCGCCCGGCGCCCTCGCGGGCCTTGGCTGAATCAACGCGACGCACGTCGCGAATCCCGCCCGCGAGGATCTCATTCGCGCGCTTCGCGATCCACGACGTCGCATCGGTATCGGCCGGCCCGCCGTGCGGCGGGTTGTACTTGAATCCGCCGTCGCGCGGAGGATTGTGGCTCGGCGTCACGACGATGCCGTCGGCACGCGAGTCATCGCTCGCAACCTTGCCGCGGTTGTGCACGAGGATCGCGTGCGAAACCGCGGGCGTGGGCGTGTAGCCATCGCCTGAGTCGATCAGTACGGCGACGCCATTGCCGACGAGCACCTCGAGGGCCGTCTCGAACGCGGGCTTGCTCAGCACGTGCGTATCGCGGCCCATGAAGAGCGGGCCGCGAATGCCTTGACCCGCGCGGTATTCGACGATCGCCTGGGTCGTGGCCGCGATGTGGTCTTCGTTGAACGCCGTATCGAGCGAACTTCCGCGGTGACCCGACGTCCCGAAACTCACGGCCTGATCCGGGTTTTCGGGATCCGGGTGCAGCGAGTAGTACGCGTCGATGACCTGTGACGGGTCGATCAGGTCAGAGGGAAGCGGGAGCTTCCCCGCCCTTTCGTGAACCATGGAAAACTCCTCACTCGTGCCCCTGCGGGCCGTCTTAGTTCCTGCTGCGGCCGATTGCGCGAACGATCATCACGATGACTCCCACGAAGAACAGGAAGCCGCCGATGAGTCCCGTCGCGAGTGCACCAATGCCCCAGCCAGCGCTGTTCGTGAACATGTTAAAGACATTGATCGGCCCCATGACGGAGACAGGCGCACTTACGTTTTCGCACGTGAGCGTTCCCTTGCCCTTGAGGTTTTCAGCAAAGAATGAGTCCTTGTAGGGAACGTACTTCTTGCCGTCGATCGTCATGCCCTCGGAGTCTGAGGTGTCCGTCTGTGTTTGGAGCTCGGTGCCATCTTCGAGAACGGCCTTGCAGGTCGCATTTTCCCCATCTTCCTCAGGAACGTACAGCACCATGATCTCGAAGCCATCGACCTCGAAATCATAAGTCGCCGTACCGTTCTCGAACTTGGAGTTGGTCTTATCAAGATTGCTTAAGTTGCCGATCTCATTGAATGCGCCCCCGAAGAATTGCCATACCGCGACGACGGTGAGGATCGCCGAGATGATCATGAGGACGATACCGATGAGTGTGAGAACGATGCCGATAGGCTTCTGCTTTGGCTTGGCGGCCGCGCCTCCGTATCCGTAGGGGGTGCCGTAGCCGCCGAAGGCACCTTGCTGCGTTTGCGGCGTGTACTGGGGCTGCGAATACTGGTTCTGCTGCTGGTACTGCTGGCCGCCCTGCGAGTACTGAGGCACACCCTGGTTTTGGTTTGACCCCTGTGCTCCGGGGGCTACCTGTTGGCCGTACGGGGAGTACTGCCCTTGCGCTTCGTTGGCGCTCTGCCCGTAAGTGGGGCGCGGGCGATCGTTGCCGTTGTAGGGATCGGACACGTGTGCCTCCAGATAAGTAGGGACCGCAATCACGGGCGTGACGCTTTACACGCCAAGCCTACAAGGTTCCCCTCAGGCGTTTGTGGAAACGTGCGCACTCCCTTACGAGAGGGACAGAAAGACCGTTCCCCATCCAAGACCAGCGCACGCGAGCGGTGTGAAGACCCACCACAGCGCGATACCACCGAGCACATTCCACGCGACGGACTTCTTCGAGGCCGCAAGCGAGGAGCCGACGATCGAGCCAACAATCGTGAACGATGACGAGATGGGGAGGCCAAGCCACACGCTCGCGCTATAGAGCAAAGCCGCGGTCGAGGTTTCGGCCGCGAGACCCTGGCTCACCGTGAGGTCGGTCAGGCGCCGGCCGAGTGTGCGCACGATTTCGCGGCCACCCACGAACGTGCCGAGGGCCATCGCGCCCGAGAGAAGCAGCGCGATCCACAGGGGGAGGGTGGCGATTCCCGAGTGAGACGAGAGGAGGTGGCCGAGGGAGCCGTCGGACTCCGGGGCGTGCGTGTAGGAGTCGAGTGCGGCAGACCTGTCGATTTCTGCGAGGGCGACGATGACGATCCCGAGCGGGAGGCGAATATTGCTGAGTCCGTGTCCAAACGCGACGAGGCCCGCGGTCAGGGTTTGAGTCCACCGCACCGTTTCAGTCGTAAGCCGACGTTTCGACTGGAGACCACTGACCGCGCGGGTGAGGATGAAACTCAAACCGAAGCCGAGGAGTGGGCCCGCGAGGACAGGGATGAAGAGAGTCGCGATGCCACCTAGCTGACTCACATTGCCGAGGGCTCCCGCGAACGCGCCTGTGAGTGCCGCGAGAGTTGTGACCCACCCCGAGAGGGGAATGCCGCGCCACCATCCGACGAGAAGGAAGACGATGGCGGTCGCGAGTCCGCACGCGAGTGCAACTCCGAGCGAATGCGGCTCATCGAGAAGCGCCCCGGGAACGCCCAGAACCTGGACAAGCGAGAAATGCAGAAATACCCCGCTCGCGAGCCCAAACAAGGCGCCCGCACCGTTCATGATCGCCGCGTAGACGAGAGCGAGCCGCTCGGGAAGAACTCGCGTGACGATTGTGGTGGTGACCGCGTTCGGGGCGTCCTGGGCGCCGTTTGTGAACGCCCATACGGATGCGAGCGCAACGATGCTCCAGCTGAGCATTAGACGTCCTTGACGCGCAACAAGTCGACGCAGCGCGAGAGATTCTGAAACGCGAGAAGCACGCACTCGAGCGCCCCGATCACCTCGCGCATGCGCGCGCACGCGGGAAATTCCGACGGGGTCGTGCAGCTCTCCCATAGTTCCGCGATCGCTTTGCGGGAATGCTCTGAAGCGTGGGTCGTGAGTCGCCGCATGTCCTCGTCGAATGCGGAAAGTTGCTTGGGGGCCTCAAGTTTCCAGGCGCACTGCACAACGAGCTCCGAAGCGCGCTCGACGACAGAGAGGATCTCGAGCAAACGGTTCGGGAGCTTCCCAATCTCGAGCCGAAGGGTGAGATCGGCTGCGCGCTCCATCTCGCTCACGCACAGCTTCATTGCAGCCGCGACACCGTGAAGGGCGTCGGCCTGGAACGGGGTAATGAGGCTCGTGGCGAGCCTGTTCGCGATCCTGTGGTTGAGTTCGGAGGCATCGATCGCGTGGGCCTGGAGCCGTTCGAATGCCTTCGCCCGAGCCTCATCTTCGAGAGCGAGGGTTTCGGCGAGCGTCTCGGAGCTGGTCTGCACGCACTGCGCGAGGTCCGTGAAGATGTGGTACACGGATCTTTCGCGAGGAGGGGAAAACAGCGGCATGGGCTCAGGGTACCGCCCGAAAGTAACCAAATTCGGCGCGTGAAGCGTCGATCATCTCACGATGAAAAAGGGGTTGAGGCGCCGGACCGGGGGCGCCTGTCGGCGCGAAGGCCGCTCGTAGCGGCAAATGTTGGAGCCCGGGGCCACCACGGCCCGGCGCGCGTTTTAAGCCTAACAGTGAAGGGGGAGGGGGCTTCAAACCGCTCCCGTGCGTTTTCGGCGAACTTCTCCTACGGAGCCCGGCTAGGCGAGGGTGCCCGCGGCTGCCGAGCGGGCCGCCTCGCTGAGGGCCTCGCCGGTCTTGAGGAGGCGCTCGGCGCGCATCGTGAGCTCTTCGGGAGTCGCGGGCCGGCCGAGCGAATGCGTGAGCTCCGCGCGAGCCTCGGGGGAGTCAGCAGCGTGGGCCGAGCCATAGGCGGCGAGCATGGAAACGGCCGCTGCGCGCGAGAGCGCGACCGAGAGATCGCCCGTGAAGGCGCCCGAGAGGATCGCATCGAGAGTGACGCGCATCGAGTCGATCGTGGGCGGGTCGCTAAAACCCACGAGGTATGTGAGCCCCGGCGCCGTGGTACGGCCAAGCTCGAACAGGCGCCGCACTTCGTCGGTATCGCGCTGGACCCACGTGTGCAGAACGTACAGCCGCCAGAACGCGCCGGGAAGCGATGTGGGCTCCGCGCCCGACCACAGTGCCGCGAGGTCCTCGAGGCCCTCGCGTTCCACGAGTCGGAGCACGCGCTCAACGACTTCGGGGCGCGCATTTTCACGCGTCTCGCGAAGGAGCGCCGCTGCGCTCTCATGCGCGGCTTCGTTCTTGAGAGCGGGATCGACACCCCCCTCAATCGCCTCTTGACGCTGCGGAGAAAGTGATGCGGGACGCCTGAACTTTGCCATATACACAACCCTACTCGTGAAGGCTTGCCCTGCTTTGGGTACGGTAGTTCCGACGGTTGCTCGGCAAGCGTCGGACCCCGAACTTCCCCGCAGCCCACCCAAAGGAGTCGCAGTGGAAGCCTTCATGATGACGTTGAGCTCCGGAGTTGTGAGCGGCGTGCGGCCTTACTTCATGCTGTTCGTGCTGGGCCTTGCGGGCCGACTCCTTGAGGTGCAGGAGATCCCACAGGTCATGCAGCGCACGGACGTGCTCGTGATTGCCGCGATCCTCGTGATTGTCGATTTTCTCGCGGATAAGGTGCAGTTTCTCGATTCGGTGTGGGATGGCATCAACACGATCGTGCGCCCTGTTGCCGGCGGTGCAATCGGCTTTCTGCTCGGCGGTGAAACCGACACGACGACCGCGGTGATCTATGCCGCTGTGGGAACGGTTGCGGCGCTCGGCACGCACGGCGCGAAGGCCGCCACGCGCGCCGCGGTCAACGTTTCGCCCGAGCCGGTTTCGAATGTGCTCGTGAGCGTCATCGAGGACATTGCCGCGGTGATCCTTGCAATTCTCGCGGTATTGCTCCCGATTCTCGCGGGCATCGCCGCGGTATTCATCCTTATCGGGGCCATCATCGCGATCGTTGTTCTCGTGCGTTTTGTGCGCAAGTGGCGCGCGCGTCGGGAAGCGAAAAATGGGGCGGTACCCCAAGGCACCGCCCCAACACTGAGGTGAGGATCAGATCAGACCGCGCCGCTTGAGGAGCGGCTCGTACTGGGCCTCACGGCCCGTCATCTCCTTGAAGGCCTCGGGAATCGGGCGCGTCGCACCGATCGAGAGCACGTGCGTGCGGAACTTATCGCCGTTTTCTCGCTTGAGCCCGCCGTTTTCCTCGTACCACGCGACTGTGTCGGCATCGAAAACCTCGGCCCACAGGTAGGAGTAGTAGCCGGCCGCGTACCCGCCAGAGAAGGTGTGGTTGAGGTAGCTCGTGCGATAGCGGGACTCGACAAGCGGGTGCATGAGGCCCGCGTCCTCGAGCGAGGCCTGCTCAAACACGACCGGATCCTCGATCGGCTCGGCCTCGAGCGAAGCCGGAAGGCGGTGCCACGCCCAGTCGAGAGCCGCGGCACGCAAATACTCGACGGTGCCGAAGCCCTCGCCCCACTGCTGCGAGGCGGTCACGGCGTCGATGAGGTCTTGAGGAACGACCTCGCCGGTCTCCACGTGCTTTGCGTAATTCGGCAGGATCTCCGGGTGGAACATCCACATCTCGTTGACCTGGCTCGGGTACTCGACGATGTCACGTTCGACCGAAAGGCCCGAGAGGGTCTCGTACGTGACGTTCGAGAAGAGCCCGTGCAGGGCATGCCCGAACTCGTGGAAGAGGGTGCTCACCTCATCCAGCGATACGAGCGCCGTGTCGCCATCGGCGGGGGCGCTGATGTTGAGGTTGTTGACGACGACGGGCTTCGTGCCCTCCGAGAGCGACTGGCTGACGATGTTGTTCATCCACGCGCCACCACGCTTCGTGTCGCGCGTGAAGTAGTCGCCGAGGAACAATCCGAGACCCTCACCGCTCTCGTCGAAAACTTCCCACACCTTGACCTCGGGGTGGTAGCCCACGAGGTCCTCGCGGCGCTTGAAGGTGATGCCATAGAGCTTTTCGGCTGCGTAGAACACGCCGTCTTCGACCACGCGATCGAGGGCGAAGTAGGGGCGAAGCGCCGCGGTGTCGACACTGAATTCCTCGGCCTTGACCTTGTCGCTGTAAAACGCCCAGTCCCACGGCTCGAGAGTATTGATGCCATCCTTCTTTGCGCGGGCCGCAATCTTTTCTGCCTCGCGGTCGGCGTTCGCCATCGCGGGCGCGCTCGTCTTCGCGAAAAGCTCATCAACAGCGGCAGCCGTGCGGGCCGTACGATCGGCAACGGCGAGCGAAGCGAAATCCTCGAAGCCGAGCATCGCAGCCTTGCGGGCACGCAGCGCCGCAATCTCCGCGGCCATTTGCCACGTGCGATCGCCGCGCTCGATGCTCGCCTCGTAAAGGCGCTTTCGCACGTCGCGGTTCGTGAGCGAGCTGAGTGCCGGTTGATTCGTGGGAAGGATGAACGTGAGAAGCCAGCCCTCGCGGCCAGCTTCCTTCGCGGCGCGCGCGGCGGCAGCCTTCGAATCTGCACTGAGTCCGGCAAGATCATCCTCGTTCGTGAGGTGAAGGGCCGCGGCGTTCATGTCGCGCGTGATCTGCTGGCTGAATTCCGTTTGCGCTTTCGAGATCTCGAGGTTGAGTTTTGCGAGATCCTCGCGCTCCTTCTCACTCAGAGCCGCACCCGCGAGGGTGAAGCGCTGATGGAATTTCTCGGTGAGGTGCACTTGCTCGGCGTCGAGCCCCGCCGCTTCGCGGTTCTCATACACGGCGTTGAGGCGTTCGAAAACCTGCGGGTTAAGGTGCAGCTCGTTATCAAGCTCGGTGAGTAGTTCGGAGACTTTCGATTCGATCTCGAGAAGCGGCTCGGTTCCATCGGCGCTCGCGACGTTGTAGAACACGGTCGCGGCGCGGTTCAGGGTTCGGCTCGGCTGGTCGAGCACGGCGACGACATTCTCGAAGGTCGGCTCCGAGGTGTCGTTCGCGATCGAAGCGTAGGCCTCGCGTGCTTCGCGAATGCCTTGCTCGATCGCGGGGAGGTAGTGCTCGTCGCGGATCGCGGCGAAGTCGGGAAGGTTGTAGGGGAGAGGCGATGCCTCAAGGAGCGGATTTGACGTCACTGTTGCTTCTTCACTCATGCGGCAACCGTACCGAACGCCACGTGCCTGCGCACCGGCGTACCAGAGTCCAAAACGACGACGTCCGCCCCGACGGATAGAGCACGGTGGGACGGACGCGTGATGGGGGCGCGAGCGCGGGTTAGCTGACGCGCGTGAGCTGGAAGAGCACCGTGTTTTCAGGGTTCAGGATCGGGGTTGTGATTCCGACGCTTGCCCACGCCCTACCGCTCAGCACCTGGTCCGCGATCCCGCGCTCGTGGAGTTCGGCGTTGAGGCGCTCGTAGTCGCGCGCATTGCCCGGCGTGGGAGCGAGGAAGCCCGAAGCGTTGCTCATGACGGGGGAGGGAACATAGCCAGAGGGCTTCGCGCCCGGCATGAGGACTTCGAGCTTGTAGCGCGCATCGTCCTCGAGGCCCGGGAAGTAGAGCCGACCCGTCTGGTAGGCGTCGCTCCTCGAAAGCGCGGTGAAGGCAAAGAGGGCCCGGGAAGCGTCGGACGCCACGACCCCGTGCAACGCAACCGATTCGTCGCCGAGATCTACACGCACACGATCGCCCGTGAAGAGAAGCTCGCGCTGGTTCTTGTAGAGGCGAACCCACGCGCCGAGTTCTTCCATCTCCGCATCTGTCGCAAGGCGAAGATCCCACTCGATGCCGAAGTGGCCGAAAAGCGCAGTTGCCGCTCGGTAGCCGATCGAGTGGAGGCGGCCCGTCGTGTGCGAAGCGCCCGAAGCGACGTGCGAGCCCATGAGCTCGAGCGGGATGAGCTGATTGGTCCAGCGGTTCATCATCTGTCGCTCGAGAGGGTCGATGCAGTCCGAGACCCACACGCGATCGGTGCGTTCGAGAACGCCAAGGTCGATGCGGGCGCCGCCCGAGCCACACGCTTCGATTTCGAGGCCGGGGAAGCGCTCCTTGAGCTCGTCGAGAAGGCGGTACGCGGCGAGAGTCTGCGCGTGAGTTGCGGGCTGGCCGGTTTCGCGGAATCCTGCCTCGATGAGGTCGCGGTTGTGATCCCACTTGATGTAGTCGATGTCGTAGGTCTCGAGAATTGCGACCATCTGATCGCGCACATGCGCATACGCCTCGGGAATCGCGAGATTGAGGACCTGCTGGTGGCGTGACTGCTCGGGCAGGCGCTCCATCGTCGTGCCCATGATCCACTCGGGATGCTCGCGCGCGACATTCGAATCCTCATTCACCATCTCGGGCTCGAACCACAAGCCAAACTGCATGCCGAGGCCCTTGACGTGCTCGATGAGCGGCGTGAGTCCGTTCGGCCACACGTCCTCACTCACAATCCAATCGCCGAGGCCCGCGTAGTCGTCGCGGCGATCGCCGAACCAGCCATCGTCGAGAACGTAGCGCTCGACACCAAGCTCGGCCGCCCGGTCCGCGAGGTCTTTCAGTCGGTCGAGGTCGTGATCGAAGTACACGGCCTCCCACACATTCAGCGTGACCGGGCGATCCGTGTCCACGTGGTTGTCGCGTGAGCGCAGCCACGCGTGGAAGCGCTGCGCGACCTCATCGAGGCCCACACCGTGGCTCGCGTACACGTACGGCGATTCATAGCTCTCGTTTTCCGCAAGCACGACCTCACCCGCGAACAGCCCCTCGCCGCCCGCGAGGATTGTTTCGCCCGCACTCGTACGCTCAACGATGTGCCTGTGCTGGCCGGAAAAGCCCGTGTGCAGTGCCCACACTTCACCGGAGGAGTAGGTGAATCCGCGCTCGCCCACGTGCAAGAGGAACGCCGAATCGGCGCCCGTGCGGCCGCGGCGGTTCTCGCGCATGTGCTGGCCCACGCGCACCGGTAGGCGCTGGGGTTCGCGCTCGCGGGTCCAGCGGCCGGCAAAGTCAAGGATCTCGTTCGCTTCCGACGGCACCGGGAGCGCCATCGTGAACGACTGCAGGCGGTAGTTTCCCGCTCCTCGATTCGTGAGGGTCCCCCTCATGCGCACGAGACCTGAATTCAGGAGCTCGAGGGTGAGAACCACCTTGAGGCCGAGCGGGGCATCCTCGAGTGTGAGGGTGAGAACGTCCTTTTCGCCGGAACCGTCGGACACGCTGTGCTCAATCGTGTGGGTCGTGAGCCCGAGGCGAGGAGCAAATCCAGCGCCGTTATCGCGCCCGCCGAGGAGGCCTGGTTCACCGAGCCAGCCGTCGGCGTCCTGGGGCAGGAGGCCCAGTCGCGGCGGGATGTCGAGGGCGTTCTGGTTAGGGGCGACCGTGGCGGCTTCGAGGAGAAGCTCGAGTTCGGCGTTCGTGAGGTCGCCGAGGTCGGAGCCCCAGTAGACGACGGCGGGCACGCGGCCCGCGGTGAGATCGAGGGCGATGCTGACTCCCGCGCGGCTCAGGTAGAGGGCGTTCTCGGTTTCGAGGGCACGAGAGTCGGCTGCGCGGA
This sequence comes from Dermabacter sp. p3-SID358, assembly GCF_025147465.1. Lineage (GTDB taxonomy): Bacteria > Actinomycetota > Actinomycetes > Actinomycetales > Dermabacteraceae > Dermabacter. The sequence continues at coordinate 60,250 of NZ_JALXOZ010000011.1, forward strand.
ACGCGCGGAAGGAGCGAGAGGCGGCGGGGGCGTGGGCAGTGCGGGCGAGTGACATGAAGGAAGTCCTTTGTGCTCGTGTGTGCTGTGCTCGTATGTGCTCAGGGTCGTCCGTGACCCACTTATTTTCACACCAAAATAAACGCGCGTCTACCTCCCGTTCAGGGTGGAGAAAAACGACATTGCACCCCTGATTTCGGGCATCCCCATGCAGTTTTCTCCACCTATACGATGGGGGATTGCGCTTGGGGTTACACTCGGCGACATGGAATTCACGCAGGCGGCGAAGCTACAGAACGTCCTCTACGACATCCGCGGGCCGGTCCTCGACGAGGCCGCGCGCATGGAGAACGAGGGGCACCGCATTCTCAAGCTCAACATCGGCAACCCCGCGCCGTTCGGCTTCGAAACGCCCGACGAGATCCTCGTCGACTTCATCCGCCAGGCTCACGTCTCCCAGGGCTACACCGATTCCAAAGGCATCGTCGCGGCCCGTCGCGCCGTTGCCCAGCACTACCAAACCCGCGGCCTGCCAGGGCTCCACCTCGACGACATCTACCTCGGCAACGGAGTGAGCGAGCTGATCCAGCTCACCGCTCAAGCACTCGTCAACGACGGCGACGAGGTGCTCATCCCCATGCCCGACTACCCGCTGTGGACCGCGTGTGTCACCCTCGCGGGCGGGACTCCCGTGCACTACCGCCTCGATGAAGATAACGACTGGTTGCCCGACCTCACCGACATCGCCGACAAGGTCACGCCCCGCACCAAAGCCATCGTCGTCATCAACCCCAATAACCCCACCGGTGCGGTGTACACGAAAGAGAACCTCACGGGCATAGTCGACATCGCCCGCAAGCACGGGCTCATGATCCTCGCCGACGAGATCTACGACAAGATCCTCTACGACGACGCGACCCACACCTCGATCGCCTCGCTCGCCCCCGACCTCTTCACGATCACCTACAACGGCCTGTCCAAGGCCTACCGGGTCGCGGGTTTCCGTGCCGGCTGGATGGCGCTGTACGGGCCGAAAGAACATGCCAAAGGCTTCATCGAGGGCCTCGACATGCTCTCGAACATGCGCCTATGCGCCAATGCTCCCGCGCAGCACGTGATCCCCACTGCGCTCGGCGGCTATCAAACGATCAAAGACCTCGTGGCCCCAGGTGGTCGGCTGCGTGAGCAGCGCGATGTCGCCTACGAGGCCCTCGCACGGATCCCCGGCGTAAGCGTCAACAAGGCGAAGGGGGCGCTCTACATGTTCCCGAAGATCGACCTCGACATGTACAAGATCGAGGACGACGAAGAATTCGCACTCGGCCTGCTTCGCCAGAAGAAAATCCTCATCACAAAAGGCACGGGATTCAACATCCCCACGCACGACCACTTCCGCGTCGTGACCCTGCCCGACGCGGACGTGCTCGAGAACGCGATCGACCGTATCGCCGACTACCTCGCGAGCATCCGCCGCTAGCAGCGTGTGGTGCGCCGGTTATTCGCCGCGCGCAATCCGGATCATCTGCTCGCGGTCGATCTCCTTGAGCGATGGGCGTGCGTTACCGTCGGAATCCTTCCGCTTCGCACCCGCCTGGATCTCGTGTTCGTGTAGGCGCAGCCACCCGTCCCAGTCGACGTAGCGAATGCCGCGCTCGTTCAGTAGGCGCACGATCGAATCGGGATCGCGGTCGGCGCACGGCTCGAGCACGCCACCTTCGATGTCTTCGATCATGTGGGTGACGGTCTCGATCGCGTCGGATTTCGTGGCGCCGATGAGGCCCACGGGCCCACGCTTGATCCAGCCGTTCGCGTAGCACGCGGGCACAACAGCGCCCTCGGCGGTCGTGACACGGCCCTCGTCGTTGTGGATAACGCCGCGCACCGGGTCATAGGGAACCCCGGGCAACTCCGAGCCGAAGTAGCCGACGGCGCGGTAGACCTGCTGCACGTCGTACTCGACCATCTCGCCCGTGCCCTCGAGCGAGCCATCCTCCGCGAGACGCGTGCGTTCGAACCGCATGCCGGTCACGCGGCCGTTCTCGCCGAGCACCTCCACGGGGCGGTGCCAGAAATGAAGATGGAGCCGACGCTTCACCTCACCACCATCGCGATCTGTGGGCTCTGCCCCGCTCGTCTCGCGCTCTTTTTGCGCCTCGAGCCAGCTCTCGAACGTGCTTACGACCTGATCGATGCGTTTATCCGAGCGGATTCGCTCCCATTCCTCATCGGTGATCTGAGCGAAATCGCGTTCGTCTACAACGACCTGCACGCCCTTCGGATGGGCGAGCTCGCGCGTTTCGAGCGGGGAGAATTTGGCCTGTGCGGGGCCGCGGCGACCAAACACGTGTACGTCGGTGATCCGGGAGGCCTTGAGGCCCTCGTACACGTTGTCGGCGATCTCGGTCGAGAGAAGTTCGTCGGCGCTCTTGGTGAGCATGCGCGACACGTCGAGCGCGACGTTGCCATTGCCGATCACGGCGACGGATTCGGCATCGAGGTTCCACTCGCGCGGGTAATCGGGGTTGGAGTCGTACCACGCGACGAAATCGGCAGCGCCGAGGCTGCCCTCGAGGTCGATTCCTGGGATGTCGAGCTGGGCGTCCTTGAGGGCGCCGGTCGCGAAAATGATCGCGTCGTAACGTTCGCGGAGGTCCTCGATACTCAGATCTTTTCCAAACGCGACGTTGCCGAAGAAACGCATATCGCGGCGATCGAGGATACGGTGGAGCGCGGTCGTGATGCCCTTGATGCGCGGATGGTCGGGCGCGACGCCGTAGCGGATGAGTCCAAACGGTGTCGGGAGCGCATCGAAGATATCGACCTCGATCTTCAGGCGCCCCTTCTTCGCATGCGGCGTCTTGTTGAACGTCTCCGCCGCATACACGCCGGCCGGGCCGGAGCCAATCACGGCGATGCGAAACGGGATGTCTGTGAAAGTGCTGGTCACGGAGGTCCTTATGCTCGGCGGGTGTGCGTGCAGCGCGCCTATTGCGCCGCGGGCTTTTCGACACTCGAGACTAGCGTTAAAGCGTCCCCCGGGCGAGGGAGGTGTGAGCAGCGCGCGGAGATTGGGCAGTGTGGTCAAAGGGGCGGTCACGGGGGCGAAGTGCGACGGTTGCCCTCTCCTCAGTTCGCCCCACGTGCATGCACACATGCTTGAGGGTGGAGAAAAATGACGCGACGCCCCTGATTCGAGGCATGCCTGGTCACTTTTCTCCACCCTCATACAGTTGTCGTGCTTTTCGGTTCGGGTCGGGGCGAGGCGGGGCGCCCGAGCACGCCTCTAGGGGCGTGCCCGGCCGACTTAGCGAAGGTTTAGTACTCGGCCGGCTGCACGATCACGAAGCCGGGGCCGTGGAAGGCGAGCTGGAAGGTTTCACCCGAGCCGCGGCCGATGAGCGCGCCCGCGTTGAAGTCGTTCTTGATCTGCGGTTGGAGGTTCGCCGACCAGCACACGACCGCCTGCGGGTCCACGTACGTGGGCTGCTGCGAGCAGTCGAGAAGAAGAGGCTCGCCGTGCGAGGTGATCGCGACCATGCCGTGGCCCTGGAGAAAAAGGTTGGTAAAGCCGCCCGCGACGAGACCTGCGCCGAGGCCGCCGCCGATCATCTTGATGTCCCATTCGATGCTCGAGTCGAACGCGAGCATCTTCGTTGTATTGAGCGAGAGGGCTTCGCCCTCGAGTTGAATGAGGAAGATTTGCGAGCCGTTCTTCGCGAAGAAGATCTCGCCATTGCCGGTGGTGCGCATCATGTTGGCGCCCTCGCCCGTGGCCATCTTCTTCACGAGCCTCATGCCGCCGCCCGAGCCCTGGTACTTGAACTTCATCTCGCCCTGGTAGGCGACCATGGCGCCCGCGGAGGAGACGATCTCGGGTGCGCCCGGGTTAAGACGGCAGCGCAGCATGCGCTTGGACTGGAGTGCCCAGCGGTCTTGGGTCTGGACTTCTTGGTGCTCAGGTGAAAAGAGTTCAGATCTCATGCCCTCACCATAGGTTGTGGCGGCTCCCACTTTCCTGGAGGTCATGAGATCAGAACAATTGTTATTGGAATCGTTTGAGGCGAAGCGAGTTGCTCACGACGAAAACGCTCGAAAACGCCATCGCGGCGGCCGCGATCACGGGGCCGAGAAGGCCGATCATGGCGAGCGGGATCGCGATGACGTTGTAGATGAATGCCCAGAACAGGTTCCAGCGGATCGTGCGCACGCACGCGCGCGAAAGCCGAATCGCGGTGGGGATTTGTGCAATGTCGCCACCGGCGAGCACGATGTCGCCCGAGTTCATTGCGGCATCGGTGCCCGTGCCCATCGCGAAGCCGAGATCAGCCTCGGCGAGGGCCGCGGTGTCATTGATGCCATCGCCCACCATGGCTACGCTCGAGCCTTCGCTGCGAAGTGATCGCACGAGTTCGAGCTTCGCCGCAGGCGTGAGTGACGCATGGACCTTCTCGATGCCGACCTCGCGCGCGATGTGCCGCGCCGCAGCGGGGTTGTCGCCCGTAGCCATGACGGGCTCGATGCCGAGCGCGCGAATCTCCTCAACGACCTTCGTCGCTTCGGGCTTCACGGTGTCGCTCACGCGCACGAGCCCCGCAACCTCGCCGTTGACGCGCACGAGGGAGGTCGTGTGCCCCGCCTGCGCGGCTTCGCGGAGGGAAGCGGAGAGGGGTGCTGGCAGGGCGGGTGCGCTCGGGTTTTCGGTTCCGACGCTTGCTTGGCCAGCGTCGGAGAACGCAGAGATGTCAATCTCCCACGGGCCTTTACGCTCACCGAGCGACCCGCTCACGCGCGCCGTGATTCCCCGACCGGCGTGCGCCTGAGCCTCCTCGAGGATGAGCGCAGCGCTACCGCTGCCCGCAGCCTCGACGATCGCCCGCGCGATGGGGTGCTCCGAGCCAGATTCGGCGGCGCCCGCGAGCGCAAGAACCTCCTCTTCGCTCCAGCCGCTCGCCGGCGTTACCGAGTGCACGCGCATCGCGCCGCTCGTGAGCGTGCCGGTCTTGTCGAGAACGATAGCCGCGATTTCGCGCGAGGCTTCGAGCGTGCTCGCCGAGCGAATGAGGATGCCGAGCTCGGCGCCCCGTCCCGTGCCTACCATGATCGCCGTAGGTGTCGCGAGGCCGAGTGCGCACGGGCACGCGATGATGAGCACGGCAACGGCCGCGGTGAATGCTTGCTCGGCGGTGTTGCCGAGGGCAAGCCACGCGATGAGCGTGAGGACGGCGAGCACGATGACGACGGGCACGAAGATGCTCGCGACCTTGTCGACGAGCTGCTGCACTGGAGCTTTGGAGGCTTGCGCGTCCTCGACCATCTTCGCGATATGGGCGAGCTCGGTGTCGGCACCCACGCGCGTCGCGCGTACGAGAAGTCGGCCCGTGGTGTTGACGGTCGCGCCGGCGACCTCGCTTCCCGCGCTCACCTCCTCGGGTACGCTTTCGCCCGTGAGCATCGAGCGGTCGATCGCGGAGGAGCCCTCGAGGATCACGCCGTCAGTCGCGATCTTCTCCCCGGGTCTCACGACGAACACGTCGCCGACGCGCACCTTGCCGATCGGGATCTCGACTTCGGCGGTGGTGCCGTCGGACCGAAGCTCCACGATGGTGGCCCTCTTCGCGCCAAGATCGAGCAGCGAGCGGATCGCCGCGCTCGACTGGTGGATGGCACGAGCCTGCGCGTAGCGACCCACGAGCACGAGGGTCGTGATGACCGCCGCCGATTCAAAGTAGATTTCGTGCGCGCCGTGGTCGCCCCGGCTGAAGGCTGCGCCGAGACTCATGTCCATCTGCATGCCGATCTCGCCCGCGCCCCCGAAAAGGAGCGCCCAAATCGACCACAGATAGGCGGCGAACGTGCCCATCGTGACGAGCGTGTCCATCGTGAAGCCACCGTGCTTGATGTTCACCCAGGTCGCGCGGTGGAATGGGGCACCGCAGTACAGCACGACAGGCGTTGCGAGGACGAGCATCGCCCACTGCCAGCCTGGAAACTGGAGCGGCGGGATCATCGAGATGAGGAAGATCGGCGTGGAGAGGATTGCCGCGAGGATCGTGCGGTTCAGCGTTTCGCGCTTGTCGCGCGCGGCGCGTTCCTCGGCGCTCGTGTCCGGACCTGCGTTGGTTGTGCTTTCGGTAGCTGCCTCTCGCACGTGTGCCCCGTAGCCACCTTTCTCTACGGCTTCGACGAGCTGCGCATCCGTGATGGATGGGTCATTCACCTGCACGCTCGCGCGTTCGAGCGCGAGGTTCACGACCGCATCGACCTCGCCCACGCGCCGCAGCTTCTTCTCGACGCGCGCAACGCAACTTGCGCACGTCATGCCGGTGACGTCGAGGGTGACGGTTCGCGGTTCGGTAGGTGGTTTGGTGCTGGTCACGGGGGCCTTCGCGGGTTTGTGCGGGTGGGGGAGGTGTTCGGGAGGGGGTTATCCGATGATCGCGTAGCTTTCGCCGGCTTCTTCGATTGCGGGGGTGATGTCGGCCTTCGTGAGGGCGCGATCCGCTTCGATCGTTAGGGTCGATTCGCCGCCCTTGACGAGGTCAACCTCGGCGCTCTCGACGCCCGCGAGTTCCGAAACCTCTTCCTTGACGGCGTTGACGCAGTGCCCGCACGTCAGGCCAGTGATCTTGAATGTCGAGGTGGTCATGGTGTGCTCCTTATTGTCGTTGTCTGCGTGGGCGCGGTGGGCGCCACGCATCCACGATACCCCCTAGGGGTATGAGATTCAAGGGGTATCCGCAGCTTCAGGGCGACGAATTCCCGGATCGGTAGCATGGGGCGCATGAGCACCCCCACGAGCCCAAGCGAACATTTTGGCGAAAGCCAACCTCAGCGCCGCCCCAGTTTCTACGATTCGCACCTTCGTGAAATGCTCGCCGACTCCGGATACACGCTCCAAGAGCGCATCGGCAGCGGCGGCATGGGCATCGTGTATCGCGCAACGGATGCGGCTGGCCTCGACGTTGCTCTCAAGGTTCTGCGCCCCGAAATCGCGGGCGATGAACATGCCCGTGCCCGCTTGAGCCGTGAGATGCGCGCCCTGCAACGCGTCAATCACCCGAATGTCTCGCGAGTTCTCGACGCCGAATTCGATCTCGACGTCGCTTTTCTCGTCACCGAGTACATCCCCGGACCCACCTTTCAGCAGGTGATCGACCAGTGGGGGTATCTCTCCCTCGAGCACGTCCGCAACATTGCCCTGCCTCTCGGAAGGGCACTCCTCGAGGTGCACGACAAGGGTGTGGTGCATCGCGACCTCAAGCCAAGCAACATCATGCTCCGCAATGTCAACGGGCCGAACGTCGACTTCGATTTCGACCCGATCGACCCCGTCATCATCGACTTCGGCATTGCGCAGGCCGCGGAAGAATCGCGCATGACCTCGACCGGCCTCATGATGGGCACGATCGCCTACCTTGCCCCCGAGGTCATCAGCCACAACACCGTGGACGCCGCCGCCGACTGGTGGGCCTGGGCAGCGATGCTCGCGCACGCCGCGACTGGTTTCCCGCCCTTCGGTAAGTCGCGCCTGCACAGTGTCTACAGCAACGCCATGTGGGGTGGCCCGAGCCTCGAAGGGCTACCCGAGCCATGCATCGCATGGTTCGAGGGGGCCTTTGCACCGGAGCCTGGCGACCGCACGCCGCCCGAGCAGCTCATCGAGGCGCTCGAGAATCCTCTGGTGTGGGGAACTGGGGGATACGACCCGGTGGGTCGGGAGGCCACTTCTTCCGGCTCCTCCCCCTCCCGCCCCTCCGACGCTTCCTCCTCCCCCCACCCCTCTCAGATTGACGTAGGTAAACGTGTGAAACCCGCCGAGCTGAATGCTGCAGGAGCCGCAGGGTTGGGAGGCGCTGCGGCCGTGACGGGCTCGTCCGGTTTGGCCCAGTCGGGCGGGTCGAGCGCGGCTAGTTCGGCTTTCGCGGATGTTTCAACTCCGACGCCTCCCACTGACCCCGAGGCCACCGCGCCATTACAGCCGAATAGCTACCTCAATCCAGAGGGGAAAGGGATTGGGAAAGGGGTTGGGGAAGGTGTTAAGGAATGGGAGGGGGCTGGTTCGCCCGCCCCGGGTAGCGAGGGAAGCCCCTATGACGAGGGTGATACCGATGAGTGGGATGTGGCCGACGAAGAGCCGACCCAGGTCATACCCGTCCACGATGAAACACCCACAGCGAAATTTGCGCCCATCTCAACCCCCGCGGCGCCCCCCACGGGACCGGCAGCCCCCCACCACGGGGGAGCGATGCCGAGCTGGCAACCGTCGGATCCTGCTCCGCAGAACCTCGGACCAAGCCCTCAGGGCCCATACCATCAGGCCCCTTACCAGGCCGTCCAGCCTGGACCTTACGGCGCGCAAGGGTACGGAGTGCCGCCTCAGGGGTTCATGCCGGCGCCCGTGCCATATCACTTGCGTGAACCGGAACGGCGTACCGTTCTCGTTTTACTCGGCATGGTTCTGTTCACGGCTTTTGGCGCACTTGTGCCGCTCGCAGCACTGATCTTGCTCGTGCTGATGACAGCTTTCGCGCGCACCTGGCAGCGCTCATGGATCGCGAAAGAAAAGGGCCAAGACAGGGGGAAGGGGGCCGGGAGCATCACAACCGCTGCCGTGCTCTTGGCGGTTCCCCGCTACATTGGCGCGCTGCTCGAAGCTCTTCTTCAGGCCCTCATTCCGGTGATTGTCACGGCAGGCGTTCTGCTCGCGATCGACGCTGCACTCGTGTGGCTCACGCACTTCCAGGTGCACTACGCGATCTACGCGGGTGTCCTCGTTGGGCTGACGACCTTGTCCCTGTGGTGGGGGATCGGTGCGCGCACGACGCGATTCGGGGGGCATCGACTCGTGCACGCAGCAGCACCGAGCGGGCTGTGGACCGCGGTGATCGCGGTCCTTCTGATCGTGCTTATCGCAGCAGTGTGTTTCACGATCGCCTCACGCGGTGGCACAATTGACTACTTCCCCTACGTGGGTGAGTTCCGTCTCGAAGACATTTCACCCTGGAGGCGATGAAGCATTTGCGCTCGTGTCCGCTAGGATGGCACGCGGTAAACATCCCGATCACTTCGTGATTTGACCTTTCCGGAGGAGACATGGCCGAGAAGTCCTCAGCTCAAGAGGTGCGCGAAGCGCAACGAGTGGAACTTCGCAAACAACGCGAAAAAGAGCTGAGCCGCCAAAAGCGTGTGCGTACCGCGGTCATCGCGGCAATCGTGGTCGTAGCGCTCGCCCTTGTCGCCGGCCTCGGCTACCTCCTCTACCAGGAGTACGCGCCCGAGCCCGATCTCGAGCTCAACCAGCCGACATCGATTAGCAAGGACGAGCCGATGCTCTCCTTCAAGGCCGACGACACGAAGCCTGTAGTCGACGTCGTTTTCGACTACATGTGCCCGTTCTGCGGCAACTTCGAACAGATCAACAGCGGCGACCTCCACGAGATGATCGAAAATGGCGATGCGACCGTGAACTTCCACGTGCGCACCTTCCTTTCCGAAAAGATGTCGACCACGCAGTACTCCGCCCGCGCGGGCGGCGCTGCCGTGTGCACGTACGAGGATTCCCCTGAGGTATTCCTCAAGTTCCACGAGCTCCTCTTCGCGAACCAGCCTGCCGAGGGCGGCCCCGGGCTGAACGACAGGGAGCTTGAAAAGTACGCGAAGGAAGCCGGCGCGAAAGACGCCACGATCTCGTGCATCAAGGATCAGAAATTCCGCCGTTATGCGACCGATGTGCTTGAACCTGCCGCTGCAAAACTTGCGCGCGCAACTCCAGCCGTGATTATCAACGGAAAGGAGTGGGGATCCGACGGTGCCTGGCAGCAGCCGGGAGCTTTGAAGGAAGCCGTGTCCTCCTCGGGCTCTCCCGGCGCGAGCGACGCTGGCGGGGCGAGCGATTCCGGTAAGTAAACTCGCGGCGCACGCTATAGTGGTGCGAGTGCCGCAACGCTGAAGTAGCTCAGTTGGTAGAGCAGCTGTCTTGTAAACAGCAGGTCGTGGGTTCGAGCCCCATCTTCAGCTCCACTAGAAGCCCAGGTCGGCACGACATTACGTCGTCAGGCCTGGGTTTTCTTTTGCCATTTTGGGAATAACGAGCGTCAGGTCGAGGGGGATACGCGCGGGGGTGGCGCGATTCGTCGAAAGTCCCCTTTTCTAGGGAGGTAGGGGCGTAGTGTGAGTCACAAGTGACTAGTGGCAACCGACACAGGAAAAGGACCCCCTCATGACCGCAACGCCGCAGGTCGAGCGCACGCTCGCCACCCCGTTCACGATCAACACGGTGGAAATCCCCAATCGTCTCGTGATGACTCCCATGGGAAGCGATCTTGCGAACCCGGATGGAACCGTTGGCCCGCGCCTCCTCAAGTACTGGCTCGAGCGCGCCGAAGGCGGTTGCGGCCTCCTCATCACCGAGATCACCCGCGTGAATGATGAGCACGGCGCCGGAACCCCGAAGCAGCTCTCCGTGACGCGCGACGAGCTCGTTCCACAGCTGGCCGAGGCCATCGAGGCCGTGCACGCGCGCGGATCAAAGGTTTTTCTTCAGCTCCAGCACCCCGGCAACCAGGGCCTTCCCCAGCTCAATAAGGGGCAGGTCACCGTCGGACCCTCCGCCGTGCGATCCGAGCTCACCAAGGCCCCCGTGCGTGCCCTCGAAAACGAAGAAGTGAAGAGCCTCGTGCAGGACTTCATCAACGGCGCGCGCCGCGCGAAGGAAGCCGGTGCGGACGGCGTGGAGATCCACGGCGCTCACGGCTACCTCGTTGACGAGTTCCTCTCGCCTCGCACCAATAAGCGCGAGGATGAGTACGGCGGTTCGTTCGAGAATCGCTGCCGTTTCCTCGTGGAGATTCTCGATGGCGTGCGCGAGGTTGTGGGCCCGGACTTCCCGATCTCGGTGCGTCTTTCGATTTCGCAGTGCTACGACCTGATCGGCATGCCCGGTGTGGGTAACGAGGTTGCCGACGGCGCGCGGATCGCCAAGGTGTGCGAGGAGCACGGTGCCGACCTGATTTCGGTGTCGTCGGGCACGTACGAGACCGGCGTGACCGTGATCGAGCCCGTGAACACGCCCCGCAACTGGCGCGACCCGCTCATTCGTGCCGTGCGCGACGCCGTGAAAATTCCGGTCATGGGTGTGTCGATTGTTCGTGAGCCGGAGCAGGCAGAAAAGATGCTGAACGACGGCCTCGTGGACCTCATCGCGATGGGCCGCTCGTGGCTTGCCGATCCGCAGTGGGGCATCAAGGCCATCGAGGGCCGCGACGCCGACATCACGCGCTGCATCGGCTGCATGTACTGCTTCGAGGCGCTCTTCTCGGGCGGCCACGTCGAGTGTGCCGTCAATCCGCGCTGCGGCTTCGAATCGGAGTTTGCGATCGAACCCGAGCGCAATGCCGAAGGGCGCACGGCCCTCGTGATCGGTGGCGGCCCCGCGGGCTGTGAAGCCGCGGAAACGCTCGCGAAGCGCGGCGCGAAGGTCACGCTCGTCGAGGCCGAAGATACGCTCGGTGGCCAGGTCGTGCCCGGCACGAACCCTCCCGGCAAGGAACCGATGGGCTGGCTCGTGGAGAACTACGAGCGTCGCCTCGAGCAGGCTGGCGTTGACGTGCGACTCTCGACGCGCTTCGGCGCCGACGAGGTGCGCGAGTTCGGTGCCGATGCGGTAATCGTGGCGACGGGGGCCGTTCCGGTTGTGCCGCCCATCCCCGGTCTTGACGGCGAGAACGTGGTCGACGCGATTGACGTGCTCGGCGGTACGCGCGAGGTGCGCGGCCGTGCGATCGTTGTGGGCTCGGGTATGACGGGCCTCGAGACCGCGGAGCTCATCGCCGCACGCGGTGGCGAGGTCGCCGTCTATGAGATGGCTCCTCAGCTCGGCGCGGGCGCATTCCACATGAACCTCATTTCGGTGACCTCGAAGCTCAAGAAAGCTGGGGTTCCGATGCTCACGGGGCACCGCCTCGTGGAGGTGAACGGCACGGGTGCGGTTTTCGAGGCCGACGGTTCCCAGGTGAACGTCGAGGCTGAGACCTTTGTGCTCGCGATCGGTATGCGTAGCGAGAACACGCTCGCAACCGAGCTCGAGGCGGCGGGCGTCGATTTCCGCACCGCGGGCGACGTGTCCAAGGTGGCAAAGGTAGCGCAGGCGGTGGCATCGGGCTACCGCGTGGGCCTCGACGCCTGAAATATGCGCCGTTGCACCGTGCGCGCAAGCGCGGGCATAGGCTCGTGCTGGACCTCGTTCAGGGTGTAGAAAAACGGCGTAATGGACTTGATCTGGGTTCCCCTAAGCAGTTTTCTACACCCTCAATGTGGTGGGGCGCTTAGACATGTGGGGTCCGACGGTGACCCGGCCTCCGTCGGACCTCATGCGTGTCCTCGAACCGGGCGTGTGTGCAAGCCGTTGCGAATGAATTCGTCGAGCAGCTGCTCATACTTCTCCCACTTGAAGAAGACGTGCTCGTAGGTGAGGCGCACGACCGTGTAGCCGCGAGCGGTAAGGACGGCATCGCGGGCACGGTCGCGATGGTAAGCGGTGCGGTCGGCGTCGTGGAATTCCCATGAATCGAGTTCAATGACGAGCGAATTGCCGATGAGGATGTCCACCCTCCCCACATCTTCGATGGCAACTTGCTGGCGAAATTTGATGTTCTTCCGCGTGAGTCGGAAGGCGAGGGCAGACTCTGTACCCGAGTCAGAGAGTGACCTCGGCGTACCGATTTTCTGTGCTTTCCTCTTGCTGGCGCCTGCGAGGATTCTTGCCGAGCTGTCTTCCGTGATGAGCCGCTTGGCGAGGGCAGACTCGAGCACGATGAATGCTTGCTCGGGACTTCCGCACCTGACGGCTTCGATGAGTGCGTCCTCGAGCCCCATGACAATGCCGCCAGTCTCGTGCGGTTTGCGCTGGAGATGCCTGTGATGCCCGATGGTGTCCGCAGATGCACGGCCGGATTCGAGTCGCCGTCGAGTCGAGGTGAAGTGCCGCTTCTCGAGATCCATCGGGGGAATCCAGAGGCCGTAGAGCCTCAGGGCATCGAAGCAGGTCACCCAACAACCAAGCCTCCCTGCCTCAAGAGCGATGGGCGGTGTGCCGTTGCGCGGGAGGTACTCGTGACGGCCGACGCACATCATCTGGCCGGTTTTAAGTGCGGCATCGAGGGTCTCGACGGTCCAGCCGGCGGCCTGCAACTGGTGGATTGTGGAGATCGGTGCTGGTTGATTGGGATGCATGCCTCCACATTGGCGCGTACGGCGGCGATGCGCCGGGGGTGAAGACCTCATGGTGGATAGCTGGTCGCTGTGGAGTGCGACTCCGTGGTGAGTGCCGAAAAACTTCGGGTGTAGGTAACAGTGTCAGATGCGCCGATTGAGGGATTGTCTGTGCTTTTTTCTCCACCCTCAAAAAGAAGCGGCCGGGGAGATTGGCTTAAGTTTGGGCAACTATTAGCTCGACCCCCGCACACGATCAGGGTGTAGATAATGGTGTTAGGTGACTTGATTAAGAGGTTACCTATGTGTTTTTCTACACCCTGAAAAGATGGGGCAAGAAAAGGGGCAGCTGGATCAGTCGCGGCTCGCCTTGAGCGCTGCCTTCACCATTGCGTGCACGAAGTCGTTGAAGCCCGCCGCGTCGATGAAGCCTTGAATCTCGAGATGGGTCCAACCGTGGACGCTCGCCCACACGGCGCGCAGGAGTGTCGTGGCATCCTCGGGGGAAGTGTCGCTCGTGGCACCGTACTTCGTGCGACCTTCAGTCATGGCCTTCGAGAGGTGCTTAGCAATGGATTCGAATGCGTCGATGTTTGTGCCGAGTTCGCGAAATGCTGCGAGTAGGTGGTTGTCGCGGCGCGAGATGCCAGTGCCGATTGAGCCAGAGGTGACGTCGGACTTCTTCGTGCCCGCTGTGCCCGGTGCACCGTTGGCTTGGGCTGCCCGGTCGGGGACCTGGTCAGCTTGATTGAAGATGACGTCGAACAGTTCCGGGTTTTCGACAGCCCAGTCATGGAGGGCGATCCCGAGAGCCACGAGGTAGTTTTCCGGATCCTGGTCGTGGCTCACCTCGGTGAGATGCGCGGCGAGGTCACCGGCGGAGGTGACGACGACGGAATCGAGGAGCTGCTTCTTCCCACCGAAGAGGGAGTAGACGGCAGTTGTTGACGTGTTGCATGCGGCGGATACGTCGCGAAGCGAAACTGCCGCGGGACCGCCCTTGGCGAGCGCCTTCGACGCTGCTGCGATGAGCTCGACACGGAGCTCTTCGTCGTGATGGCGGGGAGTGTTCATGCCCGTGGGACTCCAATCAGGTGTGCAGATGTCGGCACTTTCGGTGTGTAACGACTTCGTAACTATAGGTCTTAATCCTACGAGCGCAACCGGGATAATTCCTAAAGTTGGGCGACCAAAACAAGGTCATTTGGGCGTTAGGCCTGGAGTTTTGCCAAAACTTTAACGGTTGGTGCAGTTTCGGTGGTGTTAGCGATTTGTTAGTTGGTGGTGGAGGTCACTCGCGCCGAGTTGTTTTCCTCATGAAGCACGGTTGCTATGGCGTGGCCCAATCCACTTCGCTGACGCCTCGATCCCTCAATAGCGCGTTTGCGCGCGAAAATGGTCGGGACCCAAAAAACCCGCGACGCGCAGATAAAGGTGAGGGGTGAGCAGACTCGATCACGCTCACGCCGCCCTCGGTAAGCATCGGTGCAAGGGAGCGAGCGTCGCGACCCCACAGGATCGCCACGAGAGGACCGCCGCGCTCCACGAGGGCCTCGATCGCGCGCATCGTGATCTCTTCCCAGCCTTTTCCTCGATGCGACGCCGGCGCCCCCGGTGCGACCGTCAAAGCCCTGTTGAGAAGCATGACGCCTTGACTCTGCCACGCTGAAAGATCCCCGTGCTCACTTGGTGGAATGCCAAGGTCTGCCTCGCGCTCAAGGTAAATGTTCTGGAGTGACCGTGGCAGGGGTCGCACGTCGCGCTCCACGGCAAAACTCAAACCGATCGGGTGGCCGGGTGTGGGGTAGGGGTCTTGGCCTACGATGAGCACCCGCACGTCTGCGAGCGGAGCTTCGAATGCGCGAAAAATCCGATCACCGGCAGGCAGGTAGCGGCGTCCGGCAGCGAGCTCAGCACGCAGGAAATCGCCCATGGCTCGGATGTTCGGCTCGACACGTGCGAGAGCTTCGGCCCAATCGGCGGCCATGATGTCGGTGAGCGGGGGCTGCGCGATCTCGTTCATGCCACCAGCGTACGGGGCGCACCTAGACTTGACGCCATGACTGATGAGCCAGAGCTGAGCGAAACCGATCGCGCGATCCTTGATCTTGAGGCGCGCGTGTATCGCAGTGCGGGCGCAAAGGAACGCGATATTTTGCGGTTCACTGGCCTCACCCCGGCTCGCTATCACGCGCGGCTCGTTCGACTCATGCGGGAGCCGGCGGCGGTGCGGTATGCGCCAAGTGTGGTCCGACGGTTGCTGGGGCGTACGCGTTCCTAATGTGGTGCACGGTGCGCCTACCCCTTAACTCCTTGTGGTGCGCTGTTGTGCAATGAAGGCTGCGCTGGTCTTCTATTTCTAGTCTTTTTCGACGCACCTTTCCGACCGATGGAAGAGGTGGGTGATGGGTCTTGGGGCGGCGGTTGGAATGGCGGAGGTGGATGCTGGGGTGCCGAGGCCCCTCCAAGGTGTAGAGGCGCCCCCCGGGGCGCAGTGAGACCCCCTTAGGGTGTAGAAAAGTGCAGGGGCAAGCCAAAAATGACAGACCTAACACTGTTACCTACACCTTGGAGTGGGGCGGCGCGCCGTGTCCGTAATTGCGCGTTCGGCGGTCCGCTGCCGATAAAATGACCTCGTGGCAGAGCAGAGCACGTACCCGTACGAACCGGACCAGTTTGACCGCGAGGCCGATCAGGTGGGCGCACATGGCGCTCACCGCGCAGAGGAGCCGTTCTTTAAGCGGAACCTTTCAACGATCATTGTGATCGTTGCGGCGCTTGTGGCGCTCGCGCTCGTGCTTTGGGCTGTCTCGGGTCTCGGCAAAGGCAGTGAAAATACGCCGGCTCCGGTGGATTCCTCGGTGTCTGCGCCTGCCGATTCTGGTGAGAACGGTAGCGACGACCCCGCAGCAAGTGATAGCGGCGGCAACGAAGGTGCAGCCTCTGAAGAACCTTCGGAAGAGCCCGCTGTCGAGGCCAACCGTGAAGCGCCCGTGCTCCTACTGAACGGCAAGCGAAAGCAAGGGATGGCTGGCCGCTGGCAGAAGGCTCTCGAGGAGCAGGGCTGGACCCACATCGATACCGACACCGGCAAGCGCTCCAAGACTGCTGGCGTCTACTACAAGAGGGACGAGGACAAGGCGACTGCCGAGGCCCTCGCGAAGTACGTCGGAGTCGAGGCTGAGCAAAGTGACAAATACAAGGCGAATATCGTGGTCGTCGTTATTGATGAACCCGGCGATCTCGCCGAAATTGACGGCGCGGAGCAGGGTGACGACGGCGAGTAAAGACTGCCGCAGCGCGTCAATGGCCCCCGCGATGCGCGTCTCGAGAGGCGCCGCGGAGGTGTGCCATCACGCTCCCAGAGAAATTCTCAGCAAGCGTTAGCACTCTTCGCCTCAGAGTGCTTATGATGGATTAGCACTCGCACGGCGTGAGTGACAACGGAGGTTTGGCAACCGTCGGACCT
Organism: Dermabacter sp. p3-SID358; assembly: GCF_025147465.1. Lineage (GTDB taxonomy): Bacteria > Actinomycetota > Actinomycetes > Actinomycetales > Dermabacteraceae > Dermabacter. The sequence continues at coordinate 76,925 of NZ_JALXOZ010000011.1, forward strand.
CCACCACCCGCGCCGCCGCGAGCTTTCCAGTGAGGTGAGAGCCCCACCGACCCAGACGTGAAGGGGAGGGCAAGGCTCGTCCGTCGCGGGCACCTGGCTGGAGCACACTCACACACTTTGGGAGTTACCACTCATGGCAAAGCTCATCGCATTTGACGAAGAAGCACGCCGCGGCCTCGAGCGGGGCATGAACCAGCTCGCTGACGCCGTGAAGGTGACCCTTGGGCCGAAGGGGCGCAACGTCGTCCTCGAAAAGTCCTGGGGCGCGCCGACCATCACGAACGATGGCGTGTCGATCGCGAAGGAAATTGAACTCGAGGATCCGTACGAGAAGATCGGTGCGGAGCTCGTCAAAGAGGTCGCGAAGAAGACGGACGACGTCGCCGGTGACGGCACGACGACCGCAACCGTTCTCGCGCAGGCCCTCGTGAAGGAAGGCCTCCGCAACGTTGCCGCGGGCGCGAACCCCATCGCCCTGAAGCGCGGCATCGACAAGGCCGTCGCCGCTGTGAGCGAGAAGCTTCTCGCGCAGGCTGTCGAGATTGAGTCGAAGGAACAGATCGCGAACACCGCCGCGATCTCGGCCGCAGACCCGGCAATCGGTGAGCTCATCGCCGAGGCCCTCGACAAGGTCGGCAAGGAAGGCGTCATCACGGTCGAAGAGTCGAACACGACCGGCCTCGAGCTTGAGCTCACCGAGGGCATGCGTTTCGACAAGGGCTTCATTTCGCCCTACTTCGTGACCGATCCGGAGCGCCAGGAAACTGTTCTCGAGGATCCGTACATCCTTCTCACCTCGTCGAAGGTGTCGCAGCTCAAGGATCTTCTGCCGCTTCTCGACAAGGTCATCCAGGCCAACAAGCCGCTCGTGATCATCGCCGAGGACGTTGACGGTGAGGCGCTTCCCGCGCTCGTCGTGAACAAGCTTCGTGGCGTGTTCAAGTCGGTCGCTGTGAAGGCCCCTGGCTTCGGCGACCGCCGTAAGGCAATGCTGCAGGACATGGCGATCCTCACCGGTGGAACCGTGATCTCGGAGGAGGTTGGCCTCTCGCTCGAGACCGCCGACCTTAATGTGCTTGGCCGCGCCCGCAAGGTTGTTGTCACGAAGGACGAGACGACGATCGTTGAGGGTGCCGGCGACGGCGAGCAGATCGCTGGCCGTGTCAAGCAGATCCGCAGCGAGATCGAGGCGTCGGATTCGGATTACGACCGCGAGAAGCTCCAGGAGCGCCTCGCGAAGCTCGCTGGCGGCGTGGCCGTCATTAAGGCGGGTGCCGCAACCGAGGTCGAGCTCAACGAGCGCAAGCACCGCATCGAGGATGCCGTGCGCAACGCGAAGGCTGCTGTGGAAGAGGGCATCGTCGCCGGCGGTGGCGTGGCCCTGATCCAGGCTGGCAAGGATGCTTTTGCGTCCCTCTCGCTCGAGGACGACGAGGCCACCGGTGCGTCGATCGTGCAGGTCGCGATCGAGGCCCCGCTCAAGCAGATCGCCTCGAACGCCGGCCTTGAGGGCGGCGTTGTCGCGTCGAAGGTCAAGCAGCTCCCCGTGGGCGAGGGCCTCAACGCTGCGACCGGTGAGTACCAGAACCTTATTGAGGCTGGCGTGCTCGACCCGGTCAAGGTGACCCGTTCGGCCCTTCAGAACGCCGCGTCGATCGCTGGCTTGTTCCTCACCACGGAGGCCGTTGTTGCCGATAAGCCGGAGCCCGTCAAGGCTCCCGCGGGCGGCGACATGGACGCCATGGGAGGCATGGGCGGCATGA
>NZ_JALXOZ010000012.1 GCF_025147465.1 Dermabacter sp. p3-SID358
TCCGGGGCGCTTTTCTTTAACTCTGCAGGCTATGCAGCGTCAGATCACTTGATGATCTTGGTGACGCGGCCCGAGCCAACGGTGCGGCCACCCTCACGGATAGCGAAGCCGAGGCCCTCTTCCATAGCGATCGGCTGGATGAGCTCAACGGTCATCTCGGTCGAGTCGCCAGGCATGACCATCTCGGTGCCCTCGGGAAGGGTGATCACGCCGGTCACGTCGGTGGTGCGGAAGTAGAACTGCGGGCGGTAGTTCGAGTAGAACGGGTTGTGGCGGCCCCCCTCGTCCTTCGAAAGGATGTAGACCTGGCCCTCGAAGTCGGTGTGCGGGGTGATCGAACCCGGCTTCACGACAACCTGGCCGCGCTCCACGTCTTCACGCTTGGTACCACGGAGAAGGAGACCACAGTTCTCGCCTGCCCAAGCCTCGTCCATCTGCTTGTGGAACATCTCGATACCGGTAACGGTGGTCTTCTGAGCCTCGCGGATACCCACGATCTCAACCTCCGAGTTGATGGCAAGCTTGCCACGCTCGACCTTACCGGTCACAACGGTGCCACGGCCGGTAATGGTGAAGACGTCCTCGATAGGCATGAGGAACGGCTTGTCCATGTCACGAACCGGATCCGGGATCGACTCGTCGACAGCGGCCATGAGGTCCTGAACCGACTTAACCCACTTCTCGTCGCCCTCGAGCGCCTTGAACGCCGAAACGCGGACAACGGGGGCGTCCTCGTCGAATTCCTGCGAAGCGAGAAGCTCGCGAACCTCCATCTCGACGAGCTCGAGGATTTCCTCATCGTCGACCATGTCGCACTTATTGAGTGCAACGAGGAGGTAGGGAACGCCAACCTGGCGAGCGAGAAGAACGTGCTCGCGGGTCTGCGCCATGGGGCCGTCGGTAGCGGCAACCACGAGGATTGCGCCGTCCATCTGAGCAGCGCCGGTAATCATGTTCTTGATGTAGTCGGCGTGGCCGGGAGCGTCAACGTGAGCGTAGTGACGCTTGTCGGTCTGGTACTCGATGTGGGAGATGTTGATCGTAATGCCGCGCTGCTTTTCCTCAGGGGCGTTGTCGATCGTATCGAAGTTACGCTGCTCGTTGAGGTCGGGGTACTGATCGTACAGAACCTTCGAGATGGCAGCGGTAAGCGTGGTCTTGCCGTGGTCAACGTGACCGATGGTGCCGATGTTGACGTGCGGCTTGCTACGCTCGAACTTGGCCTTAGCCATAGTGTGTCCTCCTAGGACTTTTGGTTGGGTGTACTTCTTTAGAACGGGTGGGGTGCCCCGAAGGGGACAACCCGAGCGGTCCGAGAACTAGCGAACAGATCCACTCTACCCGCTAATCCTCATAAGGCTTACTCGCCCCGCGTCTTCGCGATGATCTCTTCCGAAATGTTCTTCGGGACCTCCGCGTAGCTGTCGAACTGCATCGTGTACATCGCGCGGCCCTGCGTGAAAGAACGCAGATCGCCAATGTACCCGAACATTTCGGACAGCGGGACGAGAGCACGGATAATCTTCACACCGCTCGCGTCCTCCATCGACGAAACTGAACCGCGTCGCTTGTTCAGGTCGCCGATGACATCTCCCATGTACTCCTCGGGAGTACGAACCTCAACGTTCATGATCGGCTCGAGGAGGATCGGGTGGGCCTTCTTGAGTGCCTCACGCGTCGCCATCGAACCGGCGATCTTGAACGCCATTTCCGAGGAGTCCACGTCGTGGTAAGCACCGTCGATAAGCGATGCCTTGACGTTCACCACCGGGTAACCGGCGAGAACGCCGGACTGAAGCGCATCCTGAATACCCGCGTCAACACTCGGGATGTATTCGCGCGGGATACGGCCACCGGTGACGAGGTTTTCGAATTCGTAGAACACGCCGTCTTCGGCGTCGGTAAGGGGCTCGTACGTGATCTGAACCTTACCGAACTGACCGGAACCGCCGGTCTGCTTCTTGTGGGTGTAATCGAACTTCTCAACGGTCTTCTTGATCGACTCGCGGTAGGCCACCTGCGGTGAGCCCACGTTGGCCTCGACCTTGAACTCACGGCGCATACGATCCACGAGCACGTCGAGCTGGAGCTCGCCCATGCCTCTGATGACCGTCTGGCCAGTTTCCTCGTCAAGCTGAACCTGGAACGTCGGGTCTTCCTTCGCGAGGCGCTGAATAGCGATACCGAGCTTCTCCTGGTCGCCCTTGGTCTTCGGCTCGATAGCCATCGAGATCACGGGCTCGGGGAAGGACATCGACTCGAGAGCGATCGGGTGCTGCGCATCGCACAGCGTGTCGCCCGTGGTCGTGTCCTTGAGGCCGATGAACGCGTAGATGTGCCCGGCGAACGCCTCCTCGACGGGGTTCTCCTGGTTGGAGTGCATCTGGAAAAGCTTGCCGACGCGCTCTTTCTTGCCCGTGTTGGCGTTGAGCACCTGAGCACCGGTCTCGACGTGGCCGGAGTACACGCGCACATAGGTAAGCGAACCGAAGAACGGGTGCGACGCCACCTTGAAGGCAAGCGCCGAGAACGGCTCGTCCGTCGAGGGCTTACGGGTGAGCTCCTTCTCCTCGTCGTTGACGTCATGACCGATCATCGGTGGAACGTCGAGCGGCGACGGGAGGAAGTCGATCACGGCATTGAGCATGGGCTGCACGCCCTTGTTCTTGAATGCCGAACCACAGAACACCGGGTACGCCTGCGAGTTGATCGTGAGCTCACGGATGCCCTTCTTAAGGTCCTCAATCGAGAGGTCGCCTTCTTCGAGGTATTTTTCCATGAGCTCTTCGGTCGCCTCGGCGACGTCCTCAACGAGCTTCTCGCGATACTCCTCAGCCTTGGCCTGAAGGTCTTCCGGAATCGGAATTTCCTTCTGGAACTGACCGAGCGCGGCATCGCCCTTCTTCTTGTTGAACTCAGGGGCGTCCTCTTCGAATGCTTCCGGCCATTCGTAGGCCTTCATCTCGAGGAGATCGATAACGCCGCGGAAGTCGGCCTCGGCACCAATCGGCACCTGCATGACGAGCGGCTTTGCCTTGAGGCGGTCAACAATGGTGCCGACGGTGAAGAAGAAGTCCGCACCCATCTTGTCCATCTTGTTGACGAAGCAGATGCGCGGCACGTTGTACTTATCGGCCTGGCGCCACACGGTCTCCGACTGCGGCTCGACACCTTCCTTGCCGTCGAACACGGCAACGGCACCGTCGAGAACGCGCAGCGAGCGCTCCACCTCAACGGTGAAGTCGACGTGGCCGGGCGTGTCGATGATGTTGATCTGGTTGTCGTGCCAGTAGCAGGTCGTCGCCGCGGACGTGATGGTGATACCGCGTTCCTTTTCCTGCTCCATCCAGTCCATGGTGCCGGCACCATCGTGGGTTTCGCCAAGCTTGTAGTTGACGCCGGTGTAGTACAGGATGCGCTCGGTAGTGGTGGTCTTACCAGCATCGATGTGAGCCATGATGCCGATGTTGCGAACCTTCTTGAGGTCCTTAAGCACTGCAAGTGCCACGGGCTATGCCTTTCTGCGCTTCGGTTCGAGGACCGCCGGCGATTACCAGCGGTAGTGAGCGAAGGCCTTGTTGGACTCCGCCATCTTGTGGGTGTCTTCGCGGCGCTTCACAGCGGCACCGAGGCCGTTCGAAGCGTCGAGGATCTCGTTCATCAGACGCTCGGTCATCGTGTGCTCACGGCGAGCACGCGAGTAACCGACGAGCCAGCGCAGCGCGAGGGTCGTCGAACGACCGGCACGCACCTCGACGGGCACCTGATAGGTGGCGCCACCAACGCGGCGGGAGCGAACCTCGAGCGAAGGGCGAATGTTGTCCAGAGCCTTCTTGAGGGTCGCAACCGGGTCCTGACCGTTCTTTTCACGGCAGCCCTCGAGCGCACCGTAAACGATGCGCTCGGCGACGGTCTTCTTACCGTCGAGGAGGACCTTGTTGATGAGCTGAGTGACGATGGGCGAGCCGTAAACCGGGTCGACCACGAGCTGACGCTTGGGAGCTGCACCTTTACGTGGCATTACTTCTTCTCCTTCTTCGCGCCGTACCGCGAACGCGCCTGCTGGCGGCCCTTCACGGCCTGGGTATCGAGCGAACCACGAACGACCTTGTAGCGGACGCCCGGGAGGTCCTTCACACGGCCGCCGCGAACGAGGACGATCGAGTGCTCCTGGAGGTTGTGGCCTTCACCGGGAATGTAGGCCGTAACTTCGACACCGGAGGAGAGGCGAACGCGCGCGATCTTGCGGAGCGCCGAGTTCGGCTTTTTGGGAGTGGTGGTGTACACACGGGTGCACACGCCGCGGCGCTGGGGCGAGCCCTTGAGCGCGGGCGTGCTCGAGGCGACAGGCTTGTCCTGGCGACCCTTGCGCACCAACTGCTGAATAGTAGGCACTTGTTCTCTTTCTGTCGCTAGCCGCGCTCTTCACGCGGCCAGATCACCTTCTTTGCCCACAGGCGCCGAAGCACCGGTTCCACGGGCGTGGAGTGGGCCGCGACCCAAGACCGACCCCCGCGTTCGGGTGTGTCGATCTCGACCCGCACGAGCCTCGGATGAGGCCCGGTGGCTGAAGTACCGTACCCCCGCTCATTGCACTCGCACTAAGCGATACCGCGAGAGGGCATAGGGCACCCAGGCACAGTTCCTCAGTCTACGTTGCGCGATTTATTTCGGTCAAAGGGGTGAGCATAGTTCGTTGTACATCACATGCTCGGATACTTTGAGGTGTCGCGCAGGCAACATCAAAGAAAACGGGCCGACGGTTGCGCAGTACCGTCGGCCCGAATTGCACGAGTGATGACCTACTCGACAATCTGCCAGTCGACGCGCGCCACACCGGAGCTCACGCCGCCGATGCTCTTCATCGCCGCATAGGAGAGGTCAAGGCAGCGACCCCCCACGTAGGGTCCACGGTCGTTAATGCGTACAACAACGCTGCGACCGTTTGCCTTGTTGGTGACACGCACGCGCGTGCCGAACGGGAGACTCTTGTGCGCTGCGGTGTACGCGTGCGTATTGAAACGCTCGCCGCTCGCAGTGGGGCCGCCGTCAGTTCCATCGCCGTTACCGTAGAACGACGCGCCGCACGAGCGCACGCCACTCACAGCCTTGCCCCCCTGGGACTCGGATTTGTTTGCGGCCTTATCATTCGACTCGTTGCCGCCCGACTTTTTCCCGTCGTTCGACCTCTTGGACTCGCCCTCGTTTTTATCCGCGGATTCATTCTCTCCAGAAGCAGAATTCTCGCGCTTCTTCGTTCCCTTTGCCACGACCTGCTTGACCGGTTCTTTCGTGACTTCTTCTTTCACGACCTCTTCGCCCACGGCCTTGCCATCAGTGGTCGTGATTTTCTTGATGATCGTCTTTTCGCCCTTTTCACCCTTCGTGACCACGCGTGTTTCGCCTTCGTAGATCGAGTCATCCTCACGGGTCTCGGTCTCGTAGTCGATCGCCACCTTTTCCGTCTTCTCCTCGGAATTGTGGCGCACAAGGTGAATGGTGTCGCCGTCCTTGAGCACCGTGTCACGAGCGGGCGTGACCTCGTCATCGGCATCGACCGAATCGGCGAAATACTTATCGAGAAGGTCCTGCACCGTGCGAGTAGTCGTACCCTCCGCAACCCAGGAACCGTTCATGCCGGTCACGGTGATGTCCTTAGCGCTCGTGACGTTCACGGCGCCGTCGAGCTCCTCGAGCTTGGTTTCGGGCGCGGGGCTAATCTCAGCACCCTCGACATTCACTCCAGCTTTCTCGAGTGCGTCAGCAACGGTGTCGCCATCCACGAGAACGGTCTTCTCGTCACCGTCCACGTTGATCTTGACCTCGCTACGCTCAACGACGACGATCTTGTCACCCGAGTCGATTGTTTCGCCAAGGCCGGGCTTGACGAGATCGGTGTGGGTAACATCCACGCCGTGCGCCTGAAGGATGTCGGATACCTGCGAATCGAAAGTGCGGAAAGTTGCCACGCGACCGTAGGCGTTCACGGTCACCTCGCTCGACATCGCGTAGGCAGCGCCACCTCCACCGCCCGCAAAAACGGTCGCGAGGGCGGCTGCGGCAATGATCGGAGTCTTCTTCTTCACGAGTTTCCTTCGCATTGACGAGTGCACGGGAAGTGTCGCGCGCGGGTGGCGCGAGTGCGAGTTTCGGATGTGTCCATCTTGGCGCGCTCTTCTTTGCATTCGGGCGCCCAAAACCAACCCTTAAGGCAAGAAAAACCGCGACTTTGCCATTGCTTGACGTTCGTCGCGGCGTGCTTCACAGGGCTATCGCACGCTTGGGAACGACATCACTTCACGCGCGTGGCACGCACAGCGGCGCATGCTTTTCCCGGTTGCGACACGACGGAGGGCCGATTCTCCCACGCGGGGAAAATCGGCCCTCCAGTTGGGCGCCTTGGGCGCGAGCCTCAGTGGCGAATCAGTGGAAGTCCGTGTTGAACGGATCCGAGTAGCTGAAGTCGTCGAGGTTCAGATTGGAACCGGCGCCGCTGAAGTCGGCGAGACCGAAGTCGTCATAACCGGGAACCGTGTACATCTGCGCCTTGGCCTCGTCAGTCGGCTCCACATCGAAGTTGCGGAAGCGGGGAAGGCCCGTGCCCGCGGGGATGAGCTTACCGATGATGACGTTCTCCTTGAGACCCATGAGCTTGTCACTCTTCGAGCTGAGCGCAGCCTCGGTGAGCACTCGAGTTGTCTCCTGGAACGACGCAGCTGAAAGCCACGATTCGGTCGCAAGCGACGCCTTGGTGATGCCCATAAGCTCGGGGCGACCCTGTGCAGGCTCCCCACCTTCGGCAAGGACAGCACGGTTCGCTTCGATGAACGCGGCGTTCTCCACGAGATCGCCCGGGAGGAGCTTCGTGTCACCCGAGGCCACGATAGTCACGCGGCGCAGCATCTGACGCACGATGACCTCGATGTGCTTCGCGTGAATGTCCACACCCTGGCTCACGTACACCTTCTGAACTTCGTCCACGAGGTGCTTTTGCACGGCGCGCGGGCCGAGGATGCGAAGCACCTGCTTCGGGTCCACAGAGCCTGGCGAGAGCTGCTGGCCAACCTCGACGTGGTCGCCGTCAAACACAAGCGGGCTCACGCGGCGCGAGAGCGTGTAGGTCACGGGCTCGCTGCCGTCATCAGGGGTGACGGTGAGCTTGCGCTGCTTGTCGGTCTCGTCGATGCTCACGCGGCCCGCAATCTCGGTGATCGGAGCGAAGCCAGCCGGGGTGCGAGCTTCGAAGAGCTCCTGCACACGCGGAAGACCGTGCGTGATGTCGCCCTCTGCCGAAGCGACACCGCCGGAGTGGAAGGTACGCATCGTGAGCTGGGTACCGGGCTCGCCGATCGACTGGGCTGCGACGATGCCGACGGCCTCGCCGATGTCAACGAGCTGGCCGGTTGCGAGCGAGCGCCCGTAGCACTGCGCACACGTCCCCACGGCGGAGTCACACGTGAGTACCGAGCGAACCTTGACCTCGGTGACACCCGCGGCAATGAGCTTCTCGATGAGCACGTCACCGACGTCCTCGCCGGCGGAGGCCAGTACGGTGCCGTCTTCGCCAGCGACGTCCTGCGCGAGGGTACGACCGTAGGCCGTGATCTCGACGTTGTCGGCGGGAACGATGGTGCCGTCGATGTCCTCCTGGCCGATCGCCATTGTGAATCCCTTGGAGGTTCCACAATCGCCCTCGCGGACGATGACATCCTGGGAAACATCCACGAGACGACGCGTCAGGTAACCCGACTGCGCGGTCTTAAGCGCGGTATCGGCAAGGCCCTTACGCGAACCGTGCGACGCGATGAAGTACTCGAGCACCGAAAGACCCTCGCGATAGTTCGAGAGGATCGGGCGAGGAATGATCTCGCCCTTCGGGTTGTTCACGAGACCACGCATACCGGCGATCTGACGGATCTGCATCCAGTTACCGCGAGCGCCCGAGTGAACCATGCGATAAATGGTGTTGTCGAGCGGGAAGTTCGCCTTCATCGCCTCGGCAACCTCGTTGGTCGCCTCGGTCCAAATATCGATGAGCTCGCTGCTGCGCTCAGCCTCTGACACGAGACCGAGGTCGCGGTTCTCCTCGACCTGTGCGGCCTTCGCCTCGTACTTCTGGATGATCTCGGCCTTGTTCGGCGGAGCAACGACGTCGCTGAACGCGAACGTCACACCCGAATAGGTCGACCACGAGAAGCCGTACGACTTGAGCGCGTCGAGCGAGGCCGAAACCTGACCCTTGTCGTAGCGCTCGGCGAGCGCATTGACAATCCCACCGAGACGCTTCTTGCCGACCTGGCCTTCAACGTACGGGAAATCCTCGGGGAGGGTCTCGTTGAAGTAGTAGGCACCGAGCGTGGTTTCGAGCGTGATCGGGTCACCCTCGCTCCAGCCCTCGGGAGCCTTCCAGTCCGACGGCGGCACAACATCGGTGAAGCGCACGTTGATCGGTGCGTTCAGATCGACCTCGTTGTTGTCGTAGGCCATGATCGCCTCGGCAATCGAGGAGAACGTGCGGCCGTGGCCGAGCGCTTCGGGCTTCGGAGTTGTCAGGTGGTAGAGGCCGATGACCATGTCCTGCGCGGGCATCGTCACGGGACGGCCGTCCGAAGGCTTGAGAATGTTGTTCGAGGAGAGCATGAGGATGCGCGCCTCAGCCTGCGCCTCGGGCGAAAGCGGGAGGTGCACAGCCATCTGGTCACCGTCGAAGTCGGCGTTGAAGGCGCCACACACGAGCGGGTGCAAGTGAATGGCCTTACCTTCGACGAGCTTCGGCTCAAACGCCTGAATACCGAGGCGGTGGAGCGTAGGTGCACGGTTGAGCAGCACGGGATGCTCGGTGATGACCTCTTCGAGGACGTCCCACACTTCTGGGCGCGAACGCTCGACCATGCGCTTGGCGGCCTTGACGTTCTGCGCGAGCGAGAGGTCCACGAGGCGCTTCATGACGAACGGCTTGAACAGCTCGAGCGCCATCCCCTTCGGGAGGCCACACTGGTGGAGGTGAAGTTCCGGACCGTTCACGATGACCGAGCGGCCCGAGTAGTCCACGCGCTTACCGAGCAGGTTCGCACGGAAGCGGCCCTGCTTGCCCTTGAGCATGTCGGAAAGCGACTTGAGCGGGCGATTTCCGGGGCCCGTCACGGGACGACCGCGGCGGCCGTTGTCGAACAGCGAGTCCACCGATTCCTGGAGCATGCGCTTTTCGTTGTTCACGATGATCTCGGGAGCGCCGAGATCAATGAGGCGCTTGAGGCGGTTGTTGCGGTTGATCACGCGGCGGTAGAGGTCGTTGAGGTCGGAGGTCGCGAAGCGGCCACCGTCGAGCTGCACCATGGGGCGAAGATCCGGCGGAATGACGGGGATGCAGTCAAGCACCATGCCCGCGGGCGAGTTCGTCGTCTGCTGGAACGCCGACACGACCTTGAGGCGCTTGAGGGCACGGGCTTTCCTCTGGCCCTTGCCGTTCGCGATCACATCGCGAAGCTTCTCCGCCTCCGAGTCGAGGTCGAAGTCGAGCAGGCGCTGCTGCACGGCCTCGGCACCCATACCGCCCTCGAAGTAGTGGCCGTAGCGGAGCTTCATCGCACGGTAAAGCTGCTCATCGCCCTCGAGGTCGGCAACCTCGAGATTCTTGAAGCGCTCCCACACGTTCTGCACGCGCGTGATCTCCGCGTCGTACTTCTTGCGAATCTGGGCTTGCTCACGCTCTGCGGAGTCGCGAACTTTGCGTTTTGCGTCGGCCTTCGCGCCTTCTTCCTCGAGCTGCGCGAGGTCCTTTTCCGCCGTGACTGCGCGGTCATTGATCGCGGCGTCACGCTCGTTCTCGAGTTCACGAATCTCGAGGTCGTGGCGGCTCTGGAGCTCGGGCATGTCGGCGTGACGTGCCTCGTCGTCGACCTTCGTGATCATGTATGCCGCGAAGTAGATGACCTTTTCGAGGTCCTTCGGCGCAAGGTCGAGCAGGTAGCCGAGCCGGCTCGGCACGCCCTTGAAGTACCAGATGTGGGTCACGGGAGCGGCAAGCTCAATGTGTCCCATGCGCTCACGGCGCACGGAGGATTTGGTGACCTCCACGCCACAGCGCTCACACACGATTCCCTTGAATCGCACGCGCTTGTACTTGCCGCAGTAGCACTCCCAGTCGCGGGTCGGGCCGAAGATGCGCTCACAGAAGAGGCCGTCCATCTCGGGCTTGAGGGTGCGATAGTTGATGGTTTCGGGCTTCTTTACTTCCCCGAATGACCAGGAACGGATGTCGTCGGCCGTGGCGAGGCCGATCTTGAGCTCGTCAAAGTGGTTGACGTCGAGCACGTGTGTCCTTCTCTCGTCTAGAAAGTCGTCAAGGTCTGAATGAGTGGGGCTGAGATCTCCGGGGCGAGAGGGTCCGACGGTCGCTCGGCAAGCGTCGGCCCCTCCCCCGATGATCGATCAGACCTCTTCGATGTTGATCGCGCCCTCGTTCGGGCGGCTCGACAGGTTGATTCCAAGTTCCTCCGCGCTGCGGAAGATGTCCTCGTCGCGGTCGCGCACCTCGAGGTTCTGGCCGTCGGCGCCGAGCACTTCGACGTTCAGGCACAGAGACTGCATTTCCTTGAGGAGCACGCGGAACGACTCGGGGATGCCCGGTTCGGGAATGTTGTCGCCCTTGACGATCGCCTCGTAGACCTTCACGCGTCCCGTGATGTCATCCGACTTGATCGTGAGGAGCTCCTGGAGAGCGTAGGCGGCACCGTAGGCTTCGAGCGCCCACACCTCCATCTCGCCGAAGCGCTGGCCACCGAACTGCGCCTTACCACCGAGCGGCTGCTGGGTGATCATCGAGTACGGGCCGGTCGAACGCGCGTGAAGCTTGTCGTCAACGAGGTGGTGCAGCTTGAGGATGTACATGTAGCCGACCGAGATCTCGTGCGGGAACGGCTCGCCGGAGCGGCCGTCGAACAGACGCGCTTTGCCGTTCGGGCGGATCATTCGATCACCGTCACGGTTCGGCGTGTAATTCTCGACGAGGGCACCGAGCTCGGTATCGCTCAGACCATCGAACACTGGAACGGCAACGGGGGTGCCGGGTTCGCCGTGCAGTGCTTCCTTCGGGAGGTCTTTCGCGGCGGGGTTCGATGCCTCGATATCCCAACCAGATTTCGCGACCCAGCCGAGGTGGGTTTCCATCACCTGGCCGATATTCATACGGCCCGGCACGCCCATCGGGTTGAGGATGATGTCGATCGGGGTACCGTCCTCGAGGAACGGCATATCCTCGACGGGCAGGATCTTCGCGATGACACCCTTGTTGCCGTGGCGGCCGGCGAGCTTGTCGCCGTCGGTGATCTTACGCTTCTGCGCAATGTACACGCGCACCATCTCGTTGACGCCGGTCGGAAGAATATCGGAATCCTCTTCCGAGTCGAACACACGAACTCCGATCACGGTGCCGGATTCGCCGTGGGGAACGCGCAGCGAAGTGTCGCGTACTTCGCGTGCCTTCTCACCGAAGATCGCGCGAAGGAGGCGCTCCTCCGGGGTCAGTTCGGTCTCGCCCTTCGGGGTGACCTTGCCGACGAGGATGTCACCGGGAACAACCTCGGCGCCGATGCGAATAATGCCGCGCTCATCGAGGTCGGCGAGGACATCTTCGCCTACGTTCGGGATGTCGCGCGTGATCTCTTCCTTACCGAGCTTCGTGTCACGGGCGTCGACCTCGTGCTCCTCAATGTGGATCGACGTGAGCACGTCATCCTGGACGAGGCGCGAGGAGAGGATGATGCCGTCCTCGTAGTTATGGCCGTGCCACGACATGAACGCCACGAGAAGGTTCTTGCCGAGCGAGAGCTCGCCGTCGTCGGTCGAGGGGCCATCGGCGAGAACCGAGCCCGCCTCGACGCGATCGCCCTCGTCGAAGAGCACGCGGTGGTTGTAGCAGTTACCGGCGTTCGAACGCTGGAACTTATCGATGCGGTATGTCTGGTTCGTGCCGTCGTCCGCAGCAACCGTGATGAGGTCGGCAGAAAGCTCGGTGATCACACCGGCCTTCTCCGCAACGACGACGTCGCCGGCATCGACAGCCGCACGGCGCTCCATGCCGGTGCCAACGAGCGGCATCTCGGTGCGCAGAAGCGGAACGGCCTGGCGCTGCATGTTCGATCCCATGAGCGCACGGTTGGCATCGTCGTGCTCGAGGAACGGAATCATCGCGGTCGCAACCGACACCATCTGACGCGCAGAGACGTCCATGTAGGTCACGTCGCTCGGGTCAATGAGTTCAGGCTCGCCGCCCGGCATACGCGAGAGCACCTGCTCCTCAAGGAACTTGCCGTTCTCATCAATCTTCGCGTTCGCCTGGGCGATGATGTGGCGGTCTTCGTCGTCAGCCGTGAGGTAGACGATCTCGTCGGTCACGACGCCAGCCTCAACCTTGCGGTACGGGGTCTCGACGAAGCCGAACGGGTTGATGCGCGCGAACGTTGCGAGCGAGCCGATAAGGCCGATGTTTGGACCCTCGGGGGTCTCGATCGGGCACATGCGGCCGTAGTGTGACGGGTGAACGTCACGAACTTCCATACCCGCGCGGTCGCGCGAGAGACCACCCGGGCCGAGCGCCGAGAGGCGGCGCTTGTGGGTCAGGCCCGAAAGTGGGTTGTTCTGGTCCATGAACTGCGAGAGCTGCGACGTTCCGAAGAACTCCTTGATCGCCGCGGTCACAGGGCGGATGTTGATGAGCGTGAGCGGCGTGATCGCTTCGACGTCCTGGGTCGTCATGCGCTCGCGCACGACGCGCTCCATGCGCGAAAGGCCCGTGCGTACCTGGTTCTGAATGAGCTCACCCACAGCACGGATGCGACGGTTGCCGAAGTGGTCGATATCGTCGGTCTCGACGCGAATCTCGGTACCGAAGCTGTTCTCCATGCTGTCCATGCCTGCGTGGAGCGCAACGATGTACTTGATCGTCGCGATGACGTCCTCGAGGTTGAGCACGCTTTCGCTGAGCGGACCTTCGAGACCAAGCTTCTTGTTGATCTTGTAGCGACCAACCTTCGCGAGGTCGTAACGCTTGTCGTTGAAGTAGAGGTTGTTGAGCATCGTCTCGCCGGCATCGCGGCTGGGCGGCTCGCCCGGGCGCTGCTTGCGGTAGATATCCATGAGCGCCTCGTCCTGCGACTCAATCTTGTCCTTCTCGAGCGTGGCGCGCATCGATTCGAATTCGCCAAACTCTTCGAGGATGTCGCTCTTGGACATGCCGAGAGCCTGAAGGAGCGTCGTCACGGACTGCTTGCGCTTGCGGTCGATGCGCACGCCAACCTGATCGCGCTTGTCAACCTCGAACTCGAGCCATGCACCGCGCGAGGGAATGACCTTAGCGCTGAAGACGTGCTTATCGCTCGTCTTGTCGATGCTCTCTTCGAAATACACGCCGGGCGAACGCACGAGCTGCGACACGACGACACGCTCGGTGCCGTTGATAATGAACGTGCCCTTTTCGGTCATGAGCGGGAAGTCACCCATGAAGACCGTCTGGGTCTTGATCTCGCCGGTGTCGTTGTTCATGAATTCCGCCGTGACGTACAGCGGCGCGGCGTAGGTGAGGTCCTTTTCCTTGCACTCCTCAACCGAGTAGTTCGGCTCTTCGAAGGAGTGGTTCCTAAAGGACAGCGACATGTTGCCACCGAGATCCTCGATCGGAGAGATCTCTTCGAAAATGTCGGCGAGGCCGGAGGTTTGCGGGACGTCTTCGCGGCCAGCTGCTTCCGCTTCAGCGGCGCGCTCTTGCCAGCGCTCGTTGCCGAGTAGCCAGTCGAACGAGCTTGTTTGCAGCGAGAGAAGGTCCGGAACTTCGAGTGGGTCGCCAAGCTTCGCGAAGGTGACGCGGGGCGAGGCGGTGCGCAGTGCGGTGGTGTGAGAATCGGTGCTCGAGGCAGCCAAGGGTAATCCTTCCACGGGATGAGGACTCGTACACGCTTCGATAGACTCGATGTGCTTCGCGCCCTCAATCACGACCAACCCCGCTATATGAGTCGAATGAGTTGAAAAAGGGCGCACGAAACACGGGCGCTAAGTTTCAAGAGTATGCGAGAGCGGCTGCACCCTCAAGACCTCGAAAGAAAAAACTGGCGAGACTGTGGTCACGTCAGCAGTCGAACCGTCCCGCGCGGGCAAGTCGTATCGACTCGACAACCGCGCACCTCGCCTCGGTGGAACATTTCGCCCGGATGCACGTGCGGGGTTCCTTACGCCGCTTCACGCTTTAGTTTTTCGATCTGCGCTTTGATGAACGGAGCACTGCCCGGAGCGTCGATGCTCTCGGCCCGAATGAGAATATGGCTCTTTCCTTGGGACACCACGCCGATGTAGGAGGTCACATGCATATCTTCAGCATCGGAAAAGTGCATGTACACATACGTGTCGAAATCTTCGCCGCCGGGGTGATGCATTCGTAGAAGCTCGGCCTATCCCCTCGCTCGTCGGAACTTCCCCACTGGACGCGAAAGACCTCCATGATGCTCGCGTCCTCGTCGGTCTGGAACGCGATGACCCGAGCCTTCGGGGTTCACCCATACTCTCTTGACAGTCGAGGTCTATCGCATTCTCAGCCGTCACGCCTATGTGCACGCCCGTTTGCGGCGCCTGCATCGCTTCCACCGCCGCTTTGCATTCTTTTCGATAGCCGGAATCAAAGTAGCCCGGGTCGGAGATTTCAATAGGGAAAGTTGCTTGCTTATCAGTTGGCCGCGCCGCCTTAATCTCGACCTCGGTAAGGATCATCAACTCGCCCGCATCCTCTGGCGTGAGAAGCCACTTGACGGGGGCTCACCCAACGGCTCTTCGGGAGACTCTTGGTCCGACGGCTGCGAGCTCAACAGGACGCTCGTGGGCGCAGTTTGAGCATCTTTTCCCGCGCACCCAAAGTCGGCACGTCACGTACCTACCCGGCAGAGCCCACTGATCGGTCGAAAAGGTCCACCTGAGCCTTGATGAAGGCGACCGCTTGGGATTCTTCGACGCCCTGAACATAGAGGAATAGTTGCGCTTTGCCGGCGGAGCGCCCGCCTATGTAAAAGTGTTTGCCAACGGCCTCGATATGAACAACGTCAAGGTCATAGACCTGCTCGACGCTCACGTCAAATTTCCCGCCGATATCGCCGCACGCTTTCGCCGCCTCGCTATAAAGCGTCATCACGTCAGTCTCCTCGTCAAGGATGACCGCTGCGGCATTGATTTTCACGTCCTCACCGGGTGTCACAGGATCGATGTCACCCTTATACGTCGCGACCGCACCTTGAGCGATTGTGCCGTGAAAGCTGTCAATTTTCTGCGAAACTTCGGCGCACTCAGGGATCTGTGCGGCTTCGTCTCCGAGTGCAAATTGCAGAGTGAAGTCTCGATCGCTTGAGTCTTCAATCGAGGTCTTGAGGTCGTAATCGTCGACGCCATCGATGAAAGTGTTTTCGGGCCTCAGAATCCACGTCGCGGGATCGTTCACGTCTCCCGTCTCTTGCTCACCGGGTCTCCCGGCTGGGGCCTTGCCCGTTCCGCCCCTGCTGGAGGAACCGGGGTTTTCTGCGCCCGCCGAAGAGTCAGCGGAAGTGGAGGAAGCGTCGGACTTTTCCTGTTCCCTCGCACTGAGCGCGCCGCACCCGCCCAGAGCGCCCACAAGGGCAAGTGCGGCGAGGCCCGAAACCCACGTGCGCGGGCGGAACAGGGGAACAGTCGAGGTTGGACGGGTCATGAGCGCTCCTGGAGACTATCAGGTGGCGTTTGCCACGGAACGGTTGAACAGGTCGATTTGGGCGTCCATGTACGTCTTTGCCTGTGCGGGATCGACGTTCGCGAGGATCATCCAAATGTGGCGGTTGCCGTGAGATTTGCCTGCGATGATCAAATCTGCGTTTCCAAGCTGAACATGGATGCCCTCGTGATCGGGAAGCTTTTCGACGACCGCTTTTGGCTCTCCGGGGGTATTCGCACATTGGGCGAGAATGTCGTTGTACTTGTCCATGAGGTTGAAATCCTCATTGCTGCGCACCGCAGCTGCCTGGATCGTTGGGTCCGCCAACGAAGGATCGATTGCCTTGAAACTTCCTTCGTATTTCGCCACCGACATTTGTTGGATGGGAATCTCAGCCTCATTGAGTGCGGTCACGGCGTCCTTACACCCTTGCGAAGCATTCGGGTGGTCGAACGTGAAACTCAACGTAAAGGTGTTTCCGGAGGGAGAGCCTCCATGCACGCCTTCGACGCTCACGCTGTCGATGCCCTCAAGGGGAACGTACGGGGTGTTCGCGAGCCAGGTTGCCGGAGCATCTGGTTCGCCTGCTGGCTGCTCCTCCCCCTTGGCTGCCGGGGTCGTTTCCTCGGAACCGGGCGAAGCGGAAGTATCGGTGCTCGGCGTCGGGCTCGCCGCGTCGCTCGCCTCGCCAGTGGACTCACTATCGCCCGGGCCAGACGTCTCACCGCTCGAAGCTGAAGTGGTGGCGGAAGGCGATGCGCTTTCGCGTTCCTTTGAGCCCGCGCTGCTGAGTGCACCGCAACCCGCAAGCGAGGCAGCGAAAAGAAGTGCGGTTACGCCACTCGCGACGCGGGTAAGTATGGGGCGTGTGTGCGTCATAATAGGTCCTCGCGGGAGTGGGGTCAGGAACGTCGCACACCATACCAAGTGCTATTGAGAGGCGCCTCACACCAGCAGAGAGGTAGCGAAAAGGCCGCCCCAATCGGGACGACCTTCTCGGCAATGAAGTGCGCTTAGAGCGCCAAAATCACTTGAGGGTGACGGTCGCGCCAGCGCCCTCGAGCTGCTCCTTGGCCTTCTCGGCGTCTTCCTTCGAGGCAGCCTCGAGAACCGGCTTCGGAGCGCCATCAACGAGGTCCTTCGCCTCCTTGAGGCCGAGACCCGTGAGAGCGCGCACCTCCTTGATGACGGCGATCTTGGCCGAACCGACCGATTCGAGGATGACGTCGAATTCGTCCTTCTCCTCAGCGGCGGGGGCATCGCCACCGGCAGCGCCGCCAGCAGCGGCAACGGCAACGGGGGCAGCAGCGGTCACGTCGAAGACCTCTTCGAACTGCTTCACGAACTCGGAGAGCTCGATGAGGGTCATTTCCTTGAAAGCTTCAATGAGCTCGTCGTTGGTGAGCTTAGCCATGGGGCTAGTCCTTCCTGTCAAGCGGCACCCACGGGTGCCTGGCGCACATGCGCCGGGTGTATGTGTAAAAGGTTGTGCCGAGCGCGTGCATCACGCCTCGGGATGAGACTCGACGCCTCAGCCCTCGTTCTTGGCACGCAGGGCGTCCACGGTGCGCGCAGCCTTGGTGAGCGGCGCAGCGAGAACGAAAACAGCCTTCGACATCGATGCCTTGATGACACCGGCAGTCTTGGCAAGAAGAACCTCGCGCGATTCGAGATCGGCAAGCTTCTCAACGTCGTCAGCCGTGAGGGGGCTGCCCTCAAAGTAACCGGACTTGACGACCAGCATGGGGTTGTCCTTGGCAAAGTCACGCAGGGCCTTGGCCGGCTCAACCGGCTCCCCCTTAATGAACGCAATCGCGGTGGGGCCGTTCAGATCACCCTCAAGGGAGTCAATCCCGGCTTCCTTAGCCGCGATGGCGGCAAGCGTGTTCTTTACCACGGCGTAGGTAGTATCGGCACCGAGCGAACGACGCAGCGTCTTGAGCTGATCAACGCTCAGCCCGCGGTACTCGGTCAGAATTGCCGCGTTCGACTCACGGAACAGTTCCGTGAGTTCGGCAACGGCAGCTGCCTTGTCAGGCCTCGCCATGGCCCTCCTTCCAGAGGTCTCGAGGCCGGCCTGAAAACTTCCGCCATGAAAAAAGCCCTGACCGCAGGGGTCAAGGCTTGAACGCGCAAACGTGCGCGTATCGTTTCTTGAGCACCTGCGCAGGTCGCTTCACCACGGTGAAAGCTTTCGGTCCCCCTGATGGCAGGGCGACGACCGGCGGTCTTCGGTGACACCAACTCTACTCTCGCGCTCCCCGCGGGGAAACCCCGGAAGTGGTGATCCCTCCCACAGAGACGCGAGCGATAACGGGCACGTGAATCAGGCCACACTTGCGAAAAGGGGACCAATATCCCCGCAGCAGGCGTCGGATCCCGAAAGCCCTGTTACCAAGGCGCCAATCTCACCTTCACGCACTCCCCCGAAGTCCAACTTTTCCCAGGATTTATGGTCTCAACAAAGGTGCAGGTCAAACGAGGACCTTATACCCCTAGGGCGCTAGACTCAGTCTTGTGACTGAGCCCGACGCTCGTCACGCCACCCCGGATACAATCCCGCAAGCCAAGCATTCGTCAAGCGATACGAATCCGCTTTGACCAGCAGTTTTACCGAATCTTGATTCGTATCGACCACGGTTGAGTGCCTCACATTGGCCACATAAGTTTGAGTCACAACGACGTACTTGACCTATTCACTCCACCCGCCAGAAAAGGATGGACACGCTCATGGCCGATGCCCAAGCTACGCCCGACGTCGACACGCAAGCGATGATCGACGCCCTCGCCGACAAAGGCGCTACCGCGCTCAAGGAGTTCCGCGACTTCACTCAGGAGCAGGTCGACCACATCGTGCACCAGGCAGCACTCGCCGCGCTCGATCAGCACATGGCGATCGCCAAGCACGCTGTCGACGAAACCGGTCGCGGTGTGTACGAAGACAAGATCATCAAGAACATTTTCGCTTCCGAATACATCTGGAACTCGATCAAGCACAACAAGACTGTTGGCATCCTCCACGAAGACAAGACTCGCGGCGTGATCGAAGTTGCCGAGCCCGTGGGCGTGATCGCGGGTGTGACCCCGACGACCAACCCCACCTCGACCACGATCTTCAAGTCGCTCATTGCGCTCAAGACCCGCAACCCGATCATCTTCGCGTTCCACCCGAGCGCGCAGGAAAGCTCCGCCCACGCCGCGCGCGTGGTTTACGAGGCAGCGATCGAGGCCGGCGCCCCCGAGAATTGCGTGCAGTGGATCGAAACTCCTTCGCTTGAAGCGACGGGCCTGCTCATGAACCACGACAAGGTCGCCCTCGTGCTCGCGACCGGTGGCTCGGGCATGGTCAAGGCAGCGTACTCAACGGGAAAGCCCGCCCTCGGTGTGGGTCCCGGTAACGTTCCCGTGTACGTAGACAAGACCGCGAAGATCTCGCGCACCGTCAACGACCTTCTCCTCTCGAAGACGTTCGACTCGGGCATGATCTGCGCTTCTGAGCAGACCGTGCTTGTGCACGCCGAGGCCAACAAGGAATTCGTCGCTGAGTTCGAAAAGTACGGCGGCTACTTCCTGAACAAGACCGAGCGCACGAAGCTCGAGAAGTACATGATCACCGACAAGGGCGGCGTGAACCCCACACTCGTTGGCTCGAGCGCTCTCAAGATCGCGGAAGGGGCCGGCCTCAAGGTTCCCGCCTACACGAAGGTGCTCCTCGTGCCGATCGACGGCGTGGGCAAGGACCACCCCTTTAGCCAGGAAAAACTCATGCCGGTTCTCGGCTACAAGGTCGTGAAAAACGCCGACGAAGGCTTCGACCTCGCCGATCAGCTCCTCGAGCACGGCGGCCTCGGCCACACGGCCGTGATCCACACAAGCGATGAGAAGCAAGAACGCGAATACGGTATCGCCATGCGCGCGTGCCGCATCGTCGTGAACTCCCCGAGCTCGCAGGGCGGCATCGGCGACATTTACAACGGCCTCATTCCCTCGCTCACCCTCGGCTGCGGTTCCTACGGCCACAACTCGGTGTCGCGAAACGTGTCGGCCATCGATCTCATCAACATCAAGCGAATTGCGGAGCGTCGTAACAACATGCAGTGGTTCAAGGTTCCGAAGACCTACTTCGAGCGCTACTCCACCCAGTACTTGCGCGACATGGAAGGTATCAACCGCGCCTTCATCGTGACCGACCCGGGTATGGTGCAGTTCGGCTACGTCGACATCGTTCTCGAGCAGCTCCGCGAGCGCCGCAACCCCATCCAGTACCAAATCTTCTCGGATGTGGAGCCGAACCCGAGCTCTGACACCGTGTTCCGCGGCGTCGAGCAGATGAACCAGTTCAAGCCCGACACGATCATCGCGCTTGGCGGCGGCTCGGCCATGGACGCCGCGAAGGGCATGTGGATGTTCTACGAGGATGGCAATGCCTCCTACTTCGGCATGAAGCAGAAGTTCCTCGATATTCGCAAGCGCACCTACACGTTCCCGAAGCTCGGCGAAAAGGCTCGCTTCGTGGCGATCCCGACCACCTCGGGCACCGGCTCGGAGTGCACGCCGTTTGCTGTCATCACCGACTCCGAAAACCACGTGAAGTACCCGATCGCCGACTACGCGATCCTTCCCGACATCGCGATCGCCGACGCGCAATTCGTTGACACCGTTCCCGCGCGAACCGCCGCGGACTCGGGCATGGACGCGCTTACCCACGCGATCGAGTCGTACGTTTCGACCATGGCCTCGGACTACACGAAGGGGCTCTCGCTGCGTGCGATCCAGATGATCTTCGCGAACCTCCGCAAGTCTGTTCTCGAGAACGACCGCGAGGCCAAGGAGAATATGCACAATGCCTCGACGATGGCAGGCATCGCGTTCGCGAACGCGTTCCTCGGCATCGTGCACTCGCTCTCTCACAAGGTCGGCGCGGAGTTCAACCTCGCGCACGGCCGCACGAACGCGATCTTCCTCCCGCACGTCATCAACTACAACGCGAAAAAGCCCGTCAAGCACGCGCTCTTCCCGAAGTACGAGTCTTTCCGTGCCGACGAGGACTTCGCCGAGATCGCTCGCGCGCTCAACCTCCCGGCAAAGACCACGGAGGAAGGTGTCGCCTCGCTCGTCAAGGCCGTGACCGAGCTCGCTGAGGACATCGGCATCGACATGTCCCTCAAGGCAAACGGTGCGACGCTCGAGCACCTCGAGGAGACGATCGATACCCTCGCCGATCGCGCTTACGAGGATCAGTGCACGACCGCCAACCCGAAGCAGCCGCTCGTGAGCGAACTCAAGGCGCTCATCCGCGACGCCTTCGAAGGCGAGGTCGACTACAGCGAGAAAAACGCGAAGTAAGGCAGACTCACTGTCTTGAGCGCGAAGGGAGCGGCTCCGTACAGCGGAGGCGCTCCCTTGCTCTATGGGGGTCTTGTGCCCTAAGCCTGGCCCGAATCAAAGTACGCGCGTAGCCCCGCGGGCACGGGAGGAACCTCCATCATTCGGCCATTCGCGCGGATCGAAAGGGCGCCGTAGACGCCCGTGGCAACTGCCTCGCGAGCGGCGATCACGGACACATCGGTGCGACCCCCGTTACGGGCGAACTCGAGAAACTCCTTGACTAATCGCGGGTCGGCTCCCCCGTGGCCGCCGTCGGCTCTGCGGATCACCTCTACCTCATCCGGGCGGCCCGCGCCCGAGCGGCGAGAATTCCACAGGTAGATCTGGTCTCCGGCGCTATCGCCCATGTTTTCGATGCGCCCCTCGTCCCCGATGACCGTGTAATTGCGCCAATAGTCAGGGGTGAAGTGGCACTGCTGGTACGAGGCGTACACTCCGTTATCGAGGGTCATCTGCACCATCGAAATGTCCTCGACGTCGATCACGGGATTCAGTTCCCTTTGCTTCGACGGTGGGAAGACATCCGCATCGAACCAATCCCACATGAGCCGGTCTGAATTGTCTCGCCGATCCGGGATATCGCCGTACACCTCAAGGCCCCCGATGCCCGATACCCGGCGAGTGTACCCGCCAGCGAGCCAGTGGATGACGTCGATATCGTGCGCACCCTTTTGCAAAAGAAGCGAGAATGCGCGTTCGCGTTCGGCATGCCAATCCTTGAAGTAGAAGTCGCCGCCGGATCCCACGAAGTGTCGACACCAAATGGCACGCACGCGACCAATTTTGCCTGCGTCAATCATGCTTTTCATTTGGCGAATGACCGGCATGTGGCGCATGTTGTGGCCAACGTACAGGCGCGTGCGCTTTTCGAAGGCGAGGCTCAACATCGCATCCGCATCCTCAACCGAAATCGCCATCGGTTTCTCCGTAAATGTCGGGATGCCAGCCGCAAGCGTTGTGCGGGCAATCGATGCGTGCATGTCGTCGGGCGCGAGGATCATGACGGCATCCACATCACAACCTTCGAGAAGTTCCTCGACCGAGTCGACTGTACGGACATCCTCGCCAATGACTTCTCTGGCCCTGCGCTTCCCCCGTTCGGTGGGATCCGCGACGATCGTGACGGCGGCCCCCTCCCCCGGTTTGTGCGCGTGACGCGCGAGACCCCCTCGAGCGCCGAACCCGACGACTCCCACGCGAAGATCAGCTTTCTCGGTCATCGCCTTATCCTTTCAATTCCGCAACGTGGGGCGACCCACTCACGCTCCGCGGTCACCCTGTTGTTCCGGTTCATCCGATCATATGAACATGATGTGGCATGGGTTCAGCGCTGTGCCCACGGTTGCTTCAGCTCTTGGCCGTCAGTCTTCCGTGCCCTAGGTCCCTACTCCTCTTACCGATCCGGACAACCGGATCGGTAGTTGCCGCGATCACGTTTTCACTGATTTCTGACCCCGGTGTGGGCACCCGAGGTCTGATGTCATGGATGAAACGAGGCGCCCACCCCGCGCCAGCCCCGGCCACCACCCGTGCGCCGGTCATCCCTCACCCGCTATACGCGGATTAAAGGAACGACACAGCAAGGATTCATCGATGACGACCAATCCGCCAGCACAAGACTCAGCTCTATACAAATACCGACCCGCGCAATTGCGCACGGGCCCTTCCAAGAATGATAAATCCTTCATCGGCCATCCGGGAGGGCTGCCCTGGATGCTTCAGGTCGAGATGTGGGAGCGCTTCAGCTGGTTCGGCATGCGCGCCATCCTGCTGTACTTCCTCACCGATGTTGCCGCGAACCAAGGCCTCGGCCTTTCCGACACCGCGGGCCAGGTCGTCGTTTCCGCCTACGGTGCCGCGGTTCTCCTCATGACGATCCCGGGCGGCATCATCGCCGACCGTATCCTTGGACCGTGGATCTCGGGCCTCATCGGAGGCTCGGTCATCATGTTCGGCCACGTCCTACTCGCGTTTCCCGCCGCGATTACATCGTGGTCGGGCCTCATATGCATTGCGATTGGTACGGGCCTCATCAAGCCTAACCTCGCAACGATCGTCGGTGGCCTCTACGATGAGGATGATCCGCGGCGTGACGCGGGCTTCCAGTACTTCTACATGTCGGTCAACGTCGGCTCTCTCATCGCCCCGCTCGTCGTGGGCTTCCTCCGCAACCACTTCGGCTACCACGTGGGTTTCCTCGCCGCTGCGATCGGCATGGCGCTCGCCCTCGTCTCGTTCTTCTACGGCCGCCACAAGCTCGGAGAGTTCGCCTATCGCATTCCGAACCCACTCCAGAAGGGCGAGGGGACGCGGCTCGCACTTGGCGGCGTTGGTGTTGCCGTGATCGCGACTCTCCTCGTTCTCGGCTTCAACGCGCTTCTCGGTCAGCTCACCTCGGCGATCGCCTACTCGCTTTTCGCCTTCGCCCTCGCGATGAGCGCCTACTACTTCTTCACGATGTTCAAGAGCCCCAAGGTCACCGCGCAAGAACGCACACACCTCGGCGCGTTCCTGCCGCTGTGGGTTGGTCAGGTTCTCTTCGTCGTCATTTTCGAGCAGGCCGCGGGCAAAATGGCCTTCTTTGCCGAAAACAATACGGACCGCTCAATCGGCGGTCTGCACCTTTCCCCCGAGTTTTACCAGTCGATCAACCCCGCCGCGGTGCTTCTGCTCTCGCCCGTGATCGCGTGGATCTTCACTCGCAGGAAGGGCAAGTTCCCGAACACTGCCTCAAAGTTCGCACTTTCGCTCGTCATCATCGCTCTTTCGGCAATGCTCATGGGCTATGGCTTTGGGACGTGGCCGGGGGCAAAGCTTCTCGCCCCGTTCTGGTACCTCGGTCTCGTGTTTGTTGTGCAGACGGTTGCCGAGCTTTGCATGAACCCCGTGGGGCTTTCGGTGACCACGAAGCTCGCACCCAAGCAGTTTGCTTCGCAGACCATGACCCTGTGGTACCTCGCCCCGAGCGTGGGCATGGGCCTCACGTCGGTCATCATCGACCAGGTTGACAAGGCCAATCTTGGCGACTCGGTGTACTACTACGGCCTCGGAGCCGTGACCATCGTGGTGGCGGTCGTCATGTTCCTGATCGCGCCGTGGGTCCAGTCAAAGATGGACGACGTCGACCAGCGCGAACTCAGCGGCGCACGCGAGGTCGGCGTCAAGGTCGCCAAGTAAGACACGCAACCGCATAGAAAAATCGGGCCCCGCTTCGTGCGGGGCCCGATTTTTATGCTGTCCCTTCCGGGAGCCGTGAGGCTCAGGCCTCGTCGGTTTCCTCGGTGAGATTACGCGTACGGTTCACGTCGATCGGGACGCCAGGACCGAAGGTCGTGGACATCGTGATCTTCGAGATGTAGCGGCCCTTCGAGCTCGCCGGCTTGAGGCGCAGGATCTCTTCGAGCGCTGCGACGTAGTTCTCGACGAGCTGCTGCTCGCTGAACGACGCCTTGCCGATGATGAAGTGAAGGTTTGCGGCGCGGTCAACACGGAAGTCAATCTTGCCGCCCTTAATGTCACCAACAGCCTTCGCAGTGTCCATCGTGACGGTGCCGGTCTTGGGGTTAGGCATGAGGCCACGGGGACCGAGTACACGACCGAGGCGGCCCACCTTACCCATGAGGTTCGGGGTTGCAACGGCGGTGTCGAAGTCAGTCCAGCCGCTGGCGACCTTCTCGATGAGGTCGTCGTCGCCAACCTCGTCGGCACCTGCGGCACGTGCGGCCTCGGCCTGCGGGCCGGTGGCGAACACGATGACGCGAGCGGTCTTACCGGTTCCGTGCGGGAGGTTAACGGTGCCGCGCACCATCTGATCCGCCTTGCGGGGATCAACGCTCAGACGCATCGCGACCTCGACGGTCGAGTCGGTCTTCTTGGAGCCGGACTTCTTGACAATGCGCACGGCGTCGAGAGGCGCGTAGAAACGGCCTTCCTCGATGAGTGCTGCGGCGTCCTTGAATGCCTTGGATTTCGTTGCCATGTTGGATCAGCCCTCCACCGTGATGCCCATGGAACGCGCGGTTCCAGCCACGATTTTCGCGGCGGCGTCAATATCGTTTGCGTTGAGATCGGGCATCTTGGTCTGCGCGATCTCCTTAACCTGCTCCATGGTCACCTTGCCCACCTTCTGGGTGTGGGGCACGGGCGAACCCTTGTCAAGGCCTGCGGCCTTGAGGAGGAGGCGTGCGGCGGGCGGGGTCTTCGTGATGAACGTGAACGAGCGGTCCTCGTACACGGTGATCTCAACCGGGATGATGTTGCCGCGCTGGCTTTCGGTAGCGGCGTTGTAGGCCTTGGTGAACTCAACGATGTTCACACCGGCGGCACCGAGTGCCGGGCCGATCGGCGGAGCAGGCGTTGCCTGTCCGGCCTGGATCTGGAGCTTGATAATGCTCGCGACCTTTTTCTTGGGAGCCATTGCTCTTCCTTCTTGTCGTGGTTCGGGCGGATGCCGTTCGGCACCCTCCCACTACGGTCCCGCAGATGCGGGTGGGCGTTTTCAGATCTTGGCGACCTGCTCGAAGCCCAGCTCGAGCGGGGTCTCGCGGCCGAAGATTGACACGAGAACCCGAAGTTTCTGGTTGGTGTTGTCGATGTCCGCGATGGTCGCGGGCATCGTTTCGAAGGGGCCGTCCATAACGGTGACGGACTCGCCCACCTCGAACGCCGGGATAGCCTTTTCCTTGGCCTTCGAAGAGGAGGACTTCTTCTTCTCGGGAAGGTTGACCGACGGCGCCAATAGAGAGTAAATCTCATCGAACGAGAGAGGTACAGGATCGGTGCTGTTTCCCACAAAGCCGGTCACGCCAGGAGTGTCGCGTACCACGCGCCACGAGGCCTCGGTGAGATCCATGCGCACGTACACGTACCCGGGGATGCGCACGCGACGAACGATCTTCTTCTGGCCGTTCTTGACCTCGGTCGCATCCTCCATCGGCACCTCCACCTGGAAGATGTAATCCTCCATGTCCTGGGTTTCGGTGCGCGTGAGAAGCTGAGTCTTCACGCGGTTTTCGTGGCCCGAGTAGGAGTGGATGACGTACCACTCGCCGGGGGCGGAACGTAGGTGACGCTTGAGTGCAACGACGGGATCTTCGACCGTGGTCTCGGAGTTTTCGTCGAGCGGGGCGGGGGCCTCGGTGCCCTCGGCAATTTCGGAAGCTTCGGAGCTTTCGGGGGTGTCAGCCGTTTCCGGGCTCGTCTCAAGCGCCTCGTTTGCGAGGTCGTCGTTCATGTCTTCTGCCACGCGTATCGTTTCCTTACTCTCGAAAATCTCAGTGCGCCGTGAACAGA
The DNA here is from genome assembly GCF_025147465.1 of Dermabacter sp. p3-SID358. Lineage (GTDB taxonomy): Bacteria > Actinomycetota > Actinomycetes > Actinomycetales > Dermabacteraceae > Dermabacter. The sequence goes on from NZ_JALXOZ010000012.1 coordinate 26,402, forward strand.
GCGCGCGTGAGGGAGCCAAACACGAAGTCCATGCCAAACACGAGAAGGATCATGAACACCACGAACGCGACAACCGCGAGAGTGTAGGTGACCATCTCGCGGCCGGTCGGAGTGACAACCTTGCGCAGCTCAGCGAAGACCTGCTGAAGGAAGATCCAGCACGCCTTAAACGGATTTTTCGTGCCGATGTTCGACTCTTGCTCGAAATCGCCACGAGTAGGGTCGGTCTCGGGGTGAACGCTCATCGTTTTCCTTCTCCATCTCGACGTCGGCGACGTGTCGATCGGGCGCTGGGGATTACCGCTTAAAGAAAAAGCAGGGCAGACAGGACTCGAACCTGCAACCTACGGTTTTGGAGACCGTTGCGCTACCAATTGCGCCACTGCCCTGTGCTTCACGAGCACTGCCCGAGGAGCGAGACCCTCAAAAAGGGCCAGGTACGATCATAAGCGAATCGCACGCCAAGGTCTAGTCTCGAGTGCCTTTGATCCGATTGTGTGACGCACTCGGCTCGAAACGACTCGACGTCGAGCACCCGGCCCCTCAAATCGTGCTTCACTTGTGGCGGTTTTACGCGGCACCCTGGTTTTTCTGACAAGATCGAGACTATGAGCTTCGATGTTGCCACTCCCCCCCAGCACGAACGACGCCTATCCTCGCGCCTCTCCTCGATCGCGGAATCGGCAACGCTCGCCGTCGATGCTAAGGCTAAAGCACTAGCCGCAAGCGGTGAGGACGTGATCGGCTTCGGCGCCGGCGAACCGGACTTCCCCACGCCCGAGCACATCGTCGAGGCCGCCATTGCTGCAGCGCGCGACCCCAAGAATCACCGCTACTCGCCCGCAACGGGCCTTCCCGAGCTCAAGGAAGCGATCGCGCACGCGACTTTCGAGATGGACAACCTCGAGGTCGAGCCCTCGCGGATCGTCGTCACGAACGGCGGCAAGCAGGCCGTCTACGAGGCTTTCGCGGCCCTTCTCGACCCGGGCGACGAAGTCATCCTGCCCGCACCGTATTGGACGACCTATCCGGAGGCGATCCGCCTCGCGGGCGGCGTTCCCGTCACGGTCCGCGCGGGCGCTGACCAGGGCTACATCCCCGCCCCCGAGCAGCTCGAGGCCGCACGCACGCCCCGCACCAAGGTTGTGCTCCTGTGCTCGCCTTCAAACCCCACGGGCGCGGTCATGAGCCGCCCACAGCTCGAGGAGTTTGGCCGCTGGGCCCTCGAGAACAACCTGTGGGTTCTCTCCGACGAGATTTACCAGCACCTCACGTACGACGATGCCCAGTTCCACTCGATCCTCGACGTCGTTCCCGAGCTCGAAGATCGCACGGTCCTCCTCAACGGCGTAGCCAAAACGTTCGCGATGACGGGTTGGCGCGTCGGCTGGCTCATCGCGCCCACCGATATCGCGAAGGGCGTCGCTCGACTCCAAAGCCACTTGACCTCGAACGTCAACAACATCGCGCAGCGCGCCGCGATCGCCGCCCTCACGGGCCCCACTGAACCTCTCGACGAGATGCGAACCGCGTTCGATCGCCGCCGCCGCACCATGTGCGACATGCTCGCGAAAATCGAGGGCCTCACACTCCCCACCCCGCGCGGCGCGTTCTACGCCTTCCCCGACGTCACCGGCCTCCTCGGCCGTGGCATTGATGGGACCGCGGTCGAAAGCTCCGCCGAACTCGCCTCGCTCATCCTCGAGCGCGCGAAGGTCGCGCTAGTCCCCGGGGAAGCGTTCGATGCGCCGGGCCACCTCCGCCTCAGCTATGCACTTTCCGACGACGACTTGGCCGAGGGTGTGTCCCGACTTCAAAAGGTGCTCGGCTAGGCCATGGCAAGCGTCGGAACTCGAAACCCCGAGCGCGAAGGCAAACGTGACCTGCGCGCGCTCCCGAAAGCCCACTTACACTTGCACTTCACGGGCTCGATGCGCCACGACACACTTCAGGAGCTCGCAGCTGCACAGCACTTGCGGCTTCCCCGCACCCTCACGGAGCAAACGGCGCTCAAGGTCGAGCCGAGCGCACGCGGCTGGTTCCGTTTCCAGCGCTTCTACGACGCGGCGCGCAAAGTCGTGAACTCCGAGGCCATCATGCGTCGACTCTTGCGCGAGGCAGCCGAGGATGACCTCGCCGAGGGCTCCGTTCGGCTCGAGCTCCAAATCGACCCCACGAGCTACGCACCTTTCGTGGGCGGCATCACTCCCGCGATCGAGATCATCGTGGACGAGGCCCGCGCGATCGAGCGCGAACTCGGCATTTCGATGGGGATCATCGTCGCGGCGAGCCGAATGCGCCACCCACTCGATGCGCGCATTCTCGCGCGCCTCGCCGTGCAGTACGCGGGCACCGTGATCGGTTTTGGACTCTCCAACGACGAGCGCCGCGGCGATACGCGCGCGTTCGCGCCCGCATTCAGGATCGCCCGCAACGGCGGTCTGGCCGCGATGCCCCACGGGGGCGAGCTCCTCGGCCCGCCCCACATTCACGAGGTCGTCGATTCGCTCGAGCCCACGCGCCTCGGCCACGGCGTGCGGTCGATCGAGGACCCGCGCTTGCTCGAAACGCTCATCGAACGCGGCATCGCTCTCGAGGTGTGCCCAGCGTCAAACGTGTCGCTCGGTGTCTATCGAGACATAGGCGACGTGCCCGTCCCCCAGCTCGCGCGCCACGGCGCGACCATCGCGCTAAGCGCGGACGACCCGCTCCTCTTCGGCTCACGGCTCCTTGCCCAGTACGAAGCCGTGCGGGCGATGGGCATGAGCGACCGCGAAATCGCGGACCTCGCCGCGGGTTCGATCCGCGCCTCGCGCATGGGCGACACCGAAAAGGCGATGCAGCTCGCACGCGTACGCGATTGGTACGAGAACGAAGCTTAGAATCCTCTAGCGGTCACGGCCGGCGCCGCGGCTCGGCGCCGCGAGGAAGAACACCGGCTCGGCAAGCGCACGCTTGGCAAAGGCGCTCTGGACCGCACTCGCAACGTCTTCGACCATCTCCGCATCGACGAGCGCAATGACGCTCCCGCCAAATCCACCGCCCGTCATGCGCGCACCGTGCGCGCCCGCTTCGCGCGCCGCGTCCACGGCAACATCAAGTTCGGGAACGCTGACCTCATAGTCATCGCGAAGCGAATCGTGCGAGGCATTGAGCAGCTCGGCGATGCGCTCGAGGCCCTCGCGGATCGAGCCCGCCTCGAGAATCTCGGCGAATTCGCGCACGCGCTCGATCTCGCCGATGATATGGCGGCTGCGCTTGTGGACCACGGGATCGCTGATGCCCTGGCAAGCGTCGGAAGCCCCCTCGAACGGGACATCCCGCAAGCTCTCCACTCCGAGCGTACGCGCCCCCGCTTCGGCCTGCGCCCGGCGCTCCGCGTACTCGCCGCCCACGAGGCTGTGAGGTGCACGCGTGTCGATGATGAGTAGTTCGAGACCCTGGCCAGCGAGATCCCACGGAACCGATACCGTCGAAAAATCCCGGCAGTCGAGAAGAATGGCATGGCCCTCTTCGCACAGAATCGACGCGGACTGGTCAAGCCCACCCGTCGCCGCACCTGCAAACTCCGTCTCCGCCTTGATTGCCGCTCGAATACGCTCGTGGGCACTCGTACCAAGCTCACAAAGCTCATCGACCGCCGCCGCGACCGCGCATTCGAGGGCAGCGCTCGAGCTGAGGCCCGCGCCGAGCGGAACATAGCCGTCGATCAGAAGGTCAAAGCCGCACGGGGCGCCACCTTCGAATCGATCCGCGAGCGCCCAGAGGACCCCCGCGACATAGGAGGCCCAGCCATCGACGGCGCCGGGTTCGAGCCCCTCGACGGGCGCCTCAACCGTCTCACCGGATTGCACGGAACGCATCCGGACCACGCCCGTGTCGGTGCGGCGCGCCGCGACGAAGCAGCGGTGCGAAATCGCCATCGGCAGGCACAGACCCTGTTGATAGTCAACGTGCTCGCCGATGATGTTTACGCGGCCAGGCGCAGAAAACATGCCCTCCGGTTCGGCCCCGAAGGTCTCGCGGAACTCGCGGGCGGCCTTTTCGATGGCATCGGTGTCTACGGGAGCGGCGTGCAGTTCAGTCATACTCTCTAGTCTACGGGCGCTCGTTGGCCTGCGGGTCCCCCGCCGCGTCTTCGTCGGCGCGGATCGCAGGCATGTCGATCTTCTCGGGATCCATCTCGACGATCTCGAAACCTGATTCGCGAGTATCAGGCTGAAGGTTATCAAGGTCCTCTCGCCAGTCGGGGCCGGCTTCGAGATCAATCGTGGGATCGAGCTCGTCCGGGTCGAGGTGAACGACGGGGATCGCGGTCGTGAGCGCACCCGGCCTACGGCGGCGCCTAAAGGTCACCATTCGGCGGTGACGGTTCGTGCTGAACGGCTGTGAAATGGCGGGCACGCGCACACGGCCGCTCGCAAGAAGTGTCACGGTGTGGCTCGCGACGAATTCGCCGAGAATGACGCCTGCCGAGATCGCAATCGCGATCTCACACGCGAGTAGGAGATAGCTCGCCCCCGTGTTGCTGCCATCGCTGAACCCCAAAAGGCCGCGGTAAATCACGGAACCGGGCACCATCGTGATGATCGCGGGAGCGATGAGGATGTTTACGTACGCCTTCGTTCGCTGCGAGATCACGACCGAAAGCACGCCAACGAAGAACGCTGTGATGCCCGTTGCCCACGCTCGTTCGAGCCCCGCTACTTCGATCACAAAGGCCGAGGTCGCCGTGAAACCGGGCAAGATCGTCACCCAGAGCAAAAGCCGCGGCGGTACCTGGAAACCCACCGCGTAGCCGAGCCCAACGAGCGCCCCAGCAATAGCGACAACGAGGGTCGAGATGAGAGTCGCCGGGATCGTCGACGTAATCGAGATGTCGGCACCCACCCACTCGGCGACGAGCATCCCGCCGCGAATGCCAATCACGGCACCCACCGTGAGCATGAACGTCTCGAGCAAACGCCCCGCCGCGGTGACGTACCACCCAGTGATTGCATCCTGCATCGCGCCGACAGATGTCGAGCCCGCGAGCACCATCACGAGGCACGCGACGACGACGAGTGAGGAGTTCGCCGCTGGATCGAGCCGGTTCACGATCAGAGAAATAAGCACGACGATGAAACCACCCGCGATCTGCGCATAGAACACGGGAAAACGTAACTTGTCGAAGAGGATATAGACCTGCCACAGCACGCCCGCAGCAAGGGCCGCGAAAGTCGTCACGAGAATGCCGGCGCCGAAAAACATTGCGCACGCGCCGCCCATGAGCACCCAGGCGAGAGTTGTCACGATCGGGCCGTAATAGCGCTTCATCGACCGCACGCGATCGACTGCGAGAAGCGCCTCGTGAAGGTCCATTTCACCCTTCACATACTTGGTCGTGATCTGATCGACCCGATCGAGCTTCGTAAAGTCGTACGTGTAGCCACCCGCGGTGCGAATGCGCGTAAACGGCGCCGATTGCGTGTCCTGGTAGTAGGAGACTGAGACTTCCGTCAGTGTCGTCTGTACCGACACATTTCGAATGCCGGATGACGCGGTGACGCGTAGCATTGTCGCGGTCACGTCGGCCGCCGCAGCACCGTTGGAAATCATGACTTCGCCAATGCGCATGGCAAGTTCGAACACCTGGTGCAGGCGGGTTAAAGAAGTGCTCACACCACCATCGTGGCACACGCTCGGCACACCGTGCATGGAAAGGATCATTCAATGGCACACACCTCAATCGACGCCCGCGAATCGCTCGCGCGGCTGCGCGAAGGCAACGGCCGATTCTCGAGCGGGACGACCCGCCACCCCCACAGCGACGAGGACCGTCGCCTTGACCTTTCCTCGGGACAAGAGCCGTTCGCCGCAGTCCTCTCATGTGCCGATTCGCGCGTGCCGCCCGAGATCGTCTTCGATTGCGGACTCGGCGACCTCTTCGTTGTGCGTTCGGCCGGCCAAATGGTGGAAAACGCCATTCTCGCCTCGCTCGAATTCGCCGTTCACGAACTCTCAGTTCCGCTCATTCTCGTGCTCGGCCACGAAGGATGCGGCGCCGTCGCCGCAGCCGAGTCCCTCACGAAACAGCGCACTTCGGGAACGCCGCTTGCTCTCCTTCCGGGGCACCTCAACGCGCTCGCCGAGCAGATCTCGCGGCGTTTGGGATCGGGCGGTGGCGAGGCACACGTCGGAACCTCTTCCCTTTCCGGTGAACCCGAGCCCGCCTCCCAGGCCGCCGTGAATGCCGCAGCCGCGAGGGCGGAAGTGAGCGCGCGCTCCCCTCTCATTCGCGCGGCGCACGAAGCCGGGGAGTTAGCGCTTGCCCATGCCGTATACGACCTCGAGACGGGGCACGTCACGTTCGCGGTGGAGAAAACCACAACAGCCCCGTCGAATTCGGAGTTGGCCGATCATCCTCCTCACACCTGGATTAAAGCCCGGGGCTAGAGGCGAGCACGAAAATAAGGATCGCAAGGACAAGTATCGTCGCGACATCGACCGACCGGCGCCTCACGACGAGCGCACCGAGCGCGTCCACCGGCAGGATGAGTCGTACAACCGCCAGAGCGAAAAGAAACGCAGAAAGCGTGTATCCGGCCGTCGGGACGGAGAAAAAAAGCCCAACGGGGAGGACCACAAAAAAGACTATCCCCAGCGTCACGAGCAAAAGCCGCTGCCGATGCACTGCGGCGCCAAGGGAGTAGGGCGATCGATTCACGGAACCATGGTAGCCCGAGGTGGTTAGGCTAGTAGTGCCGCGATATTCGTGGCGCTACGCAGCCCCACCTGCCCCACCACAAGGACGTGAACCACGATATGACCGACGTGCGCATCGAACACGACCTGCTCGGAGACCGCGAAGTCCCCGCCGATGCCCTCTACGGCGTGCAGACCCTCAGGGCCCTCGAAAACTTCCGCATCTCGGATGTCCGCCTGCATCACTTTCCCTCGCTCGTGCAGGCACTCGCGTACGTCAAGCACGCCGCGGCACGGACGAATCAGCGCCTAGGCGGTTTGGATAAGACCAAAGCCGATGCGATCGCGAAAGCGTGTGCAGAGATCGAAAACGGCGAGCACCACGAGCATTTCGTCGTCGATCTCATCCAGGGCGGCGCGGGCACAAGCACGAATATGAACGCGAATGAGGTCATCGCGAATCGCGGCCTCGAAATTCTCGGGCACCGACGTGGCGAGTACGAATTCCTCCACCCCAACAACGACGTAAATTTCGGTCAATCCACGAACGACGTCTACCCAACCGCGGTGCGCCTCGCGATGCTCCTGAGCTTCCCCGATCTTGCCGATGCCATGCGCGGATTGATCGACGCGCTTCGAGCGAAAGGCGAGGAATTCGAGCACATCCTCAAGATGGGCCGCACCCAAATGCAAGACGCGGTCCCCATGACCGTGGGCCAGGAGTTCCACGCGTGGGCGACAACAATCAGCGAGGACGTCGAGCGGCTTACACGCACCGCTCGCTTCTTTCAAGAAATCAACATGGGGGCAACGGCGATCGGCACGGGCATCACCACTGACCCAAAATACGCCTCCCTCGTCGTCGAGGAACTCACCCGCATCACGGGCAAGGAGTTCACGCTCGCCGCCGACCTCGTCGAGGCGACGAGCGACACGGGCGCGTTCGTGACGTTTTCGAGCGTGCTCAAGCGCATCGCCGTGAAAATTTCAAAGATCTGCAACGACCTGAGGCTTCTTTCCTCCGGCCCCCGCGCAGGTTTCAACGAAATTAACCTACCTGCGGTTCAGCCGGGCAGCTCGATCATGCCGGGCAAGGTCAATCCCGTGATTCCCGAGGTCGTGAACCAAGTGGCATTCCAGGTCATTGGCAACGATCTCACCGTCACGCTCGCTGCCGAAGGCGGTCAGCTTCAGCTCAACGCGTTCGAGCCCGTGATCGCGTACAACATTCTCGATTCGACCCGCATTATGACCCGCGCGATGCGTACGCTCCGCACGCACTGTATCGAGGGCATCACGGTGAACGAAGACGTTCTTGCTGGCAATCTCGAACGCTCGATCGGAATCATCACGGCGCTCGTGCCCGTCATTGGCTACGCGGCGTCGACGGAGATCGCCTCACAGGCCCTCCACACGGGCAAGCCCGTGCGCGACATTGTGCGTGAAAGAGGCCTCGTGAGCGAGGGGCACCTCGACGAAATCCTCACGCCGGCCCGCATGACCCAGCCGTATCGGGCCACGGCAACGGGTGCGATCCCCGCGCTCGACAGCTCTGACCCGATCGCGGAGAGCGACCTCGAGCATTAGCCCGGGCCGGCCCGCGCGTCGAGGCTACTCGTCGGCTGCTTCGTTCTTGCCACGCATCACGAGAAGCGGATCGGGAGTACCGACAACCGCGTGATCCTTGCCCTCGTATTCAAATTGCGAGAGGAAGTACTTCATCGCGTTGATGCGTGCGCGCTTCTTGTCGTTGGAGCGGATGATCGTCCACGGCGCGTACTTCTTGTCGGTGCGGCGGAACATCTCTTCCTTCGCCGCGCCGTACGCCTCCCACCGATCGAGGGATTCGAGATCCATGGGCGATAACTTCCACTGGCGAACCGGATCGAGCTGCCGAATCGCGAAACGTGTACGCTGCTCCTTTTGCGAGACCGAGAACCAGAACTTGGTCACGTGGATGCCGGAATCAACGAGCATGCGTTCGAAGTGCGGAACCTGGTCCATGAAGGTCTCGTACTCTTCGTCGGTTGCAAAACCCATGACGCGTTCGACCCCTGCACGGTTGTACCAGGAGCGATCGAACAGCACCATTTCGCCCTCGGTCGGGAGATGCTCGACGTAGCGCTGGAAGTACCACTGCCCCTTCTCTCGCTCCGTGGGCTTATTGAGCGCAACGACGCGTGCCATTCGAGGATTGAGGTGTTCGGTAAAGCGTTTGATCGTACCGCCCTTACCGGCCGCGTCGCGCCCCTCGAAGATGATGATCGCCTTCTTTTTCGCGTCCTCGAGCCAGTATTGGAGCTTGAGCAGCTCAACCTGGAGGAAGTACTTCTCGCGCTCGTACTCGTCGCGCTCCATACGAGTGGGGTACGGGTAGCCTTCCTGCCATGTGTACACGGGGTTGCCGTGCGGGTCAATCAGGTCGGGATCGGGTGAGTGACCATCGGCAACCGTGTACCCGAGTTCACGCAGGTGCTCGATGAATTCGCGAAGGTTGCTGCTGTGGGGCAGTTCGCCGTTAAGGTCGAGTTCGGGCACGGATTGCTTCTTGCCTTTTTTCATCGCTCGTCTTTCGCTCGTGGGGGCGGGGGTTGGATCCTCATGAGTGGGTTCGGCTGATGCGGTCGCGGGGTTCGGGGTGAGGCCCGACGCTTGCGCAGCCTCGGTTTGTTTGCCAAAAAGCCGCTTGAGGAAGGCGATCAGTGCGCGAAGTGGCGAGTTCCCGTGACGTACATCGTGATTCCTGCTTTCTCGCACGTGCCGATCACCTCCTCATCGCGAACGGAGCCGCCGGGTTGCACGATGGCCGTGACTCCTGCGGCAATAAGTTCTTCAGGGCCGTCGGCAAAGGGGAAGAAGGCGTCGGATGCCGCGACCGCACCGCGTGCACGCTCCTCGCCATTTTTACCGAGCGTGTTGGCACGCTCGACCGCGAGTCGACACGCGTCCACCCGATTGACCTGTCCCATGCCAACGCCCACGGCCGCGCCATTCTTCGCTAGAAGAATCGCGTTCGAGCGGGGTGCGCGCACGGCGCGCCATGCGAAGGCCAGGTCCGCGAGGGTATCTTCCGACGCCCGCTCACCGCACACGAGTTCCCAGTTCGCCGGGTCGTCGCCAGGTGCCTGGTAGCGATCGGGCTCTTGGTAGAGCACGCCGCCCCAGATTTCACGGCCGTCGAATGCGGAATCCGTGCGGGGCGCGCCTGAGATCTCGAGGATCCGCAGGTTCTTCTTCGTTTGAAGTAGCTCGAGCGCACCTTCTTCATAGCCTGGAGCAACGATGACCTCGGTGAACACCTTGGTGATGCGCTTTGCCATGTCGAGGCTCACGGGGCGGTTGGTGGCGATCACCCCGCCGAACGCCGAAACGGGATCGGTCGCGTGAGCCTTGGTGTAGGCCTCGGCAATATCAGTTCCTTCAGGCGCGATCGCGATGCCGCAGGGGTTGTTGTGCTTGATAATCGCGACGCACGGCTCGGGGTGATCAAACGCTGCGCGCAGGGCGGCGTCGGCATCGACGTAGTTGTTGTAACTCATGGCCTTGCCATTCAGCAGCTCGGCCTCGGCCAGGGTCGTTGAATCCTCGAAAAGTGAGCGGCTCGCGTCGAGGAAGGCCTGCTGGTGAGAGTTTTCGCCGTAGCGAAGCGGGGTGAGGTCTTGCTCTTCGGGGTCGATGCCGAGGGCCTCGTCTGCGCGATCCGCGACCCACTCTTCGATCGCGGCATCGTATTCGGCGATGCGCGAGAAGGCATCGGCGGCGAGAACGAGACGCTCATCGCGTGTGAAACCGCCGTTCGCCACCGCCCCCTCGACGAGGTCGTACTGTTCGATGCTCGTGACGACAGCACACGAGTTGAAGTTTTTTGCGGCGCTGCGCACCATCGCGGGGCCGCCAATGTCGATCTTCTCAACGATTTCCTCGAACGAAGCGCCGCTCGCGACGGTCTCTTCGAATGGATAGAGGTTGCACACGAGAAGGTCGATTGGGGCGATCTCATGTTCGTCAAGCGCCTCGAGGTGCGCGGGCTTGTCACGGTCTGCGAGGAGGCCGCCGTGAATCTTCGGGTGGAGGGTCTTCACGCGTCCGTCAAGGATTTCGGGGAAGCCCGTCACGCTCTCGACCGCCTGCACGGGAATCCTTGCCTCGGCAATGGCCTTCGCCGTGGAGCCGGTCGAAACGATCTCGACACCGCTCTTGTGCAGGGCGGTCACGAGTTCGATAAGACCGGTCTTGTCATAGACCGAGACCAGGGCGCGCGTGACGGCACGCTTCAGCATGCGGAGCTCCTTCGTCGTCGATGATCGTGGGGTAGACCCCTTAAACCTATCGCGTTCAGGTGAACTCGATGTGACGAGGAGCAGGCCGGTGGGCTATTCGTTGCGGGAACGGCGCGCAATCACATCGACGAGCATCTCGCGCTCAATGACCTTGATTCGCTCGTGGAGATCCTCTTCGCTTTCCCCCGGCAGCACGGTGAGGGCGCGCTGATCGATAATCGAGCCCGTGTCCACGCCCTCGTCGATCTCGATCACGGTCGCCCCCGTGACTTTCACGCCGTAGCTCAGGGCATCACGCACACCGTGGGCTCCGGGAAATGCCGGAAGAAGCGCGGGATGAGTATTGATAATTCGACCTCCGAAAGCCTCGAGCATGGGGTGACCGAGTAACCGCATGAAGCCCGCGAGCACCACGAGGTCGGGTTGGTATCGAGCCGTGCAGGTCGCCAGTGCCCGATCCCAATCTGCGCGCGAAGGAAAATCAGCAAGGGGAATGACGTGCGCGGGGATCCCCCACTCCCGTGCAAAGGCGAGCCCGGGGGCGTCGACGTCGGAGACCACCGCCGCGACCCGCACCCCCGCGAGCGCGCCCGTGTCGATAGCCTCGAGGATCGCGCGGAGATTACTCCCCGTTCCGGAGATGAACACGACGCACGTAAATTCGTTCATGGTCCCACAGTAGCGGGCATCAAGCACGCCGATTGCTCAAGGCCGTTCGGTGCGCATGCGGCACAATGGAGTCCGTGACTTTCGAACCGAACCCCCGTCAAGACCAGCCCACTTTCTCGCCCGAGCGCCAGAAGGCATTTAGCCGCACCCTGCTGTTTGCCGCGCTGTGCATGATCGTCGCGTGGGGAGCAACGCTCCTCCCCTTGCCGTTCAGCCTTGTCGCGGGCATCGCCGGCGTGGGCGCGCTCGTGTTCCTTGTGAGGCTCATGATGATCGCGTGGCCTACACCAGCTCGGCGCTCGGCGAGTGTCACGGCGGCGTTTGGCATCCCCGCCTCGATCATCGTGATCGGTCTTACGCTTCTTTCGCTCGTGTTCTATGGGCCGATGTTCGCCTACCAGGAATGCCTCGATTCGGCACTCACTGACGAGGCAGTATCCTCGTGCGGCAATGACCTGCCTGGCGCGATCCTCGAGTGGTTGCCGTTCTAGTCTGATTCGCGCACGGGCGCGGCTTCCTTCTCACGCTCACGTTCGCCGCTACGCGAATGCGCGCTATCTTCATCCGGATCCGAAACGTCGGCAGGGTCTTCGGGATCGTCATCCTTCTCGATCTCGGATTCCTCGATAGCCGCAGCATCGCCTTCCTCACACTCGACCTCCTCTCCGCCGTCATCGCTCGCAGCGACCTTCGCCTCCGCGTCTTCCACGCGGGCACGAAGCGCCGCTGTTCGGTCGAGAACGCGAGAGCGGCCCGCCCGGAGCTTCGCAAACACCCACGCGTCGAGACCCGTTTGACTCCACCCCGCGATGAGAGCCGCGGGCACGAGAACCAGGAGCGCCACGGGAAGAATGAGGGACGGCAGCTGCGGGCCCACGTGCGCGAGCTGCGCCGTGCCGATGCTCCCGCTCGCGAGCATAAAGCCGAGCATGAGCACGATGAGTGCCCCGATGGCGTAAGTCAACCACGAGGCGACCTTGCCTCGCCCGTCGAAGTCACGCGTGCGGAAGGCGAGGAAAATCGCGGCTCCTATCGAGGCAAGTGCCGGGATCGCGATAAGCGCCCACACCCACGGCGAAAAATGCCCTGGTTCGGGCAGAGCACCAAGAATCGGAAACGCGGGAAGCACCCCCGTGAGCGAGCCTTCGAAGGAAATATGCGTGTTCGAACCCACCGTGACCGATCCCGCGCACACGAAAGCAGCCGCCCATACGACCATGGTCGGGAAGAATACAAGACCCGCGAGAACAAGCACTATAGTTCCGAAGAGGTCGGGTTCAAGCGCGCGATGAAGAGCGAAGATGGCATCGTGGCGAACCACCATCCATACCGTGAGAGCCACGGCTGCGCCGCCGAACACCCCGAGTACAAGAACTCCGATCGCACGCAGCGCCGCTGCATACTGATCGGGTACAAGCGCGAGCAAGCCAACTCGAGGCGCATCCTCACTCGAACGCCGTACGAGCGAAGCCATGAGACCCGCGGCACCGGCGATCACCGATAGTACGAGGGCGCTTACCCCCGCACTCACCGTCACGGGTTGCACGCCGGGCGTACGGGCAAGAAGCGAAGCAACCGTCGCCATGAGGGCATAGGAAATACCGAAACCCCCAAGAATGAGGCCGAGTGCTGTCAACGCCCCTCGCTTGAGGGCTCCCGACGGTTCTGTGAGAGTCATCGAACGCCCCGTGCGCAGCATCGCCGCGCCGCACACGAGCGCAAACAGGAAGGTCAGCCCGAGCGGCGGGAGCACTGCGGTTCCATCGATCCCGACCCGCTCAAACGACATCGCGCCACCATGACCAAGCACCACGAGGCAAAGCGAGACGATCACGGCATCAAGAGTGCTTGCTTGCGTGAGCGTATTGAAACCATGAGCAACGAGCACGGGCACCGCAACGATCGCGACGTTGATCGTGAACGCGATTGCGGCGGCCGTGACCCCAAGGAAGATCGGGGTGGCATCGTTTCGCTTCACAGCACACTCTCCGCGGCAAGGGCAACCGAGGCGGGAGCGAGGTCAAAGCTGGCGGTGCGCAATAATGTGGACATCATGCCCATCTTATTCACGAGCACTCACCACCCCGCGGAAAACCACCCCCGTGTTCTTGTGCGATCGATCCGGCTCGATACTCCCCTCTCGATCACCGATCACATTCCAGAAGCACCTAGCGCGCTGTGGCTTCACGAATCGGGCGGGCTTATCGGCATCGGTGCAGCCGCGCGGATCGAGGCCACGGGTGCCGGTCGCTTCGACGACCTTGCGCACGCCTTTCGCGCCGTGAGTGAGAGTGCCGAAGTCGAGGATTATGCGGATCTTCGAGGCAGCGGCCTCGTCGCGTTCACCTCGTTCTCCTACTCCCCCAATTCTTCCCGGCCCTCGCGCCTCGTGATCCCCCGCTACCTCCTTGGATCCGTGGAGGGCTGCGCCTTTCTCACGAGCGTGCGCACCGAAGCCGAACCTGGCGTCGGAAATCTCCTCACCAAACCCGAGGAGATCCTCGAACTCTTCGCGCCGAACAGCATTCCGACGGTTGCCCCGCGCGCGATGCAGCCCGCGCACTCCGGCGAGACCTACAGGGACCTCGTCAAAGACGCCGTCCAGGACATTGACGACGGCGTCGCCGAGAAGATCGTGCTTTCCGAACGATTTGAGATCGACCTCGGCGCACTCGAAGCAAAACGGCTCGTACCGGCACTCGCGGCGCAACTGCACCGCCGCTATCCAACGGCGTGGACATTCGCGCTCGACGACATCGTGGGAGCCTCACCGGAAATGCTTGTGCGCACCGAGGGATCGCACGTGTTTTCTCGCGTGCTCGCGGGCTCGCGACCGGTGAGCGGGGATGACGAGCTGAGCGTCGAAGACCGCCACGCGTTCCTTCACGATCCCAAAGAACGTTCGGAGCATGAATTTGCGGAGCGTTCTGTGCGCGAACCTCTCGAAGAGCTCGGCGTGCACCTGTCACCGCCCGGACCGCCCTTCGTCCTTCACCTGCCGGGGATAGAACACCTCGCGACCGACATTCGCGGGATCACGCCCGAAGGCCTCGGGATTCTCGAGATCGCGGGAGCACTGCACCCTTCCGCAGCGGTCTCGGGAACGCCACTCGCAGCCGCCAACGAAGTGATTGCTCGCCTCGAGGGAGTCGATCGCGCGGGATATGCCTCCCCCGTGGGGTGGATCGGTGCAGATGGCGATGGCGAGCTCGCCATCGCGCTACGCATGGCTCACGTTCACGGCAATACGCTCACCATCCAGGCAGGCGGTGGGCTCGTGAGCGACTCAGATCCCCTCACCGAGCACGCCGAGGCACTCGCGAAAACCCGCCCGATCGCCCGGGCCCTCAGCGCCCTTAGTTCCCCTGAAGAGTGACGTCGACCGCCTGCTCTTTGCCGCCGCGATACACGGTAAACGTGTGAGTACTTCCCACCTCGAGGCTGCGCACATAAGCCGTGAGGGCGGATGACGAGCCAATCTGCACGTCGTCTACCTTCGTCACGAGATCGTCATTGCCGATGCCAGCTTTGGCCGCGGAGCTATCCGGCGTCACCTCCACAACGTGCGCGCCCTTGATTGTGGCTGAGCCCGTGTCGGTCTCCCCGTCCTTAATACGCACGCCAAGGAAAGCGTGCTGCGCTTTTCCATTTTCCGCGAGCTGACCGGCGATGAGCTTGACCGTGTTTGCGGGGATTGCAAAACCGAGTCCAATGCTCCCTGCTCCGTCACTCTTGGACGCGTTCGAGGCGATAGACGAGTTAATCCCGATAACCTCACCCGCGCGGTTCACGAGCGGTCCGCCGGAGTTGCCGGGATTAACCGAGGCGTCGGTCTGGATCGCCGAGGTGTAAGACGCCGTCGACGGATCCTGATTCTCGCTGCGTTCAGGGCGTGTCACAACGGGGCGGTTGAGTGCTGAGACGATGCCGGTCGTCGCGGTGTTCGCGAGGCCTAGCGGTGTACCGACCGCCATGACATCCTGGCCGACCGTGAGTTTCGAGGAATCCGCAAATATTGCCGGTTTGAGATCCTTCGGAGGATTCGTGAGGCGCACGAGTGCGATATCGGTGCTCTCGTCGGAGCCGATGAGCTTCGCATCGAAGGTTCGGCCATCCGCGGTAGTCACGTCGATAAGAATGGCGCCAGCGACAACGTGGGCGTTCGTGACGATCGTTCCCTTGTCGTCGTACACGATTCCCGTGCCCTCTGATCCACCGTTGCCGGTATCGACGCGAATAGAGACTGCGCTCGGCGAAATCACGCGCGCGGTATCGACCCACGAGTCCTCGACAACGTCGCCGCCGTGGCCAACGTTCTCGGCCGGGTTCGAGGAATGCGGGTTGCTTGTGGAGGCTTCGCCCGGTGCTCCCCACAACAGGAGGCCGAGGCCGGACGCGGCGCCGATCGTAAAGACCGACGAAATACACATGCCGACGATGACGAGGGTGGCGGTCGCGAGCCACGAGGGTGATTTCTTCATAGGCGTGATCTAAGCCCCGCTTCCTGAAAGATCGCTTCCGATTTCCACAAAAAATACCCGGCGGCGCGCATTTTGTGAGGGGGAAGACAGCCGCTCTGAGAGTTTGCCGGGAGAGCATCGCTCCACCTGAACGCCGAGACCCTCGATCGCTGCGGCGAGATCAATCCCGTGGGGGGTCGTGAAGAATCGTTCGAGAACCGGGCGAGGTGCCTCTCTATGCTCCAGACCCGAGAAGATGCGCCCACCGTTGTCGTCCACGATCACGATGTCGAGATTGGGCTCACGTTCGCTAGGGCCAATGAGAAACCCCGTGAGGTCGTGGATCGCGCTCACGTCGCCAAGGAGCACGCGCGTGCGTGCGCGGCCTGCGAGGGCGATTCCGGTCGCCATGGAGACGGTGCCGTCGATCCCGGCGAGCCCGCGGTTCGCATGCACACGGGCATGACTCTCGCCCGCGTGCCGTTCGAGGTCGCGAATGAGCGCGCTCGCACCGAGCACGAGGGGCGATCGATCCCTCGCGCAGGACTCCCACGCCGCGAGCGCTGCCTCGGCCTGCGGGGAGAGATCCGCACGGCTTTGCGCCTCGAGGTCGGATCCACGTTGCTTCCACTCCTCGAGGAATCCAGGCTTCTCTTCCGTGAGGGTCGAGTTTTCCACATCGATGAGGGGGACGATGCGCGCGGCATTGCGAGGCGCATCGGGCCATTCGAGGCGATCGCTTTCGAGCGTGATCTCGATGTCGCTCGCGCCGAGCAGCTGCCGGAGGACGGGCCGCGAGAGCGTCGCGTGCCCAAATACGATCGCCGCGTCGGGGCGAAGGGCGTGACCCGGCTTTCCCATGACCTGCGCGATGCCCTCCGGGTAGCACGGCACGAGGGTGTCTGCATTCTCGCGGGCATTGCTGCTGGGCTCGGCGAAGAGTGGGAGGCGAAGGCGCGCCGCGAGCGTGGCAGCCCGGTGACCGGATTCGTATCCGTCGCCAGCAACGATGACGGTGCGCGCGGGGAGCGCGGTGAGAGGCGTGCCCGTGCGGGGCTCGGGAACGGCGTGCTCGGCGATGCGGAGTGTGCTCGCGGCTCCCCTCTCGGGCGGATGGGTAGCCGCGAGCGGGTCGCGGAAGCCTAAGTTGAGGTGTACCGGGCCGGGTGCGTGCAGCGCAGCGCTCGCGGCGCGCGCCGCGGTGTCGGCTGCGAGGCGCAGCTCGGTCTCGCTCGCTTCATTCGCTCCCGGCGCCGGAAGATCAGCGCTCATCGCTGCGAACGGCGCGTAGAGCTCCGCTTGGTACGTCGTTTGGTTCGCCCCGGTTCCGCGCAACTCGACCGGGCGATCTGCGGTGAGGAGCACGAGCGGGATCCCGCTGTGGTGGGCCTCCATCGCGGCGGCGAGCAGATGCGCGGTTGCGGTCCCACTCGTGGTGCCGACGGCCGCCAGCTCACCCGCGCGACTCAGGCCAAGCGCCGTGAACGCCGCGGCGCGCTCGTCGTGGCGCACGTGTACCTCGAAGACTCCCTTGCCACTCTCGACGAGAGCGCTCGCCGCATAGGCGAGGGGCGCCGAACGCGAGCCGGGTGCGAGCACGAGGTGGCGAAGCCCGCATGCGATGAAGGATTCAAGCAGCGCATGCGCGGATTCGAGCGCTCCCGAGCCAGTGCGGGGCGGGGCGGAAATATGCATGCGCCAAGCCTACCGGGGCCGGTAGCCTCGCGCTTCGAGAACCTCGGCAGCCTCGGCGATCCGCGCGTGCCACCAGCGCGTACGCTCGGCGGGGGCGCGATGCTGCTCGATCAGCTCCTCGGACGCCTCAACACGCCCCGCGGGAAGAGCGCCGTTCTCACTCACGAGGGGCGAAGTCGCGACATCTCCTTCGAGAAGTCGAGCGGTGCCGAGTCCGCACGCATGCGAGAGCTCCGGCAGTGCCGCCGCGAACGCGAGGCCCGCGCTAAGCCCCACCGACGTTTCGAGCGCACTCGAGACGACGACGGGAAGGCCCGCCTGTTCCGCGAGCGCGAGGGCTCGGCGCACTCCACCGAGTGGTTGCGCCTTCATCACGAGGATGTCGGCGGCTTTGGCACGCGCAACCGCAAGAGGATCTTCGGCTTTGCGCACCGATTCATCCGCGGCAATTTTCACGTGCACCTCGCGGCGCACGTCGGCGAGCTCGCGCACGCTCACGCACGGCTGCTCGACATACTCGAGGCCCCCTGCCGAGCGGTCGAGCTCCCGAATCTTCTCGATCGCCTCGCGCACGCCCCACGCCGCATTGGCATCGACGCGAATGTGCGCCTCATCGCCGAGGGCCTCCCGCACGGCGGCAACGCGTGCCAGATCATCGCCGTGGGCGGAGGAGGCGTCGGAAACCTTCACCTTCGCGGTGGTGGAGCCAAACGACCGGGCGAGCGCGTACGCCCGTTCGGGGCTTACGACCGGAATGGTCGCGTTGATGGGGATGCGGGTGCGCGCGAATGTGGGGAAGGGAAGTGTGGCCTGCTCGAGTGCGGCGGAGAGCCACGCTGCCGCTTCCTCGGGGCCATACTCGAGAAATGGCGAGAATTCGCCCCAGCCCGCGGGGCCGAGAAGGAGGGCGGCCTCGCGCACGTCGATGCCGCGAAATCGCGTGCGCATGGGGATGCGGACGACCTCGATCCGCTCAATCAGCTCCGTGAATTCCATAGACGTTGTGGGGGTAATTCTCGAAATTGCATAAAGGTTGTGGGGGTAATGCACGCTGCAAAACCCCCACAGACCCTATGCAATCGACGGGAGAGACGTGGGGCTACTCGTTGTCGCCACCTGTCACGTTCACGGCCTCGCTCGCGATCGCCGCGTCGTGCTGGGAGTCATCCCACACCCAGTTCGCGACCTCGGGAATGTCCGCGCCATGCGTGAACGCGTACTGGCGGGCGCGAATGCGCTCGTCCGCCATGCGCTGACGCAGGCCCGCGTAACGCGTGCCGAGCGAATCGACGTGGTCGATCACGTCCATCACAAGGTGGAAGCGGTCGATGTCGTTACGCATGAGCATGTCGAACGGCGTGGTCGTCGTGCCCTCTTCCTTGTAGCCGCGCACGTGAATACGCGCGTTCGGATCGTGGCGGTAGGCAAGGCGGTGGATGAGCCACGGGTAGCCGTGGTAGGCGAACACCACGGGGATGTCCTTGCCGAACAGGCCGTCGAAGTCCTTCTCGGAGAGGCCGTGCGGGTGCTCGCGCTCGTGCTGGAGGCGCATGAGGTCCACGACGTTCACGACGCGTACGCGCAGATCCGGGATCTCCTCGCGGAGGATCTTCGCGGCCGCAAGGGTCTCGATTGTCGGGATATCACCGGCACAGCCGAGCACGACGTCGACGCCTTCGCCGTCGACCTCCGTCCCGGCCCACTCCCAAATGCCGATGCCGCGCGTGCAGTGCACGATCGCCTCGTCCATCGTGAGCCAGTTCGGGTTCGGCTGCTTACCAGCCACAACCACGTTGATGTACTGGCGCGAGCGCAAACAGTGGTCGTAGGTGGAAAGGAGCGTATTCGCGTCCGGCGGAAGGTATACGCGCACAACTTCGCTCTTCTTGTTCACCACGTGATCGATGAATCCCGGATCCTGGTGGCTGAAGCCGTTGTGGTCCTGGCGCCACACGTGCGAGGAGAGCAGATAATTGAGCGAGGCGATGGGCCTGCGCCACTCAATCTCGTTCGTCACCTTGAGCCACTTGGCGTGCTGGTTCACCATCGAATCGACGATGTGGATGAACGCTTCGTAGCTCGAGAACAGGCCGTGGCGGCCGGTCAAGAGGTACCCCTCGAGCCAGCCCTGCATCTGGTGCTCGGAAAGCATCTCCATGACGCGGCCCTCGTTCGCGAGGTTTTCATTCGCGTCGTGCTCTTCGAACTCACCGTTCCACTGCTTACCCGAGACCTCGTAGATCGCCTGGAGGCGGTTCGACGCGGTCTCATCGGGGCCAAACACGCGGAAGCTGTGCATGTTGTTCTTCACGACGTCGCGAAGCCACGTGCCGAGCACGCGGGTCGCCTCGGCGTTGCTACCGCCGTGGTTCGGAACGTCCACCCCGTACTCGCGGAAGTCGGGAAGCACGAGGTCGTGAAGCACCTCGCCGCCATTCGTGATGGGATTCGCGCTCATGCGCTTCTCACCCGCGGGCGCAGCCTCGACGATCTCGTCGATGAACGCGCCTTCCTCGTTCACGAGCTCGTCGATCTTGTACGACTCAAGCCATTCGCGCAGATCGTTCAGGTGCTCGTCGGTGTCGCGCGCGCTCGCGAGCGGCACCTGGTGGCTGCGCCACGAACCCTCGGTCTTCTTGCCGTCGATCTCCTTCGGGCCGGTCCAGCCCTTCGGGGTGCGGAACACGATCATCGGCCACATGGGGCGCTCGATGTCACCCTCGGCGGCACGCTTCTTGATGTCGGCGATCATGTCGAGCACCTCGTCAAGGAGGGCCGCGAAACGCTTGTGCGTTTCTTCGATCGGCTCATCGTCGAAGCCGCCCTCAAAGAAGAACGGGGTGTGGCCGTACCCCACCATGAGGGAGCGCAGTTCGTCATCGCTGATGCGCGCGAGAACGGTGGGGTTCGCGATCTTGTACCCGTTGAGGTGGAGGATCGGCAGAACAACGCCGTCGTTCTTGGGGTTGATGAATTTGTTGGAGTGCCAGCTCGTGGCGAGCGGGCCGGTCTCGGCCTCACCATCCCCCACAACGGTGAAGGCGATCTGGTCGGGATTGTCGAGCACAGCACCGTAGGCGTGCGAGAGGGCGTAGCCGAGCTCGCCACCCTCGTGGATCGACCCGGGGGTTTCCGGCGCGACGTGCGAGGGAATGCCACCCGGGAAGGAGAACTGCGTGAAGAGCTTCTTGAGGCCGCGCTCATCCTTCGTGATGGCCGGGTAGGTCTCGGTGTACGTGCCTTCGAGGTAGCTCGCGGCGACGAGGCCCGGGCCGCCGTGGCCGGGACCCGTTACGTAGAACGCGTTGAGGCCGCGCTGCTTGATCGCGCGGTTCGCGTGCGCGTAGAGGAACGTGAGGCCCGGGGTCGTTCCCCAGTGGCCGAGAAGGCGAGGCTTCACGTCGTCGCGCGAAAGAGGTTCGCGCAGAAGCGGGTTGTTCATGAGGTAGATCTGGCCTACCGAAAGATAGTTCGCGGCGCGCCACCACGAGTTAATTTGATGGGCCTCTTCGGCGGTGAGTGGATGGGACGGCTCGTTGGGCCATTCGTGTGCGGAGCTCATGTCTCTCCCCTGCCCTTTTTCGGGACTTGCACTAGTGGTGTGGCAAGGAGCGGAGCGGCAGGGCCGCTCATGCGCCAATGCCGATTACGGAATGTAGTCTACGCCTCATTTTTGTGTACCTCCTCGGTACTTTCGGCCCCGGGAAGGCGCACTTTCACCACGAGCCTTTAAACTTGTGGGCATGACTTGCGCTCCCCTGCCTGCCTCCGTGTCCGCGACCTTTGACCCGCAACGTTGGCGGGATATCGACGAGGCAGAACTCGGCTCGGCACCGTTTACGGACATCACCTATCACCGAGCCGTCGAACGCACGCGCGGCGAATCCGGCGAGGAACAGTGTCGAGACCTCAACGCCGTGCGCATCGCTTTCGATCGCCCCGAAGTGCGCAACGCTTTTCGCCCGCATACCGTCGACGAGCTTTACCGCGCGCTCGATCATGCGCGCCTCGACCCGAGCGTGGGCGTCATCATCCTCACGGGTAACGGGCCCGCCCCGAAGGATGGCGTGTGGGCGTTTTGCTCGGGCGGGGATCAGCGGATTCGCTCGCGCAGCGGGTACCGGTATGCCGACGGCGACACTGCGGAGTCGATCCGCCCCGAGAACGCGGGTCGCCTCCACATCCTCGAGGTCCAGCGCCTTATTCGCACGATGGGCAAGGTTGTTATCTCCGCGGTCAACGGCTGGGCTGCCGGCGGCGGCCATTCCCTTCACGTCGTCGCGGACCTCTCGATTGCGAGCCGCGAGCACGCGCGCTTCAAGCAAACGGATGCGAACGTCGGCAGCTTCGACGGCGGCTACGGAAGCGCGTACCTCGCGAAGCAGGTCGGCCAAAAGCGCGCGCGGGAGATCTTCTTCCTCGCCGAGGAGTACTCAGCGCAGGACGCTTATGACTGGGGCGCCGTCAACCGCGTCGTGCCGCATGACGAGCTCGAAAACGAAGCACTGCGCATGGCCCGCGTGATCGGCTCGAAGTCCCCGCAAGCGATCCGCATGCTCAAGTTTGCGTTCAATCTCGCTGACGACGGCCTCATGGGACAGCAAGTGTTTGCAGGAGAGGCGACGCGCCTCGCCTACATGACCGATGAAGCGGTCGAGGGGCGCGATGCGTTCCTCGAAAAGCGCGATCCCGATTGGTCGGCGTTCCCTCACCCGCAGGGTTAAGGTCCGACGGTCGCCCTGCAAACGTCGGAACACAACTTTCCCCAGAAAGGAGCACGCGTGAACACCCCAAGCGCGCCATCGCACGAGTCGTTGCCGTGGCTGTCCCCCGGACCCTTCGATGGGACCGTGGCGTCGCAAGCGGAATACGCGTGCGCGATCGGTAAGGCCCTCGCCGGCAATGCACGCGTGTGGCTCGGCACGCACGAGCGTCCAAAACTCATTGGCCCGCTCGACTGCGGCACGCCTCGCGAGAATGCGTGTGCCGGTTGCACGTGTGCGCGTTCGAATGCGGGCGTACGCGAGCCCGACCCAAACGACGTCGCGCTCGTCGTTCCCACCTCGGGTTCGACGGGCACGCCGAAGTCGGTCGCACATTCGGTCAAGACTCTCAAGGCCTCGATCCACTCGACCGCGTACGAGCTTGGCTCCCACGGTGCGTGGATGCTGTTTCTTCCTCCTACACACATCGCGGGCGTGCAGGTGATAGCGCGCGCGAGCGTGGCAGGCACCCTTCTTGGACTCGACGAGCAGGACGGCCTGCCGGGTGCCCTCGCCCCACTCGTGGATCTTTCGGGACATTTCGACGCGAGCGTGTTCGTGGGCGCGTTTGAGCGCTGGGACGCACGCGTGCGCAGCGATCATGCGCTTTCCGATCTGCCGCTTTTCACGTCATTTGTCCCCACTCAGCTCGAGCGGATTGTGAGCGCCGCCGAGGACGGGGACGAGGCTGTGGGCCGCGCACTCGCGCGTTTCGAGGCGATCCTCGTGGGAGGCGCCGCGACTCCGCCCGCGCTCCTCGATCGTGCACGCTCGCTCGGTGCACGGATCGTCACGACCTACGGCTCGAGCGAGACCGCGGGCGGCTGCGTGTACAACGCCCTTCCGCTTCAGGGGGTAGAGCTCAAGGTCAACGACGACGACCAGCTCATGATCACGGGCCCCTCGATCGCGCTCGGATACATCTATGAGACCGGGGCGTTCACGAATGTCGACGGCAATGATGCCGACACGCGCCGCCGTTTTTTCTCCACCCCCGAACTCGCGACCACGCGCGTGCTACTCACGAGTGACCTCGCGCGCCTCACACGCGACGAAGCAACGGGCCTCACCCGCCTCACGGTGCTTGGCCGAGCCGACGACGTCATCATCTCCGGCGGCCGCAAGATCGTGCCGCAAGCTCTCGAGCGCGCGCTCGAGGGCACGGGGGAGTTCCGCGAGGTTCTCGTTGTGCCCGTTGAGTCGAAAGAGTGGGGCGAAAAAGCCGTTGCACTGACAGTTCCGAAACTCGAGGGCGCGCTCCCCACGCAGACGTGGACTGCGGACCTCCACACCCAGCTCACGATTGCGACCGCACTCGCCGACGCGGGCTTTGCACGCCACGAGATGCCCCGCGCAATCCTCACTACGGGCCCCCTCCCCCGCCTCGCGAGCGGCAAGGTGGACCGCAAGGCCGCATCGGAGCTCGCGCACGAGGCGCTCCTCAACATCGAGGCCTTCGACTACGCAAAAAGCCTCGGCACGCGATTTTCGGAAGGCGGCCATCACGAGCTCGAGTTCGGCGGGCCCGGCGAAGAGGAGACCGAGTAGATGGCAAGCGCAGCACAGTGGATCGAGGGCGCACGCCCCCGCACGCTTCCCGCGGCGATCGCCCCAGTTGCGGCGGGAACGGGACTCGCGCTCATGCACGCCGGCTACCAGGAAGGCGTCACACTCCCCCGGGCTCTGCTCGCGCTTGTACTCGCGCTCGCCCTGCAAGTGGGCGTCAATTACGCGAATGACTATTCCGACGGTATCCGCGGAACCGACGACGACCGCGTCGGCCCGTTCCGTCTCACCGGCTCGGGAGCAGCGAGGCCCATCGCCGTTAAGCGTGCGGCGTTTGCATCGTTTGGCGTAGGCGGCCTCGCGGGCCTCGTTCTCGTGATCCTCGCGGGCGCCTGGTGGATGCTTCTCGTGGGCATCGTGTGCATCCTTGCCGCGTGGTTCTATACGGGCGGAAAGCACCCTTACGGGTACTTGGGGCTCGGCGAGGTCATGGTGTTCGTGTTCTTTGGTCTTGTTGCCGTCATGGGCACAAGCTACCTGCTCTCGGGACACACTGGGCTCGATGACTTTCTCGTCGCGAGTGCCGTCGGGCTATGGGCATGCGCGGTCATGCTGACAAACAATCTCCGCGACATTCCCTCCGATCGCGTTTCGGGCAAGCGCACAATCGCGGTTCGGCTTGGCGACGGGGCCACGCGCGTGGTTTATGCCGCGATGATTCTCGTGCCGTTCCTCTTGCTCATTCCGGTGGTTCCGCACGCGCCGATCGTCGCGCTCACGTTCCTCGCGTTGCCGCTCGCGATGGTGCCCGTGAGGCGCGTCATCGAGCAGCGCGCCGCGGGGCGCGATCTCATTCCCGTTCTTGCGGCGACGGGCAAGCTCGAGCTTGTTGCCTCGCTTCTTATGCTCACAGGCTTCGCGCTGAGCACCGCGCTTCTCTAGGGCGAGGTGCGCCCCTTATTTTGCTGGTGCCCTACTCGCCTCGGTCGAGGAGGGAATCCTCCTCCTCGGCATCGAGCTCCGCATCGGTTTTCGTGCCACGTCTTTTCTCTCGGCGCTCCTCGACCGAGTGCTCGAGGTTTGTGGCAACCCCCTGGCGGAGCCTGCCGAGCGCAAGAATCGAGATGAGCATCGCGATCACGGCCGCGAGGATGCCCGTGAAGAACCAGTGCACACCGGGCATGAGGAAATACAGGAGCGCCCACGTCCCTCCGAAGAGGGCGAGCCGGATGATCGAGTAAAGCACGTAGTTTCGCATTGTCTCCATTATCCCCCGTCATGAAAGAATGACGGGTATGCCTCGCTTGATCCTGGTCCTCGCCTACGTAGCCCTCACGGTGTATGCCATCGCTGATGTCACGAATACACCCGAGTCACGCTCGAAGGGGCTGCCGAAACTCGGGTGGATCTTCGTGATCGTGTTCGTGCCCTTCCTCGGGGCGTTTTTGTGGCTCCTCCTCGGCAAGGGCAACATTTCCGGGCCGCGCTCGCCTCGCAAATCTCGCGCGCGCGGGCCCCAGCGCCCGCTCGCCCCGGACGACGATCCCGCGTTCCTCGCAAAGCTCGAGCAGGAGAACCGCGCGCGCCGTCGCGAGCAGATTCAAGAGGAGATGCGTCGCAAAAAGCGCGAGGCCGCGGAGGGTGGAAGCTCCGCGGGCGAATCGAGGCCGCGCCCGGCCACGCCGCGTCCTCCCGCACCGAAAGACGACTCCTCCATCACACCAGGGAAGGGCCCACGCGACTACACCGTTCGCGACTATGAACGCCCCGAAGACAAGCGCACGGGCGATCTCGAGGGTCCGGACGACGACGGCGCACGCCGCTAAAATTCAATTTGCTTTGCAGGCTCCCCGGGATCGGAAACGATCGTGACCGCGGAACGATGAGGGTATTTCACCTCGTAATCATGCTCCCACTGCTGCGCAAAAGTCGCGGCATCAGCATGCGACACGAGCGCCCACACGCTTCCACCGAAGCCTGCGCCGAAGGCAGAAGCCGCACGCGCCCCGAGTGCTCGAGCTGAGCGAGCAAGGTCGATGGTTTCGGGTACCTGGTTACCGAGCTTGCGTTCGGCGAGGTCTTGCGAACGCCCAACGATTGCCGAAAACGCGTCAAAGTCTCCGCGAGCGAGGGCCGCGGCAGCTTCGGGCACAAGAACTTCGGATTCCTCAATGAACTGCTCGAGTCTCGCGCTCGCATACCCGTCGGGCGTCACACGCCTGAGCGCATCGAGCTCACGCGAAAAACGGTCCACGGGCTGCGCAGGGTCAGCAATCCCGGTGAGGTCACGCACGACGCGGTGAAGCGAAGAGTCCTCGCGACCCGTGCGCTCGTTCCACGCCTCGAGCACAGCCCCGAGTGCGGCGGGCCCGCGATTGTAGGCCTCGCGCGCGGCGCCCGTCTTTTCCGCGAGCACCCCGCTCACGGCGACCACGAACGTGAGGTCCTCAGGAAGTGACGCGGTGCCGAGAACCGTCGGAGGATCAAAAACCACGTGGCTAAGCGAACCGGGCTCGGTTGCGAGCATGCCCGTGTGATCGAGCGAGCCGCCCGAGGTCCCCACGCCGGCGAGTCCCGCAAAGTTCTTGAACCGCTTGCCGTTCTCGATCGAGGCGGCATATCCGGCGAGGTCAACGCGGTCCTTGATACCTTGCTTCCATTCCTCGCGCGAGGGGAGGTCGTTGAGGTCGGCAAGAGTGAGCGCGACTGCGGTGAGCACCGCGGAAGAGCTACTCATACCCGAGGCAGGCGGCAGATCGGAATCGATAGTGAGTTCGGCCGGGGCGAGAGGGCCGAAATTCGTCGTGAGCCGGTCGAGAACGGTCTGGACGTAGCGCGCCCAGTGTCCTTTCGACAGGCGAGGGTCCTGCAGCGGCACGAGGTCGGCTCGTTCACCGCCCAGGGAAGTGCGAATCGAGAAGGGCGAGGAGGCGTCGGACTTGTTTCGCCCGCGCACGCTCACGGACCGCTCCACCGCCGACACAAGCACCTGCCCGCCCGCGTAATCGGTGTGTTTGCCGAGCACCTCGATGCGGCCCGGGACGCGCCAACCCTTCACAGACGCACGCTCACGTGCGCGAGGCGCCTCTCGACATCGGCAATATCGTCGCGGCGAGAAAGATCGAGAACGCCACCTGAAACGGGCACGACCTGGACATCCGCAAGCGCAAGAACAGCGTCGACGATCTCGTACTCGCCGCGTGCTGAGGGCACTATCGCCCGGCACGCCTCGAACACGGCCTTCTCGAATGCGAAAAGATTCATCGATACGGGTGCGTTCTCGCCGTATTTAGCACGTTCAGCTTCCGACGGTTTCTCAATCATGCCGGTCAGGTGGCGTTCGGAGTGCCGGATGAGCGCGAATGCGGCGATCCTCTCGGCGGGGATGTTGCTGTTCTCCACGAGCGACATGCGCTCAAAGCCCGCGATCGCATTGCCCGTGACTCGCGTCATCGCCTCGAGAGCCTCGTGCGGGTAGAGGTTATCGCCGTTGAGCATGAGGAACGGCTCCTCCCCCACGGCCTTTTCGGCACTCGCGAGGGCATTCGCCGTGCCGAGCGCCTCCTGTTGGACCGCGAAGTCGATCCGCATCCGCTTGGGAGCACGTGTGCGCGCATGCTCTCGGAACGCTTCGTGCTCGGGCGCCACGACGATGATCGCCCTCGTGATCCCCACATCGGCGAGGGAGCTGAGCGAGTAGTCGATGAGGCGATGCTCGCCGATCGGCATGAGGGCTTTGTAACCGAGGCTCGCGGCGGCGGCCTGTTCGGCGCTCAAACTCGCGGTTTCACCTTCGGCGCGCATGCGTGTGCCGAGGCCACGCGCGAGAATCACGGCGGTGTTGATCACGGGTCTCTCCGAACGATGGGGCATGCACAAGCGCTTCCCAATTCTAGACGTAGCGCCTCGCGATCTCGAGCGCCTCGCGGGCGTAGCCTCCGCCGAAGAGCGCGGCGTGCAAAAGCACGAGGTGCAAAGAGTGAAGGGGGACCAGATCGCGCCAACCATGCGAGAAAGAGTGCGCAGATGCGTAGCCTTCGATGATGCGCGCGAGGTGCGGCGCGCCGAAAAGAGTAAGGGCCGCGAGGTCATCGAGTCGATGCCCCGAATACGCCGTGGGGTCGATCAGCACGGCGCCCTTGGCGTCAAAAAGCACGTTGCCGGCCCACAGGTCGCCGTGCACGCGTGCGGGCGGCTCGTCATCGTCGAACACCCCATCGCGAAGCCGCGCCACGAGCCGCCCGAAAAGCGCGCGGTCGTCCGCGTCGAAGAGGTCTCCCGACGCACGCACGAGAGGAGCGACGCGAAGCTCACCAAACATCGGGCCCCACGACGTGTACTCCCCCTCGTGTGCAAGCGGGAGAGCGAGCTGCTCGCCCGCGGGCCCCTGAAGGCCATCGCCCTCGAACGCCTTTCCCGAGGCATCGATCGGGCCGAGCCCGAAGCTCATTCGCCCGTCGTCAGTGTCGCGTCCCGTTCCAGCTCCGTGCGTCAGGGCAAGCGCCGCGCCAAACTCGCGCGCCATCTTCGCACTCGGTGCGACCTGAGAAATCTGCTCGATGCACAGCTGGGAAGCGTCGGACCCCACGATCCCGACCACCCGGGCCCCGCCGCCCGCGGCCGCCGAGGCGAGCCACTCGAGGCCCGCGCGCTCCCACTGGACGGCGCGCGCCGTGCCAGCTTTGCGAAAAACTCCCGGATTGCGCTCCATTGTTTAGAGTCCCGAGTAGGAGTGGAGGCTGTTGATGACGGTGTTCACGATCGTGTAGTTGAAGATCACGCATACGAAACCCGCGATGCAAAAATACGCAGCGGGCTTCCCGCGAAAGCCCACCGTCGCACGCGCGTGGAGGTAGGCGGCGTAGACGACCCAAATGATGAACGTCCACGTTTCCTTCGGGTCCCAATTCCAGTAGCGGCCCCACGCGTAGTTCGCCCAGATTGCCCCGAAGATGAGCGTGAAGGTCCACATCACGAAGCCCACGGCAGTCGTTTGGAAGGCGATTTGCTCGAGGCGTTTCGAGGAAGGAAGGCGCTCAAGAACCCGATCGAGGAGCGCGAAACGAGGCTGCTCCCCCGCCTCAACGCGGCTCTCGCGTGCGTGTTGGAAGAGCTGAAGCACCGCGACCACCGCCGAGATCGAAAAGAGAGCCATCGAAAGAACCGCAACAATCACGTGGACCACGAGCCACGGAGAATTCTGGAGGCTGGGCGTGAGGTGCGCAGCTGGCAGGTACCACGACGTGTACGCGATGACCATGATGAACAGCACCGGCGTGAGCACGAAGAGGCCAAGCCTTCTCATGTCCCGCACGCGAGAAGCGAGCAACAGGAACACCGCCATGATGACCGCAGCGCCCGTCATCGAAAATTCGTACATGTTGCCCCACGGGACGCGCTGAGTCGCAACGCCGCGCGCCACGACTCCGAGAAGCTGGAAGCCCGTCGCGAGCGCAGCGGCACCGAGCGCGAAGGAAAGCGGATTCATGCCGTTCGTACCCGCGGGCTCCGTGGTCTCACCTGCAGGGCCGGAACGCTCGGGCTGTGCGGAGGGTGCTGGGCCGTGAAGTTCAGGGCTCGCCGCGGCGCCGACGGTTACCAGCTCACGCTCGTGCACTTTCTTTTCTAGGCGCGCATCCGAATGCACACGCACCGCTCTCGCAATGTCGATGGCGAAGGCGACGAAGGCCATCATGTACACGACCATCGCGAGCAAAATGAAAAAGTCCGATGCTGCGGCGAGCTGCTGGAGATTCACTTTTCAGTCCTCATTCTCGTGAGTCGGTGGAGGCTGACGTAGGCGCGAGGCGATCGGCGAGGCGGGTCACGTCGTTTGCGAGGGCGAAATCCTCACTTCGCGCGAGACCCGCGACCTCAATTTCGCAGCCTTCGCGAGCGGGGGTTGCACGCACCCACACGCGGCGGCGCGGGATAAAGAGCGAAAGCATGAGACCGGCGGCCGCGACAAGCGCCATGACAAGCGTAAAGCCCTGCCAGGGGTCGTGTTTCACGTCAAAGGCAGCATAGCGCTTGATGTCGCGAAACTCGATACTCGAGCCGTCTGGAAGATCGAACTTCTCGCCAGGCGCAAGGGTCATGAGCAGGGGTTTTCCATTCTCGCCCACGATCTGCTCGAGCTTCGAAACATCGATCTGATAAGCATTTGTGGGCACGCCCTCGTCGAGGCCCAAGTCGCCCGTGTGTGCCGTGAGGAAGAGCTTCGGATCTACGAGGCCCGCGTAGCTCGAGTGCGGCCCGCGCTCGTCTATCACTGCGGTTGGCGCAAAAATTCCCACGAGAGCCATTTGCTTCGGGGAGGCGTCGGGCATCTTGAGCACGAGCTGGCCCGTGTAGTTCTTGTCGTTCGCAACAGTGCGCACGGGGCCATCGGCCACCACGTGCCCCTCCGGGTCGCGAACGGTGATGATGGGCGCGTATCCGTTGCCGAGGAGGAATGCGGTTGCGCCATCGACTTCGAGCGGCTCGTTCACACGCACGCGCTGCTTGTAGGTCTCGCGCCCGGGCGCATCGACGGTGAGGTCCGCTTCAAACTTCGTCGGCAGACCAAAGGCCTTCGGATTGGAGGAGTCTGTAGAGAACTCGGCCCGGAACTGCTCGAGCGTAAAGCGGAACGGCGGCAGGTCGTCGGGATTGAACCACGCGCCCGGTTCAAAAGAGTCGTAGCTCGTGAGGGAGTTCGCGAATCCTTCTCCTTCGACGACCGTGATCTGGCCGCGATACGACGTCAGGTAGCCGAGCCCGACACCGAGAAGCACGCCAAGAAGCGCGAGGTGGAACGCGAGGTTGCCGGCCTCGCGCAAATACCCGCGTTCGGCGCTCACGCTCAGCACACCCGATCCTTCTTCGAGTGTGCGGACCCGGTACCCCGACTTTTTGAGACGTTTCGCGGCGAGGGACTGAATCTGATTCGGGGTCGAACCCACAAGGCTTCTCGTCGTGTACCCCGTAAAGCGCTTAAGCCGGCGAGGCGTGCGGGGTGGTTTCGCAACAACCTGACGCGCGTACGTTGCACACCGCGGGAGCACACAGCCCACAAGGGAAATGAATAGGAGGAGGTAAATTGCACTAAACCACGGCGACGTGAACACATCGAAGAAGCCGGCCCAGTCCAGGAGCTCGCCCCCCCATCCGTTTTCAGCCAGGAACTGGTCCGTTTTTCCGGGGTTCACGGAACGCTGCGGAAGAAGCGAGCCGGGAACGGCGGCCACCGCGAGCAAAAGCAAAAGCACAAGTGCGGTGTTCATGCTCGTGAGTTGGCGCCACAAGAAGCGGAGAGTGCCTCGCACGCCGAGGCGCGGAAGGGTGGGAGCGGGCGCGGGCTCTTTGGTGTGTTCGGGCGACTGCTCGGGTGCGTGCTCCGGGGTTTCCGACGCTTGCTGGTCGTTCATCGCGGCTTCTCCTTTCTCGCGTTCCGGGCGTGTCATATGACCGTCGTGAACGAGCCGGTCCACGTGGCCAGTTGCGCCATCCACGCGCCCCACTGGCCCGTGAGAAGCAGCGTGCCAATGATGATGAGGATCGCCCCGCCGAAAACGGTGATCGATCGACGATGCTTTTTGAGCCACGCCGACCACGTGAGCGCGCGGTCAAAAAGAAGGGCGAAGGCGAGGAATGGCAAACCGAGGCCGAGCGAGTACGCGAGAGCGAGGAGCGCTCCACGTGTAGCACTCCCTCCGTCAAGGGCGAGGGTGCTCACTGCCGCGAAGGTGGGGCCGATGCACGGGGTCCAGCCAAAACCAAAGATGATCCCCATGAGCGGAGCTCCCCACAGCCCAGCGTCGGGGCGTTTCTTCACGCGCACTTCTCCACTCAGACGTGGGAAGAGGCCAATAAAGAGGAGCCCCATGAGGATCACAACGATGCCCGCGACGCGGTTGATCCACGTCGCATGCGCGCCGAGCGTGTACCCGATCGCACCAACGAAGCCGCCCATGACCATGAAGATCACGGTGAAACCGAGAACGAACAGGAAGGCCCCGAGGGCGAGGCGCCCCGTGCGGTTGTGCGATTCTTCCCGCTGCCCGGCGATGCCCGAAACATAGGCGAGGTAGCCGGGTACGACTGGAAACACGCAGGGCGAAAGAAAGGCGACGATGCCCGCGAGCGCACTCACGGCCGCGGCAAGGAGGAGCGAGCCATCGAGAACCGTGCTCGCAAACACGTGCTGGATTTCAGTCATTCGGCAAGGACCCGATCGATCATCGCGCTCAGAATCGAGGGGTCGGCGAGACCCGAGATCCGCGCGGCGACCCTGCCTTGCTTATCGAACACAAGGGTCGAGGGAACGGCGTTCGGGGAAACCTGCCCGCGAAGCGCGTAAAGGATGCTGCCGTCACGATCGGGGATCGACGGGTAGGGAATCGAAAACTTCTTCTCGAAAGCCTGGGCAGGGCCCGCTTCGTCACGCACGTTGATGCCGATGAACTCGACGCCTTTGTCGGCGTAGGTCTCATGGAGTTTCACGAGATCGGGAGCTTCTTTTCGGCACGGAGCGCACGAGGCATACCACACGTTGAGCACGACTGGAGCGCCGCGTTTCTCGCTCAGCATGAAGGTGTCGCCACCAAATGTCTCGCCCGTGAAATCGTAGGCGTCGCCGCGTTTGTCGAGCGCGATCTCGGTACTGACGCCCGAGCCTTCGACATAGCCGGTGTCGTAGCGGTCGGAGGTGTCGGTGCTCGCGCACCCGGCGAGGCCGATGATGGCAAGTGGAAGGGAGAGCGCCGCGCGGCGCGTGAAGGGTGCGGGTTTCATGTGAGCTTCCCGCCCGTCGCATCCACGGCGCCCTCATAGAGCGCGGCGGCGGGTTCGGAGTATTCAACGTGGTCGAGGTGCTCCCCGCTGAACACGAGAGAGGTCACTGAAGCGAGGCGGCATTCGCGCTTTCGAGGATCGTGCAGCAGGGGTTTGTGCTCGGCTGCGCGGCGCGTGAGCCAAATGGGGAGCTGATGCAACACGAGGGCGACTTCGTGCCCCTCAGCAGTATGGCGAGCATCGCGTACCGACGCCATGACGCGCTCGACCTGATCGCGATACCGCTCGCCCCAACTCGGGCGGAACGGGTTCACGAAATACTTCCAGTTCTTCGGATTTGTGAAACTCGCTTCGCCGTGACCGATTCGATGACCTTCGAAGTGGTTGAGGGCCTCCGTGAGACGCTCATCCGTCTCGACCACGAGCCCGTGGGGTTCGGCGATGGGCTTCGCCGTTTGCTGTGCGCGAAGAAGCGGGGAGGCGGCAACTTTGACGATGTCACGGCCCGCGAGAGCATCACCCGTGAGGCGCGCCATCTGCTCGCCGCGTTCAGAAAGCCGATATCCGGGCAAGCGCCCGTAGAGGATCTTTCCCGGGTTGTGCACCTCGCCGTGCCGCACCAGGTGAACGATCGTCTCAGTCATAAGCCCTCTCGGTGGTGGGAAGAGTGGTATCGAAGCCTTGGCGCTCCAGCCTATCGGCTCGCGTCACTCGCCGGTGGCAAACTCGATGCACTCGCGATCCTGTTCACTCACGAGCTTATCGAGGATGCGAGCGAGGGCCAGGAAATCCTCCCTGCCGAGCCGGTCCAGGAGGAATTCGCGCACGCTCACGACATGGTTCGGCGCCGCTTCCTCAAGAAGCTCACGACCCGCGGCGGTGAGAACGGCGACGCGCCCGCGACCGTCGGAAACCGAACGCTCACGCGCGACCAAACCGCGCTTTTCCATGCGCGCAACCGTGTGTGTGAGCCGCGAGCGCGAGTGCACGACCTGCTGCGCAAGCTCCGACATGCGCGCGCTTCCACTTTCACTTTCGCTGAGGCGCACGAGGATTTCATATTCGGCGAGCGAGAGGTCGATGTTCGGATCCTGCTCGAGGGTCTGGGAGAGGCGTTCCTTGAGGCGGGTGGTCGTGAAGAGATAGGTGCGCCACGCTTTTTGTTCCTCGAGGTCGAGCCAAGGAACCTCCTGCCTGCTGTTCTCGCTCGCCACCCTCGGCTCCTTTCACCCGGCACTCTCGGAAAATGCATGAAATCGCCTCCTATTATGCGCGTGTGGGGGCCTTGACGCACGAAAGGGTGTCCCCAACCTCACCCCGTGTGATGACGGACTGGTGGGGCTTTGAGCTTGACATGACCGACCGATTCGAATAGTTTAGTTTTCAACTTCCGGGCGGCAACCGTCGGACCGCCACCTCTACCACTCGAAGGAGAAACCCATGACCGCACTTCCCGAAGGGCTCACACAAGGCACGTGGACCCTCGACGCTTCCCACACCGCCGCCGCATTCACCGTGCGCCACGCAGGTATTTCGAAGACCCGCGGCCAGTTCGAGGAGGTCGCCGGCCAGATGATCGTTGGCGAGACACTCGAAGACACCCGCATCAGCGCCGAGATCCAGATCGATTCGCTCACGACCGGCAACAACGACCGCGACCAGCACCTCAAGAGCGCCGACTTCTTCGACGCCGAGCAGTTCACGGCCATGGTGTTCACGTCGACCTCGTTCGATGGCGAAACCCTCAAGGGCGACCTCACCATCAAGGACGTCACGAAGAGTGTTGAACTTGACGTGGAGTTTGAAGGCGCTGCAACCGACCCGTTCGGCACCTATCGCGCAGGTTTCTCGGGCACGACCGAGATTTCCCGCAAGGAGTTCGGGCTCACGTGGAACGCCGCGCTCGAAGCCGGCGGCGTACTCGTAGGCGACAAAGTGAAGATCATGATCGACGCCGAGTTCACCGCGCCCACCGCAGCCTGAGCGGCAATCTTCTAGGCTGGGGTCATGAACGACAACGCTCATGACCCCGGTCTTTCATCATCTTCGGGAGCCCGCATTGTGCTGCTCGAA
This sequence comes from Dermabacter sp. p3-SID358, assembly GCF_025147465.1. Taxonomy (GTDB): domain Bacteria; phylum Actinomycetota; class Actinomycetes; order Actinomycetales; family Dermabacteraceae; genus Dermabacter. The sequence continues at coordinate 61,307 of NZ_JALXOZ010000012.1, forward strand.
CGTCCTGGCTGCCATTTGTGCGAAGAGGCAGCGCTCATCGTGGAGCGCGTCGCGGCGGAAGCAGGCGAACGGGTCGAACGGGTCAACATCGAAGACGACGATGCACTCGCACGGCGCTGGTCTATCGAGATCCCCGTTGTTGCCGTCGACGGCGAAGTCGTTGCCGTGTACCGCGTTGAGGAGAAGAAGCTACAAGCGGCGCTCACGCGGGGACTGAGGCGCCCGCATCCCATCATTGGTGCGGCGGCGAGGATCTTGCGCCGCGGCTGAATTTGCGCGCCCACTACAGCACTCGCCTGCTCTCGACAGCCTGCTCCAGTACCTTTCACCGGTGGGCCGCCCTCAACCTTCCAGCTTCTCCTCCCAAAACCCTGCCCCAACAGTTTTTACCGGCAGGCCGCCCCCAGCCTCCCAGCTTTCCCCCCGGCAGAATCCGGCCCTACGGCTTTCATCAACAGCCCACCCCAGCTTCTCAGCTTCCCCCGCCATAACTCCGATATTCGCCCGCACCACTCTTCCTTTACATACGAAGGTGGTGAAAAACAGCGTTAGAGGCACGCATTTGAACGCCAGATAGCGGTTTTTCACCACTTTGCTGCTGCCGAGGAGGAAGCAAGGCAGGTGCCAGGGACAGGAAGAAAGGCGGCTACCTGAGGTGGAAAGCAAGGCGGCTATCTGAGGTAAGCAAGGCTGTTACCGGGGAAAGACAGCCAGTTAAGGAAGGGAGAAGCGCGGCCACAAAAAACCGCCGCCCTCCGAGAAGGAGAACGGCAGTTCTTTGACGCGTGCGGGCCAGCCCGCAGCGACTTACTTCTTGTTACGGCGCTGGTGGCGGGTCTTGCGGAGAAGCTTGCGGTGCTTCTTCTTCGACATGCGCTTGCGACGCTTCTTGATCACGGAACCCATGATTGCCTCTTTTCTTACAGTGCGTGGTGGCGGCGGCACCGCCCAGGTGTCGGTGGCCGGCACGCGCCGAGCGCAGCCGGGGCGGCCACCCTCGCGGGGCAGCGGCCACAAACACAGACAATGCACCATTTTAGCGCCGCAGCCCAATGCGCTCAAAGGTCATCCGCGAAGCGTGAGGGGCTTCACGCGCGCGAATTGAGCAACGATCCTTGGATCTTGCCTAGGTTGACGCGATGAGCTCAGCAAGGGCACTTTCAAGGCGCGACGCCCGGTCGAGCTCATTCTGGGCACCGGCGACGACGGTTCGTTCAGCCGCCTCGCGAAGCGAAGAACGCAAGGCCCTGCGGATTCGACGCTTGCGTGAGCCTGCAACGATCGAATTGAGAAACGCCGCGAAAATTCCGAGCAGAATTCCAAGGCCGAGCCCCGCGATGATCATCGCCGTGGGCACAGGCACGGGCACCCATAAACCCTCGAGCATCGGCATCGGCGGCTTCGGCACCTGAAGGAAATCGAAGCCTGCGAGCGCCAGCAGCCACACGAGCCCAGCGATGGCCGTGAGAAAAGCGAGCCACTGCACGATATTGAGCGGAAGCCATGTCCAGGACTTCTCGGATCCGCGAAAGTTCGTGTGGGTGAGGGCGTAATCGACTTCATCGGGCAGCGTCTCTTTTTCCTTATCGAGGGCGTCCGTGAGACGGCCCGGCCACGGGTGAGGCGCGTCGCCCGCGATCGACAACGCGAATTCGTCGACCGCGCGATTCATGCGCGCGCGAGCGCCGGGCGCATCGATGGAGAGCGAGGATCGCGAAACGAACTCCTCATCCGAGTCGCCTTTGCGGTGCCTGTTGCTTGCGCGCCCGATGCGCATCCTTTCGAGCGGGTCAACCTTGAACGACCCTATCCAGCGAAGCGCCGGCCATCCGGTGTGGCGGCCCGCGCGGGTTCGGTAGCTCTTCGCCACCGCCTCGGAAATCTTCTCGACCTGGGCGGCGCCCGCACATGCTTCCTCAAGCCGGTCAACCTCGAAAGTGGGAACTTCGCGAGGGAGCGAAGGGATCTCGACGGACTTACGCGTGACGGTCACACCCACCGCCTCCGCAATCATTTCTCCCTCGGCACGGGCGTCCGCGAGGAGGCGTTCGAGAACCGCGCGCTTCGATTCAACGACCGAGGCGATCTCCTCACGTAAGTTCGGAAGTCCGGTGCCGTCGACCGCGCTGACAAGCAACACCTGGGCTTTGGCGAGGCCGTCATCATCAAGCAGAGCCTTCATCGAGGAGCGCACGGCCACACCATCTGCTTTCGAGAGGCGGTCGGCCTGATTTACGACCACGATCGTCACCGCGTCGTGGCGCGCGAAGCGGCTGATGAACTCGGTGTGTAAAACGGCATCCGCGTATTTTTCGGGGTCGGTGACCCACACGAGCACGTCGACCGTCCCCGCAAGGCGCTCAGCAATCTCGCGGTTCGCGCTTTCAACGGAATCGAAATCGGGCAGGTCCACGAGGATCGCCCCTTGCGGGAGCGAGCCGCGCCCCACCGTGTGCCTCTCGCGAATCTCGAGCCAATCGAGGAGCGAGGCGGCGGAGCTTCCTCCGTACTCATCCGCGACCTCCGGGAGCACAGCGAGCGCGGTCGAGGTCGTGGGGCGCCTGTGCGCGACGCGCGCGATTTCTTCGCCGACGATGGCGTTCACAAGCGAGGACTTCCCCGAGCCCGTCGATCCAAACAGGCCGATCACAGTGTGTTCGCTCGAATGTTCGAGGCGCTCCGTGAGCCGGGCACGCGCAGCCCGCGCGCTCTCGAGCGCAGTATTCGAGAGGAGAAGTTCAGCCTCAGCAATCGCGCTTGTCAGGGCTTCGACGGCCGCATCAAGCCGACCGCGCGCTTTCGAAACGGATCTCGCGCTCATTCCCGATCACCTCGCGCGCGAGGAGCGGAAGCGCCGCCAAGGCTCTCGATGAGCGCGCGCACAGAATCGGCATCGGCTCGGATAGCGCTCGAAGGAGTCGTGATGGGTTGTGCTGCAAGCGCTTTCGCGAACGCCGTCGCTTGCGCATCCACGACATTTCCAATGCGTGAATCGAGCATCGCACGGGCCTTCTTCGCGAGCCTCCTCACGGCCTCGTCGCCAAAGATCGATTCGAGAAGCTTTTGCCCCACGAGTGCCGTTGCCGTTCCCGCGCCGACCTCCAAGCCCGTAGGCATAAACGCTGTCGACGCAAAGACGACGACCATGAGAGCAATACCGACGACATTGACCCCGAGCGACAGCACGCGCGCCTGCGTACGGCGATCCGAGCCTTCGGTCTGGACGAGTTCGAGAACGTCTTTTTGCCAGGCCCGCACTTGATCCTCGACCGTGCGGCGGAAGTCGTCCGGTACCTGCATGAGTGTGACCGCGAGGCCTGGACTCGACTGCAAAAGGGACGTTCCCGCAGCGTGCGAATTCCAGGCGCGCACCGTGCGCGAGCGCGCGTGAGCAACCTGGTCGATGACGACGGTGACAAGGCCTGTCTCGATCGCGTTTTCCGCCGCGTCGACAGGCCGCGTGCGCCCTGTGATCGCGGCCGTGAGGCGATCTCTCGTGCGGGAGATCCACCCCTGCACACCTTTGAAGAACTCCCCAGTGCCCACGACATCCTGCCAGCGTGCAAGCACCTCTCCGCGCAAAAGCGCTCCGTCACGCGTGAGGCTGGAGATCGAATCTTTTGCCTGATCGAACTCCGCGCGCGCGAGAGCCGCGAGCCGATCCCGCTCTTCTTCCTGCGTGCCGATTGCATCGGCAAGTTCATCGAGCGATTGTGCTGTCGCAACGAGCGCACCGCGAAGCGTGCGCCGTGCAATCGCCGAACGCGCCTCCTTGTCCCGCGCGAGCGCCCCGAGCCACGCCGAAAGTTCGCGCACCTCATCCGTGTCGAGAAGCTCTGTGTCGCCGAGTTCTTGCTCGTGGATCGCAAGCAACCGCTCTGTCACCACACCTCTCTCGGCGAGCATCGCACTCAAATGCGAGGTGAGATCCTCCACTACGCCGTCCTTGTGCGGGATGCGGTTCATCACCACAATGACCGTAACTTCACGCTCCGCTGCCTGAGCGAGCGCGAGCCACGGAACCGCGTCCGCGTACCGGTGTGCGGTTGTCACAAAGATCCACAGGTCGGCGGCACGAAGCAGCTGTCCGGCAAGCTCGCGGTTTTCGCGACTCACGGAATCGATATCGGGCGCATCCAAAAGAGCAATCCCTTGGGGCACTCGCTCACTCTCGACAAGGTGAAGCGCCGTACCAATACCCGTTCCACGCTCGCGCGCCTCTGGGCTCGATGCGCTCATGTGCACCCGCGGAAGCGACGGCAGAATCCTCTCGCCTTCAAACCACGTGGTGTCGGCCGGGTGATGCACGAGCACGGGCTGGCGAGTCGTGGGCCGCAGCGCTCCGGCACGCGAAATGCTCTCCCCTACGAGCGCATTCACGAGGGTTGATTTTCCCGAACCAGTTGAACCGCCCACGACTGCAAGCAGTGGCGCCTCGAGCGAGGCAAGCCTGGGCGCGAGGTGATCTTCAACCTGCTGAGCGATATGCCCAGCTTTCTCCCGGGCCTCAGCCGCGCCTGCGATGTCGAAAGGCAGGCTCGCCTCGCGCGCGTGCCGTGTGAGCGGCGCGAGGAGGGAAGAATCCGCACGTGCATCCATGGCATAAGCCTACCGAACGGGATCTCAACCGCGGTGCGGCAACCGTCGGACCTCTATTCCGCCCCCGGACCTCGCAGAAATACCCCGATGCGCCAACGGGGGACTAGAGTGAACGCGGCCCCACTTCTCGCGCCGAAAGGAGGCTCCGTGGGAGCGCCCATCGTCCCCCGCCAAAAGCCGCGGCGCCGCCTGAACGCCATCACCTCCTTCATTTCTGGTCTCGTGCGCGAAGCAGCCCGCACCTCCCCTGCGCGCCTCGCATTGTTCGTGTTCACGTCAATGATTCTGCTGTTTACGCTTATCCTCGAACTACCGATCTCGAGCGTGTCAGGCCAACGCACCCGCTTCGTCGATGCACTTTTCACCGCGGTAAGTGCCATGTGTGTCACGGGGCTCGTCACCGTTCCTACGCAAACCCACTGGTCGGCTTTCGGTCTCATCGTGCTCATGGTCGCGATCAAGGTCGGCGGCCTCGGCGTTCTCACGCTTGCCTCCCTCCTTGGCCTAAGCGTGATGCGGCACATGGGTCTCGCCCAGCGCATCGTTACCGCTCGCGAAACTAAGGCCGCGAAGCTCAGCGAGGTCGGCGGCGTTCTTCGCACGATCGTGCTTACTTCGACCGGCTTCGAGGTCGCGACTTTCATCGCTCTCGTGCCGTTCCTCATGCGGCACGAAGCAAGCCTCAAATATGCCCTTTTCAATTCAGTGTTCTACGCAATTTCGGCGTTCAATAACGCGGGATTCATTCCCGAGGTGGGCGGCATCGAGCGTTATCTCGGCGATCCGTGGTTCTCCATCCCTATCGCAACCTCCGTGTTCGTAGGTGCGCTCGGCTTCCCCGTGATCCTCGTGCTCGTGAGGAACTGGCGCGCGCCCGAAAACTGGAGCCTCCACGCAAAGCTCACCATTTGGACCTCGAGCATCCTCTTCGTCGCGGGCTCGATCGGGATTCTCCTTTCCGAATGGGGCAACCCCGCAACGCTCGGCGAGCACACCTTCGGCACGAAGCTGCTCTCGTCAACTTTTGCGAGCGTCATGACCCGCTCGGGCGGCTTTTCGACCCTTGATATTGGGGCGATGAATACCGACACGTGGCTCATCATGGACGTGCTCATGTTTATCGGCGGCGGCTCGGGCTCAACGGGCGGCGGCATCAAGGTCACAACGTTCGCGCTTCTCGTCCTATCCATCGTTGCGGAAGCGCGAGGAGACCGCGACATCGAAATCTTCGGCCGTAGCATTCCCTACGACACGATTCGCCAGGCCATCGCCGTTCTCGTGATCAGCGTGCTGTTCGTCGCGATCGCGACCTGGGTCATGCTCCGCCTTACCGATTATCCGCTCGACCAGGTGCTGTTCGAGGTCCTGAGTGCGTACGGCACCGTGGGCCTCTCAACCGGCATCACGAGCGACCTCAGCAACGCCGCCAAATACGCCATCATCGTGTGCATGTACGTGGGTCGCATCGGCCCTATGACGCTCGGTGCTGCACTCGCCCTTCGCAGTCGCCGCAGGGTGATCCACCTGCCCGAAGAGCGGCCCGTCGTCGGCTGAGTCCGCTAGGCTGGAGCACATGGCAAACTCCCGCTCCTTTGGCCGCAGCGTCCTCATCGTCGGCCTCGGCCGTTTCGGGGCGTCGATGGCCCTCAATCTCGAGTCTCTCGGCACAAACGTTCTCGCGATCGATAAACGTGCCGATCTCGTCCAAGACTATTCGGGAAAACTCACCCACGTTGTTGAAGCGGATGCCACGAATATCGAGGCACTGAACCAGGTCGGCGCCTCTAGCTTCGATGTTGCCGTCGTTGGCGTGGGCACCTCGATTGAGGCGAGCGTGCTTATTACCGCGAACCTCGTGGACCTCGCGGGCCCGGTCATTTGGGCGAAGGCAATTTCCGTCGCGCACGGCAAGATTCTTGAGCGCATCGGCGCGCACCACGTCGTATTCCCCGAAAAGGACGCTGGCCAGAGGGTCGCCCACCTCGTCAACGGTCGTCTCCTCGACTACATCGAGTTCGACGACGGCTGGGCGATCGTCAAGATGCACCCGCCGCGCGAAATCCAGGGCTTTTCCCTCGGTGAATCCGACATCCGCACGAAGTATGGCGTGACGGTGGTCGGCGTGAAGTCCCCCGGGCGCGACTTCACCTACGCGGAGCCGGACACGGTCGTCTCCTCGCACGACACTCTCATCGTCTCGGGTCACACCGAGCTGATCGAGCGATTCTCCAACCGCCCGTAGCGTGAGCTCTCGGGATCGGGGGGTCCGACGCTTGCTTCGTCCCTAGCGCTCTTCCATCTTTCGTGACGTGTCCGCAGCTGCCCTCATACCTCGCGCCATAAGCGCGCGGATCCCACCTTCTTCAAGCGCGGCGATAGCCTGTGCGGTCGCGCCTCCGGGCGAGGTCACGGCGTAGCGAGCGCTCGTGGGCGCCTCCCCCGTCTCGTGCAGCAGAGTCGCGCTTCCAAGCATCGTTCCCACGACGAGGTCTGTGGCGACGGCGCGCGTGAAACCCTCAGCGACGGCTTCGTCGATCATGGCTTCGGCGATGAGGAAAAAGTACGCGCTCGCACTCCCCGCCGCGCCGATAACTCCGTGAACCTGGTGTTCGGGGATCTCGACGACGGTCGCGGATTTCTCGAAGAGCGCGCGGGCGAGCTCCCGTTCGCTCTCGCTCGCGTGCTCGCCGGGCATGAGGCCCACCACCCCTTGGCCGACGGCGATGGGCGTGTTTGGCATTGCGCGCACGAGCGCCTTATGGCCGTCAAAAGCGTCGCTCAGCGTGTCGAGGCTTGCGCCCGCGAGAAGCGAAACGATGAGCGTCCCTTCCTGCACGTGGGGTGCAATTTTCGGGGCCATAGCTTCGAGGTGGTAGGGCTTGAAGCCGAGCACAATCACGTGAGATTCGGCCACTGCGGTGGCGAGGGTGGCGTCGGACCCGAAGAGTTCGAACGCGCTCGCCGCGCCGATCTCCCGCGCTGCCCTTGACGTGGACTCCTCGCTCGAGTTGAAAAGAACAAGCCGGCGTTCGCTCACGCCTGCCTTGCGGATCGCGCGCGCCACGGCGCCGCCCATGTTGCCGGCGCCGATCACGGTCACGGTGAGGTCAGTGAGGTTTGCCATCGCGCGCTCCTTGCTCTTTCGTTAGCGGCCCCAGTGCGGCGGGACATCCCGCATGAGGCGTTCGTCGTTGGAATCATCGCCTCTGTCAGCCTTCGCTCGCGTGGGAATCACGCGCTCTTTCGGCGGGGCGACCTCGATCGGTTTACCCGTGAGGGAGGAGACGACGGGGCGCCGGACAGGCTTCTCCTTGTTCACCGCGCCTCGCCTTCGCTCTGCTTCTCGAGGTAGCGGCGGATCGCTGCCGAGACCGAGACGTCGAGAAGCACGCTGCGCTCGGTGAACGCGAGGAACTCGCGCACCTCGGAAGCGAGCTGTTCCGAAAGACGCGCCTGGCCATCCGAGCAAATGTAGGCGACGACTTGATCGAAGTCGTCGGGGCCGTAAAAGCTCAGCGGGTGGCCCGCGGGAATCTTCGGCTTCGGGAGGCGATGGCGTGCGGTGCCGCGCCCGATCTTGAGGTCCTGCTGTTCGAGGTAATCGTGGTAGGCGCGCTCGACGCTCTTGATGACGCGTTCGGCCTCGCCTTCCGGATCAATGAACAGGGCCCACGACCACACTCGTTCAACTGTCCAGCCGGCAGCCTCAAGTCGCTCAGCACCCAAGCGGTCACGTTCACGCTGGTCAGCGATTTCGCGGTAGCGCGGGCCGTCGGTTGCAACGGCGACGAGGTAGCGCCCCGGAAGCTCCGGGTGAGCGATCGCAAGCTCAACGCGCTCACTCGAGAGTCCATAGTCGAGCTCAACAGTGTAGCCGGCGCGCCACAGGCGGTCGGCGAGATCGGCGACGAGCGCTTCTGAGCTGTCGGGGATCTCGGGTAGCTCGGGCGAGCTGGACTCGAGCTCGGCCTCGGGCGCGGCATCCTCTTCGGGCTGGCTTTCGGGTGGCGCATCTGTGCCTTCTCGTTCTTCGCCCGCCTCGGTTTCTTCTGGGGCATCGTCTTCGGCGAGGGAGGCGTCGGAATCTCCCCGAACCTCGTAGGGTTCCGACGGTTCCTTATTCTCAGCAATGCTGGCGTTGTCCAGCACATCTTGCGAGAAGCCCGCCTCGAGGAACTCGAGCAAAAGCCGCAGGTCGCGAGCGCCGTCGGTGCGGAGCCTATCGACCTCGAGATCACTACTTCGCACGGCACTCACCACACTCGTGTGGAAGCGCGCGCGAGTAAGAAGCGTGAGGAGGGCGCGTCGGCCAGCGCTGGTCGAGAGCGGGCCGAACCGATGCAGCAGACGATCGTGAGGCGTGAGGCCGAAGCCGATCGAAACGATCACGTCGTCCCGAACAACAGATGCAGCCGCTTGCGCGGGCACGACCGTAAAGAATTCTTCGCGCTCGGGATTGAAGAAATCGTGGAGATCGGGAAGACGGCTCACGGATCGCATGATCGAGTCTCGGACGGCCTTCGCATGCGTGGGCGTGAAGGTCATGACCGCGAGCGAACGCTCGGGGTTATGCCGCGCGTGGTAGATCACGAGGTCGGTCACGCGACGCAGCTCAGCTTCGGTCGATTCGACGAACTCGGCGCCGTGGCTCACCGGACCGCGACCATCGGGGACGTAAATGAAGGAATCTTCGTCAATATGCTCCGGGCTCGGCGGCGCGAGAAGCGCACCCCACCCGGTATCGAGGGCCCTAGCGCGATTCTCCACGAAGCGTCGCACTCCGCCCGTCGCTGGATGCGTGTCGCGCACGAGACGCAAAACGGGAGCCACCTCGCTTGCCTCATCCAGGAGGCGTGCCATACCGGAGTGGTGGGCGCGCACATCGTCGCCGTCGACGAAGTCGAAAGGGTCACCCACGATCACGGCTTGGCTCGCACGCGAAAGCGCGGGAATTGCGGCGGCCGTGGGCAGGCGCGCTGCGTCTGCGAGGATCACGAGATCGAAGTGACGACCGGAGGGGATCATTTGCGGCACCATAAACGGCGAGGCCAGCCACAGTGGCCGTGCACGGAACATGATGTCCTGGTACTTGGCTGCGGTATCGCGCACGCTCATCGTGCCGGGTGTGTTGAGTTCGATGATCGCGCTGCGTGACGTCTCAGGGAAACGCTTCATGGTCTCCACGAGCAGCTCATCTACGCGCTTGCGCACGCGAAAACGGCCGGCCTTGAGGTGTTGCTCGTCGAGCCGACGGTAACGCTCCGCTACTTGCGAAAGCTTCGTGCCGTCGTATTGCGAGAGGGTTGGTTCGGCACGGGCGATGAACTCGAGCACGCTCACCCACCACGCAAGGTTCAGTTCAGCTACGGCGAGCTCGGCGGTCATTTCCGGCCCGCGAATGTCCTGAAGGAGCGCTCCGAAACCTTCGAACTCAAGTTCGCGCATCACCTTTGTGCGACGCGGAAGCACATCGAGCACTTCGCTTCGCGCGTGCAGCTCTTTCATGCGTTCGTGAAGCGCGGCAAGCTCCGTATTGTCGAAGTCAGTGCCCTTTTCGGTGCCCGCGAGAAGAACCTGCAACTCATCGAGGCTCTTCTGCGTGCTGCCAACGAGAGCCTCGACCTCCCCGAGAGACTTCGGCACCACGGGTGTAAGACCCGAATCGGTTGCGATCGCATCCCACTGGCGGTGGATATCTTGCGCGGCGAGGAGGTGAGCGCGAAGATTCTCCGTGTTTTCCGACGGTTGCAGCATCGATTTTGCGAGCTTCTTCCAGCGGCGACGCTCGCCAAAGCCCATGGTGACGCCGTGTTCTTCACGGTAGGCCTTATCTGAAACGGCAGCGAGAAGCATGTCGATCTTCTCGTTGAAAAGCTCGGGGCGCACGTGACGGAAAAGGGAACGCATCGCGTCAAGCACGCGCACCGAGTGACGAAGCTCCGCAAAGCTCCGCGCGTTTTCGAGGTTGCACGGTGCACCGAGCGCCGAAGCGTGCTCCATGAGCTGCGGAAGCGACACCTCATCAAGCTCCGTGACGAGTTCCAGCGCTCGCTTTGCCTGCTGATCGCTCGTGATCGACGCCCCGTACCACGGAGTGTCCTCGGGCACCATCGTGAGGGCGCCGGATTCGACGGCCTCCCGCATGAGCTGCTCATAGCGGGCGCGGTCCATCAAGATCGCTTGAGCAACATTTGATGTGAGGCGCACTCCGGTTCGTGGCGCCGGGCGGCGACGCGCTAAGTCGGCGAGCTCGTTGATCGCTTCGTGGGCGCTCACGCCCCACGGTTCTTGAACGCGGTGCATCGCTTCGACATGCCCTGTAAGCACTTCGCGCGCCTTAGCGAGGCCATCGGGTTCGCCAAGGCTTACGGGCGGAACGAACGAGCTCGCTTTCGCAAGCGAAAGCAGCATCGAGCGGCTCGCTTCACGCTGCAGATGGGGATCGGGGACGAGGCTGAGAAGGATGTCTTCGAGGCCTGCCTCGTGGACCTCCCCCTGAAGCTCTGCGAGGCGGATCGCGCTTTGCGATACGAGAAGGACCCGTTTGCCGGCCGCAATCTGCTCGGCCGCAAACGCCACGACCGTGCGCGCAAGGGGACGGCCTGGGGCACCGTGAACAACGAGCGCGGGACGGTTCTGAAGATTCTCAGCAATGAGACGCGCGTCGGAGTCGGCGCTTGCGACCGACACGGGCACCTCGTGCGATGTGAAAGTTTCCGCCACGAGTTCTTCTTGCGATTCCTTATCACCTGCGAGCGCTCCAACAAGCGGCAGATCCGCGAGATCAGTCGCGGGCACATCGAAGTCTTCGAGCATGGGGCCCGATGCGTCCACGAGGTTGCCCACGACTAGCGCGTGGGAGACACGGAAGCCGGGCAACGGCTCACCCAGGGAGCGGAACGCATCGAGCACGGGCTGCGGATCGAAGCCATGATGGGAGTCGGTCAGTTCAAGAAGTGCACGCGCATCGATCAGCACGCCCTCGTCGCGAAGGGCTCGAAGAACGACCGGGTTGAGGTCAACCGCGGCGTCGAGATCGATATCGATGTCTTCGCGCGCGCCGCCGCGCACGTGAAGGTTGAGGGGGCGCAGCAAGAGCGGGGCGTGCACCTGCTCCCCTGAAAGATCGGTCCACGTAGCCTCGCCAATCGCGAGGTGGCACGTTGTGAGCCCGCGGTTCTCAGCGTGATCGAGGGCGCTTTCGCGAATCTCAAAAGCCACTTCGCGGGCGCGTTCGAGAGACGCCTCTTCACGCACGAGGGACGACAGTCTCGTGGAGCCGCGGCTCGCGAAGAGATGAGCGAGCCCCTGAGGATGCGAATTCGTGAGATCGAGAAACACGCCGGAGCGCATGTCGGTAAGGAAATCGTGGTCGCCTGCGAGTGAAGCGAGAGCCGTGCGCCAGGTCGCGAGCGACTCTTCGATTCGCTCTTCCCGGCTCGCTTCCGTCACAAGCACACGCGACAGGGCACCCTGAAGGTCCGTTTCGTCCGGGTCACTCTCGAAATCAGCCGGGGTGAAAACGTGCGCACCCGTGTCATCGACGCTACTTTCTGCGTAGTCATGCGACGCTTCCCTCGAGGTTTGCGGGTCGCGAATCTCGATCGTGGGCTCGTCGACGGCGCTTGAGCCGCTTTCATCACTCGTGTTTTCACTGCTCTCCGCGTCCTCATTAATCTCGGGGCGCGCGGACTTTCCAACCCACTCGTTCTCTTTGCGCGCGCGGGCGGTCAGCGCGTCAGACTCGGCCTTTTTACTGCCTTGAGACTTCGCGCGTTTTGAACGTCCAAACCAACTCACCTTCCCACGGTATCCGAGCCGACGCCCCAAGCCGCTGAGGCGGGCATGTGGCGCGCCACTCCTTACCGCATTTTTACCCTTGCGCTCTCGTGCATCCCCACGTTCACGATCCCTCCAGGTTTCTTCCCTAGCGTTTTCGTCGTAGCTTCCACTCGGGAGGCTCACACAGTTGAGACTCTAGGAAAGGACTTGACATGGGATTCGATGATGCACTGAACAAGGCCAAGGGCGCGTTCGAACAGAACGAAGACAAGGTCAAGGATTTCGCCAAGGAGCACGACTCGAAGGTTGACGGCGCGATCGACCAGGCCAGCGACAAGGCCAAGGACGTCGCTCCCGACCAGCTCGGCGACAAGATCGACGGCGGTGCCCAGCAGGGCAAGGACGCTTTCGATAAGTTCCATGGCTGATCGATTTTGACTCGTCGCTCGCGCTTCGGCGTGAGCACCG